>JBBDMW010000049.1:17756-63041 GCA_040878005.1 Dehalococcoidia bacterium
ATGCCGGCAATCGGCATGGCGCTTTTCTGTTGGATTCCTGTTGCTCCCGGGAGTTACCGGCGCTTATTCATACCTCAACGCCTCCGCAGGATAGATGCGGGATGCCTGCCTTGCCGGCAGGAATGTGGTCAGCAGGGCGGCACCGTAAGCCACCACCACCACGAGGATGATGTTCGTCCAGGGGACAATCAGCCTCGCTCCTTCCACCTCACGTGATATCTCGTTCACTATCTGCGGCGCAAGTCCGGCTCCAAGCGCTATGCCCAACCCAATGCCGACCAGGGCGATGAATGATGACTCGATCAGGAAGGATAGCTGCACCATGCCCTTTTGGAAGCCCAGCGCCCTCATCATGCCGATCTGCTGCCGCCGCTCAACCACAGACCGGGCGGCGATCACACCAAGCGCCGCTATGCCCACCACCAGGCCCAGGGCCATGAAACCCTGAAGCAGGTTATTCAGCATCAGGCTGGTGGCCGCGTTGCTGCGGATTTCTTCCTCCAACACCGCTGTTTGCATGCCGTTGGCAAGGAACCGCGTCTCCAGGGCCTGCGCTGCGGCCTCCGCATCTACTCCTGGCACAGTACGGAACATGAACGACAATGGCGGCATGGGTGAGTCTACGAAGGAATCGACAGTTGCCTGCGAAGCCATTACCGGTGCCCCGTAAAAGGCGAGTTCCTCCGTCACGCCAATCACGCGTAGCCGACGCTCCGTTCCCGACAACGGGTCCTGGGCCACCACATGTACCTCAGGCAGTGGATCACTCCTGAAGAAGCCCTCGAGCTGGAATTCAGGTGGGACATCTCCAAAGTCGAAGTCGGTCCTGGACGGTACCAGGTAATTCGCCACCACAACGGTGTCCGGCTCATTGTGCAGCGCCTGCCACACTTCCTCATCGGAGGTGTATTCCTCTGCCATCGTCACGAACCCGTAGGTGACGGCTTCTGTATACCCGGCATCAACGCCGCGTATTACAAAGTCGACCGGCTCATTGCCGGTACCGTCCTGGACCAGGTTGACAGGGTTGTTGCTGAGCGCTGCTATCGCCACGAAGTCTTCCAGGCTGACGCCATCGGGCTTCTGGAGGGCTGCCCGGATGTCCTCGATGGGGTTCAGGTAGGAAGCGCTGCCGGATACATCGAACCCGCCCGACAGGCGTTCCGTGTCTTCAAACACCCCGGCAATGGCGTGGATGATGAACGCCATTACCATCAAAGTGAACACGACCAGAGAGAACATGGCGACAGTCACGCCAGTTCGGAACCGGTTCTGCATGGGGTGGGACACGGCTATTTTCAGGACCGGCGTGAGCCCGCGCACTCGCCCAAAGACGAGAATGATGGCCTTGAGCAGGAGGTCGGAGTTGTACATCACGGCCCACACGCCGCCCAGCACTATCATTATCCCGGACAGGAAGAACAGCTCAATGCCCTGTTGCATTTCCCCTGTGATCGGCTCCATCACGTCCGCCGGCGTAAGCCACCATGCCACCAGGGCCACGCCGGCGATGGTGTACGCCAGTCGCTCGTTCAGGCCGAAGCGAAGTAGGAGCAGCGGCACGCCGATTATCACCAGGGACGTCCCCAGCATGTAGAGGCCTGCCTGCTCTTCCTGCAGGCCGACGAACGCCAGGAACGCACCCAGGACCGGAAGCAGGACCGCCAGGATTAACCCTCTCAAATTCCTGCGCCCGCCGCTGCGCGGTTCTGGAATGTCCCGGACGGCACGCACGATGTTCAGTCGGCTCACCCGCCAGGAAGAGATCAGCACAACAATGAATGTGACCGCCATGCCCAGCGTGTAGGCGATTACCAGGGTCCGCCAGTTGAATGTGTACGCAAGCTCAAACTCCAACTCCTGGAACGCCACCGCCATTATGCTGACCATGCCCCAGCCCACGGCGACGCCAAGCACACTGCCGACGGCCGCCGCAATGAGAGCGTATAGAGCGCCTTCGAAGGCGAACAGGCGCACCACGTGACCCCGCTGCATGCCTATGGCGCGGGCTATACCCAGCTCACGCTTTCGCTCGGCGGCCAACATGACGAAGATCAGGAATATGAGCAGGATTCCGGTCGCGATGGAGAACTGAGCGAACACCAGGAAGATGGTCGCGAAGCTTGACCCCACCGCGTCTGCCTCATTGAGAGCGTCCTGTTTCAGGGGCCTGACCTCCAGGTCTGTGCCCTGGAGCGCTGGCTCAATGGCCGCGGTGACCGTATCGGTGTGATCAGCGCCTTCGAGTGGCCCACCCGCGTTCGAGATGATTACCGACGTTACCTGGCCTTCAGCACCGGTCAGTTCCTGCAGCATAGCCAGGGGCAGCACCATTGAGTTTGGTCCGGCGGGGTTGCCGCCGCTCTCATAAACCCCGGCGACAGTTAACTGTGTCGGCTGTGCACCAAAGAACGTGCTGACTTCGCTGCCAGTTGTTGCTCCGGTTTCCTCAGCGGTTGCTGCGCTGATGAGCACTTCGCCTGGCCCGAGGTTGGACAAGGGCAGGGCGTTGCCGTCTGCATCCACCAGGTCATCAAACCCCTCCATGTGAAAAGGGTTCATGCCCAACACATTCACTACTGGATCGCTCAGGAGCGTCGCAGGATTCAGGACAGGGGCCTGCGCAGTCAGCAGCGGCGCGACGCCGTCTACTTCCGGTACGCCTGCCAGCGCCAGCTGGACGGTGATGAATGTATCCTCATCGAACCGGGCACGCCGGCCGGTCGAATCAGTTGTTTCTGACTGCACCGACATGTCCACCCGTCCCAGGTTCGTTAAAGCGTCCATGCGGATGGAGTTTGTAACCGTGTCCCCGGTGGCGAACGATGCTGAGAACAGCAGGGTGGCGAGCATGAGGCCCATGACGATGAGCATGGTCTGCGCCCGCCGCCGCGGAACGTTTCGTGCCCCCATCCTGAACACGACCCTGTTGCGTAGGGCCAGTACGCTCATGACCAAGACGCCTATACCAAACACGATGATCAAGGCGATCATCAGGTCATTCAGGGGCAGTCCGAAGAGCTTTTCCATGGTTTTATGCTCAGATTCTCAGGTTGCTGAGGCACTGCTGAAATAGAGGCGACGCCTGACTTGGCAGGCCAAACAGGTAGGCTTGGTTACGATTCGCTGTGGTTGGGCTCATCGGACTCAATGAGTCCGTCCCTCATCATCACCAGCCTGTCGCCCCGGCGTGCAACACCCGGATCATGGGTGACGATCACAAACGTCTGCCTGTGCTCTTTGTTGAACCTGCACAGGAGGTCCATGATGTCGCGCGAAGTCTCACTGTCCAGGCTGCCTGTCGGCTCGTCGGCCCAGACGATGGCCGGCCTGTTTACCAGTGCCCGGGCAATGGTCACGCGTTGCTGCTGTCCTCCAGATAGTTCGGCGGGCCTCTTCACCGCATGGCCATCCAGCCCCACCAGTTCCAGTGCCTCCAGCGCCCGGCGTCGGGCCTCGCCCATCTTGACACCGGCCACCAGCAGAGGCAGTTCAACGTTTTCGACGGTGCTGAGGACTGGCAGCAGGTTGAACGCCTGGAAAACAAATCCCATCTTCTCCGCGCGGTACCGCGTGCGCCTGCGGTCAGACATCGTGTTCACAGTCGCCGAATCTATGATGACCTGCCCGTCGCTGATGTCGTCCAGCCCGGACAGGACGTTGAGGAGGGTGGTTTTGCCACAGCCAGATGGCCCCATGATGGAGACCATCTCGCCACGGTTGATGGCCAGGTCAACACCACGGAGCGCCGGGACGCGGAGGTCACCGGTTTCGTAGATCTTTTGTACCTGGATAGCCTGGATGATGGGGCCTTCCCCGGCCGGGGAAGGCCCGTCTGGCGACTCCGTCGGCTTGTTCTTGCTTGTTGCCGTTGCTGTCACTGTGTGCGCTCCTCAACGCGGCTGGGTATAGCCTGCGTCGTGTCATGCAGTGCTGACTTGTCCGGACAGGTCCATGGCCTTCATGGCCTGCAGGTATTTATGTACGTCAACGTCCGGGTCCAACCCTCTTTGCAGCATTAGCCCCTGGAACAGGGCGATCATCACACGCGCCACAGCTTCAGCATCCAGGTTGGCGCTAATGCTGCCGGTGCTTTGTGCCTGGCGGATGATCTCTGTGAAAGCACCTTTTACGCCGGACATGCGACGTTGGAGAAGCTGCATGATGCGTGGGTTGCGGAGGGCCTCAGCCCACAGTTGAATGTTCACCCGGATATTCGTGTCGGCGTCAGGTGCATCAAATATGGCGAAGAAGTCCTCCGCCAATTGCTCCAGGGTTTGCTCCGGATCCTGCCGCGCCATTGCGGCTGCGATCAGTGCTTCATTCCGGCGCCGGCCTTCTTCGGTCATGGCCTCGATGATCTCGTCTTTGCCCTGGAAGTACCGATATACGGCGCCGGGACTTAGCCCCGCCTCCCTGCATATGGCCTGCATGCTCGTTCGATGGAATCCATCACGGGAGAAGCACTTGGTGGCTGCCGCAAGTATCTCGTTCCGCCGGGCTTCCAGGTACTCTTCACTAACCTTGGGCAAATGTGGTGCACCGCCTTGCCGTGATATAAAACGAACGCTCGTTCATTTTATATCACGGCAACGAGCAACGCGCTAGAAGGTCGAGTGGGCTGTTTGCACAATGCCTGGTGCTACACCACGGCGTCGTAGTCCGGCGGGCGTGATTACAGCTTGAAGTCTTTGCCTTCACCTGGAGCCAGCTCGAACTCTTCGTTCCTGAACCCCATGTTGATGGCGCTGGATGTGCCGGGGCGTGAGCTGATTTTCAAAGACTCCTGGTCTACCTGGATCGTGAGCCAGTGGCCCCTGTAGCGGATATCGAACGACAGTTGCTTCAGGTCAACTGGCAGGCACGGATTTATCCAGAGCCTGTCGCCACGTGCGTCGATGCCCGTGTAGCAGCGTTGCAGGATGTCCACGGTGCCTGCCATCGCACCCAGGTGGATTCCTTCCTGCGTGGTGCCGCCCTGGATGTCAGAGATATCGCTCTCGAGCGCTTCTTTGAAAAGTTCCCATGAGCGGCCGCGCTGTGACCGGGACAGGACCCATGAGTGAACCACGCGGCTCAGGGTTGAGCCATGAGATGTGCGTGCGAGGTAATACTCGACGTTCCTGGGGATCGTTTCGTACTCAAATGGATAGTTGAGCCGGGCGAAGACCTCTCGCAGTTCATCCGCGGATAACAGGTAGAAGAGCATTAGCACGTCTGCCTGCTTCGAAGCCTTGTAGCGGTTCGGAGTGTCTCCTTCTGCCTCCAGGATGCGGTCGAGGCGCTGGATATTTCCGTACTTCCGGCGATAGGCATGCCAGTCGAACTCTTCCAGTTGATCGTAGCCTTCAAACTGGCTGATGATGCCGTCGTCGTTGATTACAACCCGCAGCTTGCGGCTGACATCGTCCCACCTGTCCAGCTCGGACCTCTTAAGGCCGAGCCTGTCTCTCAGTGCCTCGCTCTGCCATTCAGGAATGATCTCCAGGATATCCATCGCTCTGCACAACACCCAGGACGCCATGACGTTCGTGTAGGAGTTGTTGTCCAGCCCATGCTCATCTTTGCCTGGATAGGCGTCGTGGAATTCATCGGGACCCATCACCCCGCAGATCTCATACCGGTCCAGCGACCGGTTATAGGTGGCAATGCTGGACCAGAAGCGGGCAATCTCCAGGATCAGTTCCGCACCGTAGCTCGACAGGAACTCAATGTCGCCGGTGACCTGGTAGTAGTGCCAGACGTTGAACACAAGGGCTATGCCAATGTGACGTTGAACATAGGAGTGATCTCTTATCCAGTGCCCGGAGAGCGGGTTGATGCGGAGGTCGTCAGTTTCCTCGCGGCCGTTGCTTCCGCTCTGCCAGGGGAACATGGCCCCTTCGTACCCGGCATGTTTCGCTGCCCACTGCGCCTCCGGCAGCCGCCGGTACCTGTACAGCAGGATGGAGCGCGTGATTTCCGGAAACCGGAAATTCAGGAACGGGCATATAAAAATCTCGTCCCAGAAGATATGACCCCTGTAACCCTCACCGTGCAGCCCGCGCGCCGGAACGCTGACATCTAATCCAACCGTGTTTTCTGACGTCGTCTGCAGCAGGTGAAAAACATGAAGGTTGAGCACCAGCGCGGATCGCTCGTTGTCCTGCATGTCCAGCCTGCAGCGCCGCCAGAGGTGGTCCCACGCCAGGACGTGCTGCTCGAGAAGCTGGTCGAAAGCATCGGCGCGTTCCACCCTCTGGCATGCTTCGAGCCCAGGTTCGGAGACGGCGTGATCCTTTGAATTGAAGACGGCTGCAACTTTCTCCACGGTGACAGGTGCGTCCGGCGCCAGGTCGATTGAGAACTCCTGCGCTATGTAGCCCGGTTCCCGGATCAAACGCCTTTCAACGTCCCGTGGCTCCCCGTTGATAAACAACCGGGTTCTTGCAGCCTCAGCAATGCGAATATGCGAATGGCTCGTCTCTACCTGTAAGTAAATTGAATAGTCATCTGCGGCCGCTTCCTCAACTGGAGCCAGGTGGTTGTTGTCCAGTGGCAGGTAGCGCTTGACGTTTGTGTTCTCCACCCGGCCATCAAGGGCGGACCGCACGATAAGCCGACCGGACCAGTTCTCTGCGACGAAAGTGGTTTCAAGGGCGGCGATATGTGGGTCCGCCATGCTGACGAACCGGCGTTGAACAACCCTTGTGTGCCTTCCCCTGGCATCACGGAAACGGACAAGTCTCGTCAGCACCCCCTGCCGGAGGTTCAGCTCCTGCCTGTATTCGAGAAGTTCAAACGCCTGTGGGTCAAACCACGGTTCGTCTGCTGTCCGGAATTCAAGTGGCAGCCAGTTTGGCGCGTTGACCAGGCTTTCTTTCTCTACTACGTGGCCCGGAATCTTTGATTTCAACCGGTTGTAGCACCCTGCGATGTATGTTCCGGGGTAGTGGACGTCACCGGCGCGCGATTCGGCTGCTGCGCCTCTCGTGGCGAAGTACCCATTGCCGAGCGTGCACAGCGCCTCTCGCAAGGGTTCTTGTTTCGGGTCGAAACCCTGGTATTCCAGCGACCAATCGCTCATAGGTTTGTCCTTGCGGCAACGTAGATTCCATTTATGACCCGGGTAATGCAACCTGCTCCACCATGCAATCAAGGCTGGCGGATGCGAAGCTCTGACAGGTCTTGGACCACGATGTCCGCACCGTGCTCCCTCAGGGCATCCGCCTGGCCGACCCGGTCGACTCCCACTACCAGTGCGAAGCTTCCCCTGCGCCCCGCCTCTACGCCGGAAAGCGCGTCCTCTATCACCGCCGAACGTGCGGGCTCGACGTGCAGTCTCCTTGCCGCCTCCAGGAAAATTGCCGGGTCGGGCTTGCCTTCCAGCCCCAGTTCCCCAGCGTCTACTCCATCAACCCGCGTCTCAAAGAGGTGGTCGACGCCCGCTGTCTTTAGAACCTCTGCGCAGTTACGGCTGGAAGAGATCACTCCCCGGCGAATGCCGTTCTCGGCCAACATCACCAGAAAGCTCACCGTCGTTTCGTAAGACTTGGCCCCATCTTCTTTTAGCAGGTCCAGGAAGTACTGGTTTTTCTTGTTTCCCAGGCCATACACAGTTTCATCTTCAGGGCCGTCGCCTGGTTGACCACGAGGAATATCGATGCCTCGGGACTCCAGGAAGCTCTCGATCCCGTCGTGGCGCGACTTGCCATCAACGTATTTCAGGTAGTCGTCGCCAGTAGAGAATGGCTCAAAAGGCGTTCCCGACCGTTCTGCGTGGCGGGTCAGGTACTCGTCGAATAGTCGCTTCCATGCTACTGCGTGGACTCGAGCTGTATCTGTGACGACGCCGTCCATGTCGAAGATCACCGCGTCCAGACTGTCCAGCGCGATCTCCGGCGACTCTTCCTTGTTTGGGTTTGGTGTCATGCATCCTCCTGCCCGCGCTTGAACCGCTGAAAGGCTAGGCCTGGCGAATGGCAGGCTGACTTGCCGCTTCCATCTTTCGCACTCTAAGCCATTTATACAACTCGACGACTACCAACAGGCTCAGTGCGACTGGCAGGAGCGCCAGCCAGTGTTGAATCGAAACCGGCTCCACCTCCAGCACCTCGTTGATGCCCGGTATGTACATTGAGCCAATGTGAACGGCCTGGACCGCTACTACACTGACCGCCAGCCACGGATTAGCAGTCAACGGGATCTGGAGTACCGAACGTATTTCTGAGCGGCAGTTGAACGCGTGGATATTCTCAAAGAACACCATCAGCAGCAGGGTCATGTTTCTCGCTTCGAATTCACCCCAGCCCATTTCCTGGTGGAGCCAATAGAAGGCTGCAAATGCCACGGCGCCCATCCATGCGCCTGAAAGCACAGTCTCCTCGATCATGAGACGGTCGAAGATAGGCTGGTCCGGCGGACGAGGAGGCCGTTTCAGGACCCCAGGCTCGCCCTTTTCAAGCGCCAGTGCCTTGTCTGGCAGGCCATTCGTGACAAGGTTGAGCCAGAGCACTTGGATTGCAGTGAGGGGCAGGGGTTGCCCGAATGCTGTGGCCAGGAAGAACAGCACAATCTCTGCTGCGCCGGTGCTGATGAGCAACCATGTGACCTTGCGGACATTATCGTAGGCAACCCGGCCTTCCTCAATGCCGTTGACGATTGACGCGAAGTTGTCATCAGTCAGGATCAGGTCGGCTGCGCCCTGCGCCACGTCAGTGCCACTTTTGCCCATGGCTACGCCAATGTTGGCCGTCCGGAGCGCCGGGGCATCATTCACGCCGTCTCCTGTCACCGCAACCAGGTGTCCGGCATTCTGCAGCGCGTTGACTACAGTGGTCTTCTGGCGCGGCTCGACGCGCGCGAGCACGCGTGCGTCCCTTATGCGTGCTGCCAGCGCCTCTTGATCACTCTCCAGGCTGGTCAGTTCGCGCCCGGTCATGATCTGCTCTTCACTGGCGGTGATGCCGATCTGGTGGGCTATGGCCAGTGCGGTCGCCGGGTGGTCGCCGGTAATCATGCGTACTTCCACGCCCGCGCTCCGGCACCGTTCCACCGCGCCGGGCACCTCGGATCGGACCGGATCTATAAGGCCTACCAGCCCAAGGAAATCGAGCCCTGTCAGCGCATCTTCATCGCTCTCGTTCGCTGCCCCCTCCTGTACCTCGCCAGCAGCCAGTGCTATGACCCGGTACCCTTCCTTCGCAAGCCGGTTTGCCTGCTCTTCCACGCTCTCCCTGTTGATGCCGCCACACATCTGGGCAACTGTCTCGGCTGCTCCCTTGACATGGGCTAAGACCTGGCCGTTATGACGATTGAACGTGGCTGCGAATTTGCGCTCTGATTCGAAGGGGATTGTGCCGATCTGCGGGTGAGCATTCCTGATATCTTGCTGTGCAAGCCCCGCCTTCTCAGCGAGTACCAGGAACGCTATGTCCACGGTATCGCCGGAGGCCGGTTCGGATTCATCATCCTTGTTGAGGCGCGCCTCGTTGCATAGCGCTCCAGTCACGGCCAATCGCCTGATCCGCTCCAACTGCGCATCGTCAACCGGCTGATCTTCGCTGAGAAACTCACCTGCCAGGTCCGACCCTTCACCTGTCACATCGAACGTTGAGCCGTCATGCAACATGATGCGCTTGGCTGTCAGTTCGTTCGCTGTCAAAGTGCCGGTCTTGTCGCTGGCGATCAATGTGCACGTGCCAAGCCCTTCCACGGCTGGAAGGAGACGGACGATCACGTTGCGCTTCGCCATCCGGTTGGAGGCGACCGAGAGCGCCACAGTGATCGATATCGGCAGCCCCTCTGGAATCGCAGCCACAGCCAGGGCAATCGACAGGAAGAAGATTTCGGCGAGAGGGGAGCCGCGTAGGAACTCCAGGCCGCCCAGTAGCGCAATCAGGACCAGGACAACGACCGCTATGCGGCGAGCGAAGGCCTCCTGCCGCAGTACCAGCGGGGGCTTGGTCGCCTCTCCTGTGAGGGAACCGGCTATCTGACCCATCTCGGTCAGGTCAGCGGTCCGGCACACCACCCCGGTTGCTCGTCCCCCAAGGACAGATGTGCCGGTGTGCAGCATGTTCTGGCGGTCACCCACAGGCATGCCTTCGTCCATGACAGCGGCGTGGTCCTTCTCAACCGGCTGCGACTCGCCGGTCAGAACAGATTCGTCAGTCCTGAGGTCCCTCGAAGAGATGAGCCGAATATCCGCGGGGACCGAGTCGCCGGACTCGAGTGTGACAACGTCGCCCGGAACCAGGTCGCCGGCGTCGACTTCCCTGCGGTTTCCGTTGCCCAGCACCGTGGCACGGACCCGGACTATTTCCTGTAAAGCCTTCGCGCTCGTCTCCGCCTTCCACTCCTGGAAAGTGCCGATTCCAGCGTTGACCAGCAGGACCGCGAAAATGAACAGGGCATCGCGCCACTCGCCAATGACCGAGGACACGGCGCCGGCTGCGAGGAGGACATAGATCAGGGGGTTCTTGAATTGCCGGATGAAGACCTGGGCGATGTTCTCGCCTGCACGCTCCG
Organism: Dehalococcoidia bacterium; assembly: GCA_040878005.1. GTDB lineage: Bacteria > Chloroflexota > Dehalococcoidia > Lucifugimonadales > Lucifugimonadaceae > JBBDMW01. Next base: position 28,266 of record JBBDMW010000049.1, read on the forward strand.
GCAGTTCGTTTGGGCCGAACGTCTCCAGTCGCCGGGACGCCTCTTCGTCGCTCAGGCCGTCTTCACTGCTGTCCAGGACTTCCAACGTCTCGGGCACTGGCATCGCATGCCAGGCGCGATTGGCAACAAGCTCTGCGTTCAGCTCCTCGTTGCTGGCCATACCCTTGACGCCACTTCCCCTTCACCTGCCGCGGCATACAGATCAACACTGCCGGGACCGTTGCGCTGAAGCTCTGTCAGCGATGTTGTGCGCCGGTAAAGCAGTGCAGAAGATGCGTTTGCCTTGGCTCCGCGATTAGAACAGGACTGTGTGACTTCATGCTCACACGCAGGTTAAATTTCCTGGTTGAGCCATCACACCAAAGCGATTAGTTGAATTCCGGCGATTACGGTGAAGTCACCGTAATAGATATTCTAGAATAGAGCTTATCCATGTCTGAAATGGCCGGTTATCGTTATTGTATGCAGGAATTAGTGTGGTTAATCGCCGTCGCCGGGCTTACCTGCTCTGGATAAACCCGGCATCCTTGACGATTCTAAGTGCTTTCCCGGCTGCATCTTCGCCGGCCAGCACAACAGCGCCATGATCGGCGGCTAGTAGGTGCTGTGGACGCTGCCAAGTCCTGCCATGGAAACACTGGAGGTTGTTACTTCAGGAGTGGCGCCGCTGCCGATTTTGCAGGAAAGAACCTGCACATCAGCCACGTTGAAGCCACACGATTTCAGGAAGCGGGCATCCCGTTCGTCTCGCGCTTGTAGAACCGAGTAAATCTCCCCGATCCCGCTCCGGTGGCAGTCATCCTTTAGCGCTTCAACCAGCCGACGGCCAACGCCGCTGCGCCGGAACTCGGGATGTACCGCCAGGGCAACGATTCGCACACCGGTTGGCAGCCCATAGCCGGTGGTTTGTTTCTCTGCCAGGACGAAACCAACAACCTGGCCATCAGCCAGGGCCACCTGCGAACCCCACCATGGCAGTGCCTGCGTGTAAGCGCTAAGCCGGAGGAACTGCTCCACGTATTCGTTCCATGTCGAGGATCGGTCCGCCCCCAGGATCTGCCGGTCAAGGGCTCTCACCCTGTCAGCATCATCCTGCCGAAGGTGCCGAATAGTTATCTCGCCGCTCATCAATACCTCCACTCATTTCAAATCACGGACTGCTGATGCGCATTGCCTGTGTACGAACCCAGGGCAACATCGTCTTATCAAATTAACCGCACCTAGTTTTGATCATTAATGCCAACAGGTGATTGGCCGGTGACTGTAACGTAACGGAACCATTGTCAACCCCCTTGCTGTAATGCCATTGGCCCGTCCTGGTGATACCACCGGCCCATACCTGGCTCGTTCCCGCATGAGTGAATGGGCCATCGCTGGTTCGCAGGTGTCGCCCAGTTGGCTGCGTTGAGACCTGGTGTGCTCCACTCGGCCGCTGTGCGCTTTACAAAACGACCGTCACGCAGCGGTCCCGTTTCTGTCACTGTTGCCCGCCTAACCTCGTCTTGAGGCAGGTTTGTAACGCCCTGCCGGCGTTATCCCCACACCAGTTAAGCCGGACGTTTCCGGCCAAGTCCAGGTGGAGGAATGAAATGGCTGAACGAGCAACTGGAACGAGGGACGAGCACTACAACCTGATCAGCGTCCTGTACCACGCCCTCCAGGGAGGAGAAACCTCCGCTACTTACGAGGAGGATGCGGGACAGGCAGGTGACCAGGAACTTGCCGATTTCTTCCGCAAGGTGCGGGGCCAGTACAAGGAGGCGGCCGACGAGGCGAAAAAACTCCTTGGACAGCGGATCGGGTAGGTGCGCAGGTTTCACCAAACCGGCTGCCGCTCGGCGAACCGAGCGGCAGCCGGCAGGCCAATCATCCTTAAGCTGCTTCCGTTCGGGCGGCTGCGGCAGGCGGAATTTCCATTGCCACCCGGCCGCACTGGATGCACTTCACCTCGTACTCGTCAAGTTCGGCCTGGGGACTCAGCACGAGGTCTCCTGAGCACTTGGCGCACCCGTTGAACCAGTACCTCTCAACTGCCGTCGCCATACTCTCACCTCCATGCTTGTTGGTCTGTGTCTTCTGTTCAGCTTGTGTGCTGGACGGCGTCTTGTGTGCAAAGCTGCCGGTCAGACAAAGCATCCGGCCTGGGGAAGTGCCACGGAACACTCCGAAGGCTGAAACTCGCTTAACCGGGCCGGTCGGCGTCACCTCGTCGGCTTGGGGGAGTGGCCATCCACCGGGAGGGTTTTCGACAGGCTCTGCCCGGAACGCGCGCGGCCGAACAATGACCGTAAGGCGCACTTTTTTGAACCTCGTGCCCTAGGTGTTCCTGGCTGGGAAATACAACGCTGGTTGGCTGCTGGCCCGCATTGGCAGGGTGGGTTTGAGCCACAAGAATGCGGTCCTTGATCGATTTGCCAAGCTGCATGGTGAGGTGTGATGTTGCACTACGACCAGTTCATACGGCAGGTTCAGCGCCGGGCGCGCCTGGGGTCAGATGGCGATGCGGTTCGGGTGGTCAGGGCAACCCTGGAAACGCTGGCTGAACGATTGCCAGCCGCAGAGTCTCGCACTCTCAGATCTTTGCTTCCGCCGGAGATAGGCCTCTACTTCAGCGGGTTCAAGGGCGGCGAGTCATTCTCTGTTGATGAATTTTATGAACGGGTTGGCATGCGGGCGAAGGCTGATACCCACCTGGCTGTAAAACGAGCATGGGCGGTCATGTCGGTGGTCGATGAAGTTGCACCGCGTGCGGAGATGAACAACATACGCTCCACGCTGCCAGAGGAGTATGGCCGGCTGTTTCACTGCGCCATTTAGTGCCTTTCCTGTGGCGTACGTGCTGGGTGGCCCCAGGTGTCGCGCTGACCCTCGCGCTCATCGCTTTAGACTCGCGCACCTTGAAGTCCGTCGACCTGACCTGTCGGAGCCGTGGCCTCACCCATTTGACTCCCTCCGTCTCATAGCTTCGCGTGTTTTCCCGGACTTCGCTTGTAGGCACTGTGACACTCATGGAGTGGAGCACGGTGTTGGCCTGAAGGTTTATCAGACAGTCGCAGGCAGGCCGCATCTGGCGATTCAGAAGCCAAAGTGAGGTTCCAGGCTATGCAGATTGCAGAACCGGCTGCGGCCAAGCTGCACCAACTGCTCGCCGGACAGGCGGCGGTAGGCGGCTCGGCCTTCAGGCTGCTGGAGGCTGATACCAGGCAGATCACAATATGGGTCGGGACCTGCCATGAGGGCGACACCGAGTTCCGGCACGATGGGCAACCCGTACTTTATGTCCCGCAGACTCTCGCCCGCAGACTGCACGACACGGTTGTGGAACTCGGAGAAGTGCAGGATGAGCTCTGCCTATTGATAAGGAAGCAGAACGCACGCGGGACCGCTGGCATCCAATCTGGTGATGCACCGGACCACTCCAGCGAGCATCAGTTCAGAAAATCTCGCTGCTCATCTTCCATGTCAGCACATTCAACCGGCTGGCGTGATGCTTCACGCCATGGACGCAACGCCGCAACGCTCATGCAAAGCTCCGGGTTGTGGGGACGCTGTGCAAGGGGCGTTGGCACGATTGATGTGGACGCTGCTGATTGACATGATGTCCACGGTCGAGTGAGCGATCTGCGAGTGCCTGAGCCGTGGATTACCTGGCGTGCAGCCCTGGCTATGACCCTGCCAGGGCTGCGCGCCGTGTATTCATCCCTTACGTCACTGTGATCATCTTCAGGCAGACCGGCTTGGGTACTCCAGCCACGTGGCCTGTTGGGCTAAGCGTCCCATTTTGCGGGTCGATCCTGAACGTGACGATGTTGCCTGAATTCTGGTTGGCAGCCAGCAGGAATGTGCCTGTGGGGTCGATAAGAAAGTTGCGTGGCGTTTCGCCCTGCGTTGGCTCATGGCCCACGTACGTCAGCCGGCCCGTCCCTTCGTCAATTGCGAAGATGACTATGCTGTCGTGTCCACGGTTGGAGCCGTATACAAATCTGCCTGATGGCGAAACGTGTACATCGGCACAGTGACTCCGTCCAGAGAAATCCGCAGGCAGGGTTGACTCGGTTTGCATGACCTCAAGCGCACCTTTTCGGTTGTCGTACCTGAGCGCGCTCATGGTGGAGTCCAGTTCATTGATGACGTACGCGTACCTGCCATTCGGATGGAAGTCGAAATGACGCGGTCCTGCCCCCGCAGTCACCTCGGTCCATGGCTCATCATTTGGGCGCAGCTTTCCCTGGGTCAGATCAAGCTGGTAAATCATGATCCTGTCCAGCCCTAGGTCAGCGACGAAAGCAAACCGGTTGTCGGCGTCCAGGTTGATGGAATGCGCGTGTGGCCCCTTTTGCCGCTCAGGATTCACACTGGAGCCCTCGTGTTGAATAGCGTCGGTCGCTTCGCTCAACCGGCCATCATCCTGTACCGGAAGCATCGCTATGCTCCCGCTCCCATAGTTCGCCACCAGCACAAACCGGCCGGTCTTGTCCACGCTCAGGTGGCAGGGTCCGGTGCCGTGTGAAGACTGGTGATTCAGGTAGGTCAGCTCTCCCGTTTCCTGTTGGATTGAGAAAGCGCTCACAGCGCCACTTGGTTTGCCGTCAAACTCTTCAACCTCATTGACGGCATAGAGGTGGCCCTGCTGCGGGTGAATGGCGAGGTACGAGGGGTTCTTTATGCCTCCGGCTGAGCCTGTCACCTCCAGCCGTCCGGTGGACATGTCCATCCGGCACACGTAGATGCCCTCGCTGCCGCTTCCCGTGTAAGTGCCCACGTACACGAGCACCTGTTCATTGCTGGATTCTGCCATCGCCGGGGCCCCCAAGTCTCAACTGTTTGTCGCCATTCAACGTGTGCAGAGATTACCATCCTGCGACGCATCCGCAATTGGCTCAGTGCCAGGCCAATGCAAAATGAGCCTGGACTGTCGGTTGTCGTGTCGCGTCGTGGGCCCAGCGTGATTGAGGGTGAGTGTCAGCCTGCGGTCACAGGGCGCGGGCAACTGCGGGTGGAGAGATGATCGTGGTGCCCCCGGCAGGATTCGAACCTGCGACCGTCTGCTTGAAAGTTCATCGCTGGCCCGCAACAAGTTCGTGATAGCCATAAGCATATGCAGATGACTTGCGTGTGCTCTCGGTTCGACCTCGGTCGGCGATAGGGCAGGCGACCGCTTGCCATTGCGTCCCACTCGGGCTCGACCGTCGAACGCTGCCGCTGACTGGTATGAAGGGGTACCCGGCGCGACGCTGGGGAGCAGCAATAGGCGTAGCGCTGTTAGCCCAATTGGGCGATTTGCATGGAACAAGCTTCGCCTAGGCTGGCGGGAGATGGAGCGTCCAGTGAACGTAGCGTCGAAAAACCGGAGTACTTCGGGGCGACATAAAAGAGCACCTGCTGTCGAGCGTCAGGCGTGCTGCTATTCGACGAGCACTTGACCCCACGGCCGGTGCCCGGAAGCGGCTGGTTTGTGAAGAGCGCCGGGGTTCACTTTACCCGGCTTGTGACTTGGTCTTCCACTGGTCACACCTTCGGGGCTCAGGGTACATCTCCTAAACGGGACTGGCCGCAGGCAATGTAGAGGTGGACCGGCGCCACCCAATAGCCGACGCTCCTAGTTGGCAAAAACGTCTTTCATAAGTGGCAGCCGTCATGAGCAGTTGGCCCGTATCAAGGCGATTGGGAATAGTTCTCCTGGTGATGCTGGCCTGCAGCATGCTGTCAGGTTGTGTAGGCGAGCAGCCCGTGCAGCAGCGAATTGAGGAAGGCCGCACCGTGTTTCTCAGCAACTGTGGCCGCTGCCACCAGATGGACGGAAAGGGTTTTGAGCCCATTTACCCCAACCTGGCAGGGAACCCAATCGTGACCCTTCATGATGCTGCCCCTGCCATTGAAATTGTGTTGAACGGCAGCGGCGGCATGCCTGGGTTCCGCGATTCTCTTGATCCAGAGGAGTTGGCCCAGGTGATTTCCTACATCCGCAATTCTTGGGGCAACAATGCTTCTGCCGTGTCCTCAACTGAAACCCGGTGAGCTGGAGAACGTTTTGCGCTTGAAGAATGGCGTGGCTTTTGCAGGATTAACGCTACTGGCTTTTCTCTTTGCTGGCTGCCAGCTGTTTCAGGATGAGACCGAGCCCACACCGCCCGGCCAGCAGCCCACGTCGCCAGCGGAAGTGCCTGCGGTGCCTCCTGAGGTGGCAGCGGCGGCCCATGAATGGCCCATGGGCAACCGCGACTACAGCAACACGCGGGCCACCATGGATGCGCAAATAGATTCCACTAACGTGCATGAACTTGGCATGGCCTGGACCATGCCTCTAACCGCGGCGTCTGACTGGGGTACCGCTGCATCGACGCCCTTGATTGCCAATGGCATCGTGTACTTTCAAGACCTGATGACCAATGTATCTGCGCTGGACCTGGAGACCGGCAATATCATCTGGCAGCAGAACTACAACCGTGCGGCCCTGGGACCAAACGGGCCTGCAATCGGCTGGGGAAAGGTCTTCATCCAGGACGGCATCAACAACTTCATTGCTTTGGACATCGATAACGGCGAGGAGTTGTGGTCCACTCAGTTGGAGCCGTCGACCGGCACACAGCAGCCATACGTGTACGGCGGATACGTCTATACCGGCACTGGAGCAGGTAAGCCAGTGGAAGGGCCGGAGCATTCTGGAGGCCGTCAGAGCTACGTAGGCGGCACGAGCGGCATCGTCTATGGCCTTGACCAGGAAACTGGCGGGATCATATGGAACTTCCAGGTGGTGGAAGAAGGGTTCTGGGGCGACCCGGATACCAATGGCGGCGGCGCACTGTGGTACCCGCCTGGAATCGACACCGATACGGGCCTCACGTTCTGGGGTACAGGGAACCCGGCGCCATTCCCGGGGACCGTTGAACAGCCAAACGCATCCAGTCGGCCGGGACCCAACCTCTATAGCAACACGATGCTCGCGATTGACGGCAGCACCGGGGAGCTGGTCTGGCACAACCAGGTCAAGTCACATGATTTGTTTGACCTTGACTTCCAGGGAAGCCCTGTACTGGCTACGGCTCTCATTGACGGACAAGAGCGGGACGTAGTCATGGGCTGGGGCAAGTTGGGCATCGTGTATGCCTTTGACCGGCAGACAGGCGAGATTGTCTGGCAAACGCCGGTGGGAGAACACCAGAACGATGAGCTCCAGGAGATTCCGCCCGGAGAAGAGATTCTCGTAATCCCGGGCGTATGGGGTGGCGTTGAGACGCCGGTCGCCCTCGCAGACAGCGTGCTTTACGTACTCACCAACAACCTTGGATCGCCATACACAGCCACTGGATTTGATTCCGAAAATGCTGCTGAGGCCGTGACTTCGTCGGAAGGGCGGACCAATCTGCAGGATGGCGAGGGCGTCTTCGTTGCCATAGATATCAACACCGGCGACATCTTGTGGGAGCGGCACTTTGAAACCCCGGCTTTTGGCGGGGCAACTGTCGTGAACGATCTTGTATTCACCGCCACGCTTGGCGGAACCATCCACGCCCTTTCAAGAGAGGACGGGTCAACGGTCTGGAGCATGCAGGCGCCTGGAGGCATCATCGCATGGCCGGCCGTTGCGGAAGACACCATTGTCTGGCCGGCCGGGTTGGGAAGAGAACCCACGCTGTTCGCATTGCGGCTTGGCGCAGAGGGAGACATAGTGCCGCCTGCCGCACAGGCTGAACCGACGGAGGCGCCATAGGAAATTCCGAGAAGCTTGGGCGGGCTGGGAAGCGCCAGGACTCAGAAGGGGAGGCAGTTGGGCATGCGGAGAGCGCAACGGAATCTATGGGGGAGAACAGGCGGCCACGTTGGACTGCTTGCGATCCTTGCAGCCACCGCCGTGCTCGTGGCCTCCTGCTCGGATTCTCCCGCATCCCGCAATCCGCCTTCATCGCTGGACTTCCAGGGTGAAGGCTCCAGCATCATCGGCCAGGAGTGGTGGGTTCAGTTTGCACTTGGCAGCACCGTATTCCTGGTCGTACTGGGACTGCTCGGCTTCATAGTGTTCCGCCAACTTCGGCGACCTGTGGACCTCAGCGTCGATATGCAGGAGGACCCCAGGTGGCTGAACTGGATATGGATCGGCGGTATTGCGGTGCCGCTGGTCATCATATCCGTTGTATTCGCGTTCTCAGTGCGAAGCATGGTCGCCCTCGGGGAATCCGATGAGCCTGAAGTTCTGACCGTGCAGGTTGTGGGCCATCGATGGTGGTGGGAGGTCATTTACCCGGAGCAGGACTTTCGCACTGCGAATGAGATACGGGTCCCTGTGGGCGAGCGCGTCCGTGTTGAAGTCACCTCCGAGGACGTCATCCATAGCTTCTGGGTGCCGCAGGTCCACGGCAAGATCGACATGATCCCCGGGCAAACGCTATCCACGGTTTTGGAAGCGAATGCGCCAGGCTCGTACCGCGGAATATGTGCTGAGTTCTGTGGCCTCCAGCACGCGCGCATGCACTTCATGTTGGTGGCAATGCCGCCCGATCGTTTCGACCAGTGGCTGGAACGAGAGCGCCAGCAGGCGAGTGAGCCACAGGATGACCTTGCTCAACGTGGCCGAGATGTGTTCCTCAGTTCAACTTGTGTCTATTGCCACCAGATACGCGGGACAGAGGCGTCAGGCGGCGTTGGGCCAGACCTGACGCATGTAGCCAGCCGCCTAACGCTGGCGGCCGGAACGCTGGAGAACAACCCGGGCAACATGGCCGGGTGGATTGTGGACCCGCAGAGGATCAAGCCTGGAGCGCTGATGCCCCCGGCTGAACTCACGGGAGAAGACCTTCAGGCGCTGCTGGCCTACCTTCGGTCGTTGGAGTAGCAAATAGCGGCCCGGCAGCCAGGGAGAAACGACAACGCCCGTGAGCACCAGTAACGACGCTATCAGCACATTGGAGCGCACCTGGGGACGGCCGAGGACCATCCTCGGCTGGCTGAGCGCTGTCAACCACAAGGCGATAGGGCTGCGCTATATCGTGACCGGGCTGGTGTTTTTCATGCTGGCCGGAATCGCCGCCCTGCTGATGCGCATCCAGCTCGCGTTTCCAGAGAACACATTCCTAAACGCTCAGGCCTACAACCAGCTGTTCACCATGCACGGCGTCGCCATGATGTTCCTGTTCGCGGTGCCCATCATGGAAGGCGTCGCCATCTACCTGCTGCCGTTGAAGCTGGGGACGCGGGACATGGTCTTCCCCCGGCTTAATGCCTTCGGTTACTGGGTCTACCTCTTCTCAGGAATAACCCTGTTTACAAGCCTTTTCTTCGGCACTGCCCCGGACGGCGGCTGGTTCAACTACGCGCCTCTCTCCGAATCACGCTATTCGCCGGGACTCAACATCGACATCTGGGCGACGGCAGTCTCGATGCTGGAGGTCGCTGCGCTGGTTGCCGCTGTGGAAATCATTGCTACTACGTTCATCGCACGCGCCCCGGGAATGACTATCAACCGCATTCCGCTGTTCGTATGGGCCATCGTGATCGTCGCTTTCATGATCGTATTCGCCATGCCTCCGCTCATCGTGGCCAGCCTGTTCCTGGAAATGGACCGCAAGATAGCCACTCACTTCTTTAATGCGGCGCAGGGCGGTGACCCCATCCTATGGCAGCACCTGTTCTGGTTCTTTGGACATCCTGAGGTCTACATCATGTTCCTGCCGGGGCTGGGGATTGTGTCAGCAATCATTCCCACGTTCTCCCGCAGGCCAATCATTGGCTACATTCCACTGGCCCTATCCTTTGTGATCATCGGCTTCCTGAGTTTCGGCGTGTGGGTGCACCACATGTTCGCCACCGGGCGGGCCCCGCTGGGCATGAGCCTGTTTTCGGTGGCCAGCTTTGTCATAGCCATTCCAAGCGGCATCCAGATCTTCGCTGCCCTGGCTACCTTCTGGTACGGCCGGCTGTGGTTCAGGGTGCCGTTGCTGTTTGTCTTCGGGTTCATATTCATCTTCGTAATGGGCGGCATAACCGGGGTGATGATCGCCTCCATCCCCTTTGACCTGCAGGTCCACGACACCTACTTCATAGTGGCCCACTTCCACTACGTCATCATTGGCGGCGTGTTATTCCCGTTGCTTGGAGGGATCTACTACTGGTTCCCCAAAGTCACCGGACGGATGCTGGGTGACGTCATTGGGCAGGCCTCTTTCTGGCTCACGTTCATTGGGTTCAACCTGACGTTCTTCCCAATGCACATCCTGGGATTCATGGGCATGCCCCGCAGGGTGTACACCTACCTGCCCGGCCTCGGCTGGGAGGGGCTCAACCTGTTTCAGACCGTCGCCGCATTCGTGCTGGCCATCGGCCTTCTGTTGTACTTCTTGAACCTGGTCAGGAGCCTGATTGGAGGCTCTCGCGCCTCAGACAACCCGTGGGGTTCAGGCGAACTTGAGTGGCTGACATCATCGCCCCCCGCCAACTACAACTTCGCGGTGGTACCCACGGTCCGGGACCTATATCCCCTCTGGTATGAGCAAACCGTGCTCCCTGAAGATGACCAGGCGATGTCCCCTGACGAGCGCTTCGGGTTGGATCCTGGCCGACGGGAAACCATAGGGACGAGTGTGCTGGACGCTGTGCCACAGCAACGAATGATCCAACCTTCCATTTCGCTTATCCCCATTGTGGCGGCCGCAGTATTGTGGCTCACCTTCGTTGGCCTGGTCTTCGATGTCATCATCACGCTGATAGGCATACCTCTCCTGGCCATCGTGTTTTTGATCTGGAATATTCCAAGCTCCAGGGGATGGGACCCGGAATACGTGAGCGGTGGACCGCCGGGATCGCTGCCCACGAACATGGTGGCCGGGAGCATGGGCATCAGGACCCCGGCCTGGTGGGGCATGGCATTCCTGATTCTCATCGTGATGGTCGTCTTCGCATCGCTTGCGACCAGCTATTTTTACCTCCGTTCGCACGTCATCGACTGGCCCATTGGCGCAATTGATCCGCCAGACGTGGTAATTCCACTGGTCGGTTCGTTGGTCCTCTGGGTCGGTGCCGTTCCTGTCTGGTTCGCGGTGCGTTCTGCTAGGAAAGGGAATACTGCTGGGCTGGGTTTGGCATTCCTGGCGGCTCTTCTGCTGTCGGCAGGGCACATCGGGTTCAAGGTGTTCGAACTCGCAGGCCTGGACTTTAACTGGGCCACAAATGCGTACGGCTCCATCTTCTGGCTCATCAACGTTGCTCACTTTGCCAACGTACTGGTTGCCATTGCGATGCTACTGGTTGCTGCGTACTACGCCTTCCGCGGTTACTTCACCCGGGAGCGGCTCGATGGTGCGAACGCAGTCGCCATGTACGCCTATGCAACGCTGATTATCTGGATCCCGTTGTTCCTGACTCTGTACCTGACGCCGTATGTGTGGGGGAGTTCGCAGACATGACGGAGGACCGGAGGGAACGGCAGCAGCCAGAGCCGGTGGGGCGGTTCGCATTGTGGTTCGCCCTGGCAGCGCCGGTCGTGATCTGGGTGGTGTTCCTCAACGTGGGATACGTGCTGATTGGCATGGAATGTTACTGGTCCATATTTCCCTTCAGCGCCTGGGGCCTCTCCGGCCTGCGCCTGGTGCTAATTGGCATGACGGTTCTGTCGGCGGTGGGAATCATCCTGGCCAGCATAATCGGGCTGGCGAACTGGCGTGCCGTGGGAGGCGAAAGGGGGCCGCAACGTGACCCGACAGGCCGTTACCGGTTCATGGTCATAGCTGGCCTCATTTTGAGTGGCATCTTTTTTCTGCAACTGGTCTGGTCATCCGTGCACATCATCCTGACCGACCTGTGCTAGGAGCAATCTCAGGTGATTGAGGGAATGGCATCACCAGCCACATTCGTGCAGTTGTTACACGTCATCGGAGCGGGTGACTGGGATCAGATCTGGGGCGCCTGGAACTGGGACCCAATCCTGCTGTTCGGGTTGTTGCTTTCCGCGTGGACATACACAACCGGCGTACAACGGCTGTGGCGGCGTGCAGGCAGGGGCCGTGGCATCTCCTCCTGGCAGGCAGCGGCCTTCTGGACAGGGTTGCTCGCCATTTTCCTTGCTTTGTTGACCCCTCTGGACGCCCTGAGCCACTCGTTCATATCGGCCCACATGGTCCAGCACCTGCTTCTCATGATGGTGGCAGCACCGCTGCTTGCTGTTTCCAATCCCGCGATCGCTGTGGCCTGGGCCTTGCCGCAGGTGGCCAGGCAGGTTGGTCGCTGGCTGCGTCCCTTCACTTCCGTACGGCACTCACTGATATGGCCGGCAACGGTCTGGCTGCTCTACACGGGAATGGTCACGATCTGGCACCTGCCTGTCTTCTACGAGGCTGCGATAAGAAGTGAGTTGGTTCATTCGATTGAGCATGCGACGTTTTTCGGAGCGTCCTTCCTGTTCTGGGGAGTAGTGGTTACGGCTGGACGCAGTGGAGGGCTGGGATACGCCGGGGCGCTGCTGTTCGTCGTCACTGCCGCCATGCATGGCGCTGCCTTTGCCGCGATCATGACCTTGGCGCAGGTCCCCTGGTATTCGCACTACATGGCGGAAGCCCCGGCGTGGGGCGTCTCAGCCATCGACGACCAGCAACTGGCAGGGGCCATCATGTGGATACCGGGCAAGATAGCGCACCTGTTCGCTGTGATTACCCTCTTGCTCGCGTGGTTTCGTAAGGCGGCGCGCCAGGAAATCCGCGATGGGCGTCCCGAAGTGTCCCATCACGGGCGTATTCCTGGTGAGGCTATGTTCCAGGAGGGTGGCTGATGGGAAAAGTGGTACGGATGCGCCGTCACTTGCTCGTTATCTCCATTGCATGCTCAATTCTTCTCACGGCATGTGTCACACAGGCTGAATCAGCAAGTCGTCCCGGTGAGCAGCAGGTGGCGTGGGGCGAAACAGTTTACCGACACGAATGCGCACGCTGTCATGCCTCCGGGCGCTCCGGGCCGGAACTGGATGCGCGGGCATTGGTTCAATACGGAAATGCCAACCAGCTCTACCAGTTCATCAGTGCGACGATGCCGCTGGACAGGCCCGGGACATTGCCAGACGAGGACTACTGGGACGTAACAGCCTACCTCTTGGCTGAACGTGAAATGCTGCAATTGCCTGAGGCTGAGACGTTAAGACCGGAGAACGCTGAGGATGTGAATCTTGCGCCGTAAGTACAGGGTGGCAACGCCATGACATACCAGGCACACCGGAAAATCCAGTCAGCGCTCCCAGGATCATTCGCAGTCGTGATCCTGCTCGTCTTGTTCGTGGCATGCGGACCGGCGGATGCGCCACGGGTAACCACTGACATTCCGTCCGGGGACAGAGAACGCGGACGGGTTATGTTTGCTGAGTACGGATGCTCATCGTGCCACAGCATTCCCGGCGTGACCGGAGCGCGTGGGCTGGTAGGGCCTCCCCTGGATGCATGGGCCGACAGGGGCTATATTGCAGGGCGGCTGCCGAACACTCCTGAAAACCTCATCCGCTGGATCATGTCGCCTCAAGAGGTTGACCCTGGCAATGCCATGCCGGATATGGGAGTACCGGAAGTGGTTGCAAGGGACATGGCCGCCTACTTGTACGGACTCCACAGCGACTGATCCCTCATGACGCCGGTGTCGTGACCAGTCAGTGACCAAAAAGGCCGGAGACAGCCCTTTTTGAGGTAGCTCCGGCCCATCTCAAATCACGTTTGGCGCCCCCGGCAGGATTCGAACCTGCGACCGTCTGCTTAGAAGGCAGCTGCTCTATCCTCTGAGCTACGAGGGCGGGTTTCCTAGCCAGCCGGCCACGGCTGTATTCTGACGGTCACGACTGCGCGGAGGCAACAGGCGAAATTCACCCGGCAACGGTGAACGCCATCGTGAGCCTGCCTTCATGATAACTGCTACGTCCCGGCGGGGTCACCGGTCCACAAATGGCGGCTGCAATCGGCCGCCATTGGAACCACAGGCAGGCTCAGCAGGCCCGTGGACGTCAATACACGACGGTTGAGTGGACGGCTGCGTATCTAACCGTTAGCCATGCACTGTGACCTTATCGGCCTCGGGCTCTCCCGCGAGTGCGGCGCGGAAGTATGGGGTGACTTTCCGCAGCCCCTCAGCACGGGGGACCGTAGGCTCCCATTGGAGCAGCGTTTGCGCCTTCGTGATGTCTGGACGTCGCAGCTTCGGGTCATCCTCTGGTAGCGGTTCGAAACTTATGTCGCTGAAGCTACCCGTAGTTTCAACGACCTCCCGCGCCAGTTGCAGGACAGTCACCTCTTCCGGGTTGCCAAGGTTCACTATGGGCAACTGCACTCCGGACGAACGCCCGTTGCCACCGAACTTGGAGATGCTGCAGGTCATCAGGCGGGACAGTCCTTCCACCATGTCATCCACATAGCAGAACGAGCGTGTCTGGGAACCGTTGCCGTAGATCGTCAGTGGCTCGTTGCTCAATGCCTGGCTCATGAAAGCTGGCAGCACGCGGCCATCGTTCAACCGCATTCGGGGACCATACACGTTGAAGAGCCGGGCAATTCGCACGTCCATGCCGTGCTTGCGGTGGTACGCCATGGTCATGGCTTCTGCGAATCTCTTCGCCTCGTCATACACACTGCGCGGCCCCACGGGGTTCACCCGGCCCCAGTAGCTCTCAGCCTGCGGGTTCACTTCAGGGTCGCCATACACTTCAGACGTGGATGCCAGCAGCAGTACAGCCCCATTCTCCTTCGCAATTTCCAGCGCCCAGCGGGTCCCGCTGGACCCGGCCAGCAGTGTCTCAATCGGGTACTGCATGTAGTCCCTGGGGCTGGCGGGGCTGGCGAGGTGCATCACGTACTCCACCGGTCCCTGTATCTCCAGCGGCTGGGCGATGTCATGCAGCACAAAGCTGAACCTTGGGTCCGCCGTCAGGCTGTCTATGTTCCGGTGGCTGCTGGTGAGCAGGTTGTCCACGCAGACCACCTCGAAGTTACGCTCCAACAGGTACTCGCACATGTGCGATCCAAGGAATCCTGCGCCTCCCGTGATGACTACCCGGTGGCCTCGTCCGTTCGATATTTGGCTGCCAGACATCTGAACCTCCTCCTGCACCACACCCGCTTGCATCCGTGCCCCGTTATGTGGACTGACATTTCATTGCGCCGGCTCTCAGTGCCAGGCAATCGGCCCCATGCGTCAGTTCACGTTGCTGACCTCGCGACGACGATCCGTTTGCTGGACATGGCGTCCTTGCCTCGACATGTTCAGGATGTGTGTCTCCAACTGTTCGGCGCGGCGCGCTGCGGTGTGCTCCGCCAGGACGCGCTGCCTCGCTCGCTCTCCCATGGCTATGCGCTCCGATTCCGGGATCTCGCGTATGTGCCACAGCGTGTCCTCTTCCGACCTGGATAGCAGTATTTCGCTGCCTATGTCGAAGATCTGCTCCAGGCCGTTCCAGTAGTCGCTGATTATCGGGACTCCGCACGCCGCAGCCTCGAAGAGACGCACACTGGGCGCGTACCCAAACCTGGCCATGGCGCTCCGTGTCGTGTTGAGGGTGAATCGCTGGGAGTTATAGAAGCCGCGATGACGGGCCGGCGGAAGGTGCTCAATGCGCTCCACGTTGGGCGGCCACTCGATGGAGTCCGGGTACTGCGGGCCAGCAACCGCGAACCGGCCGGCCGGCCACAGCCGCGCCGGTTGAATCAGCATGCGTTCGAGAGCGGGCTGCCGGTCATCGCTGTAGGTTCCCAGGTACCCCAGGTCCCACTTCGTCTCGCACGGCTCCGGAAAGTAGAGGGTCTGGTCTACTGAACAGTAAAGAGGTGATGTCCTGGAGCCGTAACGTTCCTCGATCTGCCTGAGCAACGGCCCTCCTGCAAACGACAGGTAGCAGCCGTAACGCGGGATGAGCTGCGGGCTCACGTATTCGTGGTCGCCGCGGGATAGCTTCTCCAGCGTCACCGGGGTATCGATGTCGTAAAACCCGGTCAGACCTTGCGCTGTCCTGGTGACCCATTCACCTGCCGCCACACCGTCAGGAACGTAGGAGCCCACCATAACGAAATCAGCATTGCGTACTTCGTGAGTGAATCGTCGCTTGAGGTCGCCAATGCCGAAGTAAAGCTCCGTGCGGCCAAAGGGAGGTTCAGGAAGATCACGGTTGGCCGCATACCACGGCATATCTCGTTCTAGGAAGAGAACGTCATGGTCCCGTGCGGACAACTCCCGGACCAGTCCCCGGTAAGTCGTGGCATGGCCATTGCCCCACGAAGAGGTTATCGACAGTCCAAGAATTACTATCTTCAGCCGCGGCGCATTCAAGACATCACCTCGTGTTTGCGATCAATTCCCAACAAATGCTCAAGAAGAACAGCCCTGTGCTCATATGTGTGCTCGGATAAAACCCGCCTCCGCGCTGCCTCGCCCACTGACCGCGCCGTTTCCGGAGTCAGCGCTGACAGGTGCTCGGCAACCTCATCACCGTTCGCTGCCACCAGCACCTCTTCGTCCGGCTCAAGAAACATCTCGATGCCTTCCCAGTAGTCGGTGATCAGGCACGACGCTGCTCCCGCTGCTTCGAATACCCGTGTGGCCGGCGAGAAGCCATTACGGGCCATGCTGCCGCGGCTCACGTTGAGGACGGCAAGCGGCGTGCTGTTGAAGGCGTTGTGGTCACGTGTGTAGACGTGACCGACGCGCGTAACGTTGGGCGCCGCCTCAATGTCATCCCAGCCGTTGCCTCCAATAAGGAAACGGCGGTCGCGCATACGCGACGCGGGTTGGAAGAAAAACTCCAGCACGCGCTCCTCCCGGTCAGGCAGCCGGTTCCCCAGGAAGTTCAGGTCTGCGTCAAACCGCGGGTCCTTTTCTGCCGGCTGGTGAATATCTGGGTCGAGCGCGTTATAGACGGGATGACACTCTTTCGCTCCGAGCGCCTGGTAGCCCCGGATGACGGGATCACCCCCGCCGTACGTCAGAACCAGGTCATAACGCTGGACCAGTTCCCGGAACGGGTCAGCGGGATTTTGATCGATCCGCTCGAGCGTCGCCGGAGCATCCACATCCCAGAACACCGCTGTTGCACTCGTCGATTTGATGGATGGCACAGCTTCTTCGAGCAGCTCGTCAAATACGCCGACCCCGCTCGTCTTGACGATGACATCGGCGCCTCGGGCGTCATCCAGAGCCTTGTACAGCCCATCCGTACCGATGGATGGATATACAACGACCTTTGCCCACGGCGGGTCGGGAATATCGCGGTGCTCCTGGCGGCCATAGGCGTCAGGTTCGTAAAAGGTGACGTGATGCCCCAACCCGTGTAGCGCCCGGACAATGCCACGGTAGTACGTCGCGGCGCCGTTCCAGTACGCCGAAACAAGGCTGGAGCCGAAGAATGCGATATTCAGACCGGATGACATTATCTAGTTCTCCTCAGGGCCGCGCCTGCGGGCTGGGCAGCGACCCGGTCTGGCATGCCCAATTCGAGGCAAATATCCAGCAACTCATCCACCCGGTGGGCACACGTATGCTTCGCAGCGATAGTTTCGAGGCCATTGCCTACAAGCTCAGCGGCCATATCTTCATCATTTAGCAGGTCCTGCAAGTGGCGCTTCATTTCCTCTCCGTCCGATGCGATGAGGAAGTCAATGCCCGGCCGGAATAGCCCTTCGGCGTCGACCCAAGGCGAGCACACTAGCGGTATCCCGCAGGCAAGAGCTTCGAACACTCGTATCGTGGGGATTCCCGGCAAGGCTTCTGTGTAAGGCCGCCTGGGGATATGTACCGTGGCACTGAACCGGGCGAACGTCTCCGGCACACGGTGGTTGGGCAGCCATCCCCTGTATGCCATGCCTGCCATGGCCAGTATCGCCTTCGCCTGCTCGGGGTACCTGACGCCGTATGCCTGCGCCCTGAGCCCAAGGCTTCGCACGGGTTCAAACAGAAACTCGCTTAGTTCCGCTGTGCGCTCGTCGTCGCCCCAATTGCCGATCCACACGACATCTTTTTTGTCCCCCGGGCAGGGCAGTGGCTTGAACACGCTGGTGTCGGCGGCTTCGTGCCAGGTCCACGCCCTGGCCGCCCATTTCCTGTCCAGGTAAGCCTGTCGGATCACCTCGCCAAATGCGAGTACGCCGTCATAGTTGGACAGGTCGTAAGCCGCCATGCTCTCTGGCTCAGTTGCGGACCTGTGGTGCGTGTCGTGGAACAGCAATCGGTACCGGTGGGCACGCTCCCGGTGTGCCCCTATTCGCCGGACCAGTTCAGGAGTGTTCCACTCGTGAACGATGACGAGGTCCGTCTCATCCAGCGCCGCATCCAGATCGATCTGCCGTTCGTCATAACGGGTGCTGGTCAGCTGCGGGTACGCAATACGGAACTCATACACGGACTCCGGCCCGTGCTGATCCACGAGGTTCTCACGGCTCCAAGAGTCAACCGGCTCGAAGACCCGGACGTCATGCCCGCGCCGGAGGAGTTCGCTCGTTATACCCCTCAGGAAATGTGCATTGCCATGGTTCCAGTCAGAGACCAGGGAATGACAAAATATCGCAACCCGCACCCATCTACCTCCTGCGCTGGCGCCTATTTGCCGGCCTTGTACGCTTGAATGACCTGGCTTCAGGCAACCCAGCCGTTGCTAAGTCATCGCGACGGCTGGTTCTTCGCTTCGAGCGCTCATCTGCCTGTACGAGTTCATGTATCCGGTCGCCAGGCTTTCTGGCGTGAACTGCATGGCCCGTGTCCTTGCCTGAGCCGCCATCGCCACGCGCTTTTGATCGTTGTTCATCAGTGATTGCAGGGTTTGCGTCAGAGCGGCCGTATCGTCTGTCGGAACGAAAACCGCTGCTTCGTCCCACACCTCGCGGAGCGTTGGAATATCACCCAGGACAAGGGCGCAGCCCGCGAGACCTGCTTCCAGCGCAGACAATCCAAAGGGCTCGTACCGAGCGGGCAGGCAATAGATGGACGCTCGCCCGTACATTGACGCCATGTCTGACAGGTCCAACCGGCCGGTAAAGCGAACGTTGCGCGTGGTCGCTCTCTGTCCATTCGGATTCATGTCATCGCCGGCCACGTAGACGGGCCAGGTCAGGTCAGGGGCCGATTCGTCAAGCGCAGCGATATTCTTCGCTTCGTCCCACACCCGTCCGGCAGCAAAAACGATCGGCTCCTTGGCAGCCGGTGGAAAAAGCGCCGGGTCCCGCCCATTTGATATGACCCGCTTCACGGATATGGGGCCATAGTGACGGTCTAGGGACGCGAGCATCGCTTCCGTAGGAGCAGCCACCATGTTGGCGCCTTGGATGCCCCGCCTTACCTCCTCGGCGTACCTGTTCCACTCAGGCGGAGCCTGCTGATTTCTACAAGCCTCCCACCAGGAGAGGACGCAGGAGTGCCCGACGACCAGCGCCGGCGCATGCCACGAGAGCGCGCCGAACGAGTAGGTGTTGAGGTGAACTACATCCGGCCTGGTCTCTTGTTCCAGGTCAAGGAGCCACTGCCCGGCCTTTTCGACGTCGTCCCACGGGTTTTCCATCCACTCCATCTTGAACGTGCTCTCGTAAAGACGGAGAGAAGGGATGGCAGACGCTTCTGCGCGTTGACCAGGTGACACTGGTCCACCCATTGTGGCCAGGGCCACTTCCACGCCATGCCGGTCCAGTGCGTCAGCCAATTGCATGGCATACGTCCATACGCCACCGACAGTATCCGCAGTCATAAGAACGCGCTCGATTTTCACGGCGGGCTCATCATGCATGTGCGGGACTCAGTTCAAGCGCCTCAAGGGGAAGCGGCTGCTCTTCCTGTATGTCGCTGAACTCGCTGAAGGCCTTCAGGTAATGCTCGTGCGCCCGCTCCCATGCGTGCTCATCAGGCTTACCCCATAGCTTCGTGTAATCGGGCGAACCGGGGTAGGGGAACAGTGGCACCGGCTCGTTGGCCCATATGCCGCGCTCCTCCAGGTATGAGCGCCATGCCTCAACCGCTTCATCATCGTCAGTGCCCGCATCGAGCATGTTCGCCTGTACGAATGGCACCCTCTCCCGTGCGTATACCAGTCGCCCGGTAAGCTCGTCAGTCGAGAGCTTGCAGTTCTTGTCCAGCAGCTTCCTGCCTTCTTCCGTGATGCTCTCGACACCCGCTTCTATCGAGACACACCCGGCGCGTCCAAGCAGGTCGATCATCTCCGGCTTCCATACGTCAATCCGCGTCTGGATGCCGAACTTCACGTCTCGTTCCACGAGCGATTCCAGCAGTTCCTTGTTTGGCAGGAAGATTTCATCAATGAAGTAGACGTACTCGACGCCCTGGCTGATCAGGCCGTCGATCTCACGCAGGATGGTCTGCAACGGCCGCCGTCGGAACCCGCTCCGGAAGTTCTCCTTGGCGCAGAAAGAGCAGCGATACGGGCACCCCCTCGAAGTTTCCATCTCAGCGCCCGGTCCAAGTGGCGCCGCCTCAAACCGGTGATGGTGGTGGCCGTGCTGCCGGATAGAATCACCGGACCAGTGCAGCGCGGGGAGCTTTTCCACGTTCGCCGCGTGCGGCGCTCCCTGGACTCGTATATCACCTCCCTCGGTGTAGGCAATGGACGTGATCCCTTCCCATTCATCGCGAGGCGCGCCCACGACTAGCGGGAGTATCTCTTCGCATTCGCCCAGCACAGCCACATCTGCGCCCAGCTTCCTGAGGGTCGTTTCGGGAGTTGTGGAGGCATGCGGCCCTACAACGATCACTGTGCCCGCACAGTCTCGCAAATTGCGTATCGTCTCCTGCGGAACACGCAGCTCTGGCGGAGCACAGCGCCAGAAAAGATAACTTGGCGCTGTCGTGATGACCGAGAAGTCCGGGCCGAACGCCTTCACCCGCTCCATTAGCCCCGCGTCGGAAAGGCCTTCGAGTTGCGCGTCGATAATTAGCGTCTCGTGGCCTTCACGCTCAAGAAGCACCCGCGAGTACCCGTATTCAACGGGCAGATGTGGTTCACGACAGCCGAAATAAATGCTGCCGTCAAACGTCCATCGCGGGTTGATAAGCGCGACTTTCATCCCCAGTCCTCCCAACTGCACCCTCGCCCCGGCCATTTTGTCCGCGGCCTCCTGAGCCGTTCAGCCACCTGTATAGCTCAGCCACTCCATCGCTCACGCCAACTGCCGGCGACCAGCCAGTGGCGCTTCGAAACTTGCCAATGTCCGAGACGTAGTACTTCTGGTCTCCGGAGCGCCATTCGTCGAAGTGCACATCCGGTGTCTCGCTGCGCAACTCACCGATCAGGTCTATCAACTCCAGCAGGCTCAGCGTGTTTTCAGGGCCGCCGCCAATGTTGAACGCCTCGCCCGACAGGTCATTGATGTGCCGCTGCGCCAGCACGAAGGCATTCAGGAGGTCGTCCACGAAGAGCGCGTCCCTCACCTGTCGACCGTTGCCGAAGATCGTGATGGGCTTGTTTTCAAGCGCCCGGATGAGGAAGTGGGCTATCCATCCCTGGTCCTCTGTGCCGAACTGGTGTGGGCCGTAAATACAGCTCATCCTGAACACGACCGCGGGCAGGCCGAACGTTCGCGCATAGTCCAGTACGTACTGATCCGCAGCGCCCTTGGAGCATCCGTACGGGCTGTGAAACTCCATGTGCCGGCGCTCGCTGATGCCCATGGCCCCAACTTCGCGGCCGGCAGGCTCATACCGGCAGTTGTCCATTGTCAGCGGAATGTCGCTGAGGTTGCCGTATATCTTGTTCGTGGATGTGAAAACCAGCGGCGGAGGGTTGTCCAGCGATCGGATCTCCTCCAGGAGGTTGAGCGTCCCAACCGCATTCACCTGGAAGTCGTGCACCGGGTTCACCAGGCTGGTGGTCACTGCCACCTGCGCCGCAAAGTGGAATACCTGGTCCGCGTGTTCGAGCGCTTCCCTCACCGCATACCGGTCACGCACATCGCCAATCTTCACCTGCACCCGGTCCCCGTGCGTCTCGCTTAGCCAGCGGAGGTTGTTCTCAACTCCTGGCCGCGACAGGTTGTCAAAGACAACAACACGCCTGCCCTCTGACAGGAGCCGGTGTGCCAGGTTGGTTCCCACAAAGCCAGCGCCGCCCGTAATGAGTGTCGACCTCGTTTCGCGTGGCGCTGGTGTATTGAACGTCTCCAGGGCAGCAGCTTTCCTCACGCCCTCCAGGCCATTCTCTTTCCAGAGGCGGTGCACCAGCTTCGGGGTGCCGTCCTGCCGCTTGATGCCCATGTGATAGTGCCGGACATCTGTATGAAGGCCATCCTGTGTGGGAAGGTTCGGGTCGAGGTCATGCGCCGCATACCAGTAGACGCGCTCAGCCGGTGCATCCATCACATCAGCCAGGGCACGGACCTGCCCGTGTTCATCGTGGTTCCATGTAGAGAACCCGGCTTCTGTAATCCAGATTTCAGCATCAGATCTGTAGCGGTCTAGAACTTCGCGTACCGAGCCGATGGTCGAGTCCCATCCGTCCCAGTCGAATTGCCACGTACCGGGAAATGAATGCACGCCCACCGCATCCAGGTACTCGATCAGCCCTCGTTTGCACATCAGGCGCAACCAGTTCGGATCGGTGGGGCACATGCCTGCGAGGACCGTATTCTTGCCGCGCTGCTTTGCCCAGTAGGCGGCTGCGCCTGCCATCTCGCTGAACATGTGCCACTCGTGGTCGATCCGCCAGTCCCAGTCGTTCAGGTTGTTCGGCTCATTCCAGATCTCGACCCAGTCGAAACAATCGCCAAGCTCCGTAATGACCACATCCATAAAGTCGGCGTACGCCTTGGGTTCGCGTGGCGGTGACGAGGTCTTCGGCTCCACTCCCAGGGACGGCGGGGTGTAGTGGAAGCAGGGCAGTACGTTCACCTCGCCGCTGAGACGTGGAAGCAGCCACCCGTACCATTCCCTGCCTCCGGGGGTGTGCCAGTCAGCCCATGAGACGCCAGTACGCAACTCGGTGATCCCAAGTGAGCGCATGTCCTTGAGCACTTCCTCAACGCGGTCGTGCTCGTTCGGCCGGAACCACTCCACAAGGCCCAGCACTGGCGGGGTGGACCGCCCGGTTCTTAGCGTCCCTCGATGATTCATAGCGTCAGCTTTCGTGCAGATAGCTCTGCCGCGGCCTTATCCGCGTCGTCCCGGGCCACCTGCCCTTCAAGCCATCCGGATAACGCCCGCATGCCTTCTTCGAGGGTCACCTCCGGCGCGTAACCAAGCACATCCTTGGCCTTGGAGATATCAGCGAAACAATGTCGAATGTCGCCCACCCTGTACTTGGAAGTAACCTTCGGTTGGATGTGCTGCTTGTTGAGCACACTTGAGAGGTGTTCGGCAATTGCACGCACTGTGTATGAATTACCGCTTCCAATATTGAATACGTTATTTACCGCTCCAGGTGCGTTAATGGCACAGCAACATGCTTGAACAACATCACGCACATTCACAAAATCACGTTGCTGGTTTCCATCCTCGTAAATCAGTGGTGAGTTATCGTTCAGTAATCTTGATGCAAAAATTGCAAGCACACCTGTATATGGATTCGACAACGATTGGCGGGTGCCATAAACGTTGAAAAAGCGCAACGCCACCGTGGGTATCTGGTACGACTCGCCAATCATCAGGCACATCTTTTCCTGGTCGTATTTGGACAGGGCATAAATTGATGCCAGTGTGGGAGTCTTTGTTTCGGGCGTGGGCACGGGGACCAGTGCATTGCCTTCGGAGTCCATGACTTCCCACTCACCTGCGGCAAGCTGCTCCCTTGGGCGTGCTGCAACCTCACGCGTGCCACCATCACGCGTGCAGTACAGACCTTCTCCGTAGATGCTCATGCTAGACGCCACGACGAACCGCTCGACTGGATGCGCCGCCAATGCCTCCAGCAATACCGCTGTGCCCAGGTTGTTTACGCGGGTGTACTCGGCTATTTCGTACATGCTCTGGCCCACGCCCACCTTCGCAGCCAGGTGGTACACCGCATCCATGCCATTGACCGCTCGCCGCACGTCCGCAGGCTCAGTCACATCCCCAACGAACAGTTCTGCTTCTGGGTGAAGGTATTCAGGCCTTCCTGGTGCCGGGCCATGTACCTGTTCAGAAAGATTGTCTAGCACCCGAACGTGACAGCCGCGTGCAATTAGCTCGTCAGCCAGGTGAGAGCCTATGAATCCGGCGCCGCCGGTAATCAATATGTTCCGGCTCAATAAATACTCCCTGCCAGCGAATTAAGAAAGGAAATCTGAGTATCGGCGTACGGGCTTGTTTGCAGCGTACCCGGCGTGCTGCACAGCAGGATCATCCGATGGGGTGAACCTGCGTCCGTCAATAGGTTTAAGCCAACAGAGTGCTTATTACGTCTCTATGCCAGTGAGGAAACCACTGAAAGTTACAATGCATTACTGAAAGGCCTGGCGAACGTCATGCTTCATGTATGGCTTGGACAAAATACTGTGACCATTTTGAAACGCAACACCAAATCATTTACTGCGCGAAAGTAATGGTTCTTGTGGCCGCAGCCAATCCCCATGGATGGGCCATTCGAATGACAATCGCCCACTCGTGCTCTCAGCAAGCGTCTGTAATTCGCTCTGTAGCATCATGGGCATGGCGGTAACCTGGTATTCAGGGCGCCTGGTACCCGGTAAATTCGATCGACATTTCATAGAGGCGCGGATCAACGCTGAAAACCGATGTGGCAGAGCGCCTCGACCGTCCCGGCAGCCAGTCAATCGTAAGGTCGGTGTCTGCAACGCCGGCACCCTCTAGTCTCACCCGTAGCCCCACGTTTTGCGCACTCTTGTCACCCGAGTTTGAAACCTCCAGCGGCAGGTAGTACAGGCCGTTCCGGCCCCGTACTTCTCCCGTATCCACTTCAAAGCTGGCAGGGGCCGGCGACCTAATGCCCTGCCATGTCAGCAGGGACACAGCGCTGATTATCAACAGGGCGCTCAGCACGCTCACCGTTGTCTCCAGCGGGTTCTTCCTGTCTTCCCCTCCGCTGTTCGGCTGCCCACCACTGTCAGGCCCTTCCCGCCCTGCGCCCGCGCCGTTACCTTCGTTCTTGTCCATAGTCACCATCCACCCCTGCCGGTCTTCACAAGATCAATTTGCCCACGGCCGCACCGAGGCTGGTGACGAAGCCGAGAGTCACGATCATCTGTATGCTCGCCATCACCCCCGTGTCCGGGCCGACCCGCCCAAATGTCCAGAGAAGATACGCGCCTACCAGCAGGGCGATCACGTATGAAGTCGTGCTGACGCGCAGGAACACCCTCCACCACGCGGTCTCCTCCGGGAGAGGCCGGCTGCCTCGGAAACTCACCGCATACACGATCACATATACCTGGGCCAGGGAGATGAGGACGACGGCCAGGGAGTGCCACCAGTCCATCCGCAACCCCAGCATCATCGGCTCTTCAGTGGGAGCAATGTTGAATCCAAATACGACAGCGCCCGCCAGGGCCACGGCCTGTGTGCCCCAGAACCCGCTGCTTAGCTTCTTGCGCTGCGGCCCATCTTGGGGTTGCCCCAGTTGGCTGGCAGCTACAGAAAAGCCGATGCTTACCGGAATAGACTCGATAATTACCTTGCCTGATATCTCGTTGAGGGACATGCCCGCTCCCAGCACACTTAAAACGAACAGGATTACTGCGGAGATGGCGATGCCGAAGCCCAGCGCAACCACAGCGTCATTCACTTCCTCCGCAAGGTTCCTCTCCTCGCGGAATCCGCTGTAGTACTCAAGAATCAACAGCACCAGGAAGTTCAGGCCAAAGAACAGGAGCATTTTCAGCGGTGGCATGTAAAAGCCGCTCCACCACATCTCCATTGTCAGGAGCAGTGGCATCCCGATCACCAGCCCGCCGCCCATGCCTCTGCCATAGTCGACGATGGTCTGGCGGACAGGTGTCCGGCTAATACCCCTCTGTTGCTCCGGCGTGTCTTCGCTGGTCACAGGGTTCTTTCGTATCTCTGGCAGGAATCCTCTTGCTGCCCAACAGTGCGCGAGAGCGCGGCGTGAAAGCCACACCCCGTGTTATACCTGGGCAGCGCTTGACGACAGCCAGGCATCATCTGTGAAGTCCGGTTCCAAGAATCGCAGTCCACAGCCAAAATCCAAGTCCATGGAAGGGTGACTGCAGCAGAGCCAGAACGGTATGGGAGGCCAGCCGTTTGGGTGATGAGGCGAATTGAGCCAGCGCCTAGATTCAGAAGAATGGCCATGCCGCTTTAGGGTGTGGAGCAGCGATAACGGCCGAGAACAGAACGGGTGCGTGGGGGCGCAGGCGAAATCTATGATTTCTGCAGCAGAAAAGACGGCTGATAACTCGGTGATCGCCGAGTCCGTGGAATCAGCAGAGTCGGCTGGCCTTGTCTACACGTCCGATGATGAACCGGGCATCCGGCGTGTGCGGCGTGGCAAAGGGTTCAGCTACTACGATCCAGCCGAGAACCTGGTCCAGGATTCCCGCGTCCTGTCACGCATCAAGAGCCTCGTGATTCCACCCGCCTGGACTGACGTGTGGATCTGCATGGAGCCGAACGGACATCTCCAGGCCACGGGTCGGGACGCGAAGGGACGAAAGCAGTACCGCTACCACAACCGTTGGCGTGAAACGCGTGACCAGGACAAGTACTGCGGCTTGCCTGCATTTGGCGAATCGTTGCCAGGAATACGAGAGAAAGTCGAGCTGGCCATGTCACAGCGCGGCCTGCCCCGTGAGAAGGTCATCGCCACGGTCGTGGCCCTGCTGGACCGTGGCCTGATCCGGGTCGGCAACGCATCGTACGCCCGCGAAAACAACAGCTTCGGCCTCACCACAATGCGGGACCGCCACGTAGAAGTATCCACAACGCGCGTCAAGTTCGAGTTCCGTGGCAAGCGGGGCATCGAGCAGGTTGTCGACATCTCGGACAGAAAGCTTGCCAGGGTGGTAAAGCAGTGCCGTGACCTGCCGGGCTATGAATTGTTCCAGTACGTGGATGATGACGGCCAGCGCCGTACCGTGGAGTCCGCCGACGTCAACAGCTACCTCCGAGAGGTCACAGGCCTGGACTTCACCGCAAAGGACTTCAGGACATGGGGCGGCACTGTTTTGGCGTTGGCCGCGTTGCGCCGTATTGGCGGGTTCAGTACGAAGCGGGAAGCGCAGTCGAACATCGTCAGTGCCATAGATGAAGTGGCGGCGCAGCTTGGAAACACCCGCGCCATTTGCCGCAAGTGCTACATCCACCCGCAAGTCATCGACGCCTATATGGACGGCTCACTGTTCGATGAGGCGGTTACTGCTGCGCTTGAAGGCGAGCACGGATACCTGGAGCCCGAGGAGGCCGCAACGCTCCTGCTCATTGGCGAGGACAACGACTGACCTGCGGATGTCCGGCTCCTGCACCGTTCATTAAACCACAGCCTCCAGCGATCGCAGTTCGGCAATCCGTTCTTCCGGGTAACCCAGCAACTCCCTCAGCAGGGAGTCGGTGTGCTGACCCAGGGAAGGCGCAGGCGCAGGGCTGTCCAAGACGCCGCTCGTCTTGATGGGCGACCCAACCTCGCGGATCGTGCCGTACTGTGGATGCTCAACTTCCACGATCATGCCGCGGGCCAGCACCTGCTCATCCTTCAGCGCATCGGCCACCGAGTTCACCGGGGCGCATGGCACCTTGCCCCGCATGATCTCCAGCCACTCCCGCGTTGTGCGTCGCAGGAACTCCTCCTCCAGCGGTGGCACCAGCTCGTTGCGGTTCTTGTACCGGTCCGCGAACGTGGCGAAACGCGGATCCGTCGCCAGTTCAGGCAGCCCCAGGGCTGCCGCGAGGTTCCGCCAGAACGTCTCCTTTGCACAGAAGATCACTATCCACCCGTCCGCAGTCCGGAAATTCTGTGAGGGCACCAGCGTCTGGTGCCCGGAAGCAGGAGTTCGCACCGGTTCCCAGTCCCGGTTGAGGTTCCAGGCTGCGAAGTACGAGAGCATCGCCACTGCAGTGTCCATCAGGCTCACATCCACATCACGCCCAACCCCCGTCCGTGCCGCATCGAGCAGCCCGGCCGTGAGCCCGAGCGCAGAAGCATACCCGCCGGCAAAATCGATGATGGACACGCCGCACTTGGCCGGCGCTCCTTCGGGTTCGCCCGTGATGGACATGTACCCCGCGTACCCCTGGATGATGGCGTCATACCCTGGCTCAGACGCCCGCGGCCCGGTAGCGCCAAATCCGGAAAGTGAGCAGCACACTATCGCCGGGTTCAGGTGTTTCAGGGCCTCGTAGTTGAGGCCAAGCCGTGCTGTCAGGTCTCCCCGCAGGTTGTTGAAAACGCCGTCGGATACCTTCACCAGGTCCTCAAATACCTGTCGGCCTTCGGCCGTACGTAGGTCAAGGCCAATCGACTTCTTGCCGCGGTTGAACGACTGGAAGTACAACGAATCGCCTTCTATCGCGAACGGAGGCACGTACCGAGCCACGTCACCGCCGGCGGGCGGATCCTCGATTTTGATAACCTCGGCGCCCATATCCGCCAGCGCAGTCGTCCCGAATGGACCGGCGCCAAATTGGGATATCGCGAGGATCCGCACCCCCTGCAGCGGCGGCGAGCCTGTCATCAGTCATCACCTACTTTGACTAGTACGGCAGCTTTCCTTCGCCAAGCGTTGGATGGCTGCGTTTTGGAACCAGCACCCTGCGCCTGAACGTCATAACCTTCTCATCGCGTTGGTTTGTCGCCACCGTCTCAACGTAGATCACACCACGGTCGCCTTTGGAGGTCTCGTTCGCTTCGAGCACCGTGCTGTTGGTATAGATCGTGTCCCCGTGAAACGTCGGAGCGTCATGGGTAACCCGCTCATACTCCAGGTTCGCTATCGCGCGGCCTGATACGTCGGCCACTGTCTGGCCCACCGCTATGGCGAACACCAGCGTGCCCACCACAAGCCGCTGGCCATGCTGTGTGTGCTGGGAAGCGTAATGCGCATCGATATGCAGCGGATGTTGGTTCTGCGTCAGCAGGGCGAACCACGTGTCGTCCGCCTCAGTGATGGTACGGCCGGGCCAGTGGCGTATGATCTCGCCAACCGTGAAGTCTTCGAAGTACCTGCCGAAACTCATCTTGCCGCACCTGCGTTTCTACTCATCCAGTCCTGCCTCACGGAGCAATGAGCGTGCACGCTCCACCACCGGCACGTCGATCATCTCGCCATCCAGTGACACAGCGCCCTTCCCGTTTCGTGCAGCTTCTTCCCATACGTCCACCACGCGTCTTGCTCGCTCGATTTCTGAAGGCGCAGGAGCAAAAATGCGCGCTATGGTTTCAAGTTGGGACGGGTGGATTGCCAGCTTGCCCTTGAACCCAAGGCTTCGCGCCAGCACGGCCTCCCGCTCCAGCCCGGCCTGGTCGCGGAACATGACATACGGCGTGTCCAGCGCGAACACCCCTGCAGCCCTGGCCGCCACTGCCACGGCGGAGCGGGGATACAGCAGTGCTGCTTCGCCTATGCCGGCCGGGCCGCCACCCTTGGGTCTCCCTGCGTCCACATCACGGGCGATTCCCATGTCCGCAGTGAAGTCTTCTGCTCCGAATGCCACCCAGCGGACCCTCGGTGATGCGGTGCATATGGAGAATGCATTCACCACCGCCGCGGCGCTCTCCAGCCACGGCAGTATGCCGGTCGAGCCTTGCTCCACTCCGGCCTTCGACTCGGCCTGCGAAATTATTTCGTCAACGGCGCGTATTTCGGCGTCGGACCGTATCTTGCCGACGCTTATGCCCGTGACGTGGCGGCCCACCACCGCATGTATATCCGCGGCGGCAAGGCCGGATGACAGCGAGTTGATGCGGGGTATGACCGGCCGGCCGGTCACCGCCAGTTCCGGTAGGGCAGAGGCAACCGCCTCACGCGCCCGCTCTTTCTCGGCTGGCGGAACGCTGTCCTCAAGATCGGGCACCAGGCCCTGCGCACCGTAGCCCGGCGCTTTTCCCAGCATGTCTGGCCGGTTGCCGGGTACGAATAGGAGGTTGCGCGGGCGTGGTGTGGATTTCTCGGGCAAATGTCACTCCGATAGGTGGTTCGATGCCGCCTGATGATAGCCGCATCGGTGCACGCTGTGCGACCATGCGCTCGCAAAGACCGCTCAACCTGTGATTCCTGCCGTCCAGCCAGCTCCCGGGACTACGCCCTTGTCAGAAGTAACTTATCTGGCCGCAGAAGCCGATCCGGCCGTCGACCAGTTTTTGAAACAGGCCGCGGATCGCTTTGAGACAGATGTCGTGTCGCCAGGCTCTGGTGTTCTTGACGTCCTGCCGGGAAATCCTACGGCGGTCGTTTTGGGTCCGGGAGTCTCGCTTGCCTTGTTGAACCCCGGTTCGTGTCAGGCTGTACAGTTGGTGCAACTCACCCGGTGCACTCCCGGCGCAGCAGATGTCGAGGCATTCTCGGAGCACGGCATTGCAGTTGCCGGCGTGTCACCTGCCCTCGCCCCCATCGTCGCGGAACGCACCTTGAACCTGGTTCACGCCGCCTTGGGCTTGCCCACCGTGGAGCCTGGTGGTTCCCAGTCTGCGAACCAGCGTCTCGCAGGGAAAACAGTGGGCATCATAGGCCTCGGAAGGGTGGGGGAGCAGGTTGCACGGAAACTTGGCAATACTGGCGCACGGACCATTTACTGTGATGTTCGCACCGCGCCACAGGGGCTGGCAGTGGAGCTCGGATTGCGCCGCTCCACTCTCGACCTTCTGCTCACGAAATCTGATGTGGTGACCGTCCACGTGCCCTGGGGACCAACAACCAGCCCGTTGATCGGCCCGCGTGAACTGTCGCTGCTCCAGCCGGACGCGGTGCTGATCAATATGTCCCACAACCGCGTCGTGGATGAGGAGGCGCTGTTGGATTGCCTGTCATCTCGAAGCATTCGTGCAGCCGGTCTGGAAACCACGGCTGACGAGCCTGCTCGCGAAGATAGCCGGCTGCTGGCACTGGACAACGTGGTCACCACACCTGGGGCTGATCAGGACGACGCGGGCGCCATCCTCGCCGCTGCGTCGTTCGCCGCTGACAACGTTTGGCGGGTTCTCAACGGACAGGAGCCTGGAGGCCTCATGGATGTCATAGATTTCCCCAGGGCAGGTGACCCTGCGTTCTGGTCATCAAAGATGTCTCCCCGCACACGGTGATGTCCATGCGCCGGGGTAGCGACGGGCCGGTGACGCACCCCGTCTCGCCCTGGGCGGAACGCCTGTGGCATTCCCTTATGATTGGGGATCCCGCGGCGATTAACCCACTACATACGGTTCAAAAGATGCCACTAAAGTGTGATCTCATTAGTCGGAACCGCCATCGTTTTGCTGTACCTTAACGTACCGGTGACACCTATACCCGCTACCCGCGCCCGCGGCAGGACTTTACGCGTTCCTTTTGTCATACCTACCCAAATATTCCACAGACACGTTTGCGACAGGCATTCCGCCGGCAGAAGACTCGCAGGCCGATGTTCACGGCGCACCGTTGGTACTCGTGGTGGAAGATGACCCGGGAATGAACGCGTTCATTGGCAATGCGCTTTCGGGCCGTTACCGCGTCGAAGCTGCATTCGACGGCCGGGAAGGCTTGCGAAAGGCGCTGGACCTGAAGCCGGACCTTATCCTTTCTGATGTGATTATGCCGGGCATGGGCGGAGATGAAATGGTGCGGTCAATCAGGAGGCATAGGCGGCTGGATGACGTGCCAGTCGTGATGCTCGCATCGAAGGCTGATGATCTCCTCAAGGGCGAAGCATCAGATCGTGGCACTCAGGAGTACATTATCCGGCCATTTTCCCCGGGCGATTTGCTCGCCCGCGTCGATCGTCTCCTGCTTGGCCGCACAGATTCCCGGACTGCCCTGGAACGGAGTGAAAGTCGCTTTCACGTCACGTTCGAAAACGCAGCCGTGGGAATGGCCCACGTCGGTTTGGATGGCTGTTGGCTTCGCGTCAACCAGAGACTGTGCGATATCGTCGGCTATTCGAAAGAGGAACTTCTCCAGAAGAGGTTTTCAGATATCACTCACCCTGGCGATCTGGCAGAAAGCCTGGAGAACGCGAATCGTCTCATCAACGGTGAGATCGACGAATACATGACGGAAAAGCGCTACGTCCGCGGGGATGGCTCAACCATCTGGGTCTCTCTGGCTGTCTCTGTAATGCGGGACCACTATGGCCGGGCCGAACATTTCATCACGGTAATATCGGATATATCCCGCCGCCGGGAGGCCGAAGCCAGGCTGCGTGAGCTAAACGAAACCCTTGAGCAGCAGGTGGCTGAACGGACGGCAATAGCAGAGCAGCGGTCCGATATGCTTCGCCGGCTGGCGAAGCAGTTGACAAGGGTTGAGCAAAAAGAACGCCGTCAGCTTGCAGAGGCGCTGCATGACCAGTTGCAGCAGATCCTCGTCGCCGCAAAATTGGGGTTGTATCCGCTGCGAACCATCGCCCCACTGGAGCAGCAGATTGCGGCTGTGGATCGTGTGAACGAGCTGGTGACTCAGGCAACAGAGATTTCTCGCTCGCTTACGTTCCAGCTTTCGCCTCCAATTCTTCATGATGCTGGCTTTACGGCTGCGTTGAACTGGCTTGCCGGCCAGATGAAAAGCCACCGGCTCGAGGTGACTGTTGACCTGGACCCCGGCGCTGAGCCAAAGGATGAACAGGTCGCCAGTTTCCTGTTCCAGGCAACGCGTGAATTGCTGTTCAATGTGCTCCAACATTCTGGCGTAGGTAAGGCTCATGTGGTGACAAAGAGGATCTACGACGAGTTCATTCATGTGGAAGTGACCGACCAGGGCAGCGGCTTTACTCCTTCGCCGCATGACATGCCTGCCGACACTGGGTTTGGCTTGTTCAATATTCGCGAACGGCTCGATGTGCTTGGTGGCCGACTGGATCTGCAAAGTGCCCCGGGGAGCGGCGCCAGGGTTGTCATGCTGGCGCCCCTGGATGAGATAGATGACGCTGGCGCAGAGTTCGGCGATGCGGAAACATTCAATGAAGTCGAGCACACGGAGACAGAAATGGCTTCACCCACTACGCAGACGCGGCACCTTACCGTGTTGATTGCAGATGACCACACGGTTTTGCGCCAGAGCCTGGCAGCATTTCTCCGCAGGCAGGAGGATCTTGAGATCGTCGGGGAGGCAGCAGACGGACAGCAGGCCGTTGAAATGGCTCGGACTCTCCGCCCTGACATCATCCTGATGGACATCAGCATGCCCGGCGTAAACGGCATTGAGGCCACCCGCGTCATAGTGGACGAGGTTCCGGGCAGCCGCATCATCGGCCTTTCCATGCACGATTCGAGCGACATGGAGAAGGCAATACGTGATGCCGGGGCCGTGGCCTACGTCACCAAGGGTGAATCAGCCGACAAACTGATTTCCACCATACGCGGCGTATAATTCCGCCCGGCTCGTCGCCGCGCATCGGCTCAGGGACGCCCTTTCCATAAACCGGGATCCCGCGTCCAGTCAGTCAACGCTTTATCACTGGACATTGCATCGGCGTGACCTCACGTGGGCTTTGTTGATCTTCTAAACGACGCTGATCTTCGCCCTGCTGCAGAGTCCTCAATCAAAGTAGCCAACCGCCGCTGGCGGGTCGCCTCTTGTTTGGCGCTCATAACCCACCATGTGCAAACGCGTTTGTATGAAGGTGCCTGTGATTGGAAGAGATTCCAGGCCTTTTCATTATTACGAAATTGTCGTTCATATTGATCACTAAGCTCAACCGGTTTATTTTCATATTGATATAATTTAGTTTTCTTCGTATCGCGTCCATTGAATGCTCTAAGCCCAGCCTCTTTCATAAGGCCGAGTTCCGTAAGTTCTTGTACACGCCTTACGTTCACCGTGCTCCATATGCTTCCACGCTTACGGGGCGTGAACCTGATCTTGTAACTGGCCTCATCTATACTCTTCCGCACACCGTCAATCCAGCCAAAACACAACGCTTCGTCAACCGACTCCGGCCAGGTAATACTGGGTATGCCAGAGCCTTTTTTGTAAAACCCTACCCACAATTCTTGAGAATTATCATAATTCTCTTCAAGCCACCTGCGCCACTCGGATGATTTGCCGAAAAAGAGAACATTGTTGTTGTCCATAATCTGCAGGATACCATTATGGTTCGTGAACGTGAAATCCGCGGGTCATACCGGGCCAGAATTCCCCCCTGCCTCACTCAGACCTCAACGGCGCAGGCCAGACACAAAGAGGCGGAGCCCCTTCGAGCCCCGCCTCTTTGCCAACCGGATCTGTTCTATCGCCTGCCGCGGGGCATCTTGATCACCGGGCACTCGAACGATGCCACAACCCCCAGGTCAGTCGCACCCGACGCCCCTGCGTCAGCGAGAGCGCTCTCCACTTCCTCGGCACTACTCAGGACGCCGTCGCCATCCATGTCATGGGCGGCTAGGGTAGCCTCATAGCTCGAGTTGAACGAAACGCCGTGGACCAGCCAGCGACCGCCGTTGTAGTCACGGTCGCCTGGTGCGGCCTCCGCGACGTTCAACTGATGCCCGCCCAGGTCATAGATCACGTCATAGCTGTGGATCGGTGCGCCAGTGTTGGAGAAATCAGTGGGCGTGTCCACAGTGCGGTACTGAACGCCATCCACGTAAAACGCCGGGCCAGTCACGCCGCCGGCGCCATTCGCTGACACCACGGCAACCATCGACAAAGCCACCAGCGCAGCAATCACGGGCGCTGCGAATCGAAACCTTCTCGTCATCTCAGCCTCCACTTCTAGGGCAATTCGACAATTGACTGTAATTGGTTTCAGGTTACAGAAGGAGGCGTG
>JBBDMW010000050.1:0-13010 GCA_040878005.1 Dehalococcoidia bacterium
GAGCCTAAACTGGCACTGCACAGGCGGAGCCTGCATCAGCGGCCCCTTCACGATGTGTTCAGTCGAAACCTAGCTGGCCCCTCTTGCACCGCCGTCCTCAGCGCGTCTTGCCTGCCGGCCATCTGCATTCTCGTGCGCCGGCCGGCCCGACAGGCTGCTCGGCGAATTCAGATGAGCCCCGTCGTGGACAGCCAGGCCAAGGCGGTTGACAAGCTCCCCGCCGAGCCAGCCGGTAACCAATGCCAGCAAGACGCCTGCAACTGACAATACGATAGGGACAATGCCGGGCGCGGTAGGCTCATCCATTCGCAGGAACCAGCTGGCCGCAAATAGCGCCGTGACAACCACGTTACCCAAACCGTGCACGCTGCCGATCTGCTTCGCACGGGTCTCAGATGGAATCTTCATCCAGTCCAGCAACCCGAAGAGCCCCGCCAGCAGGCCTCCCACCACGCCTCCCGCAATCAGCCAGTAGGCGATCTCAGCCCACAGGGCTTCATCCGTGATCAGGTGAATGACATCGAACGCCAGCGACGTCGTCAGCAGCCCCAGCGGAAACACTATGAGCATGGGATGTACGTTGTGCCCCATGAACTTCATGCTGTCCCTCCCCGGATACCGTCTGCATCGACTGATGGCCCACCAGGCAGAGCCTGCGACCATCTGTCAGCAGAGATCAGCGCAACCAAAGCAGCAGCCAGCTGCCTTCTCCATTGAAACCAAGATAGATTTGGGCTCTCTGGCGAATCCTCACCCGGACGGATGAACGCGAGACGCTGTATGGGCAGCGGCGTGCGCCTGTGCGAGTGATGCTCAGCCGAGTGGGATTGGCTTGCGCCTGCTTACCCGCGCCTGCCCATCCGGCTCACTCCTTCTGTCGCAATCAATATCAACGCGCCCAGGGCAAATGGCACAATCACGTTGGCCAACAGCAGCGTCATATATTGGTCTTGCCGCGCGTCTCTCACGATCACGAACATGAAGCCTGCCGTTGCCAACAGCACCAGGAAGCCGCCAATCCTGCCCAACAGCACCGGGAGGTCCATGCTGTCATTGTCCTCGCCGCCGTAGTCCCCGTGTTCGTTTTCCGGCGTTGGATCCTCGGTCATCAATTACCCCCATAGATCGCTTGGTCATCGCTAAGGGCTGTCAGCCCCAGTGTTACACTCTGCCACCATTGTCAAGGCCGCCGCGATCAGGGATCCCAAAAGCGAAGTACTCAGGAGCGAGTGGACGTGAAAATCACCGATGTCCGCATGGAAGTCTACCGTTGGCCCCGCCACACGCCGATCCGCAACGGCCTCTACACGTACACCCACTCAGGCATAAACGCCGTCGTCATCGAGACCGACGAGGGCATCACAGGCCTCGGCATCGCAGGCGGCGTCCAAGACGCTCCAGAGATAGGAAAGTCAATCCTCGAGCACTTCAGGCAGGTGCTCATCGGACGCAACCCCCTCGACAACGAGCGCCACTGGCACGAGATGTGGCGCCCAAAACTCGTAGGCAGACGCGGCATCACAACACGCGTCATATCAGGCATCGACATCGCACTCTGGGACCTCAAGGGCAAGGCTGCAAACATGCCCCTCTACAAGCTCCTCGGTGGCTTCACAGACCGCGTCGACACGTACATCGCAGGCGGCTACTACGAGGAGGGCAAGGGCCTCAGGGAGCTGGCCACAGAGATGGAACGCAACATGGAGCTGGGCGCACGGGCCGTGAAGATGAAGGTCGGCGGCGCGCCCATCAACGAGGACGTGGAGCGCGTGCGGGTGGTGCGTGAGACGGTGGGACCTGACGTGAAGGTGATGGTGGACGCCAACAACGCATACCGCCACTACCAGGCCGTGGAGTTCGCACGCAAGACCGAGAAGTACGACCTGTTCTGGTTCGAGGAGCCGGTGGAGCCTGACGACTACGAGGGACAGGCGGTAATCACACGCTCAACTTCCATCCCCATAGCAGCAGGCGAGAACGAGTACACCCGCTACGGCTTCAGGGACATGATCAACGTGCGGGCGGCGGACATCCTCCAGCCCGACGCACTGATCCTTGGAGGGATAACAGAGTTCATGAAGGTGGCAGCCCTGGCCCAGGCGAACGACCTCGACATCGCACCGCACGGCAACCAGGAGGTGCACATACACCTTGTGGCGGCCATACCGAACGGGCTCATCCTCGAATACTACCGGGACTCGGTGGACCCCATGCACGGAAAGGTCTACAGGGAGACCCTCGAGATACGGGACGGGTACGTATACGCACCCGACAGGCCGGGACTCGGCATCGAGCTAAACCAGGAAGCCCTCAAAGAACACAGGGTGGCCTGACCACAGCAGCAACAGGCAACGCTGGTGTTCGGGCGTGCAAATCGCCGGGCCTAAAAGTCCAGCTTGGAAGTGCGAAGATGCGCGGGCCGACTGGACTGCTTCACCGCGGTTCTCATCGCCGTCTGCACCTCTTCACTTTTCACGAACTCTTCAGAACGGCCATGAGCCGCCATGGCGTGCTTGC
Organism: Dehalococcoidia bacterium; assembly: GCA_040878005.1. Taxonomy (GTDB): domain Bacteria; phylum Chloroflexota; class Dehalococcoidia; order Lucifugimonadales; family Lucifugimonadaceae; genus JBBDMW01. The sequence continues at coordinate 2,518 of JBBDMW010000050.1, forward strand.
TCATCGCCACGATGATTTCCTCTACTGTCTCGCCAGAGACAAAAGTCTCGCATGGAGAGCCAAGGTCAAGACATGAAAGAGTTAGAGCCAACTTGCACCCCCTGGGGCACTAATATCTGCGAAGACTTGAATCTAACATAAGAGCAGGCCGAAGTTCTCTCCCTAAGGAATCAGGCGTCCATGCAGGCGTGCGCTCTATGGCGCCGGCCACTCACGCATCGCCAGCGCGTGTACGGCGGCCACTCAGCTTAATAATCAGGCGCATGGTCCTGCTCCACCGGAAACCGCCCATACATTCCACTTGCGAAGTAAGACTGGTCTCGCGCCATGATCGACTCTGGCTTGAATCGCACCATTAGGTCAAGGTGGTTGATCACTTGCTCACGGAACCACTGGTTCCAGGAACGTTTGTCATCTCCCAGGTATCGTGCGAGCAACCTGTGCATCCGGGCCATGTCGATGGGAACGACTGTCGCTGACCCGCGCATGCTTACATGCTGAAGCAGTCCTCTTTGGACATCGAAGTCAACGATTCCAATGGCACAACGTCCGTCGCGTTTTATACGCTTGGGAAAGCTGTCCCGGTGATTTCCAATAAGCCAGACCGCTCCTTCCTCCCACAGAAACCACACTGGCGAGTCTCTGGGGCCATCTTCCGATGCAGTCGCCAAATGAGCCATCAGAGGCCGCCGCAGAAATTTATCTACGTCAACGGTTTCTTCCATGGGGATCAATCTGGATCGCATGGCTCCAATAAATCAACCTGGTAAATTCTGACAAATTGCGCAGGTTCCTGCGTCTACCTATAATCCCCGCGCCGCATACAGCCCACAAGGCCCATATCGGTGGCGGCAAAAGACAACAGGAACATCGCCGGGTGAGGCGCTTAAGAAATGCCAGGCTTCGAATTCAAAGCCCCCACAACACTGGATGAAGCCCTCACGCTATTCGCCCAGCAGGGCACAGTGCGAGCGCTCGCGGGCGGCTCAGATGTCATCGACCAGTTGAAGACCGGCCGGCGTCACGCCGACCTGGTCGTCGACATAAAGCGCATACCAGAATTGCAGCGCCTGGAACTTGCCGATGATGGGCTGCACATTGGGGCGGCACGATGCTGCACTGATGTGCACCACCACTCGGCGGTCCGGCTAAAGTACGCTGGCCTGGCTGACGCCTGCGGCCTGATCGGCTCCGTGCAGATCCAGAACCGTGCAGCAGTTGGCGGCAACGTCTGCAACGCCGCCCCGTCCGCCGACACAACCCCTGCCCTGCTGGCACACGACGCCCGCGCAATCGTGGCAAGCCGTAAGGGCCGCCGGGATATTCCCCTGACTGACTTCTTCGCAGGGCCAGGCCAGACGGTCCTACAAAAAGGCGAGATACTTCAGGAGATCGTGCTGCCCATCCCGTCGGCCAACAGCGCGTCAGCGTACCTGAGGTTCATCCCCCGCAACGAGATGGACATCGCTGTCGCAGGCGTGGGCAGCTACATTGAGATCGATCCAGAAAGCCGGGTCGTCAGGAAAGCCCGCATCGCCCTCGCTTCTGTCGCGCCAACACCTGTACGTGCCCATGCGGCAGAAGCAGTGCTTGAAGGCAGGCAGATTGACGAAAGGCTGATCGCAGAGGCAGGCGACGCCGCAGTGCAGGCCGCCACGCCCATCACTGACGTCAGAGGCTCCGCCGAGTACCGCCGTGAGCTGGTCAAGGTGCTGACGCGGCGCACACTGAACATCTGCCTGGACCGCATTTCAGTACCGCAGAACGGCCGCGGCCACAGCTAGGCCGCATCCACAGGAGATACACGTGGCCAAGATCCCGGTTACCTTCACAGTCAACGGCGAACAGCAGGAGTTGCTCGTAGAGCCAAACTGGACGCTGCTTGAGATGCTCCGTGACCGCCTGCGCCTCACCGGCACCAAGGAAGGCTGCAGCAACGGCAACTGCGGAGCCTGCACCGTGCTGATAGACGGCCGCACCGCCTGCTCCTGCCTGGTGCTGGCCGGCGAGGCGGACCAGCGAGAGGTCACTACCGTCGAGGGACTGGCCGACCACGGCCACCTCACTCCCGTGCAGGACGCCTTCATAAAAGATGGCGCCCTACAGTGCGGATTCTGTACTCCGGGATTCCTCATATCCACCACTGCCCTGCTGCGCACCAACCCGGACCCGTCCGAACACGACATCCGGCTCAACCTCGCAGGCAACCTCTGCCGCTGCACTGGTTACGACAAGATCGTGCGGGCCGTGCAGAACTCCGCAGCGCAACTTCGCGGCGAATAAGCAGCCCGCAAAATTCTCACGATACCTTCACGCCCAGGCCCACACGCCAGCCGGGATGATTACGTGCCCTGTGCTAATCTGGGCGTATCCCGAAATTAGGATCAAGGCGTCGCCGGCATACGCGCCGCCCCGCCTGCAAAGCGCATCCAATTCCCAGTAAAACCCAAGAACAACAAACGGCAAGGGTGAAGCGCTCATGGAACCTGTCTTCAGGGCTGCCATCGATGAACTGAAAAACGACCGCCCAATGGTCATGGCCACCGTGGTCAGGACCTCCGGCTCCACGCCTCAGAAGCCCGGCGCAAAGTTGCTGGTGCGCGCTGACGGCAGCGGAGTCGGCACGCTCGGCGGCGGATGCGTCGAGGGCGATATCTGGTTCGCTGCGAAGCAGATACTGAAGCGCGGCGGCGGCGCAGAGATGCGTGACTACGTGCTGAACGAAGACCTGGCGGCTCAGGACGGCCTTGTCTGCGGCGGCACGATGTACTTCCTTATAGACCCCATTCGTGAGTCCGGCGACTACAGCTCATTCGCTGATGAAGTGGTTGCCGCATACGAAGGCGGCACACCTGTCGCCATCGTGAACCTCATGGTCACGCCTGAAGGCTCCAACCTCCAGGTGGGCGCAAAGATGCTGGTCCGTGAGAACGGCTCCATCCAGGGCGACCTCGGCGACCCGGAACTGAGCGATGAGGCGGCGAAGAAGGCCCGCGGCCTCATGGCCATGGGCAAGAACGAATACGTCATCTCGAAGAGCGGCGTGGAATACTACATCGAGGCGTACACAACACCGCCCACGCTGGTAGTCGCCGGCGGTGGCCACGTAAGCAAGGCGCTCGCGCCAATTGCAAAGAGCGTGGGATTCCGCCTGTTCATAATCGACGATCGCGAAGAGTTCGCCAGCCCGGAGCGCTTCCCGGAAGCCGATATCGTGCGCGTGGCGGACTATGAGACTGGCTTCTCAGAACTGCCCATAAACGCCAACTCGTTCATCATCATTGCCACCCGCGGCCACCGCTTCGACGACGCAGCAACCGCCGCGGCCGTGCGCACGCCGGCCAGCTTCGTGGGACTGCTCGGCAGCCGCCGCAAGACCATACTGATCTATGAGGAGCTAATCAAGAAGGGCTTCACCATGGACCAGGTCCGGTCCATTCACTCGCCGGTGGGCCTGGACATTGGCGCACGCACACCAGAGGAGATCGCCATCAGCATCATGTCTGAAATCCTGGCGTTCCGCCTCGGCGGCAAGGGCGGTGCCATGAAGCTGGAAGAGAAGCACCTGCAGCGCATCGAGGCAAAGTCCGCAGCAGCGGAGTCCACCAAACACGCAGCCGTAGCCGATTAGCAGGACCACAGCCACTGCCCTCTCCCCCGGCGGACGATTCCCCGGGGATCCCGGACTCCCATTACGTCACGGCGTGATAACCAACTCGTGCGGCTCAGTGGCGATGGCGCTGCGTTCCGGGGTGAACGGAGCCTCCTGTTCCAGCGTCTCCGGAGGCGAAACGTTTATCACGCCGCGTATCGTGTAGGTTCCCGGCGCCACCGGCGTTTCGCACGGCTCGAACCTGTGCTCGCCGCAGTCCGCACGCTGGTCCCACTCCCAGGGTTCACCATCGCCCTTGAAGCCATCGCCAGAGACAACGAACCGTATGCTGCTCATGGTCTGTGTTTCCCCCGGTGCAAGCATCACGATGCCCCATGAAGCCTTGATTTCATTTGCATCTATCACCCGCCAAATGGGTTCTCCATCCCGGAAGATGGCGATATCTGAATGATGCGATCGTGGACTTTGGCCGTGCCCGCTCCACCAGAGCGCCAACGTCTTGTCGCCGTTGTTCGTGAATCGCATGTCCACCGGAACAGGCACCCCCGCCCGCACCTCGGAAGGCGCAATCAGTTCAACATCCAGGGCCTTTGCGTAATCCGGCAGCGGCGCTTCCTGCACCGTCAGTGTTTGGGCAGGCGTCTCCAGCCGGGCAGTACCCTCGCTGGCGAGGTCTCGAAGTTCGACCTCGACGATGCCCCTGACTTGGTACTCTCCAGGCGCCACAGGCAACCCCTCGCCGTCGCGAAGGTCCCACTCCGCGTTTCCGCCGAAGCCCAGGTCTGAAACAGGCATGGACTCCCCCAGTGCAAGTGTGAACATCGCCTTCGGCAGTACGGCCCAATGTAAGTGCCGCCAGACAACCTCGCCGTCAGCGTCCAGCACCTCGAAATCAAGTACGTCACCACTGTAGAAGAACCTGAGCGGCTGAGTACTCTCGTTGGTCATGACCACGTCAAGCCCGTTCAGAAGACCGTCCTGCGGCACTTTCGACGGAGCGCGCAGTTCCAGGCTAATCGCCCCGTTAAAGTGGGAAGACGGCAGGGTGTCCTCCTGCCCGGTGGCCAGTTGCAGCGAACCACGCGTAAGCGCCTCTTGCCTTTGATCTGACGGTTGCTCAGCCGGACCGCAGGCGGCTATCACGACCACCATCAGGACGGCGAGTGGAATCAGTAATCGCACGGCGTGCCTATCTCTCCTAATAATCGCAATGGATTCACATAACCCATGTCACGGGGTAATCACAAACTCGTGCGGCGCTGTGGCGATGGCGCTGCGCTCCGGGGTGAACGGAGCCTCCTGTTCCAGCGTCTCCGGAGGCGAAACGTTTATCACGCCGCGTATCGTGTAGGTTCCCGGCGCCACCGGCGTTTCGCACGGCTCGAACCTGTGCTCGCCGCAGTCCGCACGCTGGTCCCACTCCCACGGCTCGCCTTCGCCCTTGAAGCCATTTCCGGACGTAACGAAGGAAATGCTGCTCATGGTCTGGGTCTCCCCCGGCTCAAGCATCACTATTCCCGATGACCTGATGTCGTGAGCGTCGACCACCCGCCAGATGGGCTCGTCATCCCGGAAGATGACGATGTCCAAATGGTGGGAGCGTGGAGCTTGGTTATACCCACTCCACCAGAGCGCCAGCGGCTTGTCGCCGTTGTTCGTGAATCGCATGTCTACCGGAACAGGCGCCCCCGCACGCACCTCGGAAGGCGCAATTAGTTCAACATCCAGGGCCTGCGCGTAATCCGGCAGCGGCGCCTCCTGCACCGTAAGCGTGTGGGCGGCAGTTACCAGTCGCTCCGTGTCTCCACCATCCGCAGGGTCCTGCAGCAGGACGGTGACAACACCCCTCACCTGGTACTCACCCGGATCCACTGGAAATCCTTCACGGTCGCGCAGGTCCCACATGCCCTGGCTCGCCCAGTTCAACTCGCTGACTACATCGGATTGCCCCGGCAGAAGATTGAATGTTCCCAGGGGCTCCACGTAAGGTCCAAGTTGCCGCCAGATGATGTCGCCATCAGCGTTCAGCACCTCGAAGTCCAGCACGTTGCCGCTGTAGAAGAACTTGAGCGGCTCAATGCCTTCATTAGTGATAATTACGTCCAGCCCGGTTAGCCGATCGCCCTGTGACACCTCCCCCGGCACACGCAGTTCCACGGTGATGTCGCCGTCAAGGTAGGAAGCCGGTGTCGGGGTGACCTCCTGGCTGGCGGCCACTTGCTGGGAACCCGGCGTCGGCGTGCCCTGCCCGGGAGCCGCCGCCTCAGTGCCCGGCCCGCAGGCAGTCATCACTGCTGCAAGCACGACGGCCAATGAAATCAGTATTCGCATGACGTACTTCTCGCTTTAGATATCGGTTGGCGTATGGCCGGACCATGCGGAGCGCCCACACTGCACTTTGCTCGTTATTACTGGGACGTAATCGCCATGGAAAATGTTCCCCCCGGGCATTCACTCAAGTAGGACACGCGCTTTTCGTTGTGTTGCAACACGCTGACAATAAAAAGCACGAAACACATCGCGCCCTTGTTCCACGGCGCAATGGCTTACAACCTCCCGGAGCCGTAAACTGCTGGTTCTTGCCCTGGACCCTGGATAACGAACGCTACACCCCCCGGTCAACTGCTCGCCCGTGAACACAACATCCTCAACAACTCCCGTACCTCGCTCCACCGCGATTCTCCTCGCCGCCGGAGTGTCCTCCCGCATGGGTCGCCTCAAGCCCCTCCTGCCGTGGTTTGGCAGAACGCTTGTCGAGGCACAGATCGACGCCCTGCTGACGGGTGGCGTAGACGAGGTCATCGTGGTCACTGGAAGCCGGGGCGATGAAGTGGCGCCGTTTATTCGCGGGGACAACGTCCGCCGGGTGCACAACCCGCGGTTTAGCGAAGGCAAGACCACGTCCATCAAGGCGGGCATAGCCGCTCTCGCCCCAGGCGTCGGCATCATCGTGCTCCTCGCGGTCGACCAGCCCCGGCCTGCATGGGTGGTCAGGCGCATGCTCGAATCGCACGCAGCCTCCGGAGCGCCCGCCACGTCGCCCCGGCACGAGAGTCACGGCGGCCATCCGCTGGTGTTCGACGGCGGTCTCCGGGCTGAGCTGGCTGCCATCTCTGAAGACAAACAGGGTATCCGTGAGGTCATGAAACGCCACGGCGACCGCGTGAACTGGGTCCCGTTCGACTCACCAATCGTGCGGCTGGACATGAATACTCCTGAAGCATACGAGCGGGCGCTGGAGATTTTCGCAGAGTCTCAGTCGCTCCCGAATCCAGCCGACACTTCGCAAAGGTCCTGAAATGTCCTCCACATTCACAGCAGCACAGGAATATCTCGGCCAGGCCGGCATCGACGGCTGGCTGACCCGCGATTATCGCTACACGAACCCGGTGTTTTGGAACGCTTTGGGGAACCACGTCCGGCACCTGACTCGCCCCGTATGGCTGTTCATTCCCAGCGATGGCGAGCCGGTGCTGCTGGCGCACGATGTGGATGCTGGCCGCTTCCCCGGCTCAACACCGCCTATCCGCCGCTACTCCAACCGCCGCACCATGATCGAAGGGCTGCAGTCCATGCTTCCACACGGTGCGAAGGTGGCAATGGAGTACTCGCCGCTGTACGAGCTGCCAAGGGTCGGGCGGGTGGATGCTGGAACAATCGAGCTTGTGCGCAGCCTCGGCGTTGAGGTGGTGTCATCCGGCGACGTCCTCCAGTACGCTACTGAACGCTGGTCGCCCGCGCAGCTACAGTCGCACCGCTACGCCGTTGAGTCGCTGACAGGGATCGTGAAGGATGCTTTCAAGTTCGTTGGCGAAAATGTGCGCTGGAAGCTGACAGAGCACGACGTGGCAGAATACATCCGTGGCCGCTTCGACCGCTCAGGGCTGGTCACAGAAGACGGTCCATCCGTGCAGTTCAACGACCACTCGTCCGACCCCCACTATGAGCCAACGCCCGCGCAGTCGGCGGTGATCCGCCGGCAGGGCTGGCTGCTGATAGACCTCTGGGCAAGGCAGGCGGAGGGCGACACGATATACGCGGATATCACGTGGACGGCCCGCATCGGTGACGGCCCCACGCCGGAGCAGCAGAAGGTGTTCGATGCTGTGATCAACTCCCGTGACGCTGCGTTTGAGCTCCTTGAGGAGCAGGTGCTGTCAGGCAGGTACCCGCAGGGCTGGGAGTTGGACCGGGTGGCCCGCGATGTCATCGACAGGGCCGGGTATGGCGATTACTTCGTGCACAGGCTTGGCCACAGCCTTGGTCGCGAGGTCCACGCCAACGGCGTAAACCTTGACGACTGGGAAACGCACGACACTCGTACTGTCATTGATGGCATAGGCCTCACCATTGAGCCTGGCGTGTACCTTCCGGAGTTTGGAGTGCGCTCGGAAATCGATGTCTACATGAGCGGCGACGGCCCGGAGATAACAGGCGAGGCCCAACGGGAAATATTCCACATCGAGACATGACACGGCTTGCGGGCATGGACGGTTGCAGAGGCGGCTGGGTCGTCGCTTCTTCTGACGCGGCTTTTTTTAACCTGCAGGTCACGGTCGTCCACCGGCTCGGAGATATCGACGATGCCCTCCCCTCCCGGCCAGATGTCATCGCCGTGGACATCCCGATCGGTCTCGTAGATACGGGAAGACGTACGGCCGACCTCGAAGCCAGGAGGCTGCTCAGTCCGCACAGGATCTCAAGCGTTTTCCCTGCACCACTGCGCCCGGTCATCGACCACATGACTGAGTCAGGCCTTGTGGCGTATAGCGACCACGCTGCCGTAAGCGAATGGTCAAGAGGTCAGGCCGGCGCGGGAATAAGCATCCAGGCGTGGGGCATATACCCGAAGGTCATGGAAGTGGACGTGTACATGCGAGCCACCCGTGACTCCCGCGTGCATGAAGTCCACCCTGAGGTTTGCTTTTCAGCCATGACCGAAAATGTGCCCATGCCGCACCCCAAGCGCACTGCACAGGGACAGGCAGACCGCGCCGGGTTGCTGAGTGAGCACCTTGGACTGGACCTGTCGGCGATCGCCCGGCCGAGGGGAGCGAACTCGGACGACCTTTATGACGCACTGGCCGCACTGTGGACGGCACGACGAATCGCGGACAGGACAGCGAAGCGCGTGCCAGTTATATTCGAGACGGACAGCCACGGCCTGGACATGGCCATCTGGTACTAAACAAAACTTGGGCGGGACAATCATCCCGCCCACGTGCAGAACACCAGTCCCGGTTTCTGGAACCCTAGATAAACATCTCCGCGCCCACTTCCTGCGCCGTCCTGCGTATCTCGTCATACTGGGAATTGTGGAGCGGTATCCCTTTCTGGCTGCGCTCCTCGTGCGTGTCAGCCTCGGGGTCGCCGGCCACCAGCACACGATCCACTCCGGCCTCGGCCGGAGTGGCATGCAACTCCCGGATCATGTCGTCCATCATCGCCTTGAACTCGTCCACCGGACGGAACTTCGAAATGTCCACGGCCATGGTCCACGCCATGTTCTCCCCGCCTGACAATTGCGCTCCGTATCCGCCGCCGGACAGCACGCCAGCCAGGATGTCCACAACCACCGCCAGGCCGTAGCCCTTGTGCGAGCCCTGTTCGCGGGTGTTTCCAAGCGGGTTCAGCGACCAGTTTTCGCCTCGGCCCTCCGGCGGCGCCGTGACCGGGTCGCCCTCCGAGTCCACCATCCAGCCCGCCGGGATCGGCACGCCCAGCCGGCGCGCCAGGCCTATCTTCCCGCTGGCAACCGTGCTGGTGGCCATGTCGAATATGAACGGCCGCTCCTCTGCCGTTGGAGCGCCAAACGCAATCGGGTTGGTGCCCACCCGCGGCCGGGCGCCCATCGCCGGTCGCACGCTGCGGCTGGCGTTGGTAACCGCCATGCCAATCATGTCCTGCTCAATGGCCATCATGGGGTAGTAGCCCACCATGCCAATGTGGTGCCCGTCACGGACTGACACCATACCGACGCCAACCTCGCGCGCCTTCTGTATCGACATCTCCATGGCTTTATGAGCGGCGACAAACCCCAGGCCGTTGCCACACGTCAGCAGGGCTGTCGCAGGCGACTCAGACAGCACCTCCACCTTCTGCGGAATCGTGTACGTGCCCTTCTTGATGGCCGCCGTATAGCCAACCACGTTTGTCACGCCGTGGGTATCAACGCCCCGGAGGCTCGCGGAGGTCAGAATGTCAGCAGTGACATTCGCGTGGTCGGACGGCACATTCACCGCCTCGAGAATGGCGACCACCTGCCTTCGCACATCCTCGGCCTTGACTCGAATCGCGTTGTCTTCAGGGATTTTCAAAAAATCGAGAGCCATGTCGTAGGCATCCTGTTCATCCCCCGGCCATCCAGCCTCAACTCTCGCTCCCAACAGGGGCAGAGCCGCGGGCCGAATCCGGGAAAAGGCTCAATATCTGACAGCGCCGCCAGCCGGCGCCGTTGGGTTCCAGCGGCGACATCTTACGCCGTTACCCGCCCCAACGTGACCACACCCAAACCCACCACGATCATCTTGCATCGCTGCCCTTTTGTCTCCACCACATCTTTGTCTCACCGCGATGTCGTCTCGACCGAAGCGGAGAGACCTGGGGATGAGGGGGCTTGGGCGTTACGTGTTTCGCCGACGGTTCGAGGCTGGCGGCTTGCGGGGCTTCGGTTTTGGGCGCGTGGGGTTGTCGCCATGTGGTGTTTTTTTCCGTTTCTTTTATTTTGTTGCTCTGGTTCGTGGTCTGGCGTGAACCGGCTATTGATTACCTTCGTTGTAGTGGTCCGGCGCGGGCCGGCTGCTGCTGATTTTCACGGCAGGTTTCTACTTGTCTGGGAGCCGGGTGCGTGTTCTTCACTCTCGTGATGTGGCACTCACCT
>JBBDMW010000051.1:0-12866 GCA_040878005.1 Dehalococcoidia bacterium
TGCAGCACGCGCATCCGCCGGCCCCCGGCGAAGCCCTCTTCATGTGTCATGACTCCCTCACCTGCTCCGCACCGCGCCCGGCGCGGCCTGGACCGCCCCGGCCCCCCGCGGCCCCTGCGCCAGCGCTCCCGACCACTCGCCGGCCAGCTCGGACATGGTCAGGCTCTCAAGCCTCCCCGCATCCCTCAGCCTCGCAGCCTCCCTGAACGCAGACTCGAGCGGCCTGAGCATCGCCTCCGTCCCGGTGGCTATGTCGTAGGGGTGGAACCACAGGTGGAACACGGACCGCTGCGCCGCCGCACGCCTCAGGCCCATGCGCATCTTGAGCGCCCTCAGCCACATCGGCTGGCGCCTGGCCCACCCGCCCCTGTGGCGGTAGTAGTAGCTCGCAGGGAGCGCAGCCATGCCGTCCACGGACTCCGGCCGCACCGCACGCGGCGGCACCGGCAGGAAGGCGTCCAGCTTGTGCGCCACACGCCACAGCGGCCTCGGCAGCCCGTCAAACCACTCACGCCCCGGCGACCTGTACGTCTCAAACCCCTTCTCCGCAAGCACGTCCGTGTGCGCCACCCGGTTCTTCGGGTACACGAACGACCGCAGCACAACGCCGCGCCCCGCAGCCTCGCGCATGCACGCCTCGATGTCAGAGGCGAACACCTCACGCGTCACGGCAGCGCCGTCCATCTCCATGTGCGAGAAGGAGTGCGAGCCGATCTCGTGCCGCACACAGGCGGCCTGTATGCGCCGGATGATGTCCGGCCCGTACCACTCCGGCGCCTCCTCCACAGACGAGGCCGGGTCCGCATAGAACCAGTCGTCCCTGCCGAACCACCCGTACCGGGGGCGGAGGACCTCCGGGTGCACACGCCCGTCCGCCGGGCCGCACCCGTCGAGGAAGAGGTGGCCCACAACCGCCCACGTCGCCCTGATCTCGTAGCGGTCCATCAGCAGCAGGAGCCTGTCTATCGCCCCACGCACACGCCCGTACGCATCCCAGTGCGGGTACCGGGAGGGCTCAAGCCCGCTGAACACCCACCCCCACGCCAGCTCCGCATCTATCGATATGACGAACGCGCCCTTGCCCGGACGCGGACCGTGTTGTTCCACATGGCGGACCGCATGCCTGCTGATCGTGATCACCTGCCGCAAAACTGAATGGACTGAATGGACCGGAAACGAATGACGGATATGAAACGGACGCACACACAGGCGGACCAGCCGCGGACGGCGTGTGCACTTAGGGACGGCCACGCATGGCGGGCCAGGAAAAGAAAATGGAAAAAGAGGACAGAAGGCCTAGAAGAACTCCAGGTCCGACATGCCCAGCGGCCAGCTGGAGGCCGACGCCGGGTCCGGCCCGATGCCCCCACGCAGCGGGTTCACAACCCAGTTGGTACCGCTCCCAGAGCGCCACCTGAACCCGAGCCCCTTCAGGCGCCCGCCAAGGAACGACCCCGCAGGCGCATACGCCATCACGAAGTCGGGCCGGTATGTGCGCTCAGCCTCACGAACAAGCCCCCGCACAAGGTCCCGCTCAGGCCGGGAGAGCATGAACTCGCCCAGGATCAGCCCACGCAGGCCGCCCCTCGATACGGGCCGCACAAAACAGCACCCGTCCAGGTCCCCAATGCTCACCGCGCCGTAACGGTGCACCGGGTGGTCCATGTACCGCCACCTGGCATACTCAACAGACCGCCTGGTGACTATCAGGTCACGCTGCCATCCAAGGTCCGCGCTTATGAGACGTTCGAGCGCATCCCCACGGGAGAGAAGCTCCCCCACAGACCCGTCGCCCTCCCAGGCAGGGGCCGCCTTCGGGCCGAGGCCAAGCCTCTGCGCCGCAGCCCGCACCGCAAACCGCGGGTAGCCCGATATCCGCACAGACGCCCTCGCATCCGTGACATACGTCCACCCCATCTTCAAATACCCGCCAACGCTCATACGGTTGGGCGTGTTGAACACAAGGTCCCCGCCCGCATCACGGGCATCCGAGAGCGCACGAAGCGTCAGCTCCGAGAAGATCCCACGACGCCTGAACGAAGGGTCCGTCGCGGTGTCCACCGGACGGTACCCCCCGATCTCCTCCCCGCCGGCCACGAACCCCCACCTCATGAACGCACGAAGCCCTATCACTCGCCCCCCGGGGTCACGCGCCACGAGCACAAGAGACCGCCCGAACGGGTTCAAGACATGCTTCCACCGCCACAGCCCGCCCGTCTCCCACAACGACGCATCACCCATCGATCCCGACAGCAGCTCAAGAACCCCTGCCTCGTCACGAGCCTCGTCAAATACATCCACCGTATACGGCGTCTTCTCAGCCAAACCTGGCATCCTCACATCAACAACAGTCATGGCCTAACTTCTTCTCCCCACCGCATCAGACCGCACCGCCTGCACCCCCGGCGTATGCAGCACATCGTCATACAAATCCTCAAGCTGCTCAATAGACCTGTCAATCAGGAACCTCTCGCGAACCCGCTCCCGCGCCGCCTCGCCCAGCCGTTCGCGCAGCGCCTCGTCCGACGCCAACGCAATCACCCTCTCCGCCAGCGCCGCCGGGTCGCCGGAAGGCGCAAGCAACCCCGTCTCGCCATCCACCACCACCTCCGGCAGCGGCCCCACGTTGGACACCACGCACGCCCTGCCCGCGGCGCACGCCTCCAGCAGCGACACGCCAAGCCCCTCGAACAGCGACGGGAACACAAACATGTCCGCCACGCCCAGCAAATGCGGAACGTCCTCCCGGCGACCCAGGAACTGCACAGACTCGCCCAGTCCCAGCCGGTCGCTCAGCGCCTTCAAATCCTTCTCCAAAAACCCCGTACCCACAATCAGCAGCCGCGCCTTCGGGAACCGCTCCAGCACCTGCGGCATCGCCTCGATCAGGTACCGCTGCCCCTTCTGCGGCACCAGCCGGCCCACGTTCAGAATCACCGGGTAGGAGTCTTCAAGGCCCAGGTCTGCCACCAGGTCCGGGTCAGGAGAGCCGATGGGCCCTCCATTGCGCGGCAGTCCGCGATATATGACCTTCACCAGGTCCGGAGATATCTCCAACTCACGAAGGGTCGACTCTTTCACAAACTCCGAGATAGCGACGAACCGGCTGTGAGTCCGCCTGTTTACCTGCTTCCTGATCTGCCGTACGGCGAATAGCTTCGTGGAATTGAGGTGAGGGTTGTCCAAAAGGCGGACGTTTTCATAGGCGGTGTTCGTTAGCGTGCCCACCACCGGCACGCCCGCCAGCCGCCCCGCGATGCCGCCGTACAGCTCGCCGTCGAAGTTGCTCGTGTGCACCAGGTCTATGTTCAGCGAGCGCATCAGATGCACAAGGCGGGCTATACGCCGTCCAAAGCCAAAAATCCCGGCAACCACAGCGGAATGCACTGGCACGCCTGCCTCGAGTATTGCCGGGGCAAGCAGCGTTCGCGGGTACAAATGGCAGACGTGACTCTCAAAACGGCTGCGATCCAGCCGTTCCACGTTCAACAACAATTGATGCTCTGCGCCCCCGTGGCCCAGACCAGGTATGACGTGTAAAACTCGCCTTTTCATGTGTCTGCCAGTTCTATAAGCGTCCAGGCTGCTCATGGAATAGCGCCAGGCCCAATGCCAGGCTGACCCGGCTGCACGCCACTACCGGCGTACAACCCGCCCGCCATCGAAGCTCGCCACCTTCGCCCCATCAACAACCGGGTGGCCGGTAATCTCCGACAGGACATCCGAAAGCTGTATCGACCAGCGTGTCCTGTCCAGGTGTTTCGCGGCAGCGATGCATCGCTCACTGATGGTGTTGCCATCTGATCTCATCTCGGACACCGCCTCCTTGATAGACAGGGCGGCCTCCTTCGGAGAGGTCCCCGCCTTCAGCAGAACCCCAACCCCTTCACTCCTCAGGAGATCGGCAGGGGCCCATGCCATGTCCGTGGTCACTGGTGGAACTCCCGCGGCCAGGTACTCGCCAATCTTCGTGGGGAACGAGACACGGTTCACTATGTCCTCGGACCTGACCACGAAGCCGAGCAACGCCTCGTCGAGCATCGCAGCGACCGCTTCAGGAGAGTCCGCGCTGGTGATGTCCATCGCCGCCGGATCTATGCCCGTCCCCAGCACCGATGCCCTCTTGTCCCTGGAAATGACCCTGAACTTGACCTCTGGCATCATTGCGTGCACTTCCCGCCATGTTGCCGATAGCCACCCCAGGTTCTGCCACGGCGCTCCAGAGCCCAGGTAGGTCATGTACGCCCGTTCAGTGTCCGGGCTTGGTGCAAATGTCACGGAGTCAACACATGTAGGAGCGGCCAACGTCCTGTGGGCGCCGGTCCTTGAGCAAATGAGCTGGCTCATCTGGTCCGACACGGTCACCGTCAGGTCAGGAACGCGCCCGCGGCCAATTAGTTTCCAGAGCAGCCAGACTGAGACTCTCGGCTTCAAACCATTCCGGTAGAGAAGCCGCTCTTCCGGTATTCCGTTGACACACCAGATCAGCCGCCTCGTCTTGAGACGCCGGGCGTACGGCAAGGCGCTGAACCCTATTGCAAACGTCCACTCATCTTCATGGGCGTGGAGTTCCCTGAGCTTGGAGATGGCTTTGCGGAACCGGGTTATCCTCCCATCCACCACATGCACACTGGAGACGCCCGGGCGGCTTTCCAGGAACTTCAGCCCGTTGCCAAGGTGCTGCCGGTCCTTCTGTTCCGCCCTCAACCAGACAAATGGCTGTGGGCCAAACGTGCGCAACGTCGCATCCAGCAACAACGACAGACGGGACCTCTCGATCACACCCCGATAAACAATCATTTAATCCCCACCAATTCCACCTCAACCATCCGATCTAATTTCCGGCGCTACGAGCCGCCGCCACACTTGTCCTAGTCAACCCCGAGCTCATCACCTCCACGATTCGCTCGCTGGCTTTTCCGTCTCCGTACGGGTTCCTCACGCTGGCCATGGCACGGTATGCCTGCTCGTCATCCAAAAGGTATGTGACCTCCGAAACGATTCGGTCGCGATCCGTCCCTACCAGCAGTGAAGCGCCCGCATCCACTGCCTCCATCCGCTCGGACACATCGCGCATCACCAGCACCGGCACACCCAGGCTGGGCGCCTCTTCCTGGATTCCGCCTGAATCCGTGAGGATGAGGTGAGACGCCTTCATCAGGTGCACAAAGGAGAAGTAATCAAGCGGGTCCACCAGCATGACGTTTTCTATGTCCCCAAGAGCGGGGTACACGGCCTCCCGCACACGGGGGTTGAAATGCACCGGGAACACGATGTTCACCTCGTCCCGGTAAAGCGCCGCTATGTCACGTATCGCAAGGCAAATGTCGTTGAGTGGAGGACCAAAGCTCTCCCTGCGGTGCGCCGTCACCAGCACCGTCTTGCGTCCCGGTTCAATGACCGCTGGCAGGCTTTGAATCCCCTGCGTAAGGGGCATCTGCACCGACTCCAGTAGAGCGTCAATCACTGTGTTGCCGGTGACATGAATCGTGCCGTCGCTGAAGCCCTCCTCCAGCAGGTTCTGACGCGCCGTCTCGGTGGGAGCGAAATGGTACGACGAGACTATGTCCGCCACGCGCCGGTTCATCTCCTCCGGGAATGGCAGGTGAAGGTCATGGCTCCTGAGCCCCGCCTCCACGTGGGCCACCTCAACCCTTGTGTGAAAGGCGGCAAGGGAGGCAACCATCGCGGTGGTGGTGTCGCCCTGGACCACCAGGCAGTCCGGCTGGAAGTCTGAGAGCACCGGGTCTATCAGCCGGAAGATCCTGGCGGCTATCTCGTTGAGCGACTGCCCCTGGCTCATTATTTCCAGGTCGTAGTCCGGCACGATCTTGAAGCCTTCAAGGATTGGGTACAGCATCTCCCGGTGCTGTGACGTCACACAGACCCTGGTGCTGAACTGATCGCCTGAGCGCCTCAGGGCCTTCACGACCGGAGCGAGCTTGATCGCCTCCGGACGTGTGCCTATTACTACTAGTACTTGCATAGTGTTCAGTTGACTGCCGGTTGGCAGTCGAAATGTTGCGGCAAAGGTGGCCACGCGGTATCGGGCACGGCCCGTGTCCGCGGAGGAATGTTCCGTAGAGGTAAGTTCAATAGCTGATGAACACCCGAGAGTTGACGGGCGTTCGAACCGGCTAGGAAGTGGATCTGACTGACGGTCCGGGTTGGCCGCCGTGAAATCGACGCGCTTAAAAGTTCAAAAACTGGCAGTTCTAGAGGTCAACCGAAACAGGGCGAAGGCAAAGCCGCATGCACGGCGGCCGCTTGCCCGGAGCGTTCGAACGTCGTATCAGCCTTGATGAATTACGGCTGCCTTAAACCTGCTTCAAACGTTGGTGCGTGACGAAGCGGCTGCGCTTCGTGGCCTCTGCCGAGGCTTCTTCATGGCTTTACGGGCCCGCAGAAAGCCTGCGAACGGCCGCCTGCCCAGTGTTGAAGCCATGATCCACGGGTAGATGGAAACGGCGAAGGGCTGTGCTTTCATGCCCCTCAGCGCATAGGCGCGGGCCGCTCCCATATCACCTGCTGCGTAAGAGAACGCTGATGCCTTCTTGGAAAACTCCATGCACAGTGACGGGTCAGCGTCCAACTCATCGCCATACTTCGACGTGATCAACTCAAGCGCACGCACCACGTTGCGGCCGCTCCAGACACGGGGCTCATCAGCAATCCTGTGCTGCCGGACAAGCGCCTCGTTCGCCGCATCCACATCGAACTGCCTGGAAACCTGCAACAGGAAGTCCCAATCCTGGAAAGCAGGAAACGTGGAGTCGAAGCGAATGCCCCGGTCAAATACATCCCTGGATACGCAGTACGTAGAGGTGGGCGGGCCATACTGGAACATCAGGATCTGCCTGTGCATCCTGCCTCTCAGGGCGGGCTCTTCTCCCACCTCAACCACTCCGTCCCTCACCACAGCAAGCCGGCAATAGACAAGTCCCAGCGAACCGTTGCCGTCCTCACTGAAAACCTCCAGTTGCCTTTCCAGCTTCTCGGGAAGCCACTCGTCATCCGAGTCAAGGAACGCAACATACGGCGCCGTTGAGGCATCGATCCCGGTGTTTCGAGCGGCGGACCCGCCCTTGTTCTGATCGTGACGCAGGTACCGGATCCTGCTGTCGCCTATGTCGGAGACCACCGCCTCAGTGTCGTCACTCGAACAGTCATCGACCACGATCAACTCGAAGTCCTGCACGGTCTGCTCAAGGACCGTGGAGATGGCCCGGCCCAGGAGGTGGGCCCGGTTGTGGGTGGGAATGACCACGCTTACCAACGGTTTACTCATGTATGTTCACTTTGCCAGGGTCACCAGGTCGTGCCGCCCAATAGACGCGGACGGATAAATTGAACTCTTCTGCATCTGTCGTCCTGGAGTCATTTGCGCGCCCTCATGACCGCCAGGACCCTTAACGGTCCAGCGCTTGAGACTGCGAAGATCACGGCGCAGGCCGCCACGTACGCTGCGAAACCGATCACGCTGCCGAGCACGAGCCGCCATATCGCCGTTTCAAGTCCCACCGTCGGCCCAAACCACTCAGCCAGGACCACTGCCCCCGCTACAGATGCGCTGATCAGGACCGACGGCACCAGCGTCCTGCCTATCCTGAACGGGGAAACATCCAACTGCTTCGCACTGCTCCACAACAGGAACGGAAGCATGGACAGGGCGCTGATTATCACTGCGGTTCCTGCGCCTGCCAGCCCGTAGGCATTGGCGAGGGGAACGATTAGCACAAATAGGATCACCGTACGCAGGATGCTCATCTGGAAGTCAAGCGAGGGCTTGCCCACGCCCATGAAAAGGGATCCGCCTACTGCCGATATGGCCCGCATGGCGCCCGCAGCGGCCAGGAACGGAAGAATGATCGCCACATCCAGCCAGGCGTCTTCGAGAACCACCTCCACCAGCGGCGCCGCCAGCACTGAAGTCAGCACTGCAATCGGTATCGTGATGGACGACACCATGTCCAGCGACATGAAAAACGCCCGCCTCAGCCGTTCCACGTCGCGCTGGACTTCAGAGTAGGCGGGGAACGCAACCACGCCGGTGACCGCGCCTATCTCCCTCGTCATGAGTTGAGCCATCCTGATGCCCAGCTCATATATGCCCAGGGATGTCGGGCCAAGAATTCTCCCCACTACCGCGGCATCGCCGCGGGTGGCGGCCAGGAAAAGCACGTTGTTAAACAGGATCCATCGGCCAAACACGTATAGCTCTTTGGCCTTGTCTGTTTCCCATCTCAGCCGGGGACGGTACGGGTGCAGGACATAAGAAAGCAAAAGCTTCATGCCGGCTCCGGCAATCACCCCGAAGACCAACGCCCAGACGTTCTGGTAAATAATCGCCAGGGTTATGCCGACCCCGACGTCAGCGAATGTCTCCCCGGCCTGGATAAAGAATCTCTTCTGAAACTCCAGTTGCTTGTCGAACAGGACAGTGCCGATGTTGACCATGCCCCTGATGAGCACCACAAGGGCCATCACCCGGATTACCCAGGTTGCGAGGTTTCGGTCAAAGGATTCCTCAACATCAAAGAAGCCTGCAATGTACGGCGCCGAAAGAAAGATGATCAGGAACAGGAAAACTGAACGCACCAGCACGGCGGTCCAGGCGACATCCAGGTACTCCTTGATGTCGCCCGTCTTCTGTATCAGGGCGCTGCGGAATCCTGTTTCTGTAAATGCCTCCAGGAAAGCAAGGGTGATAAGGGCTATGCCCATCAGGCCGAAGTCTTCCGGCGCAAGGAGGCGCGCCAGGATGATGACCCTTAGGGCAGCAAACCCGCGTTGAAACATCCGGAGGGCGGAAAACCATGCGCCGGCTCGCATCGCGCGGTGCGACAGCCTTTGCCCCGGTTTCCACAACCACCCCAACCAGTCACTGGCCAGAAGATTCACAGGGTTGGACCGGCCAGCAGCGGCCGCCCCCGATCAATGTTGCTAAGTGTGAGAATCGAAGGCGAGATCGGCCACCTGCCCAATCCTGGCAGCACGCGTGTGGCGGGCAGCGCCAGTCGGTGCGGCGCCCTTGCCAATAGCCACTGACAGCACTGCATAGGCGAGCCGTTCCTGGTCATGCCTGAACTTTGGTCCGGGGTTGGCATATACCCCTGTCACGATCTCCCGGGCGTGCAGCGAAAGGTCTTCGAGGTCCGGATTGACAGGGGTCGCTCCCTCAGCCGCGTACTGCTCGCGAATCTCGTCAGGCACCGGCTCGGTATGGACAACTGCGAAGTCGATCTTCCGCCCACCAAGGTACCGGACAATGGCTGCGGCAAAATCTGACGCCCCGTAACCGCCGGTCTCGCCCAGCTTGGTCATGAGATTGCACACGTAAATGATTGGCGCTTTGGTCTCTCTTAGCGCCTCCGGGATCCCTCCGGCCAGCAGGTTCGGCACGATGCTGGTATAGAGGTCGCCAGGGCCCAGCACCACGGCATCCGCTTGAAGAATTGCCTCTATGGCCCGGGGGTTCGCAGCAACCTCACGGTCCAGGAATACCCGGCGGATCGCCGGAGTTTCTTCACCCCTCAAATCAATGGCCGCCTCTGTGCGAACCACCGTGCCGTCCTCTAGCTCTGCGCAAAGATCAGCCCGCTCAAGGGTAACCGGCATGACCCGTCCCCTGAGTTTCAGCATCTGGGACATCTCGTCAATGGCGCCCTGCAGACCCTGGTGACGGGACGTAAGGGCAGCAAGGATGAGGTTGCCCACGCTGTGCCCGTTCAGGCTGCTCTTCTTGCTGAAGCGGAAG
Source organism: Dehalococcoidia bacterium (assembly GCA_040878005.1). GTDB lineage: Bacteria > Chloroflexota > Dehalococcoidia > Lucifugimonadales > Lucifugimonadaceae > JBBDMW01. The sequence continues at coordinate 9,758 of JBBDMW010000051.1, forward strand.
TTGAACGCCATCCGCAGCGCAGCGGTGTTCCCATCATCTTCCGCCAGGGCAACCAGGCACTGTCTCAGGTCGCCCAGCGGCGGGTATCCGAATTCATCGCGAAGGATGCCCGAACTGCCTCCGCTGTCGAACATCGTGACGATGGACGTAATGTCCGTGGTGTGCGCCTTCAGACCTCGCAGCAGGACGGACGATCCGCTGCCGCCACCGATCACTACGATCTTCGGTTGATTTCGTTCAGTAGTTGACATGATTGTGGCGTTACCCGGGTTTCGGGCGGTTCCGTTCTCAGGTTGGCCTGCAGCGCTGCTCAACTAGGTTTACCTGGCGCTTCGCTGCATGCATGCGGGCTCACCCGATCATTGTGTGCGTATAAGAGGTTCTGAATCAGCAAGTCCATCTTCATCTTAGAAGACATTTGCTCTTCGTCCGTGCTCCCGGCTTGCCCTGGATTCGCGCCTTTTGGCCACGATACTGGTGAACAGTTACAACGGCGTTACTGGCGGTGGCAGGGTGCCCGGAAAACTCGCTTTTCGGGCACGCTGCCGCCCTTCGAGCCCCCGCCCGACTTCAAGAGACTCGGCTGCCCACGCCAGCAGCAACCGGCCTCACGCCATCAGGTTTCCCCACAAGCACCCGGACCTCCTCCGGGTGTCAAACGTCCTTAAAACTAGCCCTGCCCGTAAGACAGACGGACTGACCAGGATGCTTCCGGCTCGTTCACGCTCTGGGCAGGCAGCTCTACTGGCGTGACGCCGCCCAATGTCTGCAACAGGACCTGGCAACGCTGCCGTGATGGCACATATGCCTGGAAAACGGCATCGAGACCGCTGAACGGGCCATTGACAATGACAACTCGCTCCCCACGTTCGAACCGCCGCTCAAATGCTCCGCCGTTCCACTGCTTGGTCTTTTCTCGCAGGTACTCAACCAGTGCATCCGGAACCGGTGAAGGCCGGTCCTCCTCAGACAAGAAGTAGGAAAGTCCAGGCAACCACCTGATGGCCTGCCAGCGCGGGTCATCCGCATCAAACCGGCAAAAGATGTAGGTGGAAAACAAGGGCTCAAGCGTGCCTTGCCTGCCGGGGCGGCGAATGTATGGAAAGAAGGTCTCGACACCCCAGCGTGCTAAGCCGTCGATGACCAAGTGTTCCTTCCTGGACTTGCTCTTAGCGATGTACCAGTCCACTGCCATACGTGCCGTCCAGTCATTTCCGGTCATCTCTCGCCCGCCGCGCGCCGGACATCCGTCCTGCATCCGCGACGAGAGAACAACCCATCCACGACTCCCAAAGTTGCCAGAGGCAGCGTTACTGACGGGTCAATAACGTGTAAACAACGCATGGGGAATTTCGAAGGGGGCAGATTGCCCTTCTAGACTGCTGCCAACTTGGCGGCTGGAATTGACGGGACGTGTTGCACCAGGCCGAGGCGCAACGAAGCACGAAAATGCGTCGGAGTGCAGGTCCCGAGGGGTCTGCCACTGGTGGCAACGTTCCGGGAGATGCGCCCTGCCTGTTCCGTCCATTGGGGAGATGTGCTCCATCGTGGAACGGTGGAGTCACAGCCAGGTTGGCGAAGCGGGATCAACCGCGTTTTAGGAAGATGGAACGGTTCCGCATCAGCCCCTTCCGGGACGATGCATCAGACCGGGAATAGAGTTGCCGCACCCGGGGACTGGCCGCCACAATGTCAGGCGCGCACGCAGGACGCCGGACAGGGGGCGATTCCCTGTATAAGGTGGAGGAACAAGGGCCGGGAGATGTGTCAGGGCAAGGCCAGCGGGGTGGCCGGTTCCTAGACTCCCGACTCTGCTTCGTGGCGGCTTGCGGGCGCGGGTGGGCCTACAAACCGGTATCCAACGGTTGAAACCGAAGCGATCCACTTAGGTTCCCTGGGATCATCCTGGAGTTTCTGCCTCACACGTTGAACGTACTTCTTGATGAGGGAGTCAGCGCCGCTGCGACCCTCCCACAGGGCATTCCGCAGCAGATCCCGCGTGACCACTGAATCTCTTCGGCTCATCAGCAGGTGCAACAACCTGAACTCGGTGGGAGTGAACTTAAGTTCATCGTTTCCCAGGAACGCCCGCTCGTAACGCGGCTTCAACCGGAGTGAGCCACTCGCCAACAGGTCACTGCTCGCCAGGGGTCTGGTCCGAGACCTGCGGAGCAAAGCCACGGTCCTGGCCATAAGTTCCATCAGGCCGCAGTTGGGCTTGATGTAATCATCAGCGCCCATCTCCAACGTCTTTACCGCCTCCGCTTCGTCGCCTTCGCGCCCCCACACAACCAGCGGCGCCTCCGTCTTGCTGCGTACCTCGCTTATGGCGGTAGCCATCTCCGCATGGCCAGGCAGCTGCTGAATAATGACCAGGTCCGGCTGGGCATCCCACGTGCGCCTGGGTGCTGCGCGGTCAGCGCCAGCGGTTTCCATATGCACGCCCGGCCATCGGTAGTCCATCGCAAGCCTGACATGTTCCAGCACGTCGGGCTCAAGACCTATGCACATCACGTTCAACACGGTCATTGACTATCCACGCCTACACAAATAGCTCTGGTGCAGCCAAAGCGGGCCTGGAACGGCTTCATCTTGCGCCTGGCGGATGGCCCCTCTAAGAGCTGGAAGAATGAACAGGAGCCGCTGGTTTGCATAAAGGCGCCGCTTGGCGACTCGCGGATCTTAGGCGCAACAATTGTGTACCTTGAACTCCGCGATGGCACTTGGGCCTCCACTGCATCACACGCAACTACGCCCCAAGACACAAACCTGGTGCATGGCTGCGCTGGCTGCGTTCCAGAGATCACCCCGCCCGGACTGGTTGATGAATCCTTCCGAATCACCGGAGAAATCATCAGGCACGCACACCTTTTCCACACGTTCTATCGGGCCACAAAAATGCGACCGGAGTCTCAACGGCGTGACCCACCCGCCCACAAGGAATCCAGATGGTGCGTTGGTCTCGGCCGCCGCTCTACTCATCGCTCTTTATATCGACCACTCCATTGTCCCGACGCTCTTTTGTCTCGACCGAACCTCGAGCCGCCACATGTCCGAAGCGAAGCGAGTAAAGCCCCGAGCCGACAGGCGAGCCTCGAAGAGTGTCCGA
>JBBDMW010000052.1:0-3133 GCA_040878005.1 Dehalococcoidia bacterium
GCAACTACCTGAGTGCTGAATGGATAGCGTTTGAAAGTTTAGCCGATGGGAGATCGGGGGCCAACCGCAACCACTGATCTCGTTGAGGCCGGCGGCCGACAAGTTTAGCCGATGGGAGATCGGGGGCCAACCGCAACCACGACCTTGAAGCCCATGTCCATCATCTCAGTTTAGCCGATGGGAGATCGGGGGCCAACCGCAACCGCATCAGGCCCCCCACCACACAGCGCCCCTCTCCAAACCGCTCCCCCGAAAAAATCGCCTGCTTCTACCTCTTGACGTGGGCCGATTTATGCCTGACTATAGTAGAGAACATAAGTTCTGTACGGGCTCCTTTTGGCGTAGCGCAGCGGGGCCAAGACGGTCCTCCAGGGTGGTGCCGGACCATCGTGGACCCGCTGCTATAATCGGCCCGCCTGTGCGGCCACGAACGTTCTCCCCTCAACCTTTACCCGCAATCCAATTGCGACCCCGGCAGGCCCGGACACTGGAGGCTTTTTATGCAAGTCGGATTTATCGGCCTCGGCAACATGGGCCGTGGCATGGCCAGGAACCTCATCAAGAACGGCGCTGACCTCACGGTCTACACCCGCACTCGCTCGAAGGTGGACGAGATGGTCGCAGAGGGCGCAAAGGCGGGCGATTCCAACGCAGATGTGGCTGAGAAGTGCGACATCGTTCTTACCTGCCTGCCTGACGTGAAAACGTCACGGGAGGTGTTCCTGGGTGAAAACGGCATCGTTTCGAAGGCACGCCCCGGCCAGGTGCTGGTGGACCACAGCACGGTGGATGTGGCCACTTCAAAGGCCTGCGCTGAGGCGGCTCAGGAGCGCGGGGCAATCTTCCTGGATGCCCCGATAAGCGGCGGCCCGGGCGGTGCGGCCGACGGCAGCCTGGCGATCATGGTGGGCGGCGACAAGGGCGCCTTCGAAAAGGCAAGGCCGACGTTCGAGATGATGGGCGCAAACATCAGGCACATGGGCCCGACTGGAGCGGGCACGGCCATGAAGCTGATCAATCAGCTCCTGGTGGGTGTGAACACAACTGCCGCGGCTGAGGCCTTTGCGCTGGCGAACAGCGCAGGTGTGGACATAAACCAGGCAGTGGAGGTGCTGCAGGTGAGTTGGGGACAGAGCCGCATGGTGGAGCGGAGCGGCCCCATAACCGCATCACGGGCCTTCGAGGATTCTGCCGCCCCGGTGCGCAACTTGTCGAAGGACCTGGGCATCATCCGAAACCTGGCACAGGATTCAGGGTTGGCGCTCACGCTGACTCTGGAGTCTGCGGCCATCTTCGATGAGCTGATGCAGAAGGGCATGCCGGACGGCGATATCGCTGCCGCGCTGCTCATCATTGAAGAGCGCTCGAAGAAGTAGGCGCTGACCAGGCGGTTCATCTCCGCCAGTTCGCAAACATGCCGTGTCCGCATCCAAGCTGGCCCCGGCGGAAGCTAAAGTCATTTCAATCCGGCACTGGAGGCCCAGGAAACAATGGCCGATTACAAGATCGCTGTGATCCGCGGCGATGGCATAGGCGTTGACGTGGTGGAAGAGGGCCTGAAGGTCCTCAAGTCTGTCGGCGCATCACATGGAATCAACTGGACGTTCGAGGAGTTCCCCTGGGGCTCGGAGTACTACTTCAAGCATGGCGAGATGCTGCCCGGTGACGGCGTGGACCAGCTTGCTGGCTTCGATGCCATATTCCTCGGCGCGGTGGGTCACCCGGATATCCAGGACCACATAACCCTCAATGGCCTGCTCCTGCCCATACGGCGGAAGTTCGACCAGTACGTGTGCGAGCGCCCGTCAATCCTGTACCCGGGCGTGGAGTCTCCGCTGGCAAACAAGAAGCCGTACGACATCGACCTGGTGGTGGTCCGTGAGAATACGGAGGGCGAGTACGCCAATGTGGGCGGCTTCCAGTACCGGGGCTTCCCGGAAGAAGTGGCGATTCAGACCTCTGTATTCACCCGCCGCGGCTGTGAGCGCGTGATCGAGTACGCATTCGACCTGGCCCGCAGGCGCGGAAAGAAGAACAAGGTGACTTCGATCACCAAGTCCAACGCGCAGGGCTACGGCATGGTGCTGTGGGACCGCACGTTCGACATCGTGAAAGAACGCTACCCGGACATAGAGACGGAGTCGTACCTGATCGACAGGGCGTGCATGGAGTTCATAAGGCGCCCAGAGTCGTTCGATGTGGTTGTGGCCAGCAACCTGTTCGGCGACATCCTGACGGACATCGGGGCGCAGATCACCGGCAGCATGGGCCTGGCCCAGAGCGCCAACCTGGACCCGACCAAAAAGTCGCCGTCCATGTTCGAGCCAACGCACGGCAGCGCCCCTGACATAGCAGGAAAGGGCATAGCCAACCCGATGGCCCAGGTGCTGACCGGGGCAATGATGCTGCGGCACCTGGGCGAAGAGGCGGCGGCGGACAAGGTGGACAGGGCAGTGCTAACGATATTGGAGCAGGGCGAGATCCTCACCCCTGACCTCGGCGGCTCCTCTACCACTTCCTCGGTTGGCGATGCAATCGCCTCAGCCGTGGCAGGCTAGACCGGCGTCGGCCATTGCAGAAACTTGGGGAGCAATCCCCACATTCCAAATCAGCTAGGCAACGATCATGAATCCATTCGAAAAATCAGCCATCGGAAATACAGGCGTAGAAGTGACCCGCCTCGGGCTGGGTGGCGCTCCCCTCAGCGGCATGGTGCTGGCGGGCGGCCTCTACGGCGGCTCCGCATACGATGAAGCAGTGCGCCTCACGCGCCGGGCATATGAGCACGGCATCAGGTACTTCGACACCGCGCCACATTACGGTGAGGGCCGCAGCGAGGTCCGCATGGGCGGCGCACTCGCCGACTTCCCACGGGACTCGTTCGTAATCTCGACCAAGGTGGGCAGGGTCCTCAACCCCCGCAACGGCGATGCGTCCGTGGCAACTCCCGAGGGCCTGCCGAATCTGGAAGTAGCTTTCGACCTCAGCCGTGACGGCATACTGCGGTCGGTCGAAGAAAGCCTGGAGCGCCTCGGCACAGATCACGTCGAAATCATTTATCTCCATGATCCCGATGTCGAAGACCTGGAGGACGAGTCCAATGAGAGCGCTTTCCCCACGATGATCGAGCTGC
>JBBDMW010000052.1:3233-61196 GCA_040878005.1 Dehalococcoidia bacterium
GAAGACCTGGAGGACGAGTCCAATGAGAGCGCTTTCCCCACGATGATCGAGCTGCGGGACCAGGGTGTGGTGAAGGCCATCGGCTGCGGGATGAACATCTGGGACATGCCGGCACGCTTCGTCCGCCGGTTTGACCTGGACATCATCCTCCTGGCTGGCCGGTACACGCTCCTGGACCACTCGGCGCTCCCGGAGTTCCTTCCGCTATGCGAAGAGCGAAACGTGAAGATAGCGGTGGGCGGACCGTATAACAGCGGAATACTCGCCCGTGATCTGGACGGCCCCGTGTCCTTCAACTACCACCCTGCGCCGCAGGACCTGGTGGAACAGGCACGGAGGCTCAAAGCAGTCTGCGATCGCCACGGAACAGACCTGAAGGCGGCGGCCCTGCAGTTCGTCCTTGCTCACCCGGCGGTGGCCACGGTCATACCCGGAGCTCAGACCGTGGAGGAACTGGATGAAAACGTTCGAATGGCCAGCGCAGACATCCCGGCCGACCTGTGGGCAGAGCTTCGCTCAGAGGGACTGATACCCGAATCAGCCCCAACGCCGTGAAGATGCTCTTGATAGGCATCACAACACGCAGGCAACTTGAAATTGTTTCAATTTCGACCAATCCTAAACAACAAATGCACGGTGAAACAGGTTCACAGGCATTGCCGGAGCAACGTTCATAAATGGACCCGTTCGCGAAACGACAGATAGGGCGGACGGGCGTCTGGCTGACGCCGCTGGGGCTGGGTGGAGCACCCATCGGCGGGCACCAGTCGCCCAACGCGGAAGGGCTGTATCGGGTGGCCGATTACGCCGAGGGTGTTGCAGCAACCCGCTGCGCCTATGACCTGGGCATCCGGTACTTCGACACAGCGCCGTTCTACGGCATAGGCCGCAGCGAGGTTAGGTACGGCGCAGGACTGAGCGCCAGGCCACGTAACTCGTTCGTTTTGTCGACCAAGGTCGGCCGTGTGTTGGAGCCGGACCGGTACCGCAACTTCACGCTGATAGGCCCGGACGGCCTGGCCCCGCTCCTCCCGAGGTTCGACTACACAAGAGAGGGCATCCGCCGGTCCCACGCAGAAAGCCTGTATCGCCTGCTGACAGACCACGTGGACATCCTGTTCCTCCACGACACAACAGGCGAGGAGTTGCAGGAGCAGGCGGTGAAAGAGGTGCTGCCTGAGCTTGCCAGGATGCGCAGAGAAGGATTGGTTAGGGCGATCGGCGCAGGCACAAGTGACCTGTCAGCGTTGGAACGTTTCGTTAGGGAGTTCGATCTGGACGTAGTGCTGCTGCCGAACCACTACACGTTGCTGTCACAGCAAGCGCTGGACTCGTTCCTGCCACTGTGCCAGGAGCGCAACGTGAGCATCGTCATCGGCACCCCGTACTGCTCAGGCATCCTCGCCTCGGACCTTTCGGGACCGGCGGCCTACCTTTACCAGCCAGCCCCGCCAGAAGTAATGGACAAGGCAAAGGCCATCAACGCAGTTTGCAAGCGGCATGGAGTGGGCCTAAAAACAGCAGCCTTGCAGTTTGTGCTTGCGCATCCATCGGTCGTGTCAGTCATTCCGGGCGCACGGAACACTGCAGAAATCGAAGAAAACGCCCGTGTCGCCGCCGCCGACATACCGTCGGACTTCTGGGCTGAGCTTAAACATGAAGGCCTCATACATTCAGATGCACCCGTGCCGTCTGCCTGATCAAGTGTCCGAACGAAGGCAGGTCACATGAAAACGTTTGCAGCCAACCAATGACTGACACACACAACTCGTCGCTGAGAGAAGGGCACAGATCAGCAAAGGCCATCCTGTTCGACCTGGACGAAACCCTCACCGTCCACGAGCAGGCATTTGCCGAAGCCTACGTAGCCACAGCGGGACTGGCAGCAGAGCGAAGGGCCATAGATGCAGCACAACTAGCCGCCTCGGTGCCCATGTTGGCCGAAAGCATCTGCCAGGTGTCACCGGCCGGCCGGTACGCCGCAGTTATAGGAATAGGCGGCCGGGACCTGCTATGGAGCGACCCGGACGGTGATCGGCCCGAGCTTCAGCGCATGGCAGAGTGGGTAGAGGGGTTCCGCGCAGAGGTATGGGAGGCCGTTCTCTCGGCTCACGGAATACCGGACTCCAAACTGGCACAAGAACTCGCAGAACGTTTTCCTGATGAGATGAGAGCCAGGATCAAGGTATATCCGGAGGCTCGCGGTGTCCTCGACGACGTTAAAGACGACTACGAGATGGCTGTAGTCACCAATGGCCTGCCCCTTGCACAGCACGAAAAGTTGCAGATTGCTGGCCTGGACAGCTACTTCGAAACAGTCGTGGTTTCAGGCGAACTGGGCGCGGGCAAGCCATCAGCTCTGATGTTCGAGGAAGCCTTGAAACGCCTGGGATGCCAGCCGGAAGACGCCGTGATGGTAGGCGACAACCCGGCCAGGGACATCCTGGGCGCGAACAAGGCAGGGATAAGAGCGGTCTGGGTCAACCGCTTTAACCTCGAAATGCCAGGGTCGCTCCCGGCCCCGGACGCAGAAATCGCAGACCTGAGCCAGCTCAAAGCGCTGCTGTAACACCGCCCATCCGCCTAGTGGTGAACCTCCACGTGCGTCTCCACCGGGGTATTGCCACGCAGGAAATCGAAATCACAGCCGTCCTGCGCCTGCATTACATGGTCGGCGTACATGCGGCCGTAGCCACGCTCCAGTCTTTTAGCCTTTTCACGGGAGTCCAATACTTTGCGCCTTCGCTCAAGCTCTGCCTCGTCAACCTCAAGGTCAAGTCGACGGCCCTCAACGTCCAGGTTGATCATGTCGCCGTTTTCCACCAGCGCCAGCGGCCCACCAACGGCCGACTCGGGAGAAACGTGCAGCACTATGGTCCCAAAGGCGGTGCCGCTCATCCGGGCGTCTGATATGCGGACCATGTCGCGGACGCCCTGTTCCAGCAGCTTCTTGGGCAGGGGCAGGAATCCAGCCTCTGGCATCCCCGGACCGCCTATCGGCCCGGCGTTCTTCATGACCAGTACGTCATCGGGCGTCACGTCAAGATCAGGGTCGTCGATGCGGTCCTTAAGGTCAACCGGGTTTTCGAACACCACAGCCCGGCCACGGTGCTTCATGAGCCTTGCAGATGCCGCTGTCTGCTTGATCACGGCGCCGTCCGGGGCAAGAGAACCGTACAGCATGGCCAGGCCACCCTCTTTAGAGAGCGGCCTGTCAGGAGGGAGTATCACATCGTCATTAAACGATTCTGCATCGACGATGTTTTCGCCAAGCGTCCGGCCGTTGACCGTCTTGCAGTCCAGGTTAAGGAGCGAAGACATTCGGTTCAGGACAGCCGGTATGCCGCCAGCGTAAAAGAGATCCTCCATGAGGTACTTGCCACTGGGCTTGAGATTCACAATGGTGGGAGTGGTTCGTGAGAACTCATCAAACTTTGAGAGCGGCAGATTAATTCCGGCACGGCCGGCAATGGCCGTCAGGTGGATGATGGCGTTGGTAGAGCCGCCAATGGCCAGCAGCGTCCGGATCGCATTCTCGAATGCTTGCTCAGTCATGATGTCAGATGGGCGCACGCCAGACTTCACAAGGTCAACCACTTTCGCTCCGGCCTCATTGGCAAGAGCCGACCTACGGGCATCCGCACCAGGGATGGCAGCGCCGCCGGGCAGGGTCATGCCAAGTGCCTCGGTGAGAGCGCCCATCGTTGCAGCGGTGCCCATGACCATGCAGTGGCCGGGAGACCTGTAAATGGCGCCCTCCATGGAGTCATACTGCTCCTGCGTGATGTTGCCGGCGCGAAGCTCGGACCAGTAGCGTCGACAGTCAGTGCAGGACCCCAGTTCCTCGCCGCGCCAGTTGCCCTTAAGTTGGGGACCGCCCGTGACAACTATTGCTGGCAGGTCAGCTGAGGCAGCCCCCATCAGCATGGCCGGCGTGGTCTTGTCACAGCCGCAAAGCAGCACCACGCCGTCGAGTGGCAGGCCGCGGATCATTTCCTCAACGTCCATCGACATGAGGTTGCGGTAGAGCATGGACGTAGGCGACAGGAAGAACTCGCCTAGTGAGATGGTTGGAAACTCCAAAGGAAATCCGCCGGCCGCAATGACGCCTCGCTTCACGTGCTGGGCCAGGTCGCGCAGGTGAGCGTTGCAGTGGGTCGCTTCGCTCCACGAGTTCGCTATGCCAATCACAGGACGGCCTGAGAACGATTCTTCAGGCCAACCCTGCGACTTCAGTCCGGCACGGTGAAGAAACCCTTCGAGGTCCCGGGTGCCGAACCACTCTGCACTTCGCAGTATCCTGTTCCCTGAGGTTCCGTTACGGGGCATGGGTCGCCTTTCACATAAGCAGTGAGTTGCTGACACAAGGGAGCGGCGGAGAGTTTAGCATGATGGCCTCCCATGCCAGCACAGTGGGTGATATGGTCCGGGTGCAGCGCGTTTGTAGAGTCGACGCTTCACCTTAAGTTGTATAGCAGTTGTAACGCACAAGCGAGCAGGAATCATGGCGACAAACATCGCATCCACAACCAGGTTTCCCGTGCTGGAAGTCGCCGGACGTCCACGGGAGATGGGCCTGCAAACCGGTGAAGCCATGCGCAGTGAAATCCGGGAGTTGGTGGACCTGGTGCTGGCAAGGTTCAACAAGGGCCGTGAAACGCCCATTTCTCTTGAGCATGCTCAAGGTATCGTCGAAGGGACCATCCCGCTGGCAAGGGAGTACGCGCCGGACTCCATGGAAGAGTTGGAGGGCATTGCTAAGGCCGCTGGCGTGCCGGTTGGAAGCATCCTGCTGCTGAATGCCCGCAACATGCTGGCAGCATCAGCAGACGGTTGCACATCAGTGATGGTCGGCTCGGCAGCAAGCGCCGATGGTGTGGGCATTGCAGGGCAGAACTGGGACAATGACCCCGCCATGGACCCGTTCTCGGTCGTGCTCATCCGCAGGTCCAGCGGTAAGCCATCGCTCATGAATTGGACTCAGCCCGGCATCATCGGGTACATGGGTTTCAACTCTGAAGGCATAGGCGTTTGCATGAACGCCCTGAACGGCCCAATGCGCAGAGACGGCGTGCCCTGGTACTTCATTGTGCGGGAGATATACGGGCAGAGTTCTCTGGATGGTGCCACTGCCGCGGTAAAGCAGGCCCGCCGGGCCATTGCCGCCAACGCTGCGATGATCACCCCACAGGGTGCGGCGGATATCGAGGTCACGCCTGATGAGGTCAGGGTGCTGATGGCGGACGAATCAGGATTATTGGTTCACACTAACCACTGTGTTCACCCGGACCTTGTGAACAACAACAGCATGTACGCCGACAGGATCTACGGCCAATCTATGCCACGCAAAGCCTGGGCAGAGGCCCTGCTGGATACGTTCAACGGCAAAGCAACACTCGATAAGGTCAAGGAAATCCTGTCAGATCACGAGGGTTACCCGACTTCAATCTGCCGGCATCCCAACGACGACCCGGCGACCGGTTGGCAACGCAGCGTCATATCCATGATCGTTGAACCGTCCGAGGGACGCATGAACGTCACCAGGGGCAACCCGTGCGAGAGGCCTTACGAGGTGTACACCCTCAATTGATCCCCTACTGGAGTGATAAACGGTGCGGTTAAGCCGTGGCATGTTGGCCGGCGGAATGCTCGGCGCTGTCCTGGGCGTCGCATTCACCGTCCTTTCGTTGTTCCAGTACGACAGTGAACGAACCACGGTCGGGGAGGTGGTGGCTGTGGGCCTCCTGATCGGGGTGCCCATATCCATGCTGGCAGGCGTTATCGGCGGATGGATCTGGGAGCTAATCTTCCGCCCCGGGCGGTGACTCCAACGCACCAGAGCATCAAATCAGCGCAATTACCGCCAGTGTGGCCGCAGCAACGGTCGCCGCCAGGCTGCCGAAAGAAAACGGCAGACACCCCAGGCGCCTGGTCCTGGACCGCAACGAGCGGCCGCCAGATTTCCCGCCCGCGCCTCGACACTCTACGCATGTGCAGTAAGGCGGGTGATTGCCGCCCCTGTAACTACGCTCGTCCATGTTCCTACTTCGCTAACCATTCATTTGCGCTCTACAAGCTTGCCACATTTATTGGATGCAGTGACGCTGGTATCCAGCCAATGTGTCGAGGTGAGCGCGTCAGTGAATGCTCGGCATCAGAACTGGATGACAAGCAGGTACATGCAAGTAGAAATGTGGAAGCAGCGGTGGTTCGATGACGCCGTGTCGTATGACCTGTCGATTCATCTGCGTTTCACCACCGGAGGGCAACAACTGGTCCGGGCAGTGCAGCAAGGAACGAGGCTTGACACTACGCGCAGCGGGCAGCAGCGAGCCTCGCCTTTTGTACGGCCCTCAGCGCCCAGTTGACACACATTTCCACCTCGCCGGACTCCCAAGGCTTGGTGATGTAGTCCCTGACACCCAGTTGTACGGCAGTAACCAGGTTGTGGCGGTCGCTCTGCGCTGTGACCATTATCACGGCGATGCCCCTGGTGACTGCATCAGCCTTCAGCCTGCGAAGCGTTTCCAGGCCGTCCATCTCTGGCATCGCAATGTCGAGGAGGACCACGTCTGGGTGGCTGGCGTGCGAGAGTTCAAGCGCTTTGTGGCCGCTCTCTGCTTCAAGTACCTCGTGGCCCTCATCCTCAAGGATGACCACCAGGGCTTCACGAATCTCATCTTGATCGTCAACTACCAGGATCCTGGACATTCGCCTCACCAAGGTTAGAGGATTGGGTCGCCACGCTTTGACTGTCAGCGGGTCGTCCCATAATTTTGAAACACCGAACCTGTTTTCATGCGTCTGGCAGGTGTGATTTTGGTGTGCGCATCAACTGCGACATGAATATTTGACGATTGATCCTGCAGATGCATACCATGCCGCCGGGCTAGCTCTACATAAACAAGATACATATGCGGGCGCTTGCGTCGCCTGACAGGTTAACGCGTCACTTCAACTACGAATGTTTGCAAAGACTAGAACATGCGCGATTGTGGGCCTCAACGGCGTTGTTGTAGAGGTTGAAGTAGACATATCCCCCGGCCTGCCAGCGTTCCATATGGTGGGATTGCCTGATACAGCGGTACAGGAGTCAAGGGAGCGCGTGCGTGCGGCCATCCGCAATTCTGGCGTCGAGTTCCCCATGCGCCGCATAGCCGTGAGCCTGGCCCCCGCGGACCTGAAGAAATCCGGGCCGTCCTACGACCTTCCGATAGCTATCGGCATATTGTTGAGCAGCGGCCAGATTCCGGACAGGCTCGATGGGGTGCTGCTGCTGGGTGAACTGGCGTTGGATGGGACTCTGCGGCCAACTCAGGGAATCCTGCCCATGGTGGCTGTCGGCAGGGCGCAGGGATTCAAGACTGCCTTTGTCCCATCACGAAACGCATCCGAGGCGGCCCTGGTGGCAGGAGTTGAGGTTATCGCCGTTGATGACCTGTCACAGTTGGTCGCCCACTTCCGCAGCGAGAAAGAAATTGAACAATTCGAGCCACCTGAAGACGCCGGCGACGATGTCGCAAAGCCGGATCGGCGCACAGCAGACCTGTCGGATGTGAGGGGCCAGGAGCATGCGAAGCGCGCAGTAGAAGTAGCGGCTGCCGGTGGTCACAATCTGCTCATGATGGGCCCACCTGGCTCAGGGAAGACCTTGCTGGCCAGGTGCCTGCCGTCAGTGCTGCCGCCCATGACCCCGGATGAAGCCTTGGACGTCACCACGATCTACAGCGTGGCTGGATTGTTGCCATCAGGCAGCCCATTGATCAGTTCCCGTCCATTTAGATCGCCGCACTACACGATCTCCAACGCCGGACTCGTGGGCGGAGGGGCTACTCCAAGACCCGGTGAAATTACCCTGAGTCACAGGGGAGTGTTGTTTCTGGACGAATTGCCTGAATTTGGCCATTCGTCGCTCGAAGTGCTGAGGCAGCCCCTGGAAGACAAGGTGGTCACGATCAGCCGGGCGCAGGGCACAGTGACGTTCCCTGCGAATTTCATGATGGTTGGAGCGATGAACCCGTGTCCTTGTGGATACCACGGCGACCCGGAGAAAACCTGCACGTGTTCTCTCCCCGCTGTATCCCGGTATCAACGCCGAATTTCTGGACCATTGCTGGACCGGATGGATATATTTGTAGATGTGCCCCGAGTGGAATATGAAAAGCTGGTCCAGCCTTCTGGTGACGAAGGTTCGGCCACAGTTCGCGATCGCATTAACCACGCTCGGGGCCTCCAGCGGTCGCGGTTCGGCGAAGACAGTATGATTTGCAACGCTGAAATGGGGCCGGTCGAAGTGTGGGACTACTGCCAGGTTGAAGATGCTGCCAAGTCGCTACTTCAGACAGCCATGAACCAGCTAAGCCTTTCAGCTCGCGGTTTCCACCGAGTGCTTAAGGTCGCCCGAACCATTGCTGACCTGGCGCAATCAGAACAGATCGTCACTGCTCACCTCGCCGAAGCGTTACAGTATCGTCCCCGCGTCATCACATAGGCTGCGCACACCAGCCGCACCGGTATCCCTCGTCGCCTGGACCTCGTTAATCTCCAGGTCGAGAACACCGCCGGTCTCTCTGGTTGCTCGGCAATAATTTAAGGTACACGCCTACCCATTGCTCATAACAAATTCAAAAAGCCTCACCCAATTCTGCAGTGATTTGAGCGGGGCGCCATACGTATCCGTAGATACAGAATTCATTCGCGAAAAGACGTACTGGCCTACGCTATGCCTGATCCAGCTTGCCTATGATGGTCAGTCCGCTGCAGTCGATCCCCTCGCACCTGGAATCGACCTGGCACCCTTGCTGGACCTTATGGACGACGCTGCTGTCCTAAAGGTGTTCCACTCTGCCTCGCAGGACATGGCCGTATTCCATAACTTGTGGGGTCGGCTGCCATCACCGATCTTTGACACGCAGGTGGCTGCCATGGTCTGCGGGCACGGCGAGCAGCCGGCTTACGCAACACTTGTATCCAGCATTACCGGAGTGCAGTTGGACAAGGGCGCCCAAATGACAGACTGGTCGCTCCGTCCGCTCAGCGACCGGCAAATCGAATACGCGTTGAGCGATGTCACCCATCTCTGCACCATCTATGAACAACTGTCTGGACAACTGGAACAGACTTGCAGGGTCAGTTGGTTGAAGGAAGAGATGCAGTCGCTGACCGATGAGGCAACGTACACGGTGGACCCGCGCGAGCAGTGGCAGCGAATCCGTATTCGGCGCCCAAGGCGGCGGGCGTTGGCCGTATTACGGGAAGTCGCTGCCTGGCGCGAGGAAACGGCGCAACACCGGAATCTCCCGCGTAACTGGGTGATCCGTGACGAAGCCCTGGCGGAAATCGCCGCCAACCCACCGCGAAATGCCGAAGATTTGGAACGAGTCCGTGGCGTTCAGCCGCGGGTAGCTCACGGCAAAGATGGCGCGGCAATTATTGCCGCCGTCAAACAGGCCATGGAGTTGCCGGACGAAGAGTGCCCTCAATTACCTCCTCGCCAGGTGCCGCTTGAAGGGCATGAAACAATGGTAGCGCTGCTCCAGGCGCTTCTGAAGTTGCGATGTGAGGCCCATGGCGTGGCCCAGAAGCTTGTGGCCAACCGCCGCGACTTGGATGTCATCGCAACTTCGGACAACCCACAAGTCATGGCGATGAGGGGATGGCGACGAGAAATATTCGGCGCTGACGCTCTTGCGCTCAAGGAAGGCAAGCTTGCGCTGACTGGCAGCGGCGCCGGCGTGGACGCCATTCGGGTATCAGAATAGGTTGGTGAGTCCGGGTCTATCGGCGACTGGTTTACCTTTCAGTTCGTCTCATACGCCGTTCTCCACTTGAGGAGCAAATCTATGGGCACAGCGCTGAAACGAGACGTCTTCATAGCAGGCGCTGCAAGAACGCCCATCGGCAAGTTTGGCGGCGGCCTGTCGTCAACGGCAGCTACCAGGCTGGGTTCGACCGCCCTGAGCGCCGCTATAGAACGATCAGCGTTTGAACCTGGCCATGTCGGCTACACGATCATGGGCAACGTGTTGTCCGCCGGCCTAGGGCAGACACCAGCGCGGCAGGCAGCAATTGGCGCGGGCATTCCGGACACCGCCTCAGCTCTAACCATCAACAAGGCATGCGCCTCTGGTATAGCCGCAGTCGTACTGGCAGCTCAGGCCATTCAGCTTGAAGAGGCGGACGTTGTGGCTGCGGGTGGCATGGAAAACATGAGCGCAGCGCCACACCTCTTGCAGAACAGCCGCACGGGCCAACGCCTCGGCGATGCGAAGCTCATTGATTCCATGCTGCACGACGGCCTTTGGTGTCCGTTCGAGAGCCGTCACATGGGTGGGTCTGCGGAAGCTATATCCCGCAAATATGACGTCACCAGGGACGAGCAGGACGAATTTGCAGCGCGAAGCCACAACCTTGCTGCCGCTGCGATGTCTGAAGGCTGGTTCAGAGAAGAAATAGCGTCGGTGGAGGTCACGGACCGGAAAGGGCAGGTATCACTTTTAGAGAACGACGAAGGGCCTAGAATAGGTATTGACGCTGATTCACTGGCCCGGTTGCCGCCAGCCTTTCCCCCCGGACAGACGGTTACAGCCGGCAACGCCTCTCAGATCAGCGACGGTGCAGCCGCAGTAGTAGTGGCGTCCGCCAACGCGGTTCGCCAAAGGAGCATCCAGCCATTGGCCCGCATCACGGGCTATGCGCACGCAGCGAATGAGCCGGGAATGTTGTTCGACGCTCCCCGCCTGGCTATTCGGAAACTTCTCGACAAGACAGGCGATTCAATCAACGACTTTGACCTCATCGAGGTAAACGAGGCCTTTGCTGCACAAGCCCTCGCCAACGGCAAAGCGCTGGGCTGGGACTGGGACCGCGTGAATACACGCGGCGGGGCCATTGCTCTTGGTCACCCGATAGGCGCAAGCGGGGCACGAATCCTGGTCACACTTATCTACAGCCTACGCCGTTCGGCAACCCACAAAGGCTTGGCTGTGATATGTCACGCCGGCGGCGGAGCCGTTGCCATGAGCATTGAATTGACTTAAGCCAGCATCACCGCACTATCACTGTCCCAGTCATGTCAGGGTGCAGTGCACAGATATAGTCGAACGTGCCTGGTGTGTCGAATACGTGAGATCCGCTGTCACCGGTCGTTATGTTATCCGTATCAAAAACGTCGTTTAGAGTCGCTGTGTGCGGAACATCGTCCTGATTGGTCCATTCAACTCTGGTGCCGGGATCCACGGTGAGCGTCGCTGGTGAAAAAGCGAACTGAGCGATACTGACCCTGACCACTTCAGAAGCGTCAGGTGCGGTTGAGGTGGCCGTCGGCTGAGATGTCGCCTGGGTGGGTGTGGCCTCGGAAGAGGCTGCCTCGGTTGGTGTAGGGTCTACAGGAACGATTTGGGTCGGGGTTGCCTGAACGTCGTTGCCGTTGCAGGCTATGCCAATGGCAATCACGCCCAAAGATCCCAAGGCTGCTATGCGACGAAATTGGAAAGCCCACATTGCACTGTCTCCGTTTCCCGTATACCTGCTCGGTATGATCTCCGGCATTACGCTGGAGTACGACCATTTTTGACAAAGAGTTCACTGGCCGTCGGCGATAAAACTGGAGCAACAGCATGTCAATGGACATAGACAACATGAGCGTCCTGGACCGTCGTCGCATCGAGGCGATGGTACTGGGTCCCATGATCAGAGCATTTCAAGAAGAGATTGGCGTGGAACGTGCCAATGCCGTTGCCCGCCGGGTAATGACACAAATTGCCCAGAAGCAGGGTGCTGAGTTCGCCGATCGCATTGGAAGGGGGGACCTGGAATCATTCGCCAAAAACAAGGATGCCTGGCGGCGGAATGGCGCCTTGCAAATTAAGGTTCTCAGCAGTTCAAAGGGTGAGTACGCTTTCGATGTGACTCGTTGCCGATATGCCGAGATGTACCGGGAACTGGGATACGGTGACCTTGGTGAGATATTCTCTTGCACACGCGACTTCGAGTTTTCCCGCGGGTTCAACCCTGATGTGACACTCACCCGAACTCAAACCATCATGAACGGGGCATCCCATTGCGATTTCAGGTATCGTCTAACCTCAAACGATAACGAAGCCGGGGATGCTGACAAGAACGTAAAAGAAAATAGGTAGAGACGAAACTGACACTGGACGTTGTGCAGCGCCCAAGGCCTCAGGGCTGGTGGCTACCGGCACAACAGCAGGTTTGCGATAACAAATTGCAGTCTGCCCCTTCTGGAACCTGAACATTGATTCAACTAAAATGCCCTCACCATTCACAAACCCTGGAGGACTCTACCACTGCGGGCGAGCCATCACTGCGCTGCTCGACTTGTAAGGGAGCCTGGGTTCCATCTGAGACCCTGGACGCTATTGAAGACCGTGCCTTCGACCAGGAGTTGGTCAAAGGGCAGCGGCGCTATGGCGAGCATCCTACCGAATTGCCCTGCCCACACTGTGGTGACAAGATGAGCCGGTTCAGGTATCGCGGATACAGCTTGGAACTGGATGCGTGTCCGAGGGGCGCTGGCTTCTGGTTGGAGCATGGAGAGGATCGAGATATTCAGACCGTTATGAAACGGCGTGCGTCCAATTTGCGGAGGGCCGGCTTTGCACAGAAGCAGTGGAATCGCGTCAGACGAGGCGGAAAGAGCGGTTCGCTACTGGATCGCCTTAAAGACCTCTTTTCCCGTTAACCTCCGCAACCGATCATCTGCCATTGCATGGAGAACCGCCGAATGTTCGAATCTAACCGTGAGAAGAATGCTGAGATCACACTCTGCATATTCCCACATCTAAAAGAATTCCTTGCCATAGATGCCCGCGATATTCTGCCAGAAGGGCCGGTTGTGCGGTCATTGACCATCGACCAGGTGCTGGATGAGGAGTTCATGGCAGGGGTAGAGGCAGACTTCTCGAAGATAATGCGCCGCGAAGACCTTGGCTTCCTGGGGCTCATGGGCATGCCGCAGGAGATTGAGGCTCTGATTCGCACTCATGCGTTGCGAAAGGTTGTCGAGTATCTGACTGAAGGACTTGAAGAAGCTTCGTCTGAGACAGTTGGAAGCGTGGGTGTCCTGTTCTTCACAGGGCAAATGCTCAACCTGGAGCGAGATCAGTTTGAACAAGCCACGCGCGAGCTGTTTGGACAGCACCTGACTCCTGGTCAGATTGATGAGTTGGTAGAAAAACTGGATGAGCTTATCGATGCTGAGCGAACTGCGGAGAAGGCCGTCAACAAGTCCGATATCGCCAGGCTAATTACGGGCGATGGCGGTCCATACGTGACAATATGGGAGAATGAAGGAGACTGACATTGCGAGTGCAGTTGCGCAGGTCATAGTGCTGTGTAGAATCGACCAGCATTATATTTTTCTTAGACTCCGCATTGCACCCAAACTGCCACCCTGCGGCAGGTATCCCATCGGCCAATTCGTTTGAACGATTCTTTCCTTAGAGAACTGTTTGGGTCGCCCGAAGAAGGGACCTTCCTGGCATGGCTGGCTGACGGCGGTCTGTGGGCGCTATTAATTGTCTTTGGCGCTGTCGCAATGTGGTTCCTAGTCAGGAGAGTCACTCAGCGGCGGATGCGTCGCGTCGATACCTCTGCTGCCGATCAAGAAGATGGCGACGGTATTCGCAGTGCCGCAGTGGCCGCCAATAGGCTCCTAATCGGTATCCTGTCCGGGGTAATTCTCGCTGTCGCCGCTATTGCTGGCATTCTCATCGTCTTGGGGCCGAATACAGCTCCTTTCTTTGACACCACACGTCAGGCCTGGGATCAAGTCGGTGAATGGTTACTGACTCACGGCACGCGCATTCTGCTGGTCCTGGGCATTGGCTGGGTCGCCTCACGGGTGGCTCGACGTATCATCCCTCGGGTCATTACTTCCTTTACGGTGGGTCAGACTGCGGCGGCAGATCACGACGAGGCGGTAAAGCGTGCGGCCACGCTGACTGTCGTCCTGATGAGCGCAGCGAACACCGTCATCATCATCATTGTGCTATTCACGGTCCTGGATTTGCTCGCTGTGCCTGTCGGGCCCGTACTTGGTGGTCTTGGGATTGCGGGAATCGCCGTCGGGTTCGGCGCACAGCACCTGGTGCGTGACCTCATCACCGGTCTCTTCATTCTTGCCGAGAACCAGTACAGGCAGGGAGATGTTGTCGAGGTTGCGGGTATGTCCGGCCTTGTTGAGTCGATCAACCTGCGCCGAACCGTTCTACGAGACCTTGACGGCAAGGTGCACGTTATCCCTCACGGAGAGGTATCCATCACCACCAATTTCACCAAGCAATGGTCCAGGGTTCACATGGACATAGGTGTGGCATACAAGGAGAACATGGACCACGTTTTCCGCATTCTTAACCAGATCGGCGAGGAATTGGCCGCAGATCCGCATTTCGGTTTGTTGATCATCGATCCTCCAAAAGTGCTGCGCCTCAACTCGTTCGACGACTCATCGCTCACCATCAAGATGCTTGGCGTGTGCAAGCCCATGACTCAGTGGGAGATCATGGGCGAGATGAGGAAACGCATCAAGGAAACCTTCGACCGTGAAGGTATAGAGATTCCGTTCCCGCATCGCACGATCTACTGGGGTGCAGACCAGGTCAGGCTGCCGTGGGACCAGGCCTCCGGGCCGAAGAGCCCTGATCAGCCAACGGCTGATGACTTCATGCCACCGTCCCAGATGACACCAGAGGAGCGGGAAAAGATGCTGGCTGAGATGGCTCTTACGGCGGCGGCAATGAGAGACCGGGTGGAGTCGAGACAGGCGAACCAGGAGCCGGGCAGTAGTGAAGGTCCTGTAAGCTCGGATCAGTCGCGGATAATTGCTGACACCGAGAGGCTGCCGGACGACTGAAGAAGTCAGGCAGCGCCGCCTGTAGCCGTTTTCTCGCTTTCTTCCTCCTGTTCCTCCTCCTCGAGTGCAACCCAGAGGCGCCCGAAAGCGGCAAGCTCGGCTTCGGTTGTCGCCTCAAACAACTGCGGCAATGGGTGAGTATCCAGCGTTAGGAAACGTTCGCGTCTGGTGTCCCACAGCGCAGGCTCCCAGCCCTGGGGCCACTTCGGAATGCCTCGCCGGCCTGCCAATTCCAACAGGCCAAGCAAGATTGAAGCAACTTCATCAGAGGGTGGCTGAGAAAGCAGCCAGATCTTGGTTGCAAAACTACGACCGCCGATCCTGACGCCCACTTCAGGAGTCGCGCTGATCTTCACGTTTCCGCCTTCCCAACGCGCCGTTCTGACGTCGAAGTATTCTGCGTCCAGTTCCCTCCACTTGGACGTATAACGATCAGCAAGCTCGGAGAAAATGATCCGCTTCCTGGCGTCGTTTTGGCGAGCGGCAACTTCACGCAGTTCATCCAGGCTGGCGCCGCGCCTGTGGATATCGCGCAAGGCATCGCGGAATCTCTTGTAAAAGTCTCGGGCCGGATGATAACCGCTCCTTCTTCGAAAATTGCCCAGGGTGCGAGCTCGCTGCGTCATGGGTGAGGTCATAAACCTCGCCAGTTCATTCATGGATATCGACGTGATAGGTGGCATGATCAGGATGACCCGCTGTAAGGGCGTCTGAAACGATTCGAGTCTTTCACCCGCACTCGGAGGTGGGCAGAGGGTTAGGTTTCGCAGGCGTGTCTAATTAGTAGCGAAAAACGGCTTGCCGAGGTCCCCGCCGTCTTGCATCGACGTCACCGGAGGGCCACTACACCTCCAGTACAAACCACATTCGCGCAAAGAACAGTTTGGTGTTTCAGTTCGCATGCCTGTGCTGTAGAATAACAGTACGAATGTTCTTGATGACCCTGATACGGAGCGGAGATGGAGAGAGCAATCGAAGCAACCCCTGGCACGCTAACCGACGATCAACTCCTTGTTGAGATCGTTGAAGCCCACAGGGTTTACCAAGGCGTCTGCGAGTGGAGAGGGCGGCTCCTGATGGAGTTGGGCGCCCGCCTGCGGATGTATGGGGTAAGGACACTGACATGTAGTAGAGGAGAAGCAGTGCTGGAAACTGAGGCCTACTACTACGCCCTGACCCAGGCGCAGGCTGAGCAACTTAAAAGTGGTGCAGACATTAACTATGTGCTGAATGCTGCCCGCACCGCGCCCAGGCAGTGGATACGGGTTAAGGAACGGAAAGAAGAGTGAGATGAGCAAGAGTGGAGTGGTGGAGGTGGTGAGGCCCGTCGAGTCATCCGCCGAAACTCAACGCCGGGACCTGACAAGCCCGGACGTGCGAACGGCGATTATGGATGAGCTGGCTTCACAGGTTTCTCTGATACAGGAGGCGATGGGCCGTGTACTGGAAAAGGGAGTCCACTATGGGACCATCCCCGGCACTTTTAAGCCGTCACTCTGGCAGCCGGGTGCTGAGGCCCTGTGCCAGATGTTCGGTTTTCAGACGGCGATGATTCGCACTGACCAGTATGAAGACTGGGAACACGGCATATTCAGCTACACGTACAAGTGTGAGTTGAGGGACAAGCGTGGAGAGCTGATTACCGTGCGGGAGGCAACCTGCTCAACTGAAGAAGTGAGGTACAAGTCAGCCCAGGGAAGTGGCCGGCCTGCGGCTGAGCTGCGCGAGACCATCATGCAGATGGCGCAGAAACGTGCGTACGTTTCTGCAGTCAAGGCCAGTGCGGCTGCATCAGCCATATTCAGCATGGATGACGACATCGTGGCGCAGGACCGTCCTTCTGCGTCTTCCCAGGCCGGCTCCGAGTGGGGTGTATGCCCTGAACACGGCGTCCCTTTCTTCAAGACACGCAACATGCGCGGGCCGGCTCACAAGCCGGTGGACGGCGGATCATGGTGTGACTACGACGATGTCCTGGCGGTTGAGGCCAAGGCTGGCGTTGTTGCGCTGGATTCGTCGTTCGGCAAGAACAGGAAGGCCCGCAAGGAGTTCGTTGAGAAAGTGCTTCCAACAGCAAAAGACAAGCTGCCCCGTGATCTGACGCCTGAACAATGGCGGATGGTTACTACGGCCGCAGCGGAAGCACAGGCTCAGCCAGATCAAGACGCGTAGGCAACCGTCACGGGATGTGCCGGTGGCAACGCTTAATAGCGACCACCAGCACATCCCCTACCGCGTTCCGGCTGCGTCCAAAAGGTCCTCAACCTGACGGCAAGCGAGCGCCAGTGGCTCGTATGCCAGAGCTGTGCTGCGCAATTCGCCTGCTATTCGACCGCGTTGGGCCGACGGCATATCTACGGCAACGGACATCGCTTGTGCAGTACCGGCAATGTCCGTCGCTGCCACCGTCAAGGCGATGTCGCTGAATTTCTCCCATGGGCCAGCTCCTTCAGAGATGATCATCAACCCATCCCGGCGGTTCAAGACAGGCCCTTCCTTGGCTGACACGGCGTTGCCGTCTGCAGTTGGCGTGACTATGAGCGTGTCGTAACTCTTTAGAGCCGCCACCGCGGCCGGATAGTTATTCTCCAGCCTCAGTTGCACTGGCGCCCATCCGTCACGACCAAACTCCTGGTTGACTGCCATTGCCGCTTGCGTGATCTCTTCGGCGTAGCGACGGTACTGTGCCAGGTGGGGCGGGGCAGGAGCCAGCGACAGGACGTACCGCACGGTTCCTTTGATGTCAGGACGTTCTGCCAGTAACTCCCGGAACCCCTTGATTGACCGAACGATATTTTTATTGGGTTCGGCGCGATCAACTCTGGCGAAGGTGTGAGTGATGCCCGGTTGCTCCAGTCCACGCACAAGTTCAGCCACCCTGGCGGAGCCACCAATCCTCTCAAGCGACTCTGGATTTATGGCGGACGGATAGACTTTGAGACGCACCAGACGACTGTCACAGGCAATTGAAAACTCTTTATTATCGGATTCGGCATCCGGGACGAACTCGTCAACACAATTCATAAATGAACGTCTGTCGCGTGCTGTTTGGAACCCAACGATGTCGTTCGACAGTAGGCCCCTGAATAACTGCCGTCGCCATTCAAAGGGCAGTGCCTCCCAGTGATCAGGGCCAGGCCATGGAACGTCAAGTACATGTTGCATCAGCGCATCTGGAAACCGATCGCGCACCATCGCAGGCGCAAGGGATAGGTGATAATCACGGAACATGATCAATGGCGGCTGTTGCCTGTCAGCGAGTTCAGCCGAGATACCGTCGGCAAACAACTGATTTACCGGAGCGAAGCCACGTTCCCACCCGTCGACAACAGACTGATCAATGGTGGGTGTATGAGTAAGGTTCCACATCCTGTGGTGCAGCAACCAGAGCAGCGGATTGCAGATCACGTTGTAGTAGCGATGAAACATGCGCCTGGGTGGAATAACGAATCTGGCCGTACAGCCATCGGGCAGACCACGTCCTTGTATGGATGCATCGCCAACACGTTCCTGTTCCAGGCGGTCTCCTTCACCAGAGAATGCTGATACCCACTTTATGGGCAGCAGTCCAGTGAAAGGCGCAAGTGCACCGCTGGCAGCGCCGCCTTCAAATCGTGCGGAAAATCCTCTGCCCGGACCAGGCCTGAATGAAACGGGCCCACGATTGGCGGCGGCCACGATTGTCCAATGCGATCCTAAATTTGCGCACAGGCTGGTGAGTGCCGCCTCGCTCTTGTTGGCCGCTTGCAAAATCTTTCCCGGTGCAATTTGTGGGCATGGTCACCGGCTCGCATGATGATCAGCGGCAGGTGGGGTGACTTGCGATTCAAACACTACGGTTCGTCGCCGTCAATGTGGGAAGCGCTACAGGCCGCTGCTTTGACACTCACTCTCATGCAAATCTAAAATTCAATGTCGCACAAGTTTGACTCACCATATGCACCAAATTGCAACGGGGGCGCGTGCTTCGCTGTCGCTGAGCGAAGCGAAGACCGCCCCCGTTGCACTAGAGGCATAACCAACGCCTTTACTTGGAGAGAAGATGGCACGGCCCATAACAGCCGATGAGCTTCGTGAAACGTTCCTGCGGTTCTTCGAGGAGCGCGGCCACCTGCGCATGCCGTCGGCCTCACTGATACCCGCGGGCGATCCCACTCTCCTGCTGACCAACTCAGGCATGGCTCAGTTCAAGGCGTACTTTGCTGGTGAGGTGCAGCCTCCGCACGGACGCGTCACTACGGTGCAGAAGTGCTTCCGCACGACGGACATCGAAGAGGTTGGAGATGCGACCCACTTGACCCTGTTCGAGATGCTGGGCAACTTCAGCTTTGGCGATTATTTCAAGAAGGAAGCCTGCGCGTGGGCACTCGAACTGATGCAAGACGTCCTGCACTTCGAACCTGAGCGGCTTTATTTCACGATCTATGAGGATGATGACGAGGCTGAACAGATTTGGCTGAGCCTGGGAATACCGCCGGAGCGTATCTATCGTTTCGGTGATGAAGACAACTGGTGGGGGCCAGCAGGAGACGAAGGACCGTGCGGACCGAGCAGTGAGATTAATTATTACCGAGGTGATCTCGCGAAAGTGCCGGGCATTGATGACCCGGTCCGCAAATCCAGTTGGGGGCCCAACCTCCACAGCGATTTCGTTGAACTGTACAACCTGGTTTTCACACAGTTCTACCACCACTCGGACGGGCGACGCACGGTCCTGCCCAATAAGAACATTGACACTGGCATGGGGCTGGAACGCACCGTGGCGGCTCTCCAGGGCGTCGCAAACGTCTATGAAACCGATATTTTCAGGCCCTTGATTGCCAAGGCCGAGGCAATCTCCGGTAAGAAATGGGGAGACAGTCCGGAGATCAACCGGGCTCTCAGCGTCGTGGCGGAACATTCACGCTCCGCGTCGTTCCTGATAGGCGATGGTGTGGTTCCAGGCAATACCGGACGTGGGTATGTTCTGCGTCGGCTCGTCCGCCGTGGAATGCTTTTCGGACGCTCCCTTGGCTTAAACTCCCCGTTCCTGTCCGATATGTCCCGCACCGTCACCGACGTCATGGGCCACGCCTATCCAGAACTGGTGAACAACGGCCCGTTCATCCGGGAAGTGCTGGAACAAGAAGAAGAAAGCTTCTCCCGCACACTTGAGTTCGGCTCCATGGTCCTCGAAGGTATGACTGATTATCGGGCAAATTACCGCGAATCCCTGGACGCCATCGCGGCCGCTGTTGATCCCAGCGTTGCAGACAACCCGCGCCATTTGCTGGAAGTGCACGGATTCACGTACCCACACGGTGATGAAGCCCACGCCATAGGCAGAAGAGCCGCGGCTGATGCCCTGGCAGATCTTGTCAAGGATGCAGCGACCGGCGCACGCGACGACATGGGGAGCCTCCGACGTTGGGCCGATGAAATATCCGGACGGGAAGCCTTCCTTTTGTACGACACGTACGGTTTTCCGTTTGAGGTCACACGAGAGCTGTTGGAAGAGAAGAGCCTCAAAGTCGACCAGGACGAATTTAGCCGGGAGATGGATGCCCAACGTGCCCGAGGCCGCGCCGCGGGAGCGAAGTTCGGCGGTGACAGTTCACAGCGCCGCGTCTACGAAGAGATTGGCATCGACGAGACAAAATTCCTCGGATACGAGACCACCACGGCAGATAGTGTCGTAGATGGCCTGATCAAGGCTGGGAGAGTCGTGGAGTCAGCATCCGAGGGTGACGAGGTGGAAATAATACTTAGAGAAACCCCGTTTTACGCCGAGCGTGGAGGGCAGATCGGCGATGCCGGTGTCATACGGAGCAAAGACTCACTGGTGGAGGTGATCAACACCAGGAGCCCATACGGCCATGTAAACGCCCACTACGGCACGGTACGGCAGGGCCAGATAAAGATTGGCGACGCTGTAACTGCGGAAGTGGATGCCGAGCGCCGGGAGCGCATCCGCCGCAATCACACGGCCACTCACCTCGTCCACGCAGCTTTACGAGAAATCGTTGGGACTCACGTGCGCCAGGCGGGCTCATTGGTGGCCCCTGACCGGCTTCGATTCGACTTCACCCACATGAGCCCTCTGACCCCGGAACAAATCAAGGCAGTGCAGGACCGCGTCAACGAGAAGATACGCGAAAACGTTGGTGTACAGGTGCACTGGACCACGTACGGCGAAGCCATCGAAGAAGGCGCGCTGGCATTCTTCGGCGACAAGTATGAGAACGAAGTCCGTACCATCAAGATAGATGCGCCGTGGAGCTACGAGTTGTGCGGTGGCACCCACATGGATCGCACCGGTGGTATCGGGACCTTCGTAATTGTTTCCGAAACTGGCATAGGCTCAGGTATGCGCAGGCTGGAGGCCATCACGGGCAAAGGGACCGAAGAGGCGATTTGGGAACGATTCGGTACTGTGGACAGGCTCTCATCGACCCTCCGCGCACCTCTGCCTGACCTGGAGACGCGGACAAAAACGGTGCTCACCGAATTGGATGGCATGCGCCGAAAGGTGGCGGATCTCGAAGAAAAGCTGCTGCAGGCCAGCCTAGGCGGAGGTGACACCGGTGAATCTCAGTCGTTCTCCGTGGAGGTCGATGGAACCAATGCCCCCGTACAGGTGAACCGAGTTCCTGCCACCACAGCAGACGCCCTTAGACGGACAGGCGATCATCTAAGAAACCGCATCGGCAGCGGCATACTGGTGCTGGGCAGCGTCATTGAGGAGCGCCCTGTGGTGGTGGTTATGGTTACACAAGACCTGACCAAGAAAGGGTTTCACGCAGGCAACATCGCAAAGGGGCTGGCGTCCATAATGGGCGGCGGCGGTGGTGGGCGTCCGGATGTCGCCCAGGCTGGCGGGCGTGACGCTGCGAAGCTGGATGAAGCGCTGGCTTCCGTCGGTAAAGTAATAGAAGGCATCGTGGGAGCTCCGTCATAGCGGAAGAACGAAGGTTGCTTGGACTCGACGTGGGGGAGGCACGAATTGGCCTCGCCGCGTCTGATCCGACCGGCACTCTTTGTACGCCGTTGGAAGCCCTGGTACGAACAAGTTTCGATGAAGATATCGCTCGCTTGAAGGCCTTGGCAGCGAAACATGACGTTGCCTGCATCGTTGTCGGGCTGCCCGTATCGATGGACGGAAGCCGCGGCACACAGGCGAGATCGGTGCTGGCGTTCAGCAGGCACCTTCGCGACGAAGTAGACGTTCCTGTCCATACTTGGGACGAGCGCCTTTCCACAGCAGAAGCTGAGGCGCGGTTGCGAGAAGCGGGGGTTCAACCCAGCCGTGACAAAGGCAGGGTAGACTCTACTGCCGCTGCGCTGATATTAGAATCGTACCTTGCAGCGCACCGGCAGACTGGGCGACGGCCAGTAAATCGGAGTAATGAATGACGAAAAGCATGGGCATCATCGGCTATCCGTTGGGACACACGCTATCGCCGTTGTTTCAGCAGGCAGGGCTCGACCACCTTGGCATCGATGCGATGTTCGAAGCGTGGCCCACGGCCCCGGAGGATCTCGCTGCCAAGGTCCAGTCTTTCAGGGATAAAGATTGTCTTGGCTCATGCGTAACCCTGCCTCACAAGCAAGCCGTGATGCCCATGATGGACGAGATAGATGGCACGGCAGAAGCCATCGGTGCAGTCAACTGGATCATAAATCGATCAGGCCGGTTGCATGGTTACAACACAGACGCTCCAGGATTTCTTCGTGCGCTCCGGGAAAAGGCTGACTTCGATCCTGAGGGCGCCGATGCCCTTGTCTTTGGGGCGGGCGGCGCAGCGCGTGCCGTTGTCTATGCTCTTCGTACCGCGGGAGTAGCTCGCCTGACCATAGCAAACCGCAGCATCGACAAGGCGCAGTCCCTGGCGGCCGAAATGTCCGCAGGCAGGTTCAAGCCCAGGGCGATGGGTCTATCACGGAATGAGTTGGCTGACGCAGCGCCATTCGCCAACCTGTTGGTGAACACATCTTCCATGGGCATGGCCGGAGGACCGGCGCCATCCGTCTCTCCGATTGCCGCTGACATGATCTCAGCAGATGCCCTTGGGTATGACGCTGTCTATGCTCCGGCAGTCACTCCATTCCTTCGTGAGGTTGAACGTGCTGGCGGACGCACCGCTGGAGGGATCACGATGCTGATCTGCCAGGGAATCGAGGGCTTCGAGTTGTGTACTGGACAAGACGCGCCGGTGGATGTCATGTTCGCTGCCGTAGAGAACGCAACTAAATCGGTGTGAGCCCAAAGTTGCCTATAATCAAGCATCGCCAGGCTTGAGGCGTGTGCCTGCCAACCATCCCAGGGAACTCCCAAACACGACATGACAACGTTTCGCTATCTGACAGCCGGCGAGTCTCACGGTCCCGGCCTTACCGTCATCGTCGAAGGCATCCCCGCTGGTCTATCGCTTGAAGAAGACCACATAGAGCGCCACATGGCCCGGCGGCAGAAGGGCTATGGCAGCGGTGGACGCATGAAGATCGAGAAAGACCGTGCCGAGATTCGCAGCGGAGTACGGCATGGCGTCACTCTCGGATCGCCGATAGCGATGTGGATTGAAAACCGGGACTTCGCAAACTGGATAGAAGCCATGTCAGTTGGCCCGGTGGCGGATGATGTCGACAAGAAGATTCATACTCGCGTTGTACCCGGCCACGCCGATTTCCCGGGCGCGCTCAAGTATGTTCAACATGACCTACGCAACATCCTCGAACGGGCCAGCGCGCGGGAGACTGCTGCCCGGGTCGCTGTTGGAGCTGTGGCACAAAGATTTTTGGAAGAGTTCGGTATCAGTATCCGGAGCCGCGTCATTTCCATCGGTGCCGCCAGTGCCCCTGAAGATACGGAGAACATCGATTGGGAGGCTGTGGAGGCATCAGACGTGCGGGCGTCGGACGCTGAAAGTGATCGTCTATTCAAGGAGCAAGTCGATCAGGCCAAGGCCGATCACACCACTGTGGGCGGCGTGATGCAGATTATTGCCTTCGGCGCTCCGGTAGGGCTTGGCAGCCACGTCCAGTGGGACCGGAAGATGGACGGCCGCCTGGCCCAGGCCATGATGAGCATTAATGCAGTCAAGGGCGTGGAGATAGGCAGCGGCTTTCGCAACACGACCCGACCGGGCAGGGAAGTGCAGGACGTGATTGTGCCGGATCAAGACGACCCTCGAAGGTTCCGGCAGCTTTCAAACGCGGCGGGAGGCATTGAAGGTGGAATGACGAATGGCCAGCCTGTGGTGGTGAACGTAGCGGTGAAACCCATCGCCACCATGACCAGCCCCCTGCCTTCAGTGGACATTAACACCGGAGAGGTTATTGAGGCAGCCTATCATCGCAGCGACATTTGCCAGGTGCCGCGGGCCTGTCCGATCGGCGAAGCCATGATGGCTCTGACGTTTGCGCACGCGTTTCTGGAGAAGTTTGGCGGCGATAGCCTTTCCGAAATCAAGCGTAACTACAGCGGGTATGTGGCGAGCCACCAGGAATTTGGCCGTTAGGGCGCTGTTGAAGTTCTAACCAGTAACCTCGGTGCTCGGTGCAGACGAAAGCCCAATCCACCGCTGGCAGTCACTGGGAGTCAACAGAAGATCCTATCCCAAGACATGCACTCGTGACCCATATGCCACCACAAAGGAACAACATATACCTAATTGGATTTTCCGGTACCGGAAAATCTCGAAGTGGACGCCGAGCTGCGCGGCTTCTCGGGTGGACTTTCGTCGACACCGATGACCTGATCGAGAAGCAACAGGGCACAAAGATCCCTAAGATATTTGAAACTCAGGGAGAAAATCGCTTTAGAGATCTGGAGCGCCATGTGCTCGCTCAGGTTGCACAGGCCAGCGGACAGGTGGTTTCAACAGGCGGCGGTGTACCGGTCAGCGTTGAGAACCGTTCACTGATGTCTGCTACCGGAATGATCGTAAGACTTGCAGCAAGCCCTGCCACTATCCACGACCGCCTTACCAGGTCCATGGGGCGACGGGGCAGGGCGCTACGTCCGCTCCTGGGTGGAGAAGCGCCGGTGGATCGAGTTGCCAGGATACTGGCCGAACGTGAAACCGCATACTCGATAGCGCAGGTGACTATTGATACCGAGGGCAAGACTCACGACCAGGTTGCACGCGAAATAGCGGACGCATGGGAGAGCCTGAGCTTCAGTGAGACAAAGTGAATGAGTGACGCGCTCGATCAGGATCTCGCCACCGTCGTACATACATCCCAGGGAAACTACCGTGTGCTCGTTGGACGGGGTGTGATTGACCGTATTGGACCGGAGATGTCTGCAGCCGGTCTTGGCGGCAGGGCCTTCATAATTGCTGACCGGGTGTTGTTCCCAGACGGCGTGCGGCGAGTCCAGGAGGCCTTGGAATCAGGTGGATTCCCTGCCCACGTGCTGGCGATTCAATCCGGCGAAACGGCAAAGGACCTGGACACTGCCCGGCAGATGTACGGGTGGCTGGCTGAACAACGCGCAGAGCGTTCAGACACCATCGTCGCGCTGGGTGGTGGCGTCATTGGCGACTTGGCAGGGTTTGTGGCGGCAACCTGGTTGCGGGGAGTGCCATTCGTCCAGGTCCCCACAAGCATGGCCGCCATGGTGGATGCGTCCATCGGGGGCAAAGTTGCAGTCAACCTGCCACAAGGCAAGAACCTCGTCGGGGCATTTCATCAACCCAAGCTGGTAATCGCGGAGATAGCGCATCTGGCCACACTTCCACCGCGGGAGTTGGCGTCGGGTTGGGCTGAAGCCATCAAGCATGGTTTCATACTGGATGCTCGATTGTTGGACACACTGGACCGGCATGCTGGCGAAATGCTGGCCTTGTCCGGTGACGTGGCTGTTGAAGCGATTCGCCGCAGCGTGGCCATCAAGGCCGATGTAGTGTCCGCTGATGAGTTCGAGCGAGGCGACGAACGGGTGCTGCTGAACTACGGGCATACGGTTGGTCATGCCCTGGAAGCAATTACCGAATACGGGACATTCCTGCACGGGGAGGCGGTAAGTGTAGGAATAATGGCGGCTGCAGGCATCGCACTCCGTCTGGGTATGATTGATCCAGAACTGTTGGATCGACAGCGCGGCATATTGGAAAAGTATGGCTTGCCGGTGCGTGCTCAAGGGGTATCCGTGGATGCAGTGCTGAACGCCACCAGGTCTGACAAGAAATCGCGTGGCGGGAGTATCCGGTGGGTGCTGTTGACCGGCCCGGGTGAGGCCACAACAAGGCGTGATGTACCAGAACAGGTGGTAAGAGACGCCATCTTTGACGTGGTCGATGAGCCATAAATTCGTGCGTTGATCTAGACAGAAAGACGCCCCCAGCATGAAATCCGGGGGCGTCTTCAATTGGATCCAGTTGAGCGTTGGGCGGGTCAGCAGCCGCCGGCGACAGCCGGTACGATGCTCACCTCGTCGCCAGTCTTCGTCTCCGTGTTCAGACCATCCAGGTAACGAACATCTTCGCCATTGAGATATATGTTGACGAAGTGGCGGAGTGATCCGGTCTCATCGCACAAGCGTTCCTTGATACCAGGAAACTCACCTTCAAGCGAGTCAATCACCGATTGAAGGTTGCCGCCGTCGGCGTTCACTTTGTCCTTATTGTTGGTGAGCCGACGCAGCGGCGTCGGAATCTTGACCGTAACCGACATTCTATCTTTGACCTCGTTCTCTAAGCACCGGCCAGCGGAACATCCGCTCAGCACCGCATTGGTTAGACGCTATTACCTTACGGAAGGATACAGGGCGGAAACCCTGTGCGTTCAGCCTTCTATTATGTCTCCGGTGACCGGGCTGACTTGCACGCCCTGTTTCTCCACCCAGGCCAAACCTGAGTCTATCTGATCTTCAGGGCCATCAAGTTCAAGGACAACCCACCCCACATCAGGCCCCACCTCGGCGCGCCGGATGTTTGTGACGATCTGGAACCTCTGGCCCAGCTCGTAGATCACCGGCCTGGTTATGAGGCCAGGCGGAAACGTAAATTTGACTCGGCGAAGCGCTGTCATATTGCAAGCCTTTGTGTGTCAACTGGTCGCGGCGCCCATCACCAGTTCATCAAATGAATCCACCGTGGGATCAATCTCAATCGGATTTGAGTAGCCTGATACGACCTCCTGGGTCTTGAGTCCGTTGCCTGTAATAAGCGCCACAACTTGTTCGTCTGGACCTATCCTGCTGTCGCGTGCGAGCTGGCGTAGCGTTGACACCACAACACCACCTGCGGTTTCAGTGAAGATCCCTTCAGTTTCAGCTAGCAGCCGTATGCCTTCAGCCACCTCGTGCTCTCCCACCGCAACTGCCGAACCGCCCGACTCGTTGGCAATGTTCACGGTGTAATAGCCGTCGGCAGGGTTTCCGATCGCGAGTGATTTCGCGATCGTGTTAGGGACAACAGGCTTCGGGTGTGACTGCTCGTTCAGGAATGCCTGGGCCACCGGAGCACAGCCCATCGCCTGCGCGATGTGCATCTTGGTGTCCACGCCATCGATCAGCTCCATCTTGGCGAACTCGTGAAGCCCTTTCCATACCTTGGTAAAGAGTGACCCTGAGGCTACTGGCACAATCACATGGTCCGGGGCCTTCCAGCCAAGCTGCTCAGCGATCTCATACCCAAGGGTCTTGCTGCCCTCGGAGTAGTAGGGCCGCATGTTGATATTGACGAATGCCCAATTACGGCTATCGCCAAGTTCGCTGCACAACCGGTTCACATCATCATAGTTTCCTCTGACGGCCACAACCGTGGGTCCATAAACAGAAGCGCCTATGATTTTTCCGGATTCCAGATCGGCAGGAATGAACACCAGTGTGCGCATTCGTGCCTTCGCGCCGTGTGCCGCAACTGCACCCGCGAGGTTGCCGGTTGATGCACATGCGATGGTGTCAAATCCGAATTCGAGAGCCTTGGTGGTCGCCACCGATACAACTCGGTCCTTGAAGGAGTAGGACGGGTTGACCGCATCGTTTTTGATCCACAGGTTGTTGAGGCCCAGTTCACGGCCGAGGTTGTCAGCAAAAAGTAGCGGCGTCATGCCTGCGCCAATGTTTACGGCCTTCTCTCGGCTCACCGGCAGGAAATCATCGTAACGCCAGATGGTGGACGGCCCATCACTGATGCGATCTCGGCTGATGACCTTTTGAATGGCATCGTAGTCGTAGGCAACTTCAAGAGGCCCGAAGCAAAAGTCGCAGACGTAGATGGGCTCTACCGGGAAGTCACGGCCACATTCGCGGCAGCGCAGAGCGAGAACGTGAGGCAATTGGATCCCCTGACGAAGGCCACCATCGCCTCCCGGGGGTCCAGCCGGGAGTGACAGCAGCAGCTAGTTATTAGCCCGCTGATTCACCGACTGCAGGTCATCCATTTGCTGGATGACATCGGTTAACTGAACCAATTTATGATGGTAACAACGCTGAACTCGCCGGTCAACGCGAGTCGAACTAGGCCATGTCACCGCAGTACTAGGGCAGAGCCGACCGGCGAGTCCACGCGGATTGGCTGTTGGTCATTAAACGCGGCGACTAGCGCGGCCTCGGTCTTGATCTTCGCGCAAACGTAGGAACTGTAGTTACCCGCTGACTCTACGGCCCTGCCGGTATCGCCATAGAGTTCAACAATGCGCGTTACAGCCTCATCGAGAAAAACCGTTTCATGGGACACCACCAATGGACGAAGATCGCACCGGCCGCCCTCAGACCAGGTTCTCCTCACTGAGCACGTCCATCAGCAGACGAGCATTGACCGGCCCTTGGTTGTAGTTGTTCGTGTTAATGATCAAGTGAACTTGCCCAGACTCATCTTGCAGTTTGCGGATACGAGGTGCCCATTCCCGCATTTCATCAGCCGTATAGAAATAGTCGAATCGGTCCAGTGCTGCACCGCCGGGACGCTCCCATGTGTCGCGGTTGCGGCCGTGGAATCGCGCCACTGAAATCTCTGCGGTAGCCTCAGCGATTGGCGGCACGGAAGACTTGAACCCCTGGGGTTCGTCTACACAAATGAATGCCATTTGCCGCTCTCGTAGAAAATCGAATGTCCTGTCCAGGTTGGAAGCTTCGAACCACTGGTAGTTCCTGAATTCGACAGCCATCCGGTACTGTGGCAGTCGCCGTTGACAGTAGACGAGATGCGACTCCGCACGGCTTCCCGGCGTGAACCATGGTGGAAACTGGAAAACCACTACACCCAGTTTCCCTGCGCTGTCCAGTGGCAACAAAGCCTCTTCAAAGCGCCGCCATGCCTCTTCGGTAACCTCAGGCGGCACATCCCGCAGGTAAATGCCACGCTTGTCGAGCAACGCGCGTGGCAGACTCTCCCTCAGATCTACGGGCAGCGTTTGCGGGCGTACCCCATGAGTGGTGAAGAGACCGTAGGCCTTTACGTTGAACGTAAAGTCGCCAGGTGTGCGCTCCACCCACAACTGCGCGTTCCTCAGGCTCGGCAGGGCATAGTAGGTGCTGTCCACCTCCACCAACGGGAACTGCGAGGCATAGTACCGGAGGCGTGCCTCAGCGGAGTTCGCTCCCTTGGGATAGAAGGAACCGGACTCTATGAGCGGCTTGTCAGTCCATGAAGCAGTCCCGACCAACGTCCGTGTCTTTATGGGCTCAACCTCGGAATCTGTTGAACCGGCCCGATGCTAGACTGTCACCTCATTCTAGACCCAAGTTTGAAGACAATCTTCTCAGGCATGGCTTCTCCTTCAACAAACCGTTCAGATGCTGACGAACCACGAGCACAACAGTGATGTCGGCGTGCGATATGAAGGCCCAGATGAGGCTGACATGGAGCGGTCGTATAGCGACGAGTACGGCCGTCCCGGGCACGGACGCTGGAAGACCATCATCTGGCAGACATTCGCCGCGATAATCGCCGGAATATTCGTCCTGTCTCTTGTCCTGGGCGGATTGGGTTCGCCAAGGCAGGCGGACGAGTCGCCCGGTGTCCAGACCGAAACCGGCACCGTCACCAACGTGCTGAGCGGCAACACCATCACGGTTCAGGGTGAGCACGAAGAGTTCGTTGTGCGCTATATCGGCGTGTCACCGCCTGTGCCAGGAGCGCCGCTCAACAACCTTGCCACTGAGGTAAATCGGGGGTGGGTGGATGGAAAGGAGGTGCTGTTGGAAAGAGATGAGCGTGATGTGGATTCGCAGGGCAGAATGCTTCGGTACGTTTACCTGGGCGACGCCATGATCAACGCAAATTTGATCTACCAGGGTCTCGCCCAGGCTGACGTCTCCGATAACAACACGCGGTACAACGGCCGGTTTGAACAGTTGGAGGCTGAAGCGAAGGCGGCAGGAAGAGGTATCTGGGCGGACGGCAGCACAGCGCCACGTGTGTCAATTCAGCAGCACCTGCGAAGAAACCGGCGCTCATAACCCATATGAACACTGCCGGGACGCGGCGCAGCCGCGCGATTCCACCTGCTCTTCAACGCCGACGAGTCTTTCGCAATGGCCCTTTTCGCAGGCTATGGGCCATCGGCAGTATCAACTCCACCATGCGCTGGCTTGAAACCCTGGCCATAGGCATCTTTGTGTTCGACCAGACCGAATCTGCATTCCTGGTATCGCTGATAGCGTTCCTTCGAATGGTCCCGATGCTCGTCCTCGGAGTGTTCATTGGCATCGTTGCAGACCGCCTGAACCGACGGCAAATGCTGATAGCCGGTGCAGGGCTGTTGACAGTCAACTACCTGGTACTGGGGCTACTGGCGGTCACTGACAATCTCCAACTATGGCATATTGCAGCGGGAACTCTTTTCACAGGAATCGTATGGGCTTCAGATTTCCCTGTACGCCGAGCCATGGTCGGAGATGCAGTGGGCCAGGACCTCGTAGGCGTGGCCATGGGGATGGACTCGGCCACGAACAATTTCACACGAATCATTGGTCCCGTTGCCGGGGGGGCATTACTGGCATTCATCGGCGTGGAGGGAGCGTACTTTGCCGGTACCATTCTCTTTGGCGCCGGATTGTTGCTGGCCCTCACCATTGACTACACGGAACCGTCGCATGAAGGGTCATCCGCGAACCCGTTGGCCAACATGGTAGAAGGATTCCGGTATATAAGATCCGACTCCGTGATCATGGTCACCCTGGTCATCACTGTGGTGATGAACCTGTTCGCGTTCCCTTACCAGCACATGGTCCCGGTGATGGGTGAAGAGGTGTTCCGGGTAAACCCGATCCTCATTGGCCTTATCACCAGTGTGGAGGGCCTCGGCGCCACACTCGGAGCGTTGACAATAGCGTTGCGTTCGAGGCCTCAGCACTACACGCGTATTTATCTCTATGGATCTATCGTATTCCTGGTTGTCATCCTGTTGTTCTCGCGAACGCCCTGGTACATTGCCGCCCTTCCACTGCTGTTCATCGGAGGCTTTGGCATGGCCAGCTTCGGCACCATGCAGAGCGTCATCGTACTGGCCGCTACACCGCCAGCGGTCCGTGGCAGAGTCATGGGAGTGCTGGCGGTAACCATTGGTGCGGGACCCATTGGGGCACTGAACATTGGACTTCTGGCGACGCTTTTTGGAGCACCCGCAGGCATCATGATCATCTCGCTGGTAGGTTTGGCTACACTCTCACTGACCGTTCTATTATCACCACAATTCGTACGGGCGAGGGATATTCGCCCAAATGCAAACAGTGCGAAGGCGGCAGTCATCACAGGCGGCAGGTGAACCAACGGTGACAACCGAAGGCGAATCGCATTGGACAAATGCAGGCAGGCCACTGCTTTGAGCGACATCCAGAGGACGGAGGTGGACACGCCCGGAAAATACTCCGTCGTTGTGTTAGACGTGGACGGCACCATGGTCGGAGCCGACTTCAAAGTGTCTGTTCGTCTGCGCGAGGCTGTCCAATCAGCGAAAAAGACTGGTGCCACGGTCAGCCTCGCAACTGGCCGAATGATGCGTTCCGCCCTCACATTCGCTGAGGTTTCGGGGGCCGCCGGCCCATTGATCTGCTACCAGGGAGCGATGACGCTCCTGCCAGGGACCCAAGAGGTGTTGCGACACGAACGGCTGGATCCGGGAACCGCCAACAGCGCCGTGGATCTAATCAGGTCATCAGGCGCAACCCCAGTGGTGTACGTCGAAGATGAAATTTATGTCGAAGACGCCACGCCGTGGGCTGAGGGTTACGCCTTGCGCATGGACACCGAACTGCGCCTGACGCCTTCGCTAGCAGAAGTCGCAAATCAGCACCCTACGCTGGTCCTGGGAGTAGATCACTCCAAGGGCATAGATAAGCTGGTGACAACGTTGAGTGTAGATCTGGATGGCCGAGCCATGGTGACACACTCGCTCGCCCACTTCTGCGAGGTTGGCAGTGCTCGGGCAGGAAAGCACATGGCGCTTGATCACCTGTCCAAATGGCTGGGAGTGGAAAGAGAACGGTTCGTGGCGTTCGGCGACGGAGCTGGTGATGCAGCCATGCTGGAATGGGCTGGGCTGGGAATCTGCGTGGAAGACGGTCATCCGGCGGCGTTGATGGCGGCCGACCAGGTCGTACCTGGTCCTGATAAACACGGCGTGGCAAAGTCCATAGAAGCGTTACTTGAACAGGGAAAGCTTGGGGCGTAACCGGATGGAACAAGGGACAGACAAAGGAAAGATCGTCGTATTGGGCGGCCTGAACATGGACCTTATGATTGAGACTCCCCGCCTCGCCGGCCCTGGCGAAACAACTGAAGGCACGCGTTTCTACACCGCCCCGGGCGGCAAGGGCGGAAACCAGGCAGTGGCAGCGGCAAGACTGGCCGGTATTCCGGGAAAGGTGGCGATGATTGGCAGGGTGGGAGGTGACGCCTTTGGCAGCGAGATGAGAGACTTCCTGGAAGCGCAAGGGATCGATACAGGATTCCTAAGGGTTGATGAAACCGTGGCCTCGGGCATCGCCGCAATATTCATCGATTCGACTGGCCAGAACTACGTGAATGCTGTCTACGGCACCAACGCCCGGTGCGATGAGCAGCAGGTCACCGACGCTGAAACTGCGTTGCAGGACGCCTCTGTGCTCCTCGTGCAGCAGGAAATCCCGCTGGATGTCACCATGGCAGCGATGCAGACGGCGCAGCGCTTTGGAGCCATAGTCATCCTTGACCCGGCCCCAGCTCGTGTGGTGCCCGATGGTTTCCTCGAATCGGTTGACATCCTGACACCCAACCAGACAGAAGCCGAGGCGCTGACTGGCATCGTTGTCAATGACGGAACCTCAGCCGCGAAGGCTGCCAAAAAGATCCGTGACATGGGATTGAAGTCAGTCATTGTCACGCTCGGGGAGGGCGGCGCACACGTTGAATCGGATGGAATATCAGAGCTGCTTCCAGCGTTCAACGTCCCTGTCGTAGCCACGGTCGCCGCCGGTGACGCCTTCAACGGCGGGCTGGCCGTGGGCCTGGCGTCCGGCATGAACATCACGGATGCAGCGCGGTTGGGGATGGCGGCCGGGGCGTTGTGCGTGTCCAGGGATGGCGCTCAGGAAGCAATGCCGTACCGGACAGAAGCTGAAGAATTGCTGGCGAAGGGAGCCACAATTTAGCACACGTCTTGACGATCACAGCCGAGACATTAATCCGGTGGTGGCCCTTCTATATCCATGATTGATCGGGCGCCCACACGGTTCATCAGCGTGATCAAGCCGCGGTTGATCTTGCCCGGCAGTCCAGGCCCCTCGTAAATGAAGCCCGTATAAATTTGCGTTGCCGAAGCGCCTACGGCCAGCAACTGCCAGACGTGGCGAGCGGATGAAACGCCGCCACTCCCAATGATCGCTGGCCCTGCATGAACAACGGCACGGGTCTCAGCCACCATACGTACCGTATGTTCGAAAAGTGGCGCCCCGCTCAGTCCGCCACGTCCAACTGCCAGCCCGGAATGCTCGACCGGGTGGGTATTGGCAATAACCAGCCCGTCAGCTCCAGCATTGAGCGCCGTTTCGACCAGCAACAACGCCTTGCGGCGATCATCCCTGTCCCGGCCCCACGGGGGCAGTTTGACAAGCAGAGGGACGGATTTGTGCTTTGCCAGGGACTCCACCAGTCCCCGTAACCGCCCCGGCTCATGGAATACCCTCAATCCGGAAGTATTTGGACTGCTCACGTTGAGTTCCACCGCCGCCACCAACGGCTGGAGACGGCGGTGACATTCAACGATCTCATCTTCAATGGTGCCTGCGATGCTTGCGAACAGCCGGTCACGACGGCGGCTATATCTGCGAAACCGTTTTTCAGCCGCTTCAAGCCCGGCCCCGGGGAATCCCATGGAATTGATCAACGCCCCCCGCTCGGGCTGACGTATCACCCGCGGCTCTGGGTTGCCTGGGCGGGGAGATTGAGTAACGGTGCCCCCAGTGGCAAATCCGAATCCCAGGTCAAGCAGCGCCCCGAGGAAACGCGCGTCCTTGTCCAGCCCTGCTGCCACACCCACGGGTGTCGGCACCTGCAAGCCAGCCACTGTGGTGCGAAGGCGAGGATTGCCCGCGCCCGAAACCGGACGCAACGCGTTCCAAACCACAGGCACCCTCAGCGCCACCTCCGCGGCTTTGTGCGCCCTCTCAGGATGCATGCGGAACATGAAGGGCCGTACAAGCGTCCTGTAAATAATGATGTGCTGCTTCCTTTCTGCCCACCGAGGCGGCCGCGCATGGCCGCCGTTTAGGGCACGGTGGCATTAGGATATATGTAGCCCATCATAAGCAACGGTTCAGGTAACACTTTCCTCATGGAACTACAGTTCGAACAAGGTGACCGCACCAATCCTCGGGGCCACGCGCTGGTTTACTTTCGCGATGGCACAGATCCAGACCGGGCAGCAGCCACATACGTAGTCCTGCTTCCCGTCTCAGTAGACATGGCCAAATACGTGCCGCCATTCCTGGCGGGCCAAATGGAAGCCATGGGCAATCCCAACATGTCATCGTTTGCATTCCCTCCCGCGCCTGAGCCAATCCAAAGCGTGGACTGGGTGAAGCGGATGGCATCTGCACGGGGGGATGACTTGATATATGGCGGCACCGCCGTGCTCAACGATGCGGCGCGTCTAATGGGCACGGTGGGTGAAATAACTGCTGAATACAGCCGTCTTTACTCAGAGGCCCAGCCTTCGGAGCCAGAAGAAGACACTGGCGGCGGAGAGGCCGGGCAGCCGGAGTTCGATGATGTGATGTATAGCCTGATGAGTGAGCCAGATCTCCTGGCAGAACTCGCAGGCCTCGTGGGCAGGCTCCGCTTCGCTGTTGAAAGCGGCGACCACGGCACCGTGCGGGAAGCTGAGATGAAGATAAGGGCCATCGGCCGCAACGTGCCGGATAACCGGCAAATCGACCGGCTTGCCGATGCAGCGGCTGACACGTCTCCCCGCGCTTCTGAGTTGGCACAGCTTTACGTAGAACGTGCCTACGGGCTGATGCAGGAAGACTATCTACGCGTGCAAACACTCGACCAGCGTATATCGGCCCTGGAACAATCCCAGGCTGACGAATAGTGCCAGGCCGCTCCGATCACGTCTTACGCGGACAGCCTGGGCACTAGGAGCCTGACTCTATTGCAGCCGCTATCTGCGTCGGACCGATGTTGGCGCCGCTCGCCACCAGAACCACCCGCTTGCCTTTCAGCCTGTCCTTGAGGTCAAGGGCGGCCGCGAGAGAAGCAGCGCCAGCGTGTTCCACCAACGTGCGTGTTGCCTCCATGTATAGCACCACGCCTGAAGCTATCCTGCTTTCACTGACCACCACAAAATCGTGAAGGCGCTCTCGCAATATGCTTTGTGGAAGCTCATAGGCGCCGCCGGTGGCCAATCCCTCAGCAGCCGTTTGCATCCCCACCGTGACAAGGCGCCCTTGCTTCCACGACTCATACGCCGCCGGAGCAGAGGCGGCCTGCACCGCGATCACTTTTGTATGTGGTGACATCGCATCTGTGACAATGCACGCGCCTGCCGCACCACTGCCTGCACCCAGCGGCACGACAATGTAATCGATCTCCCCGAGGTCCTCGTGGATCTCCAACGAATAGGTGCCCACACCAGCTATGAGCAGTGGCTCATTCGCCGGATGCACAAACCTGGCGCCACGTTCCTCCGCCATACGCTCCGCCAACTCCCGGCTCTCTTCAAAAAAAGCTCCATGTTGGATCACGTCGGCTCCCAGCGCCTGCATCGCACGAATCTTCAATGGGTTCGCAGCCTCCGGCACCACGATAGTCGCCGATGACCCAAACGTCGCGGCTGCAAATGCCACCGATTGGCCATGATTCCCGGTAGATGCCGATATGAAGCCGCTCTTCCGGTGATTGTCAGGCGCTCTCCCAACAAGGTTCAGACCACCCCTGACTTTGAATGCTCCCAACACCTGGAAGTTCTCGTGTTTGACCCAGACATCCGCATCCAGCATGTCGCTGAGGACTGGATACCGCCTGGTAGGTGTCCGGTGAACATACGGTGTGATCATGCGCCGGGCATCAAGAACGTCAGCAAAAGTTGGTTGTTGCATGGATGCGCCTCGTCTGCGGCAGGTTTGGTTGCCGCGCTGTCTTTCCAACGTTGAGCTATCACACTTTACCGAGGCTATACTTCGGTAATCAATTCACGACAACGGCAGAGGCAGCCGCACAGTGTTCACTCCTGTTAAGAGGCCTGATGGCGTCCCAGACGTTTCCGGCCTTGACGCGACTGCCGCCCAACCAGCCGACCCCGCTGATGTTCATCGAAAGTTCGGATCGGTCTGGTTCAGCCGGACATTCGAATCGCTGGCGGCACGGAATTTTCGTCTGTTGTGGATTGGCATGCTGCTGTCCATGGGTGGCATGCAGATGCAGATGGTGGCCAGGGGCATCCTTGTCTACCAGATCACCGACGATGCGATCATCACCGGTCTGGTGGCGATGGGCTTTGCCCCCACCATGCTTACGTTCTCGCTCTTCGGCGGCGTCCTTGGAGACAAGGTTGAGCGACGAGTTCTTATACAAGCAGGTCAGGCAGCCAATGCTTTGCTGGCCGGTCTGATCGCCATCTCAATCCTCACTGGCTCCATCCACTGGTCCCACCTGTTCATCACATCTTTGGCCCAGGGAGCGCTGTTCGCATTCCAGATGCCGGCACGCCAGGCAGCGATTCCCAAACTGGTGGGCAAGGACCGACTTTCGAACGCGATAGCCCTCAATGCAATGGCCATGAGCCTGATGACGCTTGTCGCCCCAGCGATAGGCGGAGGGATCTATGCGCTGTCCGGTCCTGAAGGCGTTTACCTGGTCATCACAGGCATGAACCTCGTCGCGGTTGTGTTTACCAGCATGATTCCCAAGATGTACCCCGACCCTGGAAAAGCTGGAATGTCCGTCCTGCAAAACATACGGGCAGGGTTCGCATATATCTGGAGCAGGCCCCTGGTCCGGCTCTTGCTCATCCAGGGCATCGTGGTGGCCTTGTTGTCCATGCCTTTCAGAATGCTCGTGCAAGTTTATGCCACTGACGTGTATGGCTCAGGGCCCGTTGGCATTGGCCTCCTGCTGGCAATGGCAGGGCTGGGAGGAGTCGCCGGATCGATGGCAATCGCCAGCCTCCGGCGCGGGCAAAAGCGCGGCCCAGTGCTGCTCGGCTCCGCATTGTTGTCTGGCGTGGCGTTGCTTTCTATCACGATGTTTCCTTTTTACATCGTCGGGTTGGTGGCCATGGCAGGCATTGGGTTGGGCGAATCCGGCAGGTGGGCGCTCGGGCAGTCGCTCATCATGGAAGAAACTTCTGACGAGTTCAGGGCACGGGTCATGAGCGTCATGATGATGACCTTCGGATTCATGCCACTGGGTGTAATGCCGCTCAGCGCAGCGATGGCTGAGTT
Source organism: Dehalococcoidia bacterium (assembly GCA_040878005.1). Classification (GTDB taxonomy): domain Bacteria; phylum Chloroflexota; class Dehalococcoidia; order Lucifugimonadales; family Lucifugimonadaceae; genus JBBDMW01. The sequence goes on from JBBDMW010000052.1 coordinate 40,961, forward strand.
TGGAGCACGCCCTGCCGTGGCGGGAATGGCCATACTCCTGTTGGTGATTTCAACTTTGTTCATACTCACACAACCACTACTCAGACGCTTGCCGTAAGATAGCCGCTGTCGATGGGCTGACCATCCGTCGCACTGGCGCCTGATGTCGAATCAACGCGTGCACGTGTTTTCAGGAGGTTCGGTACGGCTCTGCGGATCCCATGGAGCAAAGAAGCGAAAGAACATGGCCATGCCGATGGGCAGGGCCAATCGTTTTTCCGGCGCACGTTCGTTTCTTTGGAAAGTCCCGACTACCGGCTCCTATGGTTCGGGCTGCTCATGATGATGGGCGGCATGAACATGCAGATGGTTGCCCGCGCCCAGTTGGCGTGGGACCTCACCCGCTCTGAGATCGCGGTGGTTGCAGTCGGCGCAGGGTTCGCCCCGCCGATCCTGGTCTTCTCTTTGTTCGGTGGGACCATCGCAGACCGATTCGAGCGGAAGCGGATTATTCAACTGGGTCAGTTTGGCTCTGTGATGATCGCCCTGTTCATCGCTATATCCGTAGTGACGGACACGATTACAATTGGCCACCTCTTCGGAGCATCAATTGTCCAGGGATTATTTTTCGCATTCCTGATGCCTGCAAGACAGGCGATCATCCCTCAACTGGTTGCACCTGAGCATGCCTCGAATGCCATCGCCCTAAACGCCAGCGGAATGTCACTGATGACCATGCTTGCGCCGGCGGTGGGCGGACTCATCTATGGTCACATTGGTGCTGCAGCCACGTACTTCACTATCACCGGTTTGGGTTTCACTGCACTGATCCTGACGAGTTTTCTTCCAAAGCAGCCAGTGGTGGTGAGAAAGCACGTCCGCCGCGTCTGGGGAGACATGAAGGAGGGCATGAGGTATGCGACTCAAAACCGGACTCTCCTGATGCTTCTACTCCTGGCACTGTCCACCACGGTGCTTGCGATGCCATTCCGCAGCCTAATGCCAGCGTACGTTGACGAGCTTTTCAACCTCGAGGCGCCAGCTGTGGGACTCATGCTGAGCATGATTGGAGCGGGTTCCCTCGTCGGCACGTTGCTCATCGCTGGGTTGAAGACCACTCAACATCGTGGCGGAGTGCTACTGCTCACAACGGCAGTCTCAGGCCTCGCCCTTGCACTGGCGGGCATCGCTCCGTCGTATGCGATTGCCGTCACCGTGATGGTACTGCTCGGGCTGGGCGACGCAGGGAGAAGATCACTCAACGCATCCCTCATCATGGAACTGTCGGATGAAGAGCACCGGGGGCGGGTAATGGGCGTCTATATGATGAATTTCGGCCTGATCCCGCTGGGTGCCGTGCCACTAGGTGTCGTTGCTGAACTGGCAGGCGTGAGATATGCGGTGGTGGGCGTCGGGGTATTGCTCGTTGTAATGGCAGTGTTGGCAACGCTGGGAACGCGTCGCATCCGTGCTCTTTAGAGTCGCGAGTTCACACTGCGGCGGGTATCAGCATTCTGCTGGTGCAGTTTCGCTGGATGAACCTGGAGGGCTACCGGAGGTCCATGGTGGGCGTCAATCTTGCGGGAATCACCCGCTCCAGGTTGACGGTGGCTCCCCGGCTGGCGTCCACCGTCAGGGTGAATGAGCCGTTGATCCCCAATCGGGCATCCAGGAAATTGTCAGCGGAAGTGCCAAGGCTATACACCCCTGTGCCCGTATCCAACTGGTGTAGCCACACGGTGATTTCCGCCAACTCTCGCCCCTCGAGGATGTAGTCGCCGTTGTTGCCGCCAAGGAACCGGGCGGTCCATGGAACATCGATGATGTGCTGGCTGGGGTCTGTATATGCAACGGTGACGGTGTGGGGAAGACCACTGTCATCTGGATCGGTGCCCGTGTCATCAGCCACGTATGGAGGCGTAAGGTCAACCGACTCACTGTCGCCTGTAACACCCAATGTGAACATAAGCTTCGTTACTGCATCGGTGCCATCTACATCGCCGCGAATCGCAATAAGGCTGCCACGAGGAACCATCGTAGTGGTCGCCTCTTCGAGCCCCGCGTAGGCGGTCTCTTTACTACGTTCCGTAGCAAATATTCCAGCGGTCAGTACTGTGAATGCGAAGACAGATGCCACGACCACAAAGGCGATCAGTATGATCGCTGTTTCAAGGCCAGTAATTCCGCGTTGATGCTGGACGGATACGGACATGATCACCAGGTGATAATGAGAGCCATGGGGTTAACGGGCCACTTCATCGATTGTTGAACGACCGGGAATCAAGCGGTAGCGTAAGTACACGATGGATTGTGTGTTGGCCCGCGTGAGTGATGACACCCAACTGCATTGCGGGCGGTCATGACAGTTCCGCGGGCTATACTTAACGTCGCCGCCGCCGCGGTAGACCCGCCTGAGTCTCCAATAGGTTGGCCTCCGCACCCGTCCGTCAATTGCTCTTCTCCATATTTCGTCGCCTGTCTATCCCAACCTGCGACTACATTTGCTGAAAGCTGGTCATTACCTCAAGTCAGAAGTCAGCGGTGATACTGGCATCCGGCGACTACCGCTCTGACCACCCATGCCTCGCCACCTGCCCCGGGGAAAAGATCAACCTCCAAATGCCGATCCAAGTTCTAAGTGAAGCCCTCTCATCGCGCATTGCCGCCGGTGAGGTCATAGAGCGTCCCGCTTCAGTGGTCAAAGAACTGGTTGAGAACTCGCTGGACGCAGGCGCGACCCGCGTAGAAATCAGCATCAGGGACGGCGGTGTTCGTTCGATCAGCGTAGTCGACAACGGGTCGGGTATATCGCCTGGTGAATTAAGCGTTGCGTTCGAGCGGTTTGCCACCAGCAAGATAGACGAGACATCAGACCTCACCGGCATCTCGACCCTCGGTTTCCGCGGTGAGGCGCTCCCCTCGATAGCATCAGTCGCGCGGGTGGAAGCCGTGAGCCGGGTCCACGAAAGCGATGCAGCAACAAGGTGTGTCTTCGAGTACGGCCACCGTGATCTGCTTGAGACCACGGGCGCAGCGCCAGGCACTTCTGTCTCGGTCACTGGTTTGTTCCGCAATGTTCCAGCCCGGCTGAAATTCCTGGGTTCGCCTGGCCGTGAGCTAAACAGGATTCAACAGTTGGTGGCCACTCTGGCGCTCGTATATCCCAACGTCGCATTCAAACTCACTTCAGACGGCAAGCTACGTATTGGCAGTCCCGGAACAGGCGATACGCTGGCGGCCGTCGCTGCTGTTTATGGCTCTCGTGTTGGCGATGTGATGCTTAAAGTGGACGGAGACTCATCCGCCGCATTCGGAGCCGTCGGATTGATCAGCGCACCGTCGCTGACACGCGGGAACCGCAACTACATCACGTTGGCCGTAAATGGACGATGGGTGCAGAGCCGCCGTTTGATTTTTGCGATTGAGCAGGCTTACCACGGCTTCCTGCCTGAGCGCCGGTTCCCGGTGGCAATTGTGGATATGCGTATCCCGTACAACGACGTCGACGTCAATGTTCACCCTGCCAAGGCTGAGGTTCGCTTCCTCCGTGAAGACATCGTCTTCTCAACACTGCAGAGGGCCATCAGGGGCACGTTGACAGAGTCTGCGCCAGTTCATGGTTTCACGCTTGCGGCACCCGCAAGGGCACAGGGCGCGCCGGGCCGGTCATCCTCACTGTCACATCAGCCACAGTCGCCGGGTTTCGCCATAAGTGCATCGTGGCCAGCCGCTGAAAGACAAGAAGCGTCTTCAGGCGTGGAGTCGTCACCGCCAGGAGAAAATCCTGATCTTCCCCTGGCCAGTGCCGAGGAGGCTGTGTCGAACCCTCCACCGAGGGCTACGCATAAAGGCGTACTGCCGGTCCTGCGGGTAATTGGACAGGCGCGAGAAACCTACATCCTGGCCGAGGGACCCGATGGCGTTTACCTGATCGACCAGCATGCCGCCCACGAACGGGTCTTATATGAGGAGATCCGCAACAGGTTCGCGGAAAAGTCAACGGAGATGCAGGCGCTGCTGGAACCGGAGACGGTCGAGTTGTCCCCGACTCATGCATCAATCATTGAAGCACACATGGACGAGCTGGTTGCCGCAGGGTTCACAATTGAGCCATTTGGACAGGGAGCAGTTCTGTTGCGCACTGTGCCACAGCTACTTGTAAACAGGAGGGGGGCCGGCGATACATTAATCACGCTGCTGGACGACATCTCCGAGCGCGGCCGCTCCGACTCGTGGCAGGACAAGCTTCTATATACGATGGCCTGCCACTCTTCGGTCAGGGCGGGACAGACATTGTCCATCGAAGAGAGCAAAGAACTGATCCGTAAACTGGAGGCAACTCAGCAGCCTCACACTTGCCCGCACGGCCGTCCAACCATGATCCACCTCACGACCGGCGTGCTGGATAGAGAATTCCGCCGGAGTTGAGGCGTGCCCGCTCTACCCACTGTTGCCTGAGTGGTTCGCATGCTTGGGGTGGCAGAGCAGGGCGCCTCATAACAGCGGCGCACCCGGAACATCGTGGCGGAATCCCAGTATCGAACCGCTGGCCTGGTCGGAAACGTAGACGGTGCGCAAATCGGGTCCGCCGAACGCAAGGTTCGAAGGCTGCCACCCTTCAGAGTGGTACAGGTCGATCAGTTTCCCTTCGGGTGCTAGGAGGGCGATTGCCCGAATTCCCGGCAGGGCCGCCAATATGCGGCCTTCCACGTCCACGGCCATGCCATCCGGCATGGCCGGATCAGCAAAGCGGCGAATCATGCGCTGCCCACTGAGTGTCCCGTTCTGCTGAATGGTGAACGAGACGATCCGGTTCGCTCGCATCTCCGCCACATACACCTCTCGCTTGTCATGCGACAGGGCGATTCCGTTGGGGAACGCAAGGTCACTGGCGAACACGTCGACCGCGCCGTTTGGAGCCGCCCTGTAAACAGGACTGATACACGGATCTGGCATGGGGCGGCGAATGGGATCAGTGAAGAGCATGTCACCAGACAGCAGAAATGTCAGATCGTTTGGTCCGCCAAACTGGGTGCCTCCATAGTGATCAACAAACCTTTCAAGTGTGCCGTTGGGCCTCAGCAACAAGATTGCCTTCAAACCGGTATCGGCAATGTAAAGCTCGCCGGTGGGGCCGAAAGCCAGGCCGTTGGGTCGGCCACCGGTCTTTACAAGCTCCTGCGCTGAGCCATCCGATGCAATCCGGTACACAAGTCCGGATTCAGCGTTAACAACATGAAGACTGCCATCAGGGGCAATGGCTGGCCCTTCAGGCGTGGCAATGCCTGACGTGACAGTACGTAATTCTGGTGGCAGATGAACAGGCGATGTCATTTGTTCAACTAGTCAGCGTGCAGTTGGAGGTTTCCACGAAGCGTGGTGAAACAGCGGATCGGATTGGCTGAGTCTAGCATTCGTCTATGCAGTGGATCGGTTTGACCGTAAGGCAGGGTACAACTAAACTCAATTACCGACCAGCTGGTCGGTTGGCATTGCTTGAGGTGACTTACGTATTTGGCCATCAGGACAGACGATACCCGGGAACGCATTCTCGAGGCGGCAGAGATGGTATTCGCAGACAAGGGATACCACGACGCTCTGGTTGACGAGGTCGGACGCGCCACCGCCATGTCCAAGGGTGGACTGTATTTTCATTTCCCCAGCAAAGAGGGCCTCTTTTTTGCGGTCATGGACCGTTTGGCGGATAAGTTGGTGAGCCGAGCGCAGAAGGCTGCTGACAATGAGAATAGCCCACTCGCCCGGGCCGAGGCCGCCCTGGATGCCGTGCTGACTGCCCTGGCCAAGAGAAGGCGATTGGCCCGGCTGCTGATCGTGCAGGGATACAGCATGGGAAACGCCTTTGAGCGCAAGCGTGTGGAGATATTCGATCGGTTCGCCAACGTCATCAGGGGGCACCTAGACGACTCCGTGGCAGCGGGCGAAATAGAACCTGTGGACACAGAGATAGCGGCCCGTGTTTGGCTGGGAGCCGTGAATGAAGTCGTAATCTACTGGCTGTATGCAGGGGGGCCGTCACCTTCACGCAGTCTTCCAACGATCCATCGCCTCCTCGTCAGCGGAATCACCCGCCCCGCCGGGAGGAACGGTTGACAGTGCCCCCCACTGCTGCGCCAATAGCCACCGGCACGGATCACAGGCCAGGATCGTTCTGGCAGCGCTTCGTTCTGTTCCTGGACACTATCAAGTTTGAACACTCTGTCTTTGCGCTGCCATTTGCTGTCCTGACCACGTTCATGGTCACCACTGGCGTCCCTTCACTTGGGACCCTCAGTTGGATCATTGTGGCTATGGTGGGCATGCGAACGTTCGGGATGGGTGCCAATCGCCTGATCGACGCAGAAATTGATGCACGCAATCCCCGGACCTCGTCGCGTGCGTTGCCTGCCGGACGCATCAGCAAGCGTGAAGTGTGGCTTTACATGCTGGTCTCTGGCGCTGCATTTGGATTGGCCGTATCCCAGCTAGACCCGTTGGCGTGGATCCTGTCGCCCATTCCAGTCTTGGTGATGATCGGTTACCCGTACCTCAAACGTTTCACATGGGTGGCACACCTCGGCCTCGGAACCGTATACCTGATCGTGCCTCCGGCCGTATGGATCGCCATGACGGGAGAGCTCCCGGCGGGCATCATCATTCTCGGCATCGGTGCCATGCTGTGGGTCACAGGGTTCGACGTGCTGTACGGCACAGCTGACTACGATGTGGACCGGGCACAGGGCCTGCATTCCATTCCATCTCGGTTCGGCATCGCCCGCGCCTTGATGATCGCCCGGTTGTTCCACGCTATCTCGGTAGGTTGCCTTGCCGCGGCCGGCGCCCTGTTGGGCGCAGGGCCGCTCTACTTCATTGGCGTGGCGATTGCAGGCGCTCTCCTGGCATACGAAAACAGCCTTGTCTCAGCGAAAGACCTCTCACGCCTCAACATGGCCTTCTTCACCATGAATGGTGTGATAGCCCTGGTGTTTGGCGTCTTCGCTTCACTGGATGCAATGCTGCGATGAGCACGTACATCATCGGAGTAGCCGGAGCGAGCGGCGCACCCTACACGCGCCGGGTTCTTGAAGGGCTCCTCGCTTCAGGACATGACGTCAAGGCGGTAATCACAGAGGCCGGTCGGAGAGTATTCGAAGTAGAGATGGGTCTCCACCTGCCAGGCGAAGCGAACGCTGACAGGATTGTCCTCTCGGAATGGCTACGAGCTGACACACTTCCGGGATCGCTTGAGGTATTCGACAACCGGGACGTCGCAGCCACCATAGCCAGCGGTTCATACCCCACAGGTGGAATGGCCATCGTCCCGTGCTCCACTGGAACGCTCGGGCGAATAGCGAATGGCGTTTCGAGCGGGCTGCTTGAACGCGCGGCGGATGTTTGCCTGAAGGAAAGACGCACCCTCATAGTGGTGCCGCGAGAAACACCCCTGAGCCTGGTGCATTTGCGCAACATGACGGCAATCACCGAAGCAGGGGCCATAGTCATGCCTGCAATGCCAGGGTTCTATCACCGGCCGCGGTCGGTACAGGACCTGGTGGACATGGTGGCCGGCCGAGTGCTGGCTCACCTCGGCGTCGAATCGTCAATCCTCAAGAGATGGCAGGGCGCAGAACCGCTCGAATATGCCGCGCTGGAGCAGGACTGAATGGCCTTCACTGATCTGCAGTCGTTCCTCAGACGCCTTGAAGCCGAAGGGGAATTGCAACGCATAACAGCCGAAGTGGACCCGGAACTGGAGATCACTGAGATCGCCACTCGATCCGTCAGTGCAGGCGGAAAGGCGCTCCTGTTCGAGAACGTGCGCGGAGCACAGTTTCCCCTGGCCATCAACGTGCTCGCCAGCATGCGCCGTATCGAAATGGCGCTCGGCATGCATCCTGAGGAGTTGGGCAACCAGCTTGTATCGTTTGCTGAACGCATGAACCCACCGTCGCTTGGTGCGCTGTGGGGCAACCGAGGCACGGCCTGGCGCATATCAAAAATACGTCCCGGTTCTTCGCGAAGAGCGCCAGTTCACCAAATCATTGAGACGGAACCAGATCTGTGCGCACTGCCGGTTCTAAAGTGCTGGCCCGAGGACGGGGGCCGATTTATAACACTGCCACTCGTCATGAGCCGCGACCCCGAAACCGGTGCGGGCAACATGGGCATCTACAGGATGCAGGTGTTCGACCAGAGCACCACCGGCATGCACATGCAGATCCAGAAGGGCGGCGGCTTTCACTATCACAACGCCGAAAAGCGCAATGAGCCCCTGGAAATGGCGGTCGTTCTTAGCGGGGACCCGGCCCTGATTCTCAGCGCCGTCATGCCGCTCCCGGAAGGCTTCGATGAAGCCGCATTCTCAGGGATCGTACGCGGCAAGCGAACGCCCATGGTCAACGCCAGGACTTTGAATCTCAAGGTGCCTGCGAATGCAGAGTTCGTCCTCGAAGGGACTGTAAGACCGGGCCGTCGCCGCATGGAAGGACCGTTCGGGGACCACTTCGGCCACTACTCGGCGCAGTCCGAGTTCCCGGTGTTTGAAGTTCGAACGATCACCCGCCGCAGGAACGCTATCTACCCCGCCACAGTCGTGGGCAAGCCACCGCAGGAAGACCGTTACCTGGGCGATGCCACACAGCTCATCCTCAAGCCACTGATAAAGCTCACCCACCCTGAGATCAGGGACCTGTGGGCTTACTACGAAGCCGGCTTCCACAATCTGCTGGTTGTCTCCGTTGAAACCCGCTACGCCCGCGAACCCATCAAGACCGCCCTGGCCCTCCTTGGCGAGGGACAATTATCCCTCACGAAGGCGCTGGTGCTGGTGGGACCAGATGTGAGCCCACGTGATCCGTCGGCTGTTCTCCAGGCCATCAGGCGCAACTTCAAGGCTGAGGAAGACTTCCAGTTGATCGCCAGGACGGCCATCGACACGCTGGACTTCACCGGCGAAGCCATGCACCGCGGCAGCAAGATGATCTTAGACGCCACCGGCCCCGCAGCCGGGGAAGTGGCACAAAAAGCAATCGCCCTGCCTGCAAACCTCGACCGTCTCGTGCCCGGCGTAGGCAAATGGCGGCTCGTGGGCAGGTCCATGCTGGTGGTGCAAGCAGCGGGTGGCGGACGAGACATCGCCGCGGCGCTCGTGGCCAATCCACTGCTCGGCTCATTGCAGATAGTGGCCGTGGTGTCAGAAGACGTGAACATCAATGACAACGTAGAACTCCTGTGGGGCATATTCACACGGTTTGACCCGGCCAGGGACGTCATCTTTACCGCCGCCGAATTCAGGGGCATCGCCCCCGTTTACCGCGGCATCATGGGAATAGACGCAACGTGGAAAGAGGGCTACCAAAAGCCGCTGATAATGGATCCAGAAATAGTTCAGAGGGTGGACAACAGATGGGCCGAGTACTGGAAGTAGAAGACATTCAGATCACCGACAGGGGCTTGGTACCGGTCTGGGAGAAGGTCCTGGCAGGAGAGAGACTCTCGCTCGAGGACGGCGTCAAGGTCCTGGAGACAGACGACTTCTCAAGTGTCGGCCGCATGGCTGACTACGCCAAGAAGCGCGTGACAGGCGACAAGGTCTACTTTGTCCTGAACCGGCACATCAACCCAACGAACATCTGCGTGCTGAGCTGCAAGTTCTGCGACTTCGCCAAGAAACCAACGGACGAAGGCGCCTACGAGATGTCGCTGGACGAGATCATGGACCACATGGATGACCAGATACGGGAAGTCCACATAGTGGGTGGCCACCATCCCACCTGGACGTTCGAGTACTACGTGGACATGATCAAGACCATCCATGAAGCCTATCCCCAGGTTCAGATCAAGGCATTCACGGCGTCCGAGATCGACTACTTCCAGCGCCGGTGGAAGATCACACCAGAGGAATCCCTGGCCCGGTTCAAAGAGGCGGGGCTATCCGCCATGCCTGGCGGCGGCGCTGAGGTGTTCTCACCACGGGTCCACAAGCTTCTACTGCCAGGCAAGGCCAACGCAGACCGCTGGGCAGACATTCACCGGCTGGCCCACAACATGGGCATCAAGTCCAACTGCACGCTCCTCTACGGTCACATCGAAACGTTCGCAGAACGCATCGACCACCTCATCAGGCTGAGAGAAATCCAGGACGACACAGGAGGATTCCTCGCGTTCATTCCACTGGAGTACCAGGTTGGCATGACCAAGCTGAGGGCGCGGCACACGCCGCCCATGGATGACCTCAAAATGATCGCGGCCGCCCGTCTCATGCTGGACAACATCCAGTACATCAAGAGCTACTGGGTCATGCTGGGCGAGGCCACCGCGTCTGTGGGCCTGAACTTCGGAGCGAACGACCTCGACGGTACCATCGGTAAAGAACGAATCGCTCACGCCGCCATGGCCGCATCGCCGGCAGGTGTGGCCCGGGACAAGATGGTGCGCTCAATCAAGGATGCCAATCGTGTCCCCGTAGAACGTGACGCGGTTTATAACGAGATCAAGGTTTATGCCAACTGACATGCCCAAACTTCGCGTGGGCCACATGCCTTACCTGAACTCAGAGGTGTTCTACAGGACACTTCCACCCGACGCATGCGACCTTGTGACCATGGTTCCCCGCGCCATGGCCGCGGCCGTTGAAAGTGGGGACCTGGACGCCGGGCCGCTGCCGGTCGCAGAAGTTATCCGGCTCGGTAATGCGCTGCGGCCCCTTGGAGACTTGTGCGTTGCCAGCCGCAACACAGCGCTCAGCGTTCTTTTGTTTTCCAGCAAGCCAGTCGAAGACCTGGAAGGAAGCAGGGTAGCGGTCACATCACACACCGCCACATCCATACAGCTGCTCCGGGTGTTGTTCGCCGACCGTTGGAAGTTATCCCACATCAAATTCGTGGAACTGGATGAGCCGCACGATGCCCAGTTGATCATCGGGGATGACGCACTGCGATTGCGACTGCAGGGCAGTGGTTACCCATACTCATATGACCTGGGCGAACAGTGGCGTCTGCTAACAGGCCTTCCATTTGTCTTCGCCCTGTGGGTTGTGCGGCGGGACGCCGATGCCGCACTGGCTGAAGCGCTGGAGCAGGCCCTGTGCGCAAGCCTCACCAATGGCCTGCAGCGGATCGATGAAATCGCAGCCGCCCGTACGACCGATTACCTGGACGAAACGAAATCCGCCTCGTACGTGCGGAACTTCACATACACACTGGGCGATGAGGAACGGCGCGGCATGGCCGAATTTGCGCGCCGCCTCGGTAAGCTGCCAGTATGGCGGCCATCGCTCCCAGCCAGCATGACATTGGGAGCCTGAGATGCTCAAGCAAATAAGAGAAAAAGTCGAAGCGGGCGAACGCATCAACGCGAACGAAGCGCTGTTCCTGATGCGTGACGCAGAGCTGCTGGACCTTGCGCCCTTGGCCCAGGCGTGGCGCAGGCGGCACAACCCTGAACAGCGGGTCACATTTGTAGTAGACACCAACCTCAACTACACGAATATCTGTGACGCCTACTGCTCGTTCTGCGCGTTCTACCGCACTGACCCGGCGGACCCATCCGCATACACCTACACCGTCGATCAGATCATGGACAAGATCGGCAAAGCGGCAGGGCAGGGCGTAACAACGGTGCTCATGCAGGGCGGACTCAACGACGCCATTCCATTCGATTACTACACCGAAATGGTTCGAGAGAGCGTCCGGCACTACCCCCACGTAACGCCACACTTCTGGTCGGCGCCAGAGATCATGAAGATGGGAGAGGTCTCAGGCAAAACGCCTCGTGAAGTCATGCAGGCGTTGTGGGATGCGGGCCAGCGGACCATGCCCGGCGGCGGTTCTGAAATACTCAACAACCGCGTCAAGTCCATCGTCAGCCGGTTCAAACCGAAGGACACGGTTGACCAGTGGACCGATGTCCACGTCGCCGCTCACCAGGTTGGTTTCATGACCACTGCGACCATGATGTACGGGCACGTGGAAACCGATGAAGACATCGTGGAGACCCTGGAGCACATCAGGGACGTACAGGACCGGGCAGCCGGCCAGCCAGGCGGGTTCACCGCATTCATCCCGTGGTCTTACAAGCGGGATAACACCGCCCTCGCGAAGAAGGTCGCTGAAGAAGCGGGGCCAAACAAGTACCTGCGCATAATCGCCCTGTCCCGTATCTTCCTCGACAACGTCCCTCACATCCAGGCTTCCTGGTTCTCTGAAGGCCGCAAGACCGGGCAGATCGCGTTGCAGTTCGGCGCAGATGACTTCGGCGGCACGCTCTTCGATGAGAACGTGATGCTGGCAGCAGGCTTCTACAACCGGACAAATGTTGAAGAAGTGAAGGCGCTGATCAGCGAGGCTGGTTTTGCACCGGCACAACGCACAACCAACTACGGCATCCTTCAGGTGTTCGAGCGAGACCCCGGTATGACACCCATAGCGGCGCCCGTTGCAGCGGGCGACTAATACGTCATTGAAAGAGAACAAAGATCCCGTGACAGAAAAGACGATCACCTTCGGCCACAGTCCGGATGCAGATGACGCCTTCATGTTCTATGCGTTGGCAATGGGCCACGTGTCTATTCCCGGGCACTCCGTAGATCACCTCATGGAAGACATTGAGTCTCTCAACCAGAGGGCGGAGCGTGGTGAGGTTGAAGTAACCGCCATATCAGCGGCGCAGTACCCCAACGTGGCGAAGCACTACAGGATCATGTCATGCGGTGCCTCAGTAGGACGTAACTACGGCCCAATGGTAGTGTCAACAGGCCCTATGGACGAAGCTGATCTGTCTGGTAAACGCATCGGCATTCCAGGTGAGTTCACCACCTCGTATTTGCTGTTCCGGATATTTGGCCCCAGTGACTTCACCCCGGTGTTCTTGGACTTTGATGACGTGGGGCCGGCGGTGAAATCCGGCAACGTCGACGCAGGGATTCTCCTTCACGAGGGCCAGATCCTTTACGAACGCCAGGGGTTCCATGGAATCCTGGACCTTGGCAAACGGTGGTTTGAGGCCACCGGCCTGCCAATTCCGCTGGGGCTGGACTGCGTGAATAGAAACCTGGGCGAAGAGCTTGGCCAACAAGTCGCTGACGCGCTTCGCTCCAGCGTTGAATATGCGCACGCCCACGAAGATGACGCTCTCGACTACGCTCTCGCATTCGGCCGGGGCATTGAGCGGGAGGATGGCCGGCGTTTCGTGCGCATGTACGTAAATGAAGACACCGTGGATATGGGTGAAGACGGCCGTCGGGCACTGGAGACGCTATTCGGCATGGCAGCCGAACGTGGAATAATCACCAGCTCACCTGTACTGGACATCGTTCAGGCAAGATAATCGTCCACTTTAAGGGATGGAGGCTGCGCCGCTGAGTAAACATCTGGCGACGCAGTCTCCTCCTTCGCACCCATTTGGCAAACCTGGCGCCTTAATCATCGAAGCACACTATATGTGTGCAGGAAAGTGCGCTTTTCAGCCCCGTTTTACCGTTGCTGTCACAAATTCTGAGCGAAATTCAGTACGGGTTCAGCCGGAGACTATGATCCCCTGTACCGAAACTCGTTACGCCCCACACGTTCAAACTCCGGCATGGCCCGGAGCACAGCTCCGACCATTGTGGCTGGGCGAGCAACATCGAACGTCACACCATCTTTATCCAGCGCGTCCAGCACATCTTCTGCGGTGATTGAGCGTTTGCCCCCACGCGCCAATTCGAGGGCCTTCTCCTGGACAGTATTGCGCCTCGCGGTTGCGCCGCCTCGCGTTTTACCGCCTGCCGCTCCGCTGCGAAGAGCGAACATCACACGATTCTCATCAGTCACAATCCTGATTTTCGTGTCCGCAGAACGAGCCGCATAACTTAATTTTGACCGAAGACGCCCAACAGTCTCGCCTTCATCCGGGATCAACGCCTTCGCCTTTCCTGGCTCCAGCGTTTCGATAGCCTGCACCAATTCGAGAGTTTCTATAGAACGGACCCGTCCGGTGCGTGCAGCTTTACGTAGATTATCGATGTCTGCATCGACGATGGTCATTGACAAGACACTGCACTCCTTACGCGCAATTACGGAATTGAAGATGTTGCCTGCTGTGATGCACCTGGTAGACGCATCAAACCTCAATTTGCTCTTGGTGAGTCAAGAAGGCAACTTTGGGCGATTTGGGAATGCAGGGGTATTTTTACGGACGGGGGACAGCGTTCATTACTGTTTCAAGGTCCGTAAGTGAGAATGGTTTCGGCAAAAATACATCAGCTCCCAGTGCTTGTAATCCTGCCTGTGACGCGGGATCAGCATGAGCGCTCATAACAATAATGCGACCAGGCCGTAACTCTTTATATGCCCTCAGCTCCCTCAATACGCCGAAACCATCCAAAACCGGCATCATTAGATCTAGAAGAAGCACATGAGGAATATCCTGCTTTAACGCGTCCAGGGCCTCCTGCCCATTAGAGGCTGTTTTCACTGCTCCGTAACCCAGTAGATCCAGCATGTCTACAACGGCATCACGGGTGGAAATATCATCGTCGGCAACTACTACTGTTATCTGCGGTTCTGCTTCGGGATTATTTGTTGGCACTGCACATGCAATCTTGACTAACGGGCAGCCGTCTCGGTTTTGTAACAACCGGTCGGGGCCGCCTGTGCGTGGTCATACTCCCGCCATCATGTGCTGAGATGCCGGTTAATGCGCTATTCATCAGTAGGTAACCAGTGACCCTCATGGGTCATACAACCATGATCAATCAGCCAACGTATGCCTGTCTGAGTTACACCAATGCGACGGCCATCAACTTTCGTCGCCTATCGCTCTTGCAAGATCCGCCAGCCGGAACGGCTTCGCAAGCAGCGCATCCGCTCCCAGGTCCTGGATGCTTCCCTCCGGCACAGGGTTGGCATGAGCGGTCATAAGGACTACACGTGAAGGTCGGGTAGCCTCGCCAAGAGCGCGCAGGGCGCTCAGCACTTCTATCCCGTCAAGACCGGGTAATAGCAGGTCGATGAGCAGCACATCGGGGTGGTTGGTCTTTATCATCTGCAGCCCTGTCATACCGTCGGCTGCTGTCATGACAGAGAAACCGCCCAGTACATCCAGGCCCGCCACTATCGCCAGGCGTACCGACTCTTCATCTTCAACCACCAGAATGTTTCGCACTGTCGCCATGAGTGGCATCCCGAGTTTCGGATTGTTAGGCGTTGTCCGCCTTCGGTGTGAGAAGCTTGTGTAGGGCAGACGATCTTTCCAGATCAGGGAGCGCCGATTATACGCGCACTGGGAAAATTCACTGCCTCGAGCCACTTACGGGACTGACGGCGTATCATCGGCAACGGGGCCGCCGCGGTCCGCTTTTTATGTGAAGAGCCGCCACCGCATGTACTCAAATCAAAGATTAATGCCAGGCGCCAACATGACCGGCACGCCGGTCACTGTGGCCCTGTTGGCAGTCAACGTGCTGCTATGGCTTGCACTTGAGGCCACTGGCGGATCTCAAAACACCGGCAACCTTCTAAACTTTGGGGCAAAGTACGGTCCCGCAATAGCCGATGGCGAATGGTGGCGTCTTGTTTTCCCAATATTTCTGCACATTGGTTTTTTCCATCTGGTAGCCAACTCCTTCGCCCTCCTGATTTTTGGAGGGATGGCTGAGCGCACGTTCGGGAGTCCTGCATATGCCGGTATATATCTGCTCGCAGGGGTGGCGGGAAACGTGGCGAGTTACTGGGGCGACCTGTGGAGCGGGCCAACAGTTGGCGCAGGGGCCAGTGGGGCCGTGTTCGGCATCATCGGAGCGTTCGCAACCTATCTTCTTCTCAACCGGAGGATGCTGGGACAGTTGGGACGGCAATCCTTCACCTCTATTCTCGCCATCATCGGCATCAACATTTTGCTGGGACTCGCCATCCCCGGCATAGACAACGCAGCTCACCTTGGCGGGCTGGTCACAGGCGCAGCCATCGCGTGGGTCATTGCGCCACGGGAACGGATAGTTGTGGCCACAGCACAGGGGCCGTTCTCGCAGCCGTACGTCGGTATGCGCCCGATGCGGCCTGGTGCGGGCAGGCTGATCCTTGCCATGGGGCTGGCAGTGACAATCATCTCCGCCACAGCATTCTTTATCGGACGTGACTACCCCTTTGCAGATCAGCGAAGTGTTTCGCCAGAGCCTGGTCAAATCGAGTCCCCGGCGGAAAATTACGTCACCGGGTTGCCACCGCGCAGGTTCGATATAAGCCGGTAACCGCCTTCGGCCGCCATACGCATCAACGCTCGGCCAGGTTCCCCCGGCGGTGATACGGCGTCAATTGACCGAAATTTAATATATTGATATCGTGTATCACTAATCTCCTTGAAGAACCGGCAGGGTACTTTACTGCATGACATCTGCCCCCATCAGGCCTGATCTCATAACCACTCTCGAAGATCGCGGGTATAGGCTGACCGATCCTCGTCGGCGCGTTGCCGAGGTTATTGAAACGCGTGGTGAGTCGTTTACAGCAGAGGCCCTGTGCGAAGACCTCAAGGGTGTGGGACGAGCCACCGTCTACCGCACAATCAAACTTCTGGTGGAAGCAGGAGCGCTTTGCAAGCTGTCCATGCCAGATGGAGCTCCGAAGTACAGCCTGGCACGGGTGGAGCATCACCACCATACCGTCTGCGTACGTTGCAGCAAGGTAGGTGAATTCCGGGATTCCACAGTTGAAAGGGTATTGAGGTCATTGGGCAGGGAAGTCTCTGGAGAGATCGTGGGCCACCGCATGGAGGTTTACGTCACCTGCGAGAATTGCCTGGCTGAACTCCGTTAACTCATGTACATCGTAACTGCCTCATTCACTGATACTTCACTGTGATACCGCGTCTCATCACAAAACGCCCTGGCCAGGCTCATGCACCCCACGCAAATGGAACCGTAATCGCGGAATTACCCAAACCCGCCCCTGTTCCTCTCGAGTTCCAGGACGCCTGCTTCTCATTCGGTCCGGAGCCAGTAGTTCACAACATCACCTTCGGGGTCAATCACGGGGACTTCATGGCGATACTGGGACCAAACGGGAGCGGAAAGACCACGCTTCTGCGTATGGCGTTGGGACTGATCAAGCCGACGCGCGGGAAGGTCCTGCTATTCGGAGAGTCTCCGGACCGGTTCAAGAGCTGGTCCAGGGTTGGATACGTGCCGCAACGTGTGGAAGCTGTGCAGACTCGCTTCCCCGCTACTGTGAAAGAGATCGTGTCCTTCGGCCTTTACCGCGGGTTTGACGTCCTGGGAGCATTCAGGCGCTCAAACCGTGACAGGGTAAATGAAGCGCTGGACTTGGCCGGAATTGGTCACCTGGCCAACCGACGTGTATCTGACTTGTCGGTAGGCCAGCAGCAGCGGATGCTGATTGCACGGGCGCTGGCACGCAAACCCGCCTTACTGCTGATGGATGAGCCAATAGCAGGAGTGGACGCCGCCGGACAGGAACAGTTCCACAGGCTGCTCCGCAGGTTGAACCGGGAGATGGGAATCACCATAGTGATGGTCTCCCACGACATAGGCGCAGTAATGCGTGAGGCCACATCCTGCGCCTGCATAAACAAGGAAATGGTCTTCCACGGACCGGTGCATCGGCTCACTTCACGTGAGTTGTCGCGGTTATACGGGTTCCCGGTGGACATTCTTCTTCATGATGCCCTTCACGAGCACCGGTGACCATGCCTGAGATATTCCAGTACGACTTCATGGTTAGAGCAATGCTTGGCGCTGCAATGATTGGTGCAGTCGCCCCGGCTTTTGGCGTGTTCCTGGTTCTGAGGCGCCTGTCTCTCATCGCTGACACCCTTTCACACGTGGCGTTCACAGGTGTGGCAATTGGCATACTGACCCGGACGTTTCCGCCGCTTGTGGCCCTGGGAGCCACCAGCGCTGCGGCCGTATCCATTGAAGAGCTCAGGTCTCGACGCCTGCTGCCCGGTGACGCCGCCCTTGCTGTGTTCTTGTACGGGGCGTTGGCTGTCGCTGTGGTGCTCATAAGCGTGGCAAATGGGTTCAACACTGACCTGTTCAGCTACCTCTTCGGCAGCGTACTTACGGTGAGGAATACCGACCTCTGGATGATCGGTGGGCTGCTGGCGGGTGTAAGCATCTTCCTGCTCATGTTCCATTCGGAGCTTGCCCAGACGTCTTTCGACCCGGACCTGGCTCGTATCAATGGCGTGCGGGTGCACGCGGTGAACATAGCCCTGGCCATCATCACCGGGGCGACCATCACCGTGTCAATGCGTGTCGTGGGTGTGCTGCTGGTAGGGGCTCTCATAGTGATCCCTGTGCTGATCAGCCTCCGTATTGCGACCGGGCTGTCAGCCACTATCATCACTGCGGTAATTGCGGGCGTGCTGGTATCCATCGCAGGGATAACGATAGCGTTCTACGCTGATGTCGCCCCCGGTGGGAGCGTGGTGCTGACTGGAGTGGGCCTGCTGGCACTGGTTGAAACTGGCCATGCAGTTCGCCAGTGGATGAGGCGGTACCGCTATCCGACTGATCACGAACTTGAGCACATGCGCGGCGAAGAAGTTCAGCAGGGCGGCGACTGAGGCCTTTCCTGGGGCGGCAGACACCGAAGGCTGGGGCAGCCGCCTTTCCTTGTGTAGCTGCCATGTCCGGCACGGCTGGCCGCTGTTGTGAGATCGCATCTGTAACAACGCCAACGCGGTGTGCAGCGCCTGGAGCATGCCGCAGTCAGCACAATCGTTGGCCGGCGCCTCGCCCCACCATCCACAGCCTCCGGCGCTGCCTCTCATCTGCCGCCGAATGACGCGGCACACCCTGTGACACACGTCCTTGACAGCTATAGAACTTGCGTTCTACTATTATATGTAGAGAGCCGGTGATCCCGCCGGGTATCTGACACACCGCCCACAGGTTTTATTTACCTCGTGGAACGGCCCCACTTTCAGCGGCACTGACCACTGCTTGATTCCTTCTGCCACGGCACATGCGTAACCGTGAAGAAATACACGTCTGACATTTATTGGGAGTGTGGTTGTACATGCCTTTCCCGTCCACCTGCAACGATGCTGTCGCTTGTCTCTGGCTTCCGCACTTCGCATGGCAGGCTGAAGCTTTAAGGAAGCCCGGGCTCAAAGAGCCGGGGTGTCATGCCCTTATCACAACAGGCTCTGATGGCAGCCCATCAGGCAGGGTGGTGCTGGACCACTCACCACAGATGGCGGGTGTTCTGCCTGGCATGAGCCTGAACGAGGCCATAGCAAGACAGCCGCACGCCCAGCTTGTAGAAGCAGATCCCGCGCATTATGAGGAGTTGTTCAATGAAGTGATATCGACTCTTGAGCAGCGGGTGCCAGATGTTGAGGACGCTGGCCCGGGGCTTGCATACGCGAGTCTGCGGGGCCTGGAAAGGCTCTACGGGGATGACGCGAACCTGGTGCGCCTGCTGGCATCAGCTATCGGATCGGTATCGGGGTTTGATCTCCGCATAGGCGTTGGCCCAAACAAGTGGCTTGCCCACACCGCTGCCGCCACCGGAAGCCAGGGCAGGGCAAGGAAGGTGACAGGAGAGCCCGGCAGGTTTCTCTCAGCCCTGCCGGTTGATCTGCTGCCGGTTTCATACCGTCTCAAGCATCGGCTGCACTCTTTCGGGCTGGACACTCTGGGAAAGATCGCAGACCTGCAACGCGGCGCTGTGGAGGCTCAGTTTGGACGGGACGGCGGTCTTATATGGAACCTTGCGAACGGTTTTGACAATAGCCCCCTGGCGCCCCGGCGCAGGCAAGAGGCAGTGTTTGAGCGGCTGGACTTTCCAGATGCGACTGTACGACTGTCTATGATCCTCACCGGGATTGAAGGGCTGCTCTCCCGGGCGTACGGCAGGCAGGCCATGAAAGACAGGTACGCGAGGCGGGTGAAACTGGAAGCCCGGATCTTTCGCCGTCCGCGCTGGGCGCTTGATGTGGCATTCAGGGAATCTGCCGGGTCCGTGAGTTCTGCCTTGTTTGGGATCAAGGCAAAGCTGGACACAGTGACGTTCCCGGGACCGCTGGAAGACCTGGGCATATCACTGTCTGGCTTGACTGGAGAGGCAGGTAGACAGGAGTCGATGTGGCTGGATGTTAGACGTGACCATGACCTTCGGGAATCGCTTGCACAGATGCAGGTGCGTCTCGGCAATACGCCGCCCATTTACCAGGTAAGGGAGATTGAGCCATGGTCCAGGGTTCCGGAGCGCAGGCACGCTCTCGTGCAATTAAACCCCTGAATGCACCCCGGTCA
>JBBDMW010000053.1:0-43101 GCA_040878005.1 Dehalococcoidia bacterium
AGAAAGCGAAACAGGCGTCAAACCAATGACCAGCCGGAGACCGGTCCCAGTCCGACAAACAAGCGGCGGCTCACCCGCATGTCCCTCATCAAGGAGGGACAGGGTGAAAAAGATGTCAAGCCAATGACCAGCCGTGCGGCTTCCCATACACACATCACCGGTCAAACCGTACTCCCGCTCCACGGGATGAGGAGCCGGGCATGGCAGGCGGAAAACAATAGGCGCCTGTCTTGGCCAGGTGAGTGCCACATCACGAGAGTGAAGAACACGCACCCGGCTCCCAGACAAGTAAAACCTGCCGCGAAAATCAGCAGCAGCCGGCCCGCGCCGGACGACCATCACGAAGGTTCATCAATAGCCGGTTCACGCCGGACCACGAACCAAACCAACAAAAGAAAAGAAGTTGAAATGAAACGTCACATGGCGAAGATGCCACGCGCCCAAAACCGAATAGTCCCGCAAGCCGCTTATCGCGAACGCTGGCGAACGACCATCACGCACAAAACCATCCACACCAGGTCTCTCCGCTTGGGTCGAGACGATATCGCGGTGGTGGGTGAGACGTGATGGTTGGCACTTGGAGTCCTTCAGCGTCCCGGCTTTCGGCATCACGGACTGTCAGCGACGACATGTGAAGACCTCGGAAGCTGAGAGTAACGGTGGAGGCCGAGAGCTTACAGCAACAGTTGATGGCTCTTACGGCCAGTCCCTGCTGCTCCGGGGGGCGGTCAGCCGCCTATCTGGTACATCTCTATTTTTTGTTTGGGCTTGTTGACGTTGCCTTCGAAGTCGGTGTGGCTGGCGCGTTCATCTGAGTAGCGGTCAGTGCGGTTGGACCAGACGCCCGTGATGATGTTTCGAAGGTCTTCGTCAGATGCGCCGTTCCGCATGGGCGTCTTGAGGTCCTTGCCTCCGGAGGCGAATAGGCAGGTAACGAGCGTGCCCTCGGTTGACAGCCGTGCCCTGGTGCAGTCGCCGCAGAACGGCATTGATACGGAGGCGATCACGCCGATTTCGCCGCTGCCGTCCCTGTAGGCGTAGCGGTTCGCCACCTCGCCGCGGTAGTTGGGGTCAACCGGCTCGATTGGGAACTCGGCGTTTATGCGCTCGACGATCTCTTTCGCCGTGACAACCTGGTTCAGGTTCCAGCCGTTGCGGTTGCCAACGTCCATGAACTCGATGAACCGCACGATGTGGCCGGTGCCCTTGAAGCGCCGTGCCGTTTCGACGATGGTGTGGTCGTTCACGCCGCGCTGGACCACGGTGTTGATCTTGATAGGGTGCAGGCCAACCCGGTCCGCCTCCTCGATCCCCTCCAGCGTGCGCGCGGGTCCGTAGGGGCGCCCGCTCATCTTCTTGGCCACCTCATCGTCGACGCTGTCCAGGCTGACCGTGATGCGTTTTAGCCCTGCGTCACGCAGCTCCTGCGCCATCTTGGCCAGCAGGAAGCCATTGGTGGTCAGGGTAAGGTCCTCAACACCGTCTATATTCGACAGTTTTTCTATGAGGCTCGGAAGCTGGGCGCGTACCAGCGGTTCCCCGCCCGTAATCCTCAGCTTGTTGGCCCCGAGGCCGACGAAGATGCGTGACAGCCGCTCGATCTCCTCGAACGTCAGGATCTCCGGCTTGGGCAGGAACTCATAGCGCTCGCCGTAGATCTCCGCGGGCATGCAGTACGGACAGCGGAAGTTGCAGCGGTCCGTCACAGATATGCGGAGGTCGCGCAGCGGCCGCCCGAACTTGTCGTTCATGGGCTGTGCCTGCGGCGGCGTTCCGGTTGTTCCGTTGGTTGGCTTCATTTGCAATTGCCCTGGAGCGCGGTGCGTTTACGTCGTTCATCAAGTCAGATGCGGGAAGAGGCGCGTTGAGTGCAGCGCAGCGCGGACGAACTGCCTGCTGGCTGCCTGCATTCATGACTGTCCTAATTTTAACGTGCCGGGCCCTGTCCCTGCTGTGATGGTGTCATTTCAAGCAGGATGCCGGCCATTTCCCTTGCTGCCGCGCCCCTGTGGCTGACGGCGTCCTTGGCGTCTGGAGAAAGCTCTGCCGTAGTCTTTGCCAGCGATGGTATCCAGAATACGGGGTCATACCCGAAGCCGTTTTCACCGATTGGCTGGTGGGCAATCGCCCCTTCCACGACGCCCTCGGTGGTAATCACCCCGCCGGGTACGCCGGGGCCTGCCAGCGCAAGGACTGCGCGGAAGCGAGCGGTGCGCTTCCAGCCGGGCACCGCGGCCAACTGGTTCAACAGGTGCGTCACGCGGCCGCGGTCGTCCAGTCCTTCGCCGCCGTAGCGGGCGGAATACACGCCCGGCGCTCCATCCAGGGCACCGACCTCAAGGCCGGAATCGTCCGCAAGGGTCAGCTCACCGGATGCCTTCAAATAGGCCTCAGCCTTCAGACGGGCGTTCTCATCGAAGGTATTTCCCGTCTCCTCGACCTCTGTGCTGATACCCAGCTCATCTAGGCCAACCACATCGTAAGGCGACTCTGCAAGCAATCGCCTGAATTCCTGAAGTTTGCCCCTATTGCGTGTTGCCACCAGCAGTCTTAGCCGTGATTCAGTCATTGTGTCCCCGGTTCGTGGTGTAATCAGCCGCACGGATCAACGTTGATAAGAGTCTTCTGACCGCCTCGATCGTGTTGAAAACCCGTTGCATCCAGTTGCGCCCAATGCTATCCTCACCCCGATTGTTAAAAAGTGCACAAACGGCTGCAACGCTGTCGCTTGTGTCTGCATGATCATAATTCCAGTGAACCGCCACAACCAGCCGGGACAGTCGTACAGACGATCATCGATGTTCTTGATCCGACGCTTGCCGCTTAGCCCGGCCCAACTACTAATCCTGCTCGCCGCCGTAGTCGCCGTACTGGCAGGCTGCACACCTGACAACCCTCAGTCAACGTTTGACGCTAGAGGGCCGGTTGCTCAGCAGCAGCTTGACCTGTTCCTGATTGTGTTCTGGATCGCGGTGGGCATCTTCATAGTTGTTGAAGGCGCGATCATCTTCATGGCCCTCCGCTTCCGGCAGCGGGGACAGGGCCTCATGCCCAAGCAGATCCACGGCCACACGAAGCTTGAGGTCACGTGGACGATTATTCCTGCGCTAATCCTGGTTGGCGTTGCGGTGCCGACAGTGCAGGGCATCTATGACACATACGCCCCCTCCAGCGAGATGGGCACGCCGATCGAGATTGAGTCTGTGGGCCACCAGTGGTGGTTCGAGTTCCGCTACCCGGACGAAGAGATTGTGACGGCCAACGAGGTCCACATACCGACCGGCGTGCCGGTGATGGTGAAGCTTTACTCCCAGGACGTGATTCACAGCTTCTGGGTGCCGAAGCTGGCGGGCAAGGTGGACATGGTGCCCGCCAATGACAACCAGGTGTGGTTCCAGGCGGATGAAGCGGGTGTTTACTACGGCCAGTGCGCCGAGTTCTGCGGACTTCAGCATGCGCTGATGCGGTTCAGGGTTATTGCACATGAGCCGGAAGAGTACGATGCGTGGGTGCAGGGTATGCGCACTCCGCCTGACCCGCCAGAGCCCGGCTCTGGCGCTGCCCGCGGACAGGGGCTCTTCGCTGGGAACTGCAGCATGTGCCACACCACCGATTCATTCCGGCAGGGCGGATACGCCGCGGAGCTGGAAGTGCAGGAGGCCAGGTGGGAAGCCTGGTGGGAGGCGCCGGAGGAGTCACGGGTAGTGTCTGCGCCGAACCTCACCCACTTTGGCGAGCGGACGACCATTGGCGCCGGCGTTGCCGATCTCACGCGGGAATCTCTTATTGGCTGGATCACTTCGCCAGACAGCTTGAAGTCTGGCACCCGGATGGCAACGCACGCTCTGGTGTATGACACTCCGAACCACCACGCCGACCTCGCCCCGCAGGATATCCAGGATATTGCTGACTACCTGCTGTCGCTCACGCCTGGTTCCGGCGCAGTCACGCCGCCGCCTGGCGGTGGGGACCCGGTGGAGCAGGGCGAGGCGCTGTTCGCTCAGCGCTGCTCTACCTGTCACTCCACGGGGCCTGATGACATGACCGGACCCGGCCTCCAGGGTGTGGTGCAGCGCGCTGATACCCGCAAGCCTGACCTGTCAGCCGAGCAGTACATCGAGGAGTCGCTCCGGCAGCCCGGTGAATACGTTGTGGACGGATTCCTCAACGTCATGCCGTCATTCGCCGGGCTTTCCGACGAAGAAGTCAGCAACCTGATCGCATACTTGAATACACTTGAATAAATTCAACCACGCGCCAGTGGGCGCATACCGGGCGCGCGGGATCCAGACAGAACGCTGCGGAGTCAATCGGTGACCACTGCCTCAATCAACTTTCCACGGGTAATTCCCCGGCCCAAGAGCCACAGCGGCATATGGAGCTGGATAGGCACGGTTGATCACAAGCGCATCGGCACGATGTACGGGATCACCGCGTTCTTCTGGTTCATCGTGGGCGGCCTGGAGGCCCTGCTTATCCGGACGCAGCTTTCCAGGGCGGAAAGCGACCTGGTGTCGCCGGAGCTGTTCAACCAGCTCTTCACCATGCACGGCACCACCATGATCTTCCTGGTGGTCATGCCGATGGCGTCCGCGTTCTTCAACTGGCTGGTCCCGTTGCAGATTGGCGCTCGTGATGTTGCGTTCCCGCGGCTGAATGCTTTCAGCTACTGGGTGTTCCTGTTCGGCGGCATCCTGATCAATACCAGCTGGCTCTTTGGCCTTGCGCCGGACGGCGGCTGGTTTGGCTACGCTCCGCTGTCGCAGGCTGAGTTCAGCGCTGGTATGACGTTCTGGTCCGTTGGACTGAACGTGCTGGGTATAGCGTCAATCGCCGCTGCATTGAACTTTGTCGTGACCATCCTCAACATGCGTGCCCCCGGCCTGACCATGTTCAAGCTGCCGGTGTTCACCTGGAACACGCTGATCACGTCCGTGCTGATCCTGGTGGCCATGCCGGTCATAGCGGTGGCGCTGACGCAGGTGATGTTTGACAGGCTGTTCGGCACGAACTTCTATGTGCCGGCCGCCGGTGGCGACCCTGTGCTGTGGCAGCACATGTTCTGGCTGTTCGGGCACCCGGAGGTGTACATCCTGATCGTCCCGGCGTTCGGCATCGTTTCCGAGGTGCTGCCGACCTTCTCCCGCAAGCCGCTGTTCGGCTATCCGTTCGTCATCTTCGCCACGATAGCGATTGCGTTCCAAGGTTGGTTCGTGTGGAGCCACCATATGTTCACGGTGGGCCTTGGACCGGTGGTCAACTCCTTCTTTGGGATATCCACCATGGCCATCGCAGTGCCTACGGGTGTCAAGATATTCAACTGGCTGGGCACCATGTGGGGCGGCTCGCTGCGGCTTAACACGGCGATGCTGTTCTCCATTGGGTTCATTGCCATGTTCACCATTGGCGGGTTCAGCGGCGTCATGCACGCCGTGGTTCCGCACAACGCGCAGCAGCAGGACACCTACTTCGTGGTGGCCCACTTCCACTACGTGCTGTTCGGCGGCGCTGTGATGGCCATCTTCTCCGGCATTTACTACTGGTGGCCGAAGATGACCGGGTGGCTCCTGAACGAGAAGCTTGGCATCACGAACTTCATCCTGATGATGATCGGGTTCAACCTGACGTTCTTCCCGATGCACTGGGTTGGGTTGGACGGGATGCCGCGGCGCATCTACACCTTTGCAGCGGAGATGGGCTGGGAAACGTCCAATATGGCGATAACCATCGGCTCATTTATCCTTGCTCTGGGCGTGCTGGTGTTCATGATCAACGTGGTTGTCAGCCGCCGGAACAAGGCGGTGGCCGGCAACGACCCGTGGGATGCCCGGACGATCGAGTGGACGATACCGTCGCCGCCTCCTCCGTATAACTTCGCTGAGATCCCGGTCGTGGAGCACAGGGACGACTTCTGGTACAAAAAGTACCCGCACCTTCATGAAGAGCACCTTGAGGCGCTGGACCATGAGAGCAACATCACGGAGGGCCGGGAGTACGATCCCGAGCGTCACGAGGCCACTGTGAGCAAGGAGGATGCGCCTCTGCACGGCGGAGGTAGCCACGGCATTCATCTCCCGGACATGTCCTACTACCCGATCATCCTGGCGGCGGGCATCGCAATTGCGATGGGCGGGCTGATGTTCAGCTACATCGTAAGCGTGCTTGGCGCGGTGCTGATCGTGTGGGGCCTTCTAGGCTGGTCACTTGAGCCGGCGTCGGAGCCGGACCACTAAATCCGGTAATCAATCAGAGGAATTCAAACGTTGGCGCATGCGGTCACAGTAGGACACCAGGAAGCGGAAGAACACTCGACCACCACCGGGTTGGACAACCGCAAGATGTTGATGTGGGTATTCCTGGGCTCCGATGTAATGTTCTTCGGGGCATTCATCGCCACGTATCTTGTCTACCGAGACCGGAGCCTGGTTGGGCCGTATCCGAACACGATCCTGGACATTCCGCTGACGACGCTCAGCACGTTCGTGTTGCTAATGAGCAGCCTTGCGATGGTGCTGGCGCTCTACTATGTGCAGCACGACCGGCCGGGGCTGGGACGACTGTGGATCCTGGTCACAGCAGGCCTGGGAACGATATTCATTGGCTTCCAAGTGTACGAGTTCAACCATTTCGTACACCTTGGATTAACGCCGCGCACGAATTTGTTCGGCACCACGTTCTTTGTACTTACGGGCTTCCACGGCGCTCACGTGACGCTGGGAATCCTGTGGCTGCTGGGGATGGCGTGGGCCAGCTCAAAGGGCGCTTTGACGAGCAAAAACGCGCTCAACCTGGAGATTGCCGGCCTTTACTGGCACTTCGTTGATATTGTCTGGATTGTGATATTCACGGTGGTTTACCTGATTTCGGCGAACGATGGGCCGCCTGTTGGATTGCCAACGGTACCTCCCATAGGACCTTAGGGACGATGTTCACAGGGCCGTGGTTATCGAGGCAATCAAGGAATCAAGGTATTTGTGGCGATGACATGTGTGTCCATCCGGCTTGCCAGTGGTCCGCCGACAGAGTCAGTGTATGGTTTGTCGGGGACGCTATGCAGATTAGAGCGAGATGAACGTGCTTAAGCGAATCTGGAACTCACTCTTCTACTTCCGGGCGAACAACTGGTTCAACCTGCCAAAGAGCCAGTATGCCCAGCCCAGCCCGCGGAACGAAGGACCGTTCGGCGAGGTTGGCCCGAAGACGGTGAACTGGCTGAACCGGATCACCTATGGCGGCCGCCACGGGACTCCGGCGTTTTACGTCATCAACGGCATTATCCTGTCAATAATCACGCTGATAGAGTTCTGGATATTTGACATTGAGGCCCTGGGCGACCTTGTCATACCCCTGCTGATCATCCTGTCATTGGCGAAGTTCGTGATGGTGATGGGCTTTTACATGCACCTGCGGTTTGATCACAAGCTGTTCACGTGGATATTTGCGAGCTGCTTCGCTCTTGGCGTGAGCGTCTTTACGACGGTTCTGATAATCCAGGAAGTCTCAACCTGATTCCAGGCGTGGCCGGCACGGCGGCGCAGCGCCTGTACTGTCTGACCTAGTGCCTGGGCACATCCGCCCGGAGGCCAAACCGCCATGGACTTCTCGAGTTGACGGGCGCTGATTCCGCCGCCGCAAGCACCCTTGGCGATTTCGTGGGCGCGTGGAACTTCTTCAATCCGCTGCTGGTGCTGCTGGCGCTGGCGGTTGGCGCGTACTTCACCGGCCTGGTGCGCCTGCAGCGCAGGTCAGGCGGGGAGGCGATTTCCCGCAGCAGGATCTTCTTTGCGTCGGCGGGGTTCACGATGCTCTTCCTGGCACTGGTGGGGCCGTTCGACGTGTACTCGGGCGATTTGTTCTTCGTCCACATGATCCAGCACATGCTGCTGACGATGGCGGCGGCGCCCCTGCTGCTGGCGTCATCTCCTATGCCGGCGTACATGTGGTCGCTTCCGGAGACGGTGAGGATGGGTGTTGGCTCGACGCTGTCCGGCAGGGGGCTGGTGCGGCGGTTGATTGCGCTGGTGACCCGCCCGATGTTCACTTTGCCGCTGTATGTGCTGACGCTCTGGTTGTGGCACATGCCGGCCGCATACAGCCTGGCGTTGGAGAATGACTACGTGCACTTCCTGGAGCACGCCTCCATGTTTGGCGTGGGTGTGCTGTTCTGGTGGCCCATCATTGGCCCGTCGCCGGTGCGGTCCAGCCTCAGCTATCCGCAGCGGATGATCTACGTCATGCTGGTGGTGACGCCCATGGCGGTGCTGGCGGCCTTCCTGACCCTGGCGCACGACGTTTCATACCACCCGTACCTGCTGACCCCGGAGCACTGGGGCATCAGCAAGGCGGAAGACCAGGGCATTGCGGGGATGATCATGTGGATTCCCGGGAACGTTATTTTCCTGGCGGCTGTGACCGTCATATTCTTCAAGTGGTTCGATAGTGAAGAGAAGAAGTCCCGGGAGCAGCGCAGGGCATCGCGCCGGCTTGCGCCAAGGGATGATGCTGGAAAGATCTGACGTGGCGGGCGACGAAGGGTTCAGCGGCTCGGTGTCCGGCCGAGTGCAGGGTGTGGGGTTCCGGTACTTCGTGGCGGAGACGGCGAAGTCGCTGGGTTTGTCAGGCTACGTGCGGAACCTGCCCGATGGCCGTGTTGAAGTGGCCGCACGCGGCCGGCGTGAGGAACTGGAGCGGCTGGCGGCTGCGCTGAGGAAGGGGCCGCCCGGCGCGCTGGTGCAGGACGTTCAACTGGACTGGGACGCCCCGGTGGCCGAGGCGGACGGCTTCGAAGTGCGGTTCTGAGCCGCCTACTTCTTCCTGGTTCCGCGCACGATGAAGTACTCGTTCTGCTGGTCCAGCATCCGCCGCAGCACTTCGTCGGACAGGTTCTTCAGGTAGATCACACTTGCCCAGGCCGCGGTGAGGCCAGACTGCAACTCCTGGAGGGTCATTGGCTTGTTGCCGTTGGCCAGCAGTAGACGGAATACTGCTTCCGTGATGGGCGTGCCAGGCAGGAGGAAGTCCGGCTCCCTGGAACACTCTGTCGAGATGACCTTCAGGTATTCCGTTGAGGACCCGAGGTTGACGGGCGGCTTGCGGTCCTGTCCTTCGCAGACCTGGCAGTGGCCGCGCCAGCACAGGCGCGAGTACAGCGCGTATGGGAATGACCTGCCGGAGGCCTCGAATGCCTTTACGTCAATGACGTAAACGGGCTGCTCTTCGGGCTCTTCAGTTGAAGTGTCCTGAGCGAAGTTACTGGACTCTCTTGCCATAGCTCGTCACCGTTTCCTGATCTGGGCGCTGCCAAATTGTCCTGAATGGATATTGCTTAGTTTCCGCCGCCGGGCAGCGAAACGTCATCCGGCCAGTCGAGCATTTCGACTGTCGCGGTCTCACCGGGCTTCATGCTGGCGATGTCGTGGGGACAAATGGCGAGCCCGTTCGCCGCCGCCATTGAGGTCAGTACGCCTGAACTCTGGTTTCCCGTGGTCCTGGCATGGTAAACGCCTTCACCATCCAGGTACACCACTACGCGGGCGTAGACCCGCCTGCCGTCGTGATTATAAATGGGATCGTCCAGGACAGCCTGGATAGACGGCCTGGGCTGGAACTTCCTGCCCATCATGAGGTTGATGGCAGGACGGCCGAATTGCTCGAATGCGACCATGGCGCTGACCGGGTTGCCCGGCAGGCCGAGGTGTGGGACCTTGCGCCCGCCCGGCGCGTCCAGCGTGCCAAATGCCAGCGGCTTGGCGGGGCGCATGCGCACTGACCAGAGGGCTATCTTCCCACGCTGGGCCAAGACGTCCTTCACCACGTCGTAGTCGCCCTTCGATACGCCTGCGGAGGTGACGACCATGTCTGCGTCGAGCGCTTTCTCCAGAGCGGAGGTGAGCGATTCGACGGTGTCACGGGCGATGCCGATGATGTTCGGAATGCCGCCGTACTTCTTGACCTCCGCCGCGGTGGTGTAGGCATTGGAGTTGTATATCTTGCCGGGCTGGTGTGGCTCTCCGGGCTCCAGCAACTCGTCGCCGGTGGAGATTATGGCCACTGTGGGCCGGCGGATGACATGCACGGATTGGAGGCCGAGCGATGCCGCGACGCCTATTTCGCCGGGGCGCATGACCGTTCCCTTCTTGAGAACCAGCTCGCCCCTGTGGACGTCTTCGCCGGCGGGGCGGACGTTGTCGCCCGGCTCAACCCGCAGCTTCAGGCCGATCATGTCTGCCATGTCGTCGCTCGACCTTCGTTGAGCCTCGTCTGTGTCCTCAAACGGAACTACGGAATCGGCGCCTTCTGGCAAGGGAGCACCTGTCATGATCCTGACCGCAGTGTTGGGTGCGATTGGGCTGGCCGGAAGCTCTCCGGCTGCCACAGAGCCTGATACGGGGAGCGTGACGGCAGCCGACTCCGAGGCTTCCTGCAGGTCAGCAGACCTGACGGCGTACCCGTCCATGGCTGAGTTGGCGAGCGGCGGGATGTCAAAGGTTGCGTGGAGGTCTTCTGCAAGGACCTGGCCGAGGGTGTCCAGCAACGGGGTGTCCGCTGGCGGCAGGGTGCTGAAGTACGACAGGATGCGCTCGCGCGCCTCTTCAACACTGAGCATCTCAGCGTCGTAGTGGTGCCTGTGCGGCCTTTCCCTGGCTGTCTCGTTCCGTGCGGGCTGTGCCATCCGGTCTCCCCTGGATCGTGGCTAAACGTTGATTGTAATGGGTGACTGTGACGACGGAGTTACCCGGGCCGTTGTTAAGAAGCAGCCTGCGTGGGAAGTACAGCTAGTCGCCTGCGGCCTCTGTTGATTGCATCATGGCCAGCATTCGCTCGCGGAACGTCTGGATCTGTTCGAGAACCGCCGCAAGCTCTTCCAGCCAGTCGTCTTCGTCACGGTCGATGTCCACGCGGATCTGCATGTGGCCGACGCTGACGCCGCGGCCCAACATCTTTTGCAGCGGCCCGCGTGCTCCGCCTGTTGGCTCCCTGAGGGACAGGGTAGCGCGGTTCTCAGTGGTCATCACCGAGTCCACGTTTGTCTCCTCCGCCAGGATGCGGACTTTAGCAGTGTGGATCAGCAGGTCGACGTGTTTTGGCACGGGGCCGAAGCGGTCCCACAGTTCTTCCCGCAGGTCCGATAGCTCTTCCAGCGAGTGAATCCACGCCAGCCGCTGATAGATGCTGAGGCGCTGAGCCAGGTCCTCTATGTAGCTGTCCGGTATGCGGGCGTCTACCCCCAGGTCAACACGGACTGTGGAGAAGTCGGGTGTGCTTTCGTGCCGTCCGTTTTTCTTGTCAGCGCCCTTTTTAAGGGCCTCGACGGTTTCTGCCAGGATCTTTGTGTACAGGTCGAAGCCCACGGCTGCGATCTGGCCGCTTTGCTCAGCGCCGAGGATGTTGCCCATGCCTCGTATTTCAAGGTCGCGCATGGCGATCTGGAAGCCTGCGCCAAGCTCGGTGGCGGCGAGGATGGTGTTTAGGCGCTGCTCGGCTGCTTCGGTGAGCTGCTTGCCGCGTGGCACGATCATGTACGCATACGCACGGTTGGTGCCGCGGCCAATGCGGCCGCGGAGCTGGTAGAGCTGGGACAGCCCGAACATGTCAGCGCGGTTGACGATTAGGGTGTTTGCGTTGGGCAGGTCTATGCCGGACTCGATGATGGTGGTGCATACAAGGACATCGAATCTGCGGGCGGTGAATTCCGCCATGACATCTTCAAGCTCGTCTTCTGCCATCTGGCCGTGGCCTATGCGTATCTCGGCCTCTGGAACCAGTTCCTGAAGCTTTGAGGCTATGTGCTCGATGTTTTTCACGCGGTTGTGCAAGAAGAAGACCTGCCCGCCGCGGTCCAACTCGCGCAGGATGGCCTCACGCACCAGTTCGTCGCTCTCCTCAGAAACGTAGGTCTTGATGGGCAGGCGCTCCTCGGGCGGCGTCTCGATGGTGCTCATGTCCCGCACACCGGCAAGCGACATGTGCAGAGTGCGCGGGATTGGCGTGGCGCTGAGGGTGAGCACGTCCACCTGTGTGCGCAGGCGCTTGAGGCGTTCCTTGTGCGTCACGCCGAACTTGTGCTCCTCGTCGATGATTACGAGACCGAGGTTCTTGAACCGGACGTCCTTCTGGAGCATTCGGTGCGTGCCGATGAGGATGTCCACCTCTCCCGAATCAAGTCCCTTGATGACCGACTTCTGCTCGGCGTCGCTGCGGAACCTGGAGAGCATCTCAACCTTGGCGGGAAATGGCTGGAGGCGCTCGGAGAAAGTCGTGAAGTGTTGCTGAGCCAGGACAGTGGTTGGCACAAGGATTGCCGCCTGCCTGCCAGACTGGACGACCTTGAAGGCGGCGCGCAGGGCGATCTCCGTCTTGCCATAGCCAACGTCGCCGCACACTAGCCGGTCCATCGGGCGCGTTGACTCCAGGTCCGACTTGACTGCTGCCAGCGTGGTGAGCTGGTCATCTGTCTCTTCGTAAGGGAAGCTGGCTTCCAGCGAGTCCTGCCACGGGGTGTCCGGGCCGGTGGACGCACCTTCTGCGACCTCACGTGCCGCGTAGAGGGCGATCAGTTCGCCCGCAAGCTGTTCAGTTGCCCGCTTCGCCCGGGCCTTCGCCCGGCTCCACTCCTGGGTGCCAAGGCGTGTGAGCCTCGGCTGGGTGTCTCCTGAGCCGTGGTAGAACTGGATACGGTCCAGGTGTTCAGTCGGCACGTACAGCTTGTCATCTTCGGCATACTCCAGCACCAGGAACTCGCGGCCGTCATCGCCCAGCACGGTGGTCCCTGCGAACCGGCCGATGCCGTGCTCCACGTGAACGACGTAAGTGCCGGGCTTGAGCTGCTCAAGCGCAGGTCCGTGCCGTACGGGCCGCCTGCGGACGCGTCGGCGCTCCTTCTGGATGCCGAACACTTCGTTGTCAGTGAGCAGCACAAGCGGATAGAAGTCACGCGTGGCGAGGGCGAATCCGTCACGCAGGTGACCCTGTGCCAGGAACACGTCGCCTGGCTCCGGCGTGTCCGTCACTGCGTCAGCAAGGACGGCGGAGAGGCCCGTTTCCTGCGACATCTCGTGCAGGCGCCTTGAGTGGTTGGACATCACCACTATCCGGCTGCGCTCATGGCTGCGCTTGGCGATCAACTCCATGGAGCGCTCGGCGCTTGTGGCTGTGATTGGCGCAGGCTCGAACGGGAGCCGCAACGCTCCGCCGGGGAGGTCCGAGTCCACGCCCCACGGCGAGAGGGTGAGCCGCCGCTGGCGGTTGTTTATGGCGTCTGCGATGAACCCCCACTCGATGTGGGGCTGCGGGAAGTGCGGCGGAACGTCACCACGGCTTTCCTTTGCCCTTCGCAACTGTGCCATGCGCTTGTCCACGTTGCGGGAAGACTCCTCAACTGCGCTCGGGCGCAGGAGCATGGTCAGGCTTTCGGGAGGGAGGTAGTCAAATATGGTTCCGAAGTTGAAGAAACCGGCATAGAAGGATATTTCGTCAGGCAACTCGCCGTTGAACGCACGGTTCAACTCAGACGGGATGCGGGTCTGCGCATCCTCTGAGGCGCCAGTGAGATCCATGCCCCTGACCAGAGCCGATGCCCGGTCTATGTCTGCCAGGTCGGGCAGGGACTCCAGCGCCGGGGTGATGGTGACGGAGTCGGTCCTGTCGAGCGAGCGCTGCGTGCCGGGATCGAACAGGCGGATGCTCTCAACTTCGTCATCGAAGAACTCGATGCGCGCCGGGAGGTCCGACGATACGGGAAACAGATCGAGTATCCCGCCGCGCCGGCTTGCAGAACCGGGGACTTCTACCGTTGCCTCAACCTCGTACCCCATGCGGGTCCAGCGCCGCACTAGCTCATTGAGGTTGAACCTGTCGCCAACCCGCACCACGTGCCGTGAGCGGTCGAAGGCCTGGCGCTCAATGGTGGCCTGGGCCGCTGCCTGTATGGACGATACGACGAGTGCTGGGCGTGGCGAGTCGTTGTCTACGAGCGCCGCCATGCTTCGCAGCCGCTGGTGAGTGCTTCCGAGGTCAGGGATGTACCGCTCGAACGGGATGTTCTCGGTTTCCACGAACTGGAATACCGGGGCATCTTCACCCAGCCAGGTCACAAGCTGGTCAGTGAGCCGGCGTGCCGATTCCGGGCTTGGCGTCAGCACGAAGACGGGCGCGCCAAACTCGTGCCAGGCAGTCGCCACCAGGTATGCGGTGGCGGGATCTGGCACGATAGCTGCGGCTTCTGCGCGTGGCTCGCGAAGGTCGCCTATCAACTCCTCGAACTGCTCGGTTTTCGCGAGCAGCGGGAGCAAGCCTTTCAAGGACATCCGTTAATGGGTCCGGGGAATCTCGCCCCGGCAAAATCGCACGTGGAAAGGCCAGGAAGAGTGCTCCCTGGCCAGACTTCAATCGTAGCACGATGCGCCCGTTGCTGGCGCTTATAATCGAATGCCTGCCAGTCAGCGCTGTCGTCAGGGCATGGTGGCAGCGCTTGCCAGGATCAAATACCGGACCCAGGACCAGTTGGCCTCAACAAACAGTCATACGAACAACCACGCGCGCCATACGGCACGGCGGCCGCAGCGCGTCGTGATCAAGCTGGGCACGCAACTGCTTACGGGCGGCCGTGATTCCCTGGACGAATCCACCGTTGCGAAGCTGGTGGCACAGGTGGCCGAGGTCCGCAAGGGCGGCGTGGAAGTACTGGTGGTTACCTCAGGCGCGGTGGCAGCGGGGAGAAACGCACTTGCCGGGAGCAAGTCAGCGAAACGGGTACAGCCGCGCACAGTGGCGTACCGGCAGGCGTTGGCCGCGCTGGGTCAGACGCAGCTCATGCTGACATATGAGCGGTTGTTTGGGGAACAGGGCATAGAAGTGGCGCAGGCCCTGATATCCCGCGATGACCTGCAGAGCCGACTGGGCTACCTGAACATCCGCAACACGCTCGAGACCCTGTTGGAGATCGGCGCTGTGCCGGTCATCAATGAGAATGATGTAGTGGCAGTGGAGGAACTGGAGGGGGAGGTATACGGCGATAACGACCGCCTCTCAGCCATGGTTGCCAACGCTGTTGATGCCGACCTGCTGATACTGCTGGGCGACATGGAGGGCCTGTTCACGGCCGATCCGCACATAGACCCCGAGGCGCTGGTCATCCCATTGGTGGAGGAGATTACGCCCCAAATTGAGGCCATAGCAGGCGAAACGCACGATGGCAGGGGGCGCGGCGGGATGGCCAGCAAGCTGGCGGCGGCGAGGCTGGCGACCTCGTCAGGCACGGAAGTCGTGATTGCGTCAGGGCGCACAAAGAACGTTATCCGGCTCCTGTGTGAAGGGCAGGAACTGGGCACGCGCTTCAAGACAAGGGTTTCGCGGGTGGAGAGCCGCAAGCGATGGATGCTCACCGGGCTTAGCGAGCACCGTGGTGGGGTGTCCGTGGACAGCGGTGCGGTGCGCGCCCTGAAGGAACAGGGCCACAGCCTGCTGCCGGCGGGAATCGTGGCTGTGGATGGCGTGTTCAACCGGGGCGATATCATTGCCATAAGGTCCCCGCGTGGAGAGGTTGTCGCATGGGGCCTCGCAAACTATGCATCGCTGGATGTCGAGACAATCAAGGGCAGGAATTCCAGGGAAGTGCCTGCATTGCTGGGCCACGACTACGGCCACGAAGTGGTTCACCGGAACAACATGACGCTTGCCTAGGCGTATGCAGCGGATCAGCAGGTTACAGAGCAGATCATTATGACCATGACAGAATCGGCCACACTCAAGGACCAGGCCCGGGCAGCCAGGGCCGCGTCACGCAGGCTGGCGGCTGCGACTACAGATTCCCGTAATGCAGCGTTGCTGGCACTGGCCGATGCCCTTCAAGAACGCCAGGCTGAGATCATCGAGGTTAATCAGCAGGACCTTGCCGCCGCTGAGGAGGCTGGAATGGGGCTGCACCTCACTGAGCGCATGACCCTGAACCCGGAGCGGGTCGCTGGCATGGCGGAGGCCGCCCGTGTCATTGCGGCACTGCCAGATCCTGTTGGCGAGGTCCTGGAGCAGAAGACGCTGGCCAACGGCCTGAAGGTGGAGCGCATCAGGGTTCCGCTGGGCGTCATTGGCGTCATATACGAGAGCCGCCCGAACGTCACCATAGACATAGCGGCGCTCTGTCTGAAATCAGGCAACGCCGTCATACTGCGCGGCGGCAAGGAGGCGTTCCGCACCAATGCTCTACTGGCGGAAATTGTGCGAGTGAGCATTGAGCAGGCGGGCCTGCCCGGCGGCGCTGTACAGTTCGTCAATTCCACGGACCGTGCGCTGGTGGGCGAGATGCTCCAGATGAAGGACGACATCGACCTCATGATCCCCCGGGGCAGCGCCGAACTGGTTCACATGGTGGCGGAAGATGCCACTATGCCAGCCATTACCGGCGGCGTGGGCGTATGCCACACCTATGTCGATTCGGCGGCGGACGTTGGCAAGGCCGTGGATATTGTGCTGAACGCGAAGACGCAGCGGCCCACTGTGTGCAATGCGCTGGATACGGTGCTGGTCCATGCAGGCATTGCCGTTGACTTTCTGCCTCGTATGGCGAAGGCCATGCGAGACGCTGGTGTGGAGATGCGGTGCGACAGGCGCGCTTTGAGCGTGATCGGCCCAACCGGCAGCCAACCCATCGGCGAAGGCCAGGGGTCTGCCGCTCCACGTATCACTGCGGCTGCGCCTGAGGACTTCGGGCAGGAGTTTCTCTCGCTCGTAGCTGCCGTGCGGGTTGTCGACTCGCTCGACGAGGCCATGGAGCACATTGTCGAGTATGGCTCCGGCCACTCAGAGGCGATTGTCACGGAAGACAAGGCTGCCGCCGAGCGGTTCCTCGCAGAGGTGGATGCCGCTGCGGTGTTCCACAACACGTCGACGCGCTTCAACGACGGTGGCGAGTTTGGCCTTGGCGCAGAAGTGGCGATCAGCACCAATAAGCTGCACGCCCGCGGCCCGATGGGCCTGAGGGAGATCACCAGCTACAAGTGGGTGGTCCGGGGCGATGGCCAGGTGCGTGAGTGATTTGAGAGGCAAGGCTGCCGAGCGCGCCGCTGTCACCGTTGGCAGGTTGTCGTCTGTTACAGCGGGCTTTCGGTAACTGGGCTTTTCTAACGCTTGCTTGAGACCAGGCCGCCCGGAACGGGCTCAGTGGCGCGTCCCTGTTGAGAGAGCTGTTCCCAAATCCACGGGTACGTGCGCTGTATGCCTTCCCGGAGCTTGATCTGCGGCTCCCAGCCGATGATCTCACGCAGCAGCGAGTTGTCGCTGTTGCGGCCGCGCACCCCCTGCGGCTTTGACAGATCGTGCCGCTTCGATATCTGCTTGTCAGCCACGTCTGTCACGGCGTCCACGAGCTGGTTGACCGTGACCATTTCATCGGTGCCGAGGTTGATGGGGCGTGTGAATCCCGATTCCATGATCTTTATCAGCCCTTCAACGCAGTCATCCACGTAACAGAAGCTACGGGTCTGCTCGCCGTCGCCCCAGACTTCTATGGTGGATTCATCGGCCGCCTCGCTCACCTTGCGCATGATGGCGGCGGGGGCTTTCTCCTTGCCGCCTTCGTATGTGCCCAGGGGGCCGTATATGTTGTGGAAACGTACTATGCGGACGTCCAGGCCGTGGTCTTCGTGGTAGTAGGTGGAGAGTTCCTCGGCAAAGAGCTTCTCCCATCCGTAACCCTTTTCCGGGTCTGCCGGGACGGCGTCCTGCTCTTTTAGAGGCGTCACGTCCTCTTCGTGCTGCAGGAAGCTGGGGTACACGCATGCTGAGCTTGTGTACAGGTATCGTTCGACGCCTGCCAGGCGGGCGCCTTCAAGCATGTGGGCATTTATGAGGATGTTGTTGCGGGTGAGGGTGGCATGGTTTGCTGTGATGTAGCCGATGCCACCCATGTCCGCAGCGAGGTTGTAGACATCATCGATGTCTGCTGTTGCGGTGGCGCAGCTTTCAAAGAAGCGCAGGTCGGCGATCACAAACTCGTCTGCGGTGCTTGGTTCGTATTCCGGATACTTGATGTCCACGCCGCGCACCCAGTGTCCATCAGCCTTGAGGCGCTTCACGAGGTGATGGCCAATGAATCCGCCAGCGCCGGTTACCAGGATTTTCAAGTCTTACACCTCTTGTGATGATGGGCGGTGGATGTCATGAAGCGCCATTGCGATCTAGCTGGCGGACGATCTCTTCAAGAACTGTGACAGTTTCGGCCGCTGATTCTGCGGAGACTGGCGGGGGCAGGTCTTCCTTCACCGATCGTGCGAACTCTTCAATGATGCGTTCGTGGCCGCTTTTGAACCTGCCGGCCTTGATATTGAGGGTATTGGATGCGAGTTGCCTGATCTTTCCAAAGGACTCGTTGACGACTGATAGCCCCACGGTGGCATGGCCCCGGTTTCTGCGTGAGTAACGGGTCATGATCATTGCCTGCAGGTCAACCTTGACCTTGCCAGTCGTTCCCCAGATCTCGAGGTCTCCGGACCAGTGATCAGAGTTGTGTACGACCCGTATGGAACTTGACCCCTTCTCGCCCACAAGCTCAACGGTGAAATCGTCGGCGCTTGCCCAGTCAAAATTGGACATCTTGCGGCTGTGGGCGAATACCTGCTTCACCTTTCCAATGAATGGCAGTGAGAGATACACGATGTGCGGGCCTGTCTCTCCTATCAGCCCGCCGGGCAACTGGTGGACCCAGGTGTCCTTCGCCAGGTATTCATCTGTGGGGTTGGCAATGAGGAGGCGCATGCCGCGAAATTCGCCGAGGGTCCCGTTACGGACGAGCTCCAATGCCCGGAGGACGGGCGGATAGTGGAGCATGTTGTGAATTACGGAGAGTTTTACCTTGTTGTTGGCGGCGCACTCCACAAGTTGATTGCATTCGGCGGAGGTGATCGCCATGGGCTTCTCCATCAGGACATGGCAGCCTCGCTCCATGGCGATGGTGGCCATGGACGCATGGGTTTTCGGCGGAGTGCAGAGATCGATTATGTCCAGATCCGCCTTCTCAATCATTTCTGCGAGATCCGAATACCCGGCGGAAGCATTAAATTGGCGCACAGCTTTGTCTACAGCGTCCCCACTGACATCGCACACCCCGGCCAGTTCAACGTCATTCAGCCTCGCCCACACGGGCAGGTGGCGGCCCGTGGCTATGAATCCGAGGCCAGCGACGCCAACCCGCAGTTTTCGCGATATCAAACGTTATCTCCCAAACCAGTTGCGGCAATATAGGGGTTAATCAGTGGCAACCGGTTGCGTTGATTGTTTTGGAGCCAGCCGGCGTGGCGGAATGGGCAAAAATCCGAGTCAAAATGAGGCAGAGAATTCAAAATCCCTGGTTATGCATTGTAGCCATTGGGCGATGGAGACTGATGCAGATATACGAACCTGAATCAATGATTCTGGCGAGTTTTGAGAGCTAATTTATACACGCTCATAATTTGTTCCGCCGTCCGGTCAGTACTGACAGATTTGGCAGCAGCCCTTCCGTTGGAAGCGACCCTCTCAGCCATGACCGCTGCGAGTGCCTCGCCGAGGTCCTGGGGGTTCCTGGTGACTATGTAGGATGGGTGTACGCCGTCCAGTCGCTCCCTGACATCTCCCACGTCAACTGATACAACCGGAAGGTTGCAGGCCATGGCTTCCTGCACCACAGTCGGAGAGCCTTCCCAATCGCTGGTCAGGAGCAGGCAGTCAGCGGCGTTCATGAACGTTGGCACCAGAGCCGGGTCTGCCGTACCGTCCAGGACCTCCAGCCGGACTTTGCCGCACATTGCTGATGCATGCTCAACGGCTGAACGTGCCAGGTCCAGGCGCTTGACCCGAGGGTTACGGCCGTTGAATAGCACGATGCGTTCGCCTGGCGACCAGCCGAGCTCTGCGCGTGCGGCATCTTTTGGCCGCGGCTTGAATATGGCCGTGTCGACTCCTGATGGGATGACGGATGCGCGCCCTTTTCCCCACCATAGCCGCGTCTTTAACTGTGGACTCACGCAAATTATCCGAGTCGTCTTCAGTGCGGCCATGCGGGAGAGTGCTTTGCCGAGGGCGGAGATCAGCCGGGACCTGCTGGCAGCGGGGTTGAGGTCGCTGCCGCGATAGGTGGTCACCACCGGCCTGTTGGTGGCAAGGACGGTCAGAAGGGCTGTCATGGTTCCGTACTGGGCATGAACCAGGTGAGGGTTGAATGTGCTGATCTCCCGCCGCAGTCTGCGCCATTCCCTCGCCAGGGTCTTTGGCTCGGTGCGGGAAGATAGATAAAAAGTACGGCTGTTTACCCCCATACGCTGCAGCGCTTCCACCTCTCTCCTGGCGAAGATCATCGATGCGCCATCGGCACTTCCGGGTATTACAAACATGACCCGTAGTCCACCGGCCGCTGATTGCACAGGGGGGGCGGTTGCTTTTGATGAATAGGTCACCTGTGTTTCAAACTCCCGGGCACGGCGAGGATGCTTGCCATGGTTCGGTTCAGGCTTCCCAATTCATGTTGTCTTTCGAGCGTGGCCGACGGATCCACTGGTCTACCTTGTGTACCTGTCTTAGCATCGAGGGCAGACAGCCCATCCTGAGGCCGTTGGCTCTCCATGCCCGCAGGGTTTCCAGGTTGCTCCTCAAGTGATTCTTGATGGAGGCGTCGCTCTGTCCGCCCGTAGCCATTCGGACCATGACCATAGCCAAGTATTTTGCCTGGATCTTGTTTATGAAAAACAGGCGGAGCATGAGTTCATAGTCGGCCGCCAGCGGATACCGCGTATCGAACGTTCCATAGCGTTCGTATACGTGTCTTCGCAGGAACAACGTGGGGTGCGGCGGCATCCACCCCATGTAGAACTTGGCTTTGCGCATGTGCCCGCTGTCCCAGTAACGCACCACTTCATCATCGGCGCTCACATAAAGCAAGTTGCCATAGCAGGCATCGATCGACGGGTCCTTGAATGCTGTTACCACTGACTGCAGTACGTGGGGACCGGCGTACCGGTCATCAGAGTTCAGTATGCCGACGATGTCACCGGATGCCAGCGCAATTCCCTTGTTCATGGCATCGTACGCGCCGTCATCCGGTTCACTGATGAACGTGGCGATGGAGTTCTTGTACTCGTCGATGATCCTGTGAGTTTGGTCCGTGGAGCATCCATCGACAACTATCAGTTCCAGATCGCAGGTAAGCTCTTGAGAGAGGATCGAATCCAGCGCCTTTGCGACCCTGGGGTCGTTATAAACAGGCACAACTATCGTCAGTTTCATGTCACGCCCTGCAGGCGGCATGTGCTCAACTTTCATGCCTGGAATGTGTCAGGCGGTAGCGGAGGTAGCGAAGGTAATTGTCAGGATTCACGGCATAGTAGAGGACGTTGTTCAGCATATAGCGGTAGTCACGCCGGCTGATTCCGTACCGTGAATGTACTGCTTCTCTCTCTTGAGACATGTTGTCAGCGAGGGTGTAAGAAACGGCATCGCCCCGCACCATGAAAGTGGCGAGTGGCTGGCGAATCAACTTGCCGTTCAGGTTATGAGCTATGAGCCTCCTGAAGAAATCAGCGTCGCCAACGTTTTTCATTTCACTGTCGAAGAAGCCCACGCTGTCATGAATTCTGCGCCTCCAGAAGCATGCAGGCTGTGCGAAGGTGATGCGTCCATTGCGGGTGAGCGGTGAGATGAATGGCAGGGCGCGGAAAGTGCAAATTGGCTCTTCAGTCTCTGTGGTGTACGTGCAGTAGCCATAGAGGAAATCGAGTTCGGGGTCTTGCTCAAACTCGCGGCAGACGACCTCAAGGGTGTTCCTGTAGTACCGGTCGTCCGCATTGAGATAGGCGACGATCTCGCCATTGGCCATCTGGAGGCCCTTGTTGATCGCGTCATACATGCCGTTGTCCGGCTCGCTTATCCAGCGGACGCTGGGATAGCGGCGGAGGAGGTCAACGGTATTGTCCGTTGATTCCCCGTCCACAACAATGTGCTCTACAGCGGGGTGCGTCTGCTCCAGCAGGCACTTGATGGTGCCCTCCAGGTAGTGACCGGTGTTGAACGTGGGCGTGATGATGGAGGCCAGCATTCAGGCGTTGTTCCGCTCGTGAGCATTGTGATCGTCAATGCCATTTGGCGCCGGGCCTTCAAGGAACGCTGCCCTGACCCAGTCTGTACTGCAAATGAGGTCGATGGCATGTTCATTTGAAATGCCGTTGTACAGCGCCCGGTCTGAGCTCTTGAATACAGCCTCAATGTTGGCCGGGCCGTATCCACGCTCTGCGTAGGCCTGGCTTCCCCCGCGGGAGTCATGGCCGTCTGAGGCCAGCCACTTCACCCTGTAGCCTGCGCCGAACAGACCTTCCAGGGGGCGCCGCATGTCATGCTTCTCGGCGTCGTACCGGGGGCGGTGTGTCTCAAACAGTATGGCGGGCTTGAATGGCAGGTCCGCGAGGGCGGGGATGAGCCCCTGGAACACCTCCACCTCGTACCCTTCGATGTCCATGCGGATGAGGTCGAACTGCCGCCCCTCGCGGGCGAAGTCCCCAATGGTCGTCACCGGAATGTCCACAGGCTTGCCATCGCGGAGGGTCTGCCTGCTTGGCCCGACGTACTCGACTGGGTGGAAGGTGTGCCGGTTTGACATTACCGACATGTACATCTGCTCAGTGCCCGTGACGTTTGAGAAGCCCAGGTTGAACGTTTCTACATGGTCATCAAGGCCGTTCAGGCGCAGGTTGACCTTCAGCAGGTCAAAGTTGGAGGGCACAGGCTCCGCTGCGTAAACCATGCCAGAGGGACCAACGAGCCTGCCCATCATTACGGAGTAGTAGCCGATGTTCGCTCCGCAGTCGAGCACTCTCATTCCTGGGCGCAGGTAGCGTTCCAGCATGTAGATGTGCTCTTCCTCCCGGGAATCACTGAGAAACAGCTCTTTGCTTATACCGGCATCGTCCAGATCCAGGATCAGACGAAAGTCCCGGACCTGCCGCTCAAGGTAGCGCACATCGAACACCCGGCGTTGCATACGCCACTGCAATTGATGGAGCGACCAATTGGCGAAGCCGTAGGGCCCGTACCGGGTGAAGTTCTGTCTTATTTTGGTGAGCATGTTCAAAGGTGTTGAGCAGTGATGATGATTGTTTACTTGACAGCTAGTGCTGTGGTGTTGCGGTTGTTGACGTACCTG
Organism: Dehalococcoidia bacterium; assembly: GCA_040878005.1. Lineage (GTDB taxonomy): Bacteria > Chloroflexota > Dehalococcoidia > Lucifugimonadales > Lucifugimonadaceae > JBBDMW01. The sequence goes on from JBBDMW010000053.1 coordinate 23,162, forward strand.
TAAGACCCCTGCCCATGAGGTAACCGGCGCATGCCAATATCAAGCCCCAGGCAGGGCCGGTATTCAAGAAGGTCTGGAAAGGCGACGCGGCTGCAGCGACGAGCAGTATGATTCCGCAGACAATGGCGCGGCGGTCATTGGTTTTGAGTGTGTCCCGCGCTATTAAAACGGCTCCTGCGATCAACGACACGAGTAATAAAAAGCCGCCTTTCAATAGAATATTCATTATCCCGTTATGTAACACCCCACTTCGCCCTGTTGAAGCGACATCGAATGATACCGGCACGTCAACGCCAATGCCACGACCAAAGGCCAGTGCTGCCACAGAGGTGTCTTTCATGACGACATCGACTTCATCAGTCCAGCGCTGATTGCCAACCACAGCCTGGATGACTCCGCCTTGATGTGTGAAGCGGTTCTGGAGATGCGCTGCAGCGAACGTGATTGATCCCAAAGCGTCGCGGTTGATCAACGTCGCTCCACCGATAACGATTGTTCCGACGATGATCCCAGCGGCCCCGGTCATCAGTACACCCTTGCGGGTGACGGTGTTTAGGAATAGTCCTGTGACGAGTCCACCAATAATTAGCAAGCCCACGATGACGAACGGCATCCGCTTCGTGAACAGCAAAGCGAGTAGCAGATACAGTCCCACACCGCTGGCGGCCAGCAGTCGTCTCGGCAAAATGCCTAAGGCAGCAGTCAGCAAGAAATACTGCCATGCATACATGGCATTCCACGTTCGGTAAAGGCTTGTCCAAATTATCGAATCACGATCCAGCGCTGCTCGATGGGCGTAAAGCTCAAATAGTGCTATGAGCGTCACCAGTCCGAAGTGGGCCACGAACATACGGTCAAGGAAGGGCCAGTTACTCCTGCGGACTCCTATAAAAATCGCGCTGAGATAGGTGAGTGCAAACAAGTCACGTGAGAGTGGGTACATGCCATGTCGTTGGATCACGCCCGACACAAGCAGCATGAACCCCAGGAACCCTATCCAAATAAGCCATGCCTGGTAGGCTGGCCGCAGTTCGCGGAGCCGGCCGGAGACCAGGCTCAGCAGGAGTGACATGCCCAGCAGCAGAAATGACAGGTACTCCAGCGGCTGAATAACCGCAACTTCCACGGCTGCCAGCATGTCGTAAATAAGCTTGCCGTTGAAGCCCGCGATAAACAGGGCAAACGGAACGTCAGTCTTGGATAGGACTGCCGACTGGTAATTGATGCGGCTGGTCAAAGTGTTATGCATGTCGTTGAGCTGTAGCCTAGCTGTAACGCCGCATTACGTAGTAGTTGAACCCCAGTCTAATCACAAAGTCCGTCGTGATGCTTCCCACGTTCACTACAGCGAACCACAGAATGTCGTTGGTGAACTGGATCAGTACTGCATATGCCAACAGGGTTATCACGGTACTGGTTACCTGGGCGTAAAGCATTATGCGCTGCCTGTTGGCGGCGGATACGGCAAAGTTCGAGGTGCTCGCGGCCACCAGAACGGCCCCGATGTATAGAATCCTGAATGCAGGAAGGCTTTCAATGTATTGAGGCAGCCACATTCGTATGCCTGCTTCCCCCGCCAGGTAGACCACGGGCGCAGCTGCAAGGCCAATTACGATGATCGCTCCGCTGATTTTGAGCGATTGACCAAACACCTTTCGAACTGATCCATGAGCCCCGTATTCAGTCAGCAGCTTTGGGCCTGCGTACTGGCTGACGATGCCGCTTGCCGCGATGCCGAGGGCCACCGGAATCCATGCCACCTGGTAGACGCCCACGACCTGCGCTGATGCCACCGCCAGCAGGAAAAGCTTCTCTACGCTCAACTGGACGGAGCGGAGAACGCCGGCCAGCATGACCGGCATGCCGATTCCAACGAGGTAACGGATATCGGCCAATCGCACGTCACTGTAGTTCAATGGGCGAAGGCGAACGACTGTGCCCACGGCGAACGTCGCCAGTTCGACTGCCACGAAGACCCACAGGAGCGCGACGAAGCCGAAGTAGTATGCGGCCACGGTGCCGGCTGCGGCGGTAACAACCCTCTGGGCGATCATTGCGACCGGGAAACCAACCACGTCCCGCTCAGAACGCATGCGCAACAGGACGAAGCCGCCAAATGACCTTGATGCGGTCAGCACGCCGGCCATGGCAGCCGCCGTTTGCAGGCCTGGGTTGGAGAAGTCAGCCAGCAGGAAGACCGCAAGCAGGAACAGCGGCAGCATGGTGGCAGATGCCACCGCCAGCGCCACTGCGGTCTCGCCAGCCAGGCGGGTGGCGCGCTCGAAGTCCCTCGCTCCGATGGAAACGGGCAACTCCCGGGTCAGCCCGCTGAGGATGCCGAACTGGAACACCGCCCCGTATCCGGCGATGGTGAGCGCTATGCCGTAGTAACCAAAGCCCTCAGGGGATAGGACGCGCGCGAACAGCAGAGTCTGGAAGGTGCCCAGGGCGAGGGACACGCCCATGAGAAGGAGGTACAGGCCAATGCTGCGTTGGCCTGATGTTTCCCCGGAGCCTGGTTCATGGGTCCCGAAGCGCTTTCTGTTTGCCTGTACCGGGCGTACGCCATCGTCCTCAAACACCCGTCAGGTTCGCCAAAGTGGATTCAGGTTGGTTACTGCTGTGGCGGGTACGTTTCTCCGGCCAATTTTTCTGCGAGTACCAACGCTGCGTAGGCATCTTCAAGACGGGCAGCGCGGCCACTGCCTTCACCGCGTATGAGCCCGGCGAATGTTTCTGCCTGCCTAACGTATCCAGGGTTGTATTCCAGGTCCACATCGTCCAGGTTGATGGTCCTTGATACCTTGGGGGCATAGGCGCTGATTGACCGGCCAGCAGTGGGTCCATGGACTTCCAATCCTTCATAGACCGTTGCGTATTCCAACGGCTTCAGTTCGAAACGGCGTCCCGGCCAGTCGAGGGTGATGCTGAAGTTGGAGGAAGCTTCCAAATTTGCAGTGAATTGGATGAGGCTGCCGTTTGGAGTGCTAAACGTTGATGCGATGCCTAGAAGAATTCCAGCAGCGTTCCTCAACCGACTCGTCGCCTCAATTTGGAGTTCCCCAAATATATACCTCGCCATGTCTAGGCCATGCGCTGTGACCGAGGCGTAAAACCATTCAAGGTAGCCTGGATCGTCAGAAAGTTGGTCAGGTACACGAATACTCTGGGGGAAAACCATCTGACCTATGAATGGTGCTGCTCTTTCGACTTCGTTTTTTGCTTCCTCCGTGGTGCGGTAATAACGCCTGTTGTAGCCCACAATCACAGGCAATTCCCTGTTGGTGAACGGTAGGAGGTCAGCGGACCGGTAGCCTACAGGTTTCTCGACGAGAATCGGGGCATCTATGCTCAGTGCCTGGGTAAGAACATTGATCGTGTCTTTGACAGGTACACAAATCAACAATCCGTCCCATTTGCTCCTGTCATCCAACAGATCTGAAACGGCATCATAGGTAGACGGTATGTTGTGCTGATCGGCAAATGCCTGAATCCTGGGAGATTCTGGTCTGGCACAAACAGTTGTGATGTCATATCCGGCGGCTCGGAACGCAACGGCGTGAGAGTTCGCGTTGTGCCCGCAACCGATCATGGCCAGGCGAAGATTTTTCATGCGTTAGTGGCTCCTAAGAGATTGGCCATTGACGTTGGCCAATCTCACTTGATGGATCTATCGGCAGCGTCACAGCAGATTTTGACTCTCCGGAATAAATTGCTCCTATGCATCCATCAAGCGCCCGTAATGCGAGTTCTGGAGGAAACACCTTGATGGCACCAGATTCTATCTCGTCAAAAATCATGGAAGTAGACTGCTCGATCGCGCGCACGCCCGGAATGCTGCCTCCGAAGGCTAATTCAGTCGCTGGACCAGTACGAGTGACGGCGGGGTATTCTGAAACTTCCTTAGGATCGCGACGATAAATTTCTACATTCAATGACGGGAACATATGGACTACTGCGTTGCGGTAAAAAATGTATGTAGTCGCTGAAATGCTGGCCCTGTTGCTGAATGAGACAACTAGCTCCCTGTCTTGCTGAAACGACCATATAGCGGTGCCTCCATAAAACATGAGTGTAGTTGACCTAGGGTTCATAGCAACGGGCACCACCGTACTGATTACCTGATTCGGTCCTTCGCCGAAGAGTTCGCATGCGATGGCCAAGTACGATAACCCATTAGTGACGATTCCATTGGCTCCGCCGTTAACCACCATCCTCACTGGCTGGCCTATTTGAAGTTGTTCAGCAACCTTGGATAAGCCATCTACGAAACCGGAATATTGAGGATGTTGATGACTGCCTAGTGTGATGCCATGCCTTTTAGCCAGCTTCACCATCCGGTCGCCAAGTGCAATCGAGTTAGCCAATGGCTTTTCGCATAGTACGTGTTTGGCACCCAATTCTATCAACTCAGCGAAAAGCGGAGCGTGGCTGGGTCCCCAAGTTGCGATTACTGATAGGCAGGATGCCCAATTCCATCCTGTGGATTGGAGGGCAGCCAGCGAATCAACCACCTGGGCGTCAGGAAAATCTGCCTTGGCGTTGGCTAAAGCTAATGCTTGGGACTCGATAATTGCAAAACGTTTGTAACGCTGGTTTAACAAACGTGCATGGTAGCGCCCAATAGAACCGTATCCGATTACTGCTGCGGATTCCAACAAAACCATTTAACCTCAACAAGCTCCACGTATGATGACTCAGACTATGACTAAGATTCCAGAGTTGAAATTTTCTGATTCAACGCCTGCGCCCACTTTAAAATATTATCAGGCTGCAATGTATTCACATGAGGGAATTCGTATGCTTTGAAGCTAATATCATATAGGATGGTTACTAACATTACAACATCTTCTTCGGTGGCTACAGGAAGTTTTGATGCTGTTTGAAGTAACCTCGCCAGGTCTTCTGAATTATGTGCTCGGTAGATGTTCGGGCAGTAGCTGTACCAAGGGTCCCCGAGGAGGATCGTTGGCCTGCCCATAACCCAAGCCTCCCATCCCATAGTGCTCCCCAAGGTGACAACACCTTCGGCACCACGGATCAAATTAAATGAATCAGCATGAGGGTTAATCAAACGTACTGCGCGCATGCTTTTGAGGGTGCGATAAAATGATGTTGGGCGTTTTTTAAATCCTAATGGATGTTCCTTTACAAATAGCTCACGTCCAAGCGGCAGACATGCTGATATCTCTCGTATCTGAGCAAGTAAATCTCCATATTTCAAACCCATCCAGGTGTAATTTGACCACTCTCCACGCTCATGAAGCGGAAACAGAAAATAACGAGATTGCTCGTTAGCTTTATAATCTTCAAAAACGTTAATATATTTGTGATACCAATGATTCTTGTATGCCTTTAACCATTGCAGAAACCAGCCTGTACCTCCACTTCGCATGTAATATTGGCGTCTTATGCGTTCACGAGTAAGAAATCCGGGGATCTTTTTTATTAAATGAAATGGAATGTGGGAAAACTGTTCAGATTGCAATTTATTTACAGATTCTGCCGTCTTGGTTGGATGAGTTTTCATCCGATGTGCGTATTGAACAGCTTTTGAATACGAGTCAGACGTTTTATCGACGCCTGTTCGTTGTGCCCTTTCAAGGGCACTAGGCAGCTGATCGTAGTGGCCCTGCCAGGAACTAGTAACCACCAGCTGGGTTCCAAGTGGGGCAATATCCACAAAACTTGTATAGTGCACTCCTAGTTTCTGGCACACGATCCAAGCAACGGTCGTAGAAGTGATCGAAGGCACGTCAATCACGAGCAATTGAATCTTGTTGGTTGTTAGAAAAGTCTCCCAAAAATCAAAATGTTTAACTAAATTAACTGTTAGTTCTGAATCCTGTAATGAATTTTCATGTATATCAGACCATGCAGCGGAAATGAGAGGAAAATCGCCATATGCTGCTTCTAGTGCTGATATACGCTGCGCTATACCATCATACATGCGTTGCACACTCCCCAACCAACGTCCAAGTACCGTTATATTATTTACTTTATGTACAGACTGAAGCCTTCGCGCTTCAATATCATTGTGACAAATGAAGTAAGAGTTTACGTCCGCACGAAGTTCGCAAAGTGCATTATTGACGGCCGGAAAGACGTCGATATGCCCATCTCTGCTATACCAGGCGATGTTTAACATGTTATTGAAAAGTCAATTTCAATTTGTCTACCCCTGGTTGATTATAGGGCAATGGGCTCTGAATGGCCAACGGCTTTTCCCGCGTAATCTGTTGAAAATGCGCCTTGGGAGGTTCACCTGAATCTATGTGATAATACGGTAGTAGGAACCGCGGCGTTAGTTGAATCGATTCCTGCCACGCATTGATTTGAGTGCTCAGAGCACTGTGTTTATGGAGGCAATTATGGGACCACTTGGGGACATCTTGAACGGGTTAGTAAAACGTGGCGATCATATTCTTGTCCACACTGCGGCAGGAGACCTATTGCGCGCCCTGGGGTGTACTCCTGATGACGTGATCGCCGAGCTGCAGACGCTAGTTGGGCAGAGTGGTGCGCTTATATTCCCGACGTTTAACTGGGGTTGGCTGAACGGCGAATGCTTTGATGACGCGCGTACACCATCACAAATGGGTGTCGTGACTGAGGTGGCTCGGAAACTAAGCACGGTTCGCTCAGGCCACCCCGTATATTCGTTTTGTGCTTTGGGGGCCGATGTAGAAGAGTACGCGATTGACAACGCTTCAGCGTATGGGCCTTCAAGTCCGTTTACTGTTCTGGAGGAACATGATGCAAAAGTTTTGATTATCAATATGCCTTGGACTCATGCAATGACAGCCTTCCATTGGGTAGAAGAATGCAACCGAGTTCCGTATCGGTTCTACAAACGATTTACAGGCGATTACATTGCACGGACTGACGCTGGGCGGCGTGTATCCCAAACGAGAGACTATTTTATGTATGTTCGACGAATATCTCAAGGTGTCGTAACCAACGTTGGACATGTGGAACCTGCCATGATTGAGAAACGACTGGCGTCTAAAGTTGAATTGGCCAACATACCAATGACCTTAGTTAGCATCAGAGAATTCCGGAATTTTGTTGAAGCAGGATTAAATGCGAATCCTTCTTACCTTCACACTATAAATGAGCCGTCTGGCCAGGATTCGCCAGGCAACTGAAGGCCAATTGACTGATTACATGAGTGATTCGCGAATGAAATCTGGGTCTTAGGTGAGGGACGTTCAGCCGACCTCTTCGAGTACTCCGACATGCGTCAGTTGAGTAGCGGCTTCAAATACTGTCTGAATTGGACACCTAAGGAGTTCTGCTAAATCAAGCAGAGAACTCTGTCCGTCACAGTAGGCAGCTATATCGAGGTAAAGTCTAACTGTCCCATCGACACTGCCTTTCTTGCTGATCGAGGGGTATAGACCGTACTTGCCAAGTTGTGGTTCACCAATAGTAGTGCTTCGGTATGTTCGGTTGACCTCGATCGCTTCAATGCACTTCTTAACTAATTCAAATCCACCTGAGAGGCCTGAGCTTGTCACGACAGAGAAATCATCTAAGGATGTGTGGTATTCGGGGTAATCCCAATAACTAGACCGCATCAACGAAGCGATTGGCAGGTCTACGGCCGGGCTACAATATTGCCTCTCGTCACTGCCTCGGGAAAGAAATTCAAAATGCCGGTAATTCGGGTCCAGTCCCTTTAATACGTACTTGGCCACGTGATCCGCCAATGTGTCGCCCGTACGCGATTCTAGTAGTGAATATGCTCGGTCGTCGCCTATGCAGGTCAGGACATAGCCGCCTACCACGTTGCGTTTGAGAACCTCGAGATTGTTCTGGATGTAGGCGACGGCTCCGATGGTCTCTGGCACAAACACGAACCGATACGTGAATCGTCTCCGCTCCATTTGTGATACCCACCGTGCAATGTGAGCGCCGACTACTGGCCCCGACAGTTCGTTGTTCGCCATCTGGGGATGACATATGTACGTGGAAATGAGAATTTCCTGATCGGTATCGCCCCGGATGACCAATTCACCGAGGCTCATCGCCCCATCGATTAGCTCGGAGTCGATGTACGCCGTGTATGTCCCCTGCCGCAGTGATTGGCGTTGTGAGTGGTTCAGACAGAATCCCCAAGTCCGACTGTAATAAGAGGTGACATATGGGATGGCGTCAGGTTGATCCGGAAGTGAATGGAGGTGTGGTTGCAGTGCTTCTATGTCCAATTGGAGATCAACCGGAATCGAGTATGCAACGAGCTGAAGGTTATGTGCAGAGTAATCGGCCACTTTTGTGCCTGAAGGATCTTTCAGCCATGCCTCATGGACTATCCACTCGGGCGGCACGGTCCAGTCTCCAACAGCCGTTCCAGAAGGGATTTCGATCACTCGTAAGTCCGGGATTACCTCCGACAGTATTTCCAGCGTTTTCCGGTTGCCCGGGCCTGCGAGGCTCCTGGGAACGGTGTACAGCCTTTTGGCGAGCGCGAGCATGTCCATTCCCAGCCCGACCGGTTCTGAATCGGAATCATTAGATTGGTTGGACTGTTGACTCATGTCATGTGATTTCGTAGTCAACATGGCCATATGTGCGCACAGGAATCCCCGCCTTTATCAGCACTCCCTTGACCATGTCTGGCGTGTACTTTGTGTAGTGGAACATGCTGCCTGCGGCGGCGGCCGAGGCGTGTCCGTCGATGATTGCCGTAGCGCAGTCCTGGGGCTTGCTGCAGCCCCCTGCGGCGATGACCGGGATGTTTACGGCATCGGCCACCTCACGAATTAGATGGATGTCGTAGCCTTCCATCATTCCCTCGTGGCTGATGGAGTTGATTAGTATTTCGCCTGCGCCCAACTGCTCAACCTCTCGTGCCCATGCCACTGGATCGAGGCCGGTTGATTGGGAGCCGCTGCGAATATGGACGTCATACCTGCCATCATCCTGACGCAGCGCATCGATTGAAACCACGATGCACTGGCTTCCAAACTTGGTAGAGATTTCGGTAATCAAATCCGACATTTCAACGGCTGCAGTGTTGACCACGATTTTCTCAGCGCCAGCCTGGATGATCTCTCTCGCGGCTTCCACTGACCTTATGCCGCCACCGAACGCAAACGGAACATACAACTCTTCTGCGATGTCTCTCACAAGCCCAGGGTCCACGTCTTCTTCGTCGACGGTAAGACCGCGGTCAAGGAGAATCAACTCATCGACATGCCTGTTCTCGAATACCCTTGCTATCGAGACTGGATTGGCTACGGTGCGCGGATTCTTGAACTGGACTGGCTTTTTCAAGAGTCCATCTTGGATTACCAGGATGGGGATTACACGGTTTTTGAGCATGGAAAGTGAGGAAGTCACTCCATAACGGCAAATGAGATTTCAGGCTCGAACTGGAACCGCTGCAGGCGCAGATTATTCAGCCCGACAGTTTCCATGGCAGCCTGGGTCTCACCGGGATACATGCTGCTATCGAGCTCATCAAACGCCAGCACAGCGCCTTTAGGCATTCTCGGTACGAAATGCTCCAACGCCACACGCGTAGGTTCGTACAGGTCAAAATCAAGGTACAGGAGACTGACCACAAGTTGCCGGTTGGCTTCTATGAGAGCAGGAATGGTCTCTACTGCGTCCCCCTTTACCAGTTCAACCTTGCCCATATGACCGAGGAACCTATTCGCGTCATACGTTTCTATTAAGGCGGTCAACTCGTTGTAAGAATCAGCCTTGAGTTGCCCAACCTTTGGGTCCGCAGAGGCGCCAACGTCTTCCTGGCTGATGCTGGGAAAACCTTCAAATGTGTCGAGGCCATATATGCGACGGCTGAAATTCACCGGTTCAAGCGCTGCGCTGAGGTTGGCCCAGGTCATGAGGCCAGCACCGTACTCCACTCCGCATTCGATGATGGAGCCCTTCACCTCCAGGATTCGGGTGAATAACTCGTATCTTGCCAGCAACCTGCTGAGATCCTGACGTCTAATGTACTTTGGAAAACTTTCCAGTTTTTTCGTGAGCGGATCGGGAGAGTTTGCGAATAGCTCGGCATACTTCGTGACCACAGTACGTTCTTCTGACGTTTTATCCGACTTCGGCCCAGTCACACTCATATTCGTCTCCAAAATTGAATTGCGAGACATCAGCATACGGAAAACTCGCTGACGAATAATCAGGCACTCGCAACGCGGTTAGGCGAGTACCGTCTTTACCTGGCTTTCAAGCCACAAAGTCCAGGAAATTCCGGAGCACCTGCATTCCGTATCGCTGGCTCTTCTCTGGATGAAACTGAGTCGCCCAGATATGCTCATGCTCTGCTGCGGCGGTAAACGTGTGGCCGTAATCGCATGTTGCAGCCACGATGGCCTTATCCTGGCAAACGGCGTGATAGCTGTGAACGAAGTAGAAGTCAGGGTTTTCCGGCAGACCGCGGAACATCAACGGGTTGTTTTGTATGGAGACGTCATCCCAGCCAATGTGCGGCACTCGCAAGCCATGCTGACTTGAACTGAGTGGCTCGACCGTCATTGGCAGCAAGCCCAAACCCCGTGTGTGGCCGCCTTCAGAGCCTTCTTCTGCGAAAAGCTGCATTCCCAGGCATATGCCCAGGATAGGCTTGCCCTGTTCCAGTACCGCCTTCCGGAGGCCGTCAGCCAGCCCCAGCCGCTCCAGGTTGGCCATGCCGTCATGGAATGAGCCGACGCCGGGCAGGATCAACGCATCAGCCGATTCGATGTCTCCGGCCAGGCTGGACGGGGTTGCCGCGTGGCCCAGGGCCTCAACGGCCTTTTGCACGTTGCGAAGATTGCCTGCGTCGTAGTTGACGATGGTTAAGGAGAGTTGGCTTTGATCCATCAGCCGTCTGCGCGGACTGATGCGCCGCTGTACTGCCATTCTCCAGATGCGCCGGTCGCAGGCCGCGGGTTCCGGCGCATGTCAATGTACTTTTGCTTCATGACAAGGCTGCCGTCTACGTCACGTACGAACCGGCCTGACGCCCGTTCAAACAGGGCCTTGTTCGTGAACCCGTCACTCAGGGCGTCAAACTCTGCACGGTCCATCCTGAAGTGCTCGCAGAACTCTTCCACGGCGCCTTTCGGGTAAATCGAATCGTATTTTTCCACGAGGCGGACGCCTTCCTCGCGGCTGATAACGCCGTTGCGGATGTCCATACAGGCCGCGTCCGTGGCTCGGCCGTACCCGTACTTCACGTACTTGAGATAATCGTGAAGGTTCATGGAGAGGCAATCAAGCTTCTCGTAGTCGGTGTAGGAAATCTCTATGCGGCCCCGCCGCCGCCGCCAGCCGATGCTCTCTATCAGGTCAAAGTTCTCGGGGACGTTCCACTTGAAGTAGTAGCCCATGAAGACGCCCATGCCGCCCCATTTAGCGACTTCTTCCTTGGACGGGTAGACGTACATCTTCATGTCAGACAGCGTCAGGCCAGTGTCATCGCCAACCAGGTCCTGTGGCCTCAGGCCATTCAGGCATCCGTAGTCGTTCAGCCAGTCTTCATTGAAGATGCGCTTGTTCACTTCTGAAACGGTCTCTGCGCCGCCATATTCCTGCTGTGGCGACTCTCCCCAGAGAATGAGCGGTATGTCGAACTTGATGGCAAAGTGGACGGGCACTGTCCAGATGCCCATATGGTTTGCCCACTCCATATCGCCCACCCGCTTGAATCCCTCGAGAATCATCTTCTCGTACACGATGGGGTTGCGCTTGAAGTGGACCAGGTCTACGCCCAGCCTGTGGATGTTCTCAAGGTTCTGCCGGCCGATGTCCGTGGGGAGAGTCGGCTCAAAGACGATGCAGAGCGGGTTCAGCCCGTGTACGACCTTGGCGTAGTACAGGGTCAGGTGGCTGTCCTTGCCGCCGCTGACCGGAATCACGCAGTCGTACTTCAATGGATCGTTAGGACGATGGCGTTGGATCAGATCTTCGAACTCATGCCTGCGCTCATCCCAGTTGATGGCCTCATTGATGCCATGCTTTCTCTCCGCCGAGCGGCATGCGTCGCAGACACCCTGGTCATCGAACCGGAGGTCCGGCCGGGTGTCCGGCATGACGCACTTTGTGCAGTAGTTCAATGAAACCCTCTTTCAGTACAGCGTGGCTTGTTGCTCGCCCGCATGGTCTTCCTAGACTTTCCTCAGTGAGCCATCGTTAGCCACGTACGTGAGCTGCGCCTTTTCCCTGTCACGCTGCCAGTACTCTTCATCTACACCAAGGTTGTGTTCCACCACACTCGGGTGGGCGTTGAGGTACTCAACCACTTCGCTCAGTCCAAATACCTCGCCGGGTTCGTAGAGCGCTTCGAAGATGGAGGTGAATACCTCAAAGTCAACCTGGTAGTCCAGTGTCAGGCGCGCTTTCTCGTGGACGTGGCCTGGATTCTGTGGGTAGACAAGACCCTGTTTGCAAAGGTCGGTTTTGGTGAAGAAGTAAATGAACCCGGTGTCGTTTTGGGAAGTCCGGTACTGCCTGTACACCTTGTCCATGGCTGGCCGCGTAAACGCCTTGGTGGCCACGCCGAGGGGCAGCCCCTTGCTGGTCACAATGTCGAAGGACGGGTCAGCCAGGAGCATGTCCATCTCCAGGTCCATGTACTCCGTGGCGCTCAGTGGGTCATCACCGTCAGCCTGGATGACCGCATCAAACCCGTACGTCTCGAAGGCGCTGTGGAACCGCTCGATGATGTCATCTGTGCTGCCGCGGAATGCGGAGCAGCCGTATATTTCTACGGATTCAACCAGCGGGTCCGACTCGGGCTCTTCGGTGGTGCAAACAACCACCTGTTTGGGGTCGGTTACATACCTGGACGCGCAGGCCCTGTCCAGCAAATGCCACGCCACCGGGCGGCCGCAAATCTCCCTGAGCGCCTTCCCCGGCAGGCGCTCCGAAGTCAGGCGGATTGGGATGAGCACCCCGATGTTCTTGTTGTTCATTTGTGTCATCAGTTAATTGAAGTACTCGATGGTCTTGCGCAGAGCTTCAACTTTCGGCTCAGCCTCTTCCACGCTGCCGTAGTTGTTCACGAACTGCATCAACTGGGGCTGGATGGACTCCGCCACGGGGCAAAGGCCGGGACCGTACTCAACATCCTGGTAGTAGTGGGGCGCATGGTCCTTGTATACGCCGGATGCGAAAAGCTCTTCTTCATAGAGCAGTGCCCATGAGGCATAAATACCATCGCCACCGAAGTCCATGTACTTGTCCCGGAACTCGTACCAGGACACGTCGTCACGCAGGTACTTCAGCGCGAAACACCAGTAGGTGTTCTTGTATCCCTCCGGCGTTGCCTGTGGCGCCAGGTAGTCGATGCCCCGTACAACATCGGCGTACATGTTGGCGATGGTGACGCGGATGTCCACGAAGAAGTCCATGCGCTCAACCTGGGCAAGGCCGACGGCTGCGGCCACCTCAGGCATGCGGAAGTTGTAGCCGAAGGCGTCATGCCGCTTGTATTTCGGGTCCTGGAATATCTTCTTGTTGATGCGGATTCGGCCGTCGCCAGACTTCATGGCGGCGTATCCAAGGCTGCCGAACTTGCGCATCTTCGTGGCCAGGGCGTCGTCGTCTGTGACGACGATCCCGCCATCACCGGTGGTGATGTGCTTGGAGTTCTCCAGGCTGTAGCTGGTGATGTCTGCTATTCCCGCTATGGCCCGGCCCTTGTACTCGGCCATATGCGCCTGTGCAGCATCATTGATGATTGCGACGTTGTGTCTTCGGCCCAGCTCCATATACGCGTCAAGGTCACAGGGTAGTCCGTAGAGCGACACCGGCATTATGGCCCTGGTGCGGTCGGTGATCTTCCGCTCGACATCGGCCGGATCGATGTTGAAAGTGCCCGGGTCCACATCCGCAAACACCGGAATTGCGTTCTGAGCCAGTATGACGTCTGCATTGCTGATGACGGTCAGCGGTGTTGTGATCACCTCGTCACCGGCGCTAACGCCAACTGCGTCCAGCGCTGCCTGCAATGTGCCGGTGCCTGAGTTGAACGTGATGGCGAATTTGGCGCCTGCCTTCGCAGCGAAGGCGGTCTCAAGCCTATTGTTCATGCTGCCTGAGGTGCTGGACCCGAATCCTGAATCCAGTACCTCCCGAACGTAGGTGAGTTCTGCCTGGCCAAACCGCCACGTGTTGTTCATAAGTGTCTCCTGCGGCCCTGTATTTAGCGGGACGCTGCCTCAAATTCATCCCGGAAGCAGCCGAGGTATATGTGGTCGGCGTATCCATCTTCGTACCTGTCCTGCTGCCGGAACAGGCCTTCACGCTGAAATCCCAGTTTTTCGAATACACGGAGCATTGCAGGATTGACGCTTATGAGTCCCGCCGTCAACTTCCGGAGTCCCAGGTTGTTGAAGGCGAACTGGCAAAGGGACCTTATGGCGTCGGTGGCCAGCCCCTGTCCCCAGTAGTCCCGGTTGCCGATCATGATGCCTATGTCGGCGGTGCCTGAACGGTGGTCTATCCTGGCAAGGCGGACAGTGCCTACGAACTGGTCATCCCGATGGGAGTGAAGCGCAAGGAACACGTCATCGGGAGACTTCATGAGCGCCTCACAGTACCCGCGTACTTCTTCGGAAGACACCGGCCTCAGGTATTCAAACCGGTTGATGGTTTTCATAACCTCGTAGTCTCTGAGCCAGTCCATGTAGTCATCGCTGTTCATGTGACCGGCTTCAAATGGAACGAGGTATGACAGGTTGCCTTCGAGTTTGAACATTACTTCCTTATGCAGATACGAATGCGCTGCGCATATCTTAGGCGCTCATCCGAGGTTGCCGGCTGTAAGTACGGCCTGGGTGCAAATGAGGTCGAACTCTGTAGCCACATGAATGCTCCGGTGTTCAGGCATTTCATGGACGGCCAGGGGAGCGCCAAAGTAGTTTCCTGTTTTCTTTAACCTGCCCGCTACGGCCAGTTTAATGGCACCGTTGGGCCGGAATGCGTCGGGCAGGTAAATCCTTTCCTTCAGGAATTCGGTTCCGAAGTACATCTGCCAGCCATCACTCTTCTCAACCATCGCCCAGTGGAAGTAGTGGGGGTCAATTGGCGTGACGCTGACCAGGTAGTGCGCGTCTTCGGCCTTCAGCGTGGCAAGGGACTCTGTTATGTCCTGTGAAGACCGTAAAGGCGACGTCGGCTGCAGGTTGAATATGTAGTCGATTTGTTTAGATTTCTCCGTCAGGGAATCATAAAGCACCAGGCACGGCACTGTGGACGAAACATCATCTTCGGTCATCGACTGCGGAATTTGAAAGACTTTCGCACCCCATTCCCTGGAAACTCTTGCTATTTCATCGTCCTCTGTGCAGACATAAACGGAGTCGCTGAGGCCAGATTCAAGGGCGGCTTCAATGGTGTACGCAATCATGGGTTTGCCATTGATGAGGGCGAGGTTTTTACGTGGCAGGCGTTTCGAACCGCCACGCGCGGGTATTGCAAGCAATACATTCGAGGTTGGTATCAAACTGGCATCTCCCGGCATTCCCGATTGGCTTCAATTGCTGTCAGCGCCAACTCAAGCACACGTTTGCCTGTTGGGCCGTCAACAGGTGGAACTGAGTCACCTTGAAGGCAGGACAGGAAGCAGCGCATTTCCGTGATATACGCCTCAGCAGGATCCACCGGGGGCGCTTCATGGACCCACTCGCGCCCGGCAATGTCATATCGTTCCAATCCCTTATGAATGTCCCAGCGAAGTGTCCCCTCAGTGCCCACGACCTTGCAGGTCCGTGAGAACGCGCGCTGCGTGCAGTCCATGTGAATATGCGCCAAGGTGCCGGACGACATGCGCATAGTGATCTCGGCAGTGTCCTCGGCGTCCATTTCTAAGTCACTCAGCTTGCCAGCCATGCAGGAGACGCCACTGACCTCGCCGCCGAACCACCGCATGTAGTCAATGTCATGCGAGGAGTCCAGGATGATCCCACCGCCCGCGGAGGCGTTCGCCGTGTAGCTGGTCCGGTAGTCGATGCTTGGGCGCCAGTCCGGGAGGTACTGTCCAAACTCGCAGCGCATGGTGAGCACTCTTCCGATCCGGCCTTCGTCGATCAGCTGCTTTGCCCGCATTAGCCCGGCATTGAACCGAAGGTTGTAGCCAACCATCAGTACCAGGTCATTCGTTGCTGCGGCGTGAGTGAGCCCATCCAGGCCATGGAGCGAGTTGGCGAGTGGCTTTTCAACAAACACGTGGGCCCCTGCATCAACGGACATCGCGGCCTGCTCCACGTGCAGGTTGGGCGGCGTGCAGACAAGCACAGCATCGGGTGAGTGGCCCAGCCCAGATTCGATGCTCTCGAAGGGCTGCACCTCGTATTCGCGAACCGCATTTGCCAGCCGCTGTGGGGCGGGGTCGAACGCCAGCAGGTCAAAGTCCCCGATGTGCCGCAGGTTTCGGATGTGCCGCATGCCAATGGACCCGCAGCCGATCACCAGTATGCGCGTCTTCATGGCCGCACCGACCGAACCAGTTCAAACGCCTCGGCTGCCCGGAAACCGGCAGTGCTTCCCCACTTGCCAGCGATGGCTCGAAGGGCTTCGGCGGACCGCGGGTGAGGGTAGGGCCGCATCTCGGTTAGGTAGCACTGCATTGCCGCTATCTTGGTGTCGATGGTCTGGGTGATATCGAAGAACACGTTTGGCAGGAATGATCGGCCTGTCTGCCCGAAAGACCATTCACTGGAAGAGGGAATTTCAAACGAATAAACATCCCGCACCGGTGAGCCAGCCATGGGGCGGGTCGCAGTGAGCACCGCCCTTGCCGTTACCTGGTGGTCTATGTTCAGGTCGCCGGGGTGGTGGGTGAACACGGCCTCTGGCTTGAGTTCATCGATGATTCGCTCGACACGCTTCACAACATCCAGCAACGCCAACTGGTCAAACCGGTTGTCCGGCAGTCCTTCGAACGTCACTGATGCGACGCCGATCAGCCTTGCCGCAGACCTGGCATTCGACTGGAGGTGCTGCACCTCTGCCGGGTCTGCATCCGCCCGATCCTTTGTACGGGAAGTTGTGCCTTCACCAAGGATCGCGACGTGAACCTCGTGTTCTGCGCTGAGGCGCGCCATGGTTCCACCACAGCCCAGCACCTCATCATCGGGATGTGCGGCAACAGTCAGTATGGTCAAGGTGCTTCCCTTGGCTGTGGAGAAATGTTCACCTTGGCCGTGATGCCGTCGCCGCTGATTGCCGGGGCGGAAAACTCGTAGCGGAAGCCGCGGTGGTCCAGGAAGGCGCGCGGATATCCATCCGCGTCCAGCATCCTGATGAAGTCGTACAGCGCTTCCACGTCCGGCAGTGTAGGCACTTCGCTTTCCTCAGGACGGCGCCGTTTGAAAAATGTCGGCTCGCCTTCCTGTGGAACCGGAGTCATGTCTTCTTCAATGATGCGTTGGATCATGCCGGCGGATAGTTTGGACGCCCTCTCGTAAATATCCTGGGCAGTGCCGTCCAGAGCGAGTTGCTCCTTGAGGTAGACAGGCCCTGCGTCAAACTCTTCGGTCATCAGTAGGGCGGTCAGCTTCGTGTCGCGGTGACCACGCATGATCAGGTTTTGAAGGGGGCTCCCTCCGCGGCCATACGGTAGATCGGTCATATGGAAGGCCACGCACTCGTAGTTTTCGAAGATTTGCTTCGGCACCTTCCATGACCAGTGGATGAAAAATATTCGCTCAGGATTGACTGACTGGACAAATGCACTGGTGAGTTGGTCTTTTGAATCGATGAACGTCCAGTTGCCGGGCAGATGTGCGAGCCGTTCATTGAAGATCTGCCGATTCCAATCGTGTACTGCGGCAACAATGAATCGTTGTGGGCGATTGCTGTTCACCGAATCATTCGCTGCTGCAGTAGTTGGCTGATGGCGAATTAAATTCAACTTGATAGGACATTCCAATTGATAGGAGCGCCCCGTTTAATATCGCGGCCAGTCCGTAGTCCAAGGATCTGGTCCAAGAACTTGGGAGCGAGTCCATTCCCCGGCCTGATGACGCGAACGTTGTCAACTGTAAGCTTGTCCCCAGCTTTGATGTCTGCGACTGCGAATATGGAACGTTGAAACACAACGTTGCCTCTTTCAGCGTCGGAAGGACCGTAGGCGACGCTACCAAGCGCTTGTTCGACTACCTTGACTCCTGATGTGAGTTCTCTCAGTTCGTGCGGTTCGAGCGAAAATTCTGCATCTGGTCCCCCGTCGGCACGAGATAAAGTGACATGTTTCTCGATCAAACAGGCACCGAGAGCAACTGATGCTAGCGCCGCTGCAATCCCAAGCGAATGGTCGGAAAAGCCGATCGGTGTGTGCCAAGTTTCCGCCATATTGGGGATGGTTCGAAGATTCAATGAACTTGGAGGCGCAGGATAAGCTGATGCGCATTGGAGCAGCAGAATATCTTTGGCACCCTCACTCAACACAGTTTGTACTGCCTCGTCTATTTGGCCAATCGTTGCCATGCCCGTTGAAATCAACATGGGTCTGCCTGTCTGGGCGATGCGGCGCAACAAGGGGATATCCATTACCTCAAAGCTCGCCACTTTATAGACAGGAACATCGAGCTCCTCCAAGAAATCGACGGCTGTCGAATCAAATGGGGTTGAGAAGCAATCGATTCCGATTTCCCTCGCGGCCTTTATTAGATCAGCCTGCCATTCCCATGGAGTGTAGGCGGTCTGATAAAGCTTGTATAAAGAAGTCCCGCCCCAAGTGTTAGTCTCAGGCAGGATGAACGGGGGTTCATCACAGTCGATAGTCATGGTGTCGGGAGTGTAGGTTTGTAGTTTGACAGCATCTGCACCATTGTCTTTTGCCATATGGATAATTTCGATGGCACGGCCGAAATCTAGGTTGTGGTTCCCTGACATTTCAGCAATCACATAGGTAGGGTAACCTCTGCCAACTCGACGCCCATTGATCTCGATGTACTCTTTTCCAATCAAGGAGCCTGTACTCATCTTTCAGCATCCGTTTCCTTAAATAGCTCTAAACGCAGGTATATTCGTTGGCCCTCCACTTCAAAATACGCCCCTCGATATGGTGGAAAACTGCGCGCGCGCAGTATATCAATCAGTTTTCCAGCATCGTATTTCCGATCTAGATCGATCCTGTCGATGCCTGTGACATCTACCGCGCGATGAAATGTTCCAGCACCTAGTACTTGAGGGTGCCGGGGTGCAGTGCCAGCTTCTATACACGGCCAAGTTCGCTTTACCAGTTCTATTGAGGCTGTCTCAAGGCGCCTGTATAAGAATTCACCAGTATCGGTTGGGAAAACGGGCACTGGTTGTTGGGCCACGATATCGCCAGTATCTACACCTTTATCGATATAGTGCAGAGTTACTCCTGCTGGAGTTCGGTCGACTATGGCCCAAACGTTTGGATATCGGCCCTTGTTGAACGGTAAATACCCGGGATGAACATTTATACACCCCATAGGCATCAGGTCAATTACCTCTGGTTTAAGGATGTATGCAAAGAACGCTGAAATACCTACTTCAGGCCTTAGCTTACGTAGTTGCTCAATCACAGATGCATTGGTCAATTCATTAGCAAGAAACACCCTGTCGCGCGGAAGGCCAGATGCTTCGGTAATTTCATCTTTATATCGGGCTGTAGAGTCCGGGTGGACTACAGCGGATACCAAAGGCGTGCCTCTAGCTACAAGCCATTTCATGACTTCTAATCCGACTAAGTTGTTGCCGAAGAACAGAGTATTCAACACAACCCCGCGGAAAGTGGCTCAAGGTTTCGCAATTCCAGATTATGCTCTTGTGAAACGCGGAGAGTCCACGTAATCATCATCGTGATTGGACGAAGTCACCGTGATTGGCGACGTTTGGGCAAGGGTACGACATGTGTGCCAACGGCGCAGAATTTCCCGGTGATGCCGCAGGAGCCTCTTCGCACTATCCGAAACGCGAGCCGCCCCTGTCGAACATCTGGCAGGGGCGGC
>JBBDMW010000053.1:43201-59761 GCA_040878005.1 Dehalococcoidia bacterium
GGGCGGCCGTTACTCCTCCACCACACATACGTGTCCGGTGCCAATGTCACCGCCGGCGCGTGACCGGTAGCTGTAACAGCCGGGGGTCGTGAATGTGTGCTCGAACCTCGCAGGCTCCGTTTGTATCGCTCCACGGCTCATGGATCCGGAGTCCCAAGACTCCTCCTGGTCAGGGTCCGAACTGGTGTTATGCGATGTGCGTTCATCGCTTTCCCAGATGACCGTGGTGCCTGGCGTAATCTTGATCACCTGTGGGTCAAACACGCCGCGGTTCCCGATTTGAACGACAACCTCGCCGCTTTGGGCGGGGCCGTCTGGAATCTCGACGTCACTGCCGCCGGGGACATCTCCGCCATTTCCTGAGGACGGAGTCTGCGCTGCCTGCTCGGTAGCACGGGCGCTGGCGGTTGCACGCGAGCGTTCAAGTGGAGTCAAAGGCCCGCCACCGCCGTTGGTATCGGGCGTCTGGGCCGCCATCGTAGCCTCGGCCTGTGCGGTGGCTGTTGCGTTATCGAGGCGGTTCTGCGCGGTCTGGGTCTGGACGATCTCCGTTGTAGAAGGACCGCCACATGCAGCGACTGCCGCTGCTATCAAGAGGGCGCCCAACAAGATCAGCGCTATCTTGGCCATCGGATGCATCCCTGCTCCCCCTTTGGACACTACACCCGACCATGAGTGCAGCGGCCCATTGCGTGATACACAGGCGGCACAAAACTCCACTGCCGCCTGCGCATGCGTCTGAATTTGGTTGCGAGAGTCTAACACGTGACTGAAACATTCTTACGTTTTGATTACGTCACGTTCTAATAGACGGCTTCACGGGCTGCGCTGGATACCCCGGAACAGTGTCTTTGCGACCGGCCTTTATCAGTACAACAGCGAATCCGGAAAGCAGTGAGAGGCACGCCGCAGCCATGTATACCTCAGCGTAGGCGACAAGGAATGTATCGCTTCGCCCTCCATCAGTTGCAACGGCCTGCCGCCAGGTCAGCAGGGAGGTCATGAGAGCTATGGAGGACACTGTGCCCAGTGTCTGGGTGACGGCAAGTGTGGCTGACGCAGCGCCGGCGTGCCTGGCCGGAGTGCCGCGCATGGTGAGAGCGTAGACCGCGGCCTGGTGCACGCCGAACCCGAATCCCACCAGGGCCACAGAACCTGCGACCGCAACTACCGGCGGACTGGCGCCAAGCTGTCCCACGACCACCAGGCCGGCAGCCGACAGCATTGCTCCTGAGAATGTTGTGCGGCGGTCCCCGAATTTATCGGCAACCCACCCGGAGGCTGATGACCCCGCGAAGGTGGCGGCAGCCATCGTTGCCAGCAGTGCTCCCAGTGCAACCGGCCCACGTCCCATAACGTCTGATACGTAAAAGGGGAAAAGGAACCATATGACGAACGTGGCTCCAGTGTTCAGGATGTTGGACGCCGCCCCGGCCCTGAACTCCCGTACCTTGAGCAGAGCCACCGGGAATACCGGGGCTATCGTTCGTTTCTCCCGCCATAGGAAAGCAAGGAGCAGGGCAGCGGTAGCGATATAAAGCAGCGCCGGGCGTGTTGCCAGCCAGCCATCAAGCCGCGCAAATGACAGGGCAAGCACCATGGTAAACAGAAGGACGAACAGTACGCCGCCGCCCGGCCAGTCAAACCGGGTTTTGGCGGCGTCTGCCGAAGGTTCCACGTGTGTGCCACGCAGCACCAGCGCCCCGAGCAGCAGTATGGCCAATCCAATGGGAACGCGCGCCCAGAATATGGCCTCCCACCCTATGTTCTGCGTGAGCAGCCCGCCACCCAGGGTGCCGGTTAGCTGGCCCGCTCCCATTGCCCCAATGGTTACACCAAGAGCGGCGCCGCGCCGCGATGGCCCGAAGGCGCGGGCCACAAGCGCAGGGCCGAGCGTGAACAGAATCGCAACACCGATTCCCTGCGGGATGCGCAGCGCTGCGATTGGCAGTAGTGACGATTGCAGTGAGATGGCGGCCACAGACAGCGTGTAAGCGAGGATGCCGAACAGCAGCAGGCGCTTGAGCCCAAAGCGGTCAGCGATGCCGCCTGCCACGAACCCCATACCGCTGCGTGCGCCGTGGTAGAGGATGATGATCCACTGGACGCTGACCAGCGTTTCAGAGAGGGACTCGCGAAACGTGGGCAGCGATACGTTGATGGAGAAGTCCAGCGCTGCCAGGAAGAGGCAGGCGCCGCCCACAAGCACGGCGAGCACGCCTGCACGCCGGTTGCTGACCGCGATGGGCTGCGAGGTTGTCATCGTGTAGGCAGCGCCCTGTAACCGCCCTTCGCCTGCTTTCCTGTGGCGATGCGCAAGGTGCGCCTCACGTGGAGCGCTCGCCCTTGGCCCGGTGACCGCCATGATCGGTTGGCAAACAGCTGCGCTGACAGGTGCGTGACGTGCATTCCGTCATATCGCCACTGCTCCGGATGCCGCAGTATGGGCCTTAACGCAGTACACAAGCTTGCGCTCTATCCGCCGCCAACCGGGCGCACTATCTCCATGTGGTCGCCGTCGTTCAGAGTGGCTGAGGCGAACTCTTCCCTGCGCAGTACTGTGCCATTGAGAGCGACTGCGATGGAACGGTTCAGGAGGTCCTTCATCTCAAGGTAATCTTCCACGGTGGACGCGCTCTCGAACTCGTATTCTTTGCCGTTGATAGTGACGCGGATCATGTTGCTTCACCCGTGATGGTGGCCGTGAGGTCGATCGCCCCGGCCAGTTGCCTGGACGCAGATTCCGGGTCGGCAGCGCCCAGTATCGCGCTTATGACGGCCACCCCGGCCGCTCCTGCCTCGACCACCGCAGCTGCGTTATTTTTCGTGATGCCCCCAATGCCGATCACCGGGATGTTCACCGTTGATGCCACGTCCCGGATCATGTCCGCACCTCCTGTAGGCCCTGCGGGGTGCGAACGCGACGGAAACACTGTGCCCGCGATAAGGAAATCGGCGCCTTCGCGTTCGGCAGCCATGGCGGCAGTGACACCATGAACCGACCTCCCAATGAGCATGTCTGGCTCCAACAGTTTCCTGGCCTCACGCATACTCATCCCTCGCTCTGGCACCTGTATGCCGTCCGCACCAACGTCGATTGCCAGCGATGGGTCGCCGTTCACTATCAGCAGGGCTCGATCCCTTGTGACGTGACGCAACCGGCATGCCAGTTCTCGGAGTTCATCGGGAGGTTGGTCAGGCTCTCTAAGCTGGACCATATTCACGCCGCCAACCAGCGCTGCTTCCACCGCACGCACGAGATCATCCGCCCCCTTGGTCAGCGTACGGTCCGTAACGAGGCACAACACCCTGCCTGGCAGGGGTGGGCAAATGCCTCCCGGTGAAGGCTCCCTTGGAGGCATCGCTACTCGAACTGCCTTTCTGGCTTATACCGTGCCTGACCGGTTGCTCAGGAGCGAGAACCGGCTACGGGCACGCCATCGGTTGGGCTGCTGGCCGCTGCTGCGAGCTTCCTTGGGATTCGGCCTGCAAGATGGGACTTTCGTCCAGCCTCAACACCAAGCTTGAACGCTTCGCCCATGAGCCCAGGGTTGTTGGACAGTGCGATAGCAGAGTTGACCAGCACCGCGTCAGCACCCATTTCCATCACCAGGGAGGCATCTGACGGCACGCCGAGCCCGGCGTCCACGATGACTGGCACAGAGACCTGCTCGATGATGATCTGGATTTCTTCAGCAGTCTGTACGCCCTGGCCCGAACCTATCGGTGAACCCAACGGCATCACCGTGGCGCAGCCTATGTCCTCCAGGCGCTTCGCCAACACCGGGTCGGCGTGGATGTACGGCAGCACAATGAATCCATCGTCGATCAGTTGCCTGCATGCATCAAGCGTCCCGATGGGGTCCGGGAGCAGGTACTGCGGGTCTGGGATAACCTCGACCTTGACCCAGTTGGAGCCGGTGACCTCACGGGCAAGCCGGGCGGTGAACAACGCCTCTTCGGGTGTTCGACACCCGGCAGTGTTGGGCAGGATCTGGTAGCGGTCCCAGTCCAGGTGGTCCAGCACCGTCTTTTCGTTGGGATCATCAAGATTCAGGCGCCGGATGGCCACCGTTATGATTTCTGTTCCGGATGCCTCGACCGCTGCAAACAGGTCTTCAACAGACCGGTGCTTGCCTGTGCCGGTCATCAACCGCGACTTGAACGTCTTTCCTGCGATTACCAGTTCATCCGCCATGCCTGGCTCCTTTATCAGACTGGGCAGCCGGGCGGAAACTCCCGTCAGCCCCATCGTTCGCCGTGCGGGCCACTAATGAAAACAGCACCGCTGAAATATGAGCGATGCTGCGGGAGTTGCGAATGCGTATGCTCCCTCCGCTGGCATTACCCAGATCAGGTGATGGGGTCGGCGGCGCATTAGTCCGCCCTCTCAGCCCGGTTTGCCCGAGCTCCCCCGGTAGTCCACTAATTTTAACTCCGCTCGCCATGCAGTCAATTTGATCGGCCGCAGCCGTCCTGCTGCGAATGCCGGTGCTATATTACCCGCCGTCCGTGTGTGAGAGGTGATGACCAGACATCGCTGGCTTTTGAATTAAGGAGCAGGACATTGGGGCACAAAGTCATTTACTACGGTGAGCCTGGAGGCGCCCGTACCCGGCGCGCCATTGATCTTGCCCCCGGGGACCTAGACTGCGGGACAGTTGATCCAGCGCTGAATGAAGATGACCGGGTACGGCAACTGGCGGAGTGCGAGGCGCTCATCACGAATGGCCTGGACCTCACCACCGACTTTCTGAAACGCATGCCCAGGCTGAAACTGCTCCAGCTCATGAGCGCAGGGTTCGACAGGCTTGATGTGCCGGCAGTGCGCGAGCATGGCATAGAGGTATGCAACAACTCTCCGGCCATTGCGAACTCTGTGGCGGAACACGCCGTTACCCTCATGCTGATGGTCTACAAGAGGCTGGTGCAGGGCGTGGACGGTGTCAAGAAC
Source organism: Dehalococcoidia bacterium (assembly GCA_040878005.1). Lineage (GTDB taxonomy): Bacteria > Chloroflexota > Dehalococcoidia > Lucifugimonadales > Lucifugimonadaceae > JBBDMW01. Next base: position 48,156 of record JBBDMW010000053.1, read on the forward strand.
GGCGCCTGGCAGGGGCCCGCCAAGTCCGGTCCTTACGGGACGCTCTACGAATTGACCGGGCGCACCGTAGGCATAGTCGGCCTTGGGCATATTGGATCGAATGTGGCCCGTCGGCTCCGGGGTTTTGACACCACGACTCTGTACCACGATACCCGGGAGTTTCCCCGTGAGAGAGAACTGGAACTCCAGGTGACCAGGACATCATTCGATGAGTTGCTGGAGCGGTCGGACGTGGTGACAGTGCATGTGCCGCTTTACTCGGCCACCACCAAGATGTTCAGCCGCAACGAGTTCAAGGCCATGCGAAACGATGCGATATTCATAAACACCTGTCGCGGCCCGGTCCAGGATGAGCCAGCGCTGATCGAGGCGTTGCAGACCGGAGAGATAGCCGCTGCCGGGCTGGATGTGACCGAGGTGGAGCCAACACCGCTGGATTCCCCGCTCCTGAAAATGGACAACGTGGTTGTCACTCCTCACCTGGCCGGGTCCAGCCAGGAACGGGTGGACAGGGCGCTGGTATTCTCATACGACAACGCACGCCGGGTGCTATCCGGCGAGAAACCTTTATCGCCAGTGCAAATCCTGGATTGATGGTTAGGACAACTGGACGATGAGACGCCCTTCCGGGTTGCTCATTGATCTTGATGGCACGCTCCTGGACCCGTCGGAACGTATCTCGCCCCGTGTGGCGGCTGCGGTCAGGATGGCGTCCAGGATCATACCTGTTGCGCTGGCGTCTGGCAGGGTCGCCGAAGACGTAGGCCATTATGCGCGTCTGCTGGGGCTCATGGGGCCACAGGTGTCAGATAACGGCGCGCGCCTGCTGGACCCGATTACCGGACGCACCCTGTATGAACGTGCGCTGTACAGGAGCGACGCCAGCGCCATCATCAGTCACCTGGAAGATGCGGGGGCGCGTTTCTTCGCAGTGGACAGCGGTCGCATGGTTCGTAATCGGCAGGGCATACGGGACTGGCGCATAACCGTTATCACTGCTTATGTGAAAGATGATGCAACGGCGATCGAGATGGCGGGTGGTGCTTCTTCAGACGGCGTTTCTGCCATCCCATCGGTTGGGAATGACGGAGTCTGGTACATCAACTACACCCGGGCCGGGACTGACAAGGGGACCGGTGCAAGGCAGTTCGCTCAACTGGAAGGGGTGGATCTCTCGACATTGATGGCGATAGGTGACGGGATAAATGACCTGGAGATGTTCGCCGTCGTGGGAACACCGGTTGCGATGGGGCATGCCAGAGATCACGTCAAGGCAGAGGCCATGCACATAGTGGGCAACATAGATCAGGATGGCGTTGCCGAAGCCATCGAGCGATTTGTCCTGGGTTGAAGTGCGGATGCCGGTTTAATCCAATACGAAGCGAGCCTTGAATGAAGGCTTTATGTTCGCTTCGGCTCCCTGGTTTCCGGCGTGCTGGGTTCGTCCGCCTGTTCGTCACCCTTCTTGCGCAGGGCGCGCATGCCTGCTGACAGGGCGGCCTGCCATGACCTTAGCTCACGGCGCACAGCTACCCGGACCCGCCCGCTGTACTCTCCGATGTTCCGGAACTTCTTCTTGCGCCTTCTGACCAGCGTACGGGGATGCGTGTCGCGCAAGTCAATCATCTCCCGCATGAGGGTTCGCTTCAACATGCGAGCAGCCTCGTCCAATGACGCGTGAGCGCCCTCCGGGGGCTCCGGCACAATGGCATCCACGATGCCCATCTCCAGGCAGTCGAGGGAAGTGAGCCGGAGCGACCGCGCAACGTCACTCGCGCGGTCAGGGTCCCGTAGCTCGGACGCTGCGCCGTGTTCGGGCGAGGCTGGCATGTAAATGGCGTTCTGGAGCATCAAAATCCTGTCCGCCACACCGAACGCCAGCGCTGCCTCGCTGCCGCCCTCTCCAATCAGCACTGAGATGGTAGGCGTCTGAACATCAGCCATTTCATCGATCATCGAGGCGATGGCATTCGCCAGCCCCCTGTGCTCCATATCGAGGCCAAGCTTTGGCCCCCGCGTGTCTACAAATGTGATCACAGGCAGGCTGAACCGTTGGGCGAGGTTCAGGGCGCGCATGGCCTTGCGGAAGCCTTCCGGAGTTATTTCTCCGCTCTTCTCTGGAGACTCGTCTCCCGAGTCAGCGTCGTCTCCGTGTACAGGATCGGATTTCTGTTGACCTATGACCATCACTGACTCGCCACCCAATCGGGCAAGTCCGGTAATCACAGATGGATCATCTCCATACAGCCGGTCTCCATGAAGCTCGACGAAGTTGGAGAACAGGCGGGCTATGTAGTCGCGGGTCTTTGGCCGCTCTGGCCGACGGGCGAGCTGAACCATCTCCCATGGCTCCCGTGGCGTCAGGCTGGGCAGTTCGGGAGTTAGACGGCGGGACACCGCCAACTTGAATTCAGGCGATATCAGATCAAGCACAGAGGCCACCTCGTGCTTCATCAGGTCGCGGTCCACGACACGGTCTATCATTCCGTGCTCAAAGTAGGTCTCTGACGTGTATTCGTTGGCGAGTTTCCGGTCTTCCATTTCCTGCAGAGCGCGGAATGGAGCAAATCCAATGTGCGCTCCCGGCTCGGCAAGGATGATGTCCGCCATAGAGCCGAAGCTCGCCAGCACCTGCCCCGTTGCCGGGTTGCCCAGGACCGATATCAGGGGCAGGCCCCGGTTGTGCAGACGTTTGAGGGCGATGATGGTCTTTGCCATCTGCGTCAGGGACAGCACGCCTTCCTGTATGCGCGCCCCGCCGCTTGTTATGACAGCCACAGCCGGCAGTTTCCTTCGTGCCGCCAGCTCAAGTGCCAGCGCTACTTTTTCGCCGACGACGAGTCCCATGCTGCCGCCAAGGAAACCGAAGTCCAGCACAATGATCACGGCCTGGGAGCCACCAATAGTTCCGGTTCCAGTGACCACTGCCTCTGTCAGCCCGGTCCGTGTCTGGTCCTGTAGCAGCCGCACCCGGTAGGACACCCGCGGCGAAAATTCCAGCGGGTCCAGGGACTCGATCCAGCGACTGGTCTCCTTGAACGTGCCCTCATCTATGAGCGCAGCAATGCGCCTTCTCGCCGAGATGTTGTAGTGGAACCGGCAGCGCGGGCATATACGGAGCCGCCTGTACACGGTTGACTCGGCCAGGCTTGCGCCGCACGCGAGGCAGTTGGCCCTCTGGCCTTCCAGGTCAAGGGCCGGGAGGTCGCCCATGTTCTTATGTGAGTGTTCTTCAGGGAAGAGTGGGGTGACGTTGGTCAATCCCGGCCTCACTGTCTTGGCGGTGAAGATGTTCAGGCGCTGATTCAACGCCCAGCATATTAATTCTAGACCTGTCCGGTAATTGGCTTATGAACGCACAATGATTACGTTGTAAGCAGTGTGTCATAGCAGCGTAAACATTTAGGGGAAGTGGGCCAATGGGGGAAGGCAACAAATCCCCGTGCTTACCCGGACATGGCAACAAGCGGCTCATAGCCCCCGCCCGTTCTAGATAACCTGTCGTGGCTTTCCCGGCTCGCCAGGACCAACAACCCCCTGGTCTTCAAGCTCATCCATCAGGCGTGCGGCACGCGGGTAGCCAATGCGCAGCCTGCGCTGGAGCAGGGACGTGGACAGTGTCCGCTGCGTGTGCGCCAGTGAAACGGCCTTGTCGAACAATGAGTCGCCGCCGCTCACGTGATCATCCGTGTAATTGTCGCCGCCTTCGTCATCAAACTTGACGTCGAGCTGGGGCATGATGGGGCCGCCAGCGTTGCGCCATGCGTCAACGACTGACTCCACCTCATTGTCGCTGAGGAATGCGCCCTGCACGCGCTGGGGCTTGGGGCGATCAACAGGCAGGAACAGCATGTCTCCCTTGCCCAATAGTTTTTCTGCGCCGGTGCTGTCCAGGATGGTGCGGGAGTCGATCTGCGACATTACAGCGAAGCTGATACGGCTGGGGAAGTTTGCTTTGATGAGGCCGGTCACCACGTCTACGGAAGGGCGCTGGGTCGCCACGACAAGGTGCACTCCAGTGGCGCGCCCCAATTGCGCCAGCCTGACCAGGAGGCGCTCAACCTCGTGTGCCCCGGTGAGCATCAGGTCTGCAAGCTCGTCCACCAGGATTACCAGGTACGGCATCTTGGCGGACGCCTTCTGGTTGTAGCTGATTATGTTCTTTGCTCCCGCCTGTTCCAGCGTGCGGAAGCGGTCCATCATCTCCTGGACTAGTGACTTCAGGATAACCACCGCCCTGTCTGCTTCCACCACGGGAGGGGTGTAAAGGTGAGGGATACCGGCGTACGGCGTAAGCTCAACCCGTTTCGGGTCGATCATCACCATGCGGACTTCAAACGGGTTCCGTGCCATGAGCAACCCGGTGATGATCGTGTTCATGCATACGCTCTTGCCTGAGCCGGTGGCACCGGCTACCAGCGTGTGGGGCATGCGGCTCAGGTCAGCGAAAATGGGCTCTCCACCTGTGCCAAGGCCAAGCGGCACGGGAAGCTGGGCGTCCGCATTGAAGCGTTTGAACTCTTCCGTTTCCATAACTGACCGGAGCGTCACATGTGCCGGATGCGCGTTTGGCACTTCGATGCCGACGACAGACTCGCCAGGGACCGGCGCCTCGAACCGCAATGCGGGCGATGCCAGCGCCAGCGCCAGGTCCTTCTCGCGGTTCAGTATCGTGTCCACCCGGACCCGTTTGCCGGGGTCATCCACGCTGCCTGTCCAGCCCGGCCTTAGGCCGTACATAGTCACCGTTGGCCCACTGCGGACCTGGTCCACGGTTACGTCAATGCCGTACTCAGCGAGGCTGTCCACTATCAACTGGCTCGTGGCTTCTATCTCAGCCTGGCCTACTGCTCCCCCCGGCGCAGCGGCGAGCATCTCTACCGGAGGGAGCTGCCAGTTGAACCGGAGAATTTCGCTGGTCATGATGCCGCTGGGGGCGCTGTCTTCGCCGGTTTCGCCCTGTCCAGTGGCTATTGCAGACTGGGCAGACTCGCGGGAGGTCATCTCCGTTGCAAGAGCCTGTGCCCGAATTTCGTCATCTGTCAGCCCGGCAGTCTCGTCCTCGCCTGCGACGCCGGTGTTGACGAATGGCTCCCGCGGGGAGGAAGCAAGGGGAGGAGCCGGACGGGCTGCCTGCTTTTGCCGGGAGGCCATCAACTTCGCTTCAGTCTCTGCTGACGCGGCTGCTTCAGCTTCTTCGGCGGAAGAGCGAGCCTCAGCCCTTGCTTCGGACTCCAGGCGTTTGCGCTCGGAGCGCTCAGCCTGCCATTCGTCAAAGCGAATCCATGCTGACTGCGCACATGCGTATCCCCTGCGTGTGCCGCGCCACGTGCCGCGCGCGGCGGTTAGGACTGTAGCGATAGCGATAGACGGAGCCATAACCACTGCGGCTAGGACGAGTATCGCTGCGACCCTCGACCAAGCCTGTGCATATTGGAATCCACTGACGTTTACGCGAGTTCCCCAACTGGCGGGCTCAACAGCAACTATTTCTCCCGCACGGCCTCCCAATGCAGTGTCGTCCGGCCCATTCAATATGCCGAGTGCGCCTGTAATGGCAATGGCCAGCACCAGGAGTGCGATTACCTCTCGCCAGCGTGAACGCAGGACAGGAATTCGCCCCAGCAGGAGATACAGGACCAGTGCCGCCCACAGGAACAGTGGGATGGCTGCCCAGCCAAACAGGCTGAGCACCTCTGCGCGGGCCACCGTTCCCAGGACGGCGGCAGCAATGGCCACGAGTACCAGGAACCGGCCATGGTGAGTGCCGAATAGCAGCTTCACGGGAGACAGCCCAGTCCTGCGGCTGGCCGGCCTGGCGGGCGCGGCAGCCTTCGTATCCGGGTTGGGTGTCCGTTTTGCCTTAGACGTCAAGCGCTACCGGGATTATCAGAGGATGGCGCCTTGTGCGGCGGCCAAGGAACCTGCCGAGCGTGGTGCGCACGAGGCTTTCAAGTTCGCTCCACTCTAGTGGCTCGCGGCGAGCACGGTCAAGAACAGCATCCAACTCATTTATGGCGTCTTTGAACAGTCTCTCGGCCTCCAGGAGGTGAACAAACCCGGATGATATGATTTTTGGGGCGCCAACGACATGCCCTGTGTCAGACCTGACGGCCAGCGCCACGGTGACTATTCCGTCACGAGCGAGCGCCCGTCGCTCCACCACTACGTTGCCGGACTCGTCCCAAAGGCCCAGGCCATGCACAAACATGTGTCCTGCGGGCAGGCGATCCACCACCTCGCCACCGGTTTCAGTCAGTTCCAGCATGTCACCGTCCAGCAACAGGAAGGCATTTTCGTCCGCGACGCCGTGGTCCACGGCCAGCTCCCTGTGAGCATGCAGCATCCTGTACTCGCCGTGCACTGGCACAAAGAACTGGGGCTTGACCAGGTTGAGCATCGTTCGCAACTCATCGCGCCGTGCATGCCCTGGTACGTGCGTGGTGTGCTGGCGGTTGGTGATCACACGTGCCCCCAGCCTGACGAGGTCGTCTATGGACTGGAATACTGCTGTCTCATTGCCCGGGATTGTGCTGGCTGACATGATGACGGTATCGCCAATCCGGATCTTCACGTCAGCATGATCGTTGCGGGACATCCGCACGAGTCCTGATGAAGGCTCGCCCTGGCTGCCGGTGGTCATGATAACTACCTTGTGGTCCGGCAGCGTGGCAGCCTCGGAAGCGGAGATCAGCAAGTCATCCGGCACGTCCAGGTGGCCCAGCTCACGGGCCACGCGTGTGTTGTTAACCATGCTCCGGCCGACGACCGCCAGCTTGCGCCCGTATGCCCTTGTGGCATCAGCGACAATCTGTATGCGGGCTATCTGCGAGGCGAAGCTGGACACGATGACCCGTCCCTGCGCTTCGCCAATAAGCCGGAACAGTCCATCGGCCGCGATGCGGTCTGAAGGGGAGTAGCCCTCTTCTTCTGCGTACGTGGAATCAGCAAGCAGTAGGAAAACGCCGGGCCGACATATCTCAGACAACCGGGAGAAGTCAGTCGGATCGCCAATGACGGGGTCGTGGTCAATCTTGAAGTCGCCGGTGTGAATGACAGTCCCCATGGGCGTGGAGATGGCAATGCCATTGGCGTCAGGAATGCTGTGGCATACGGCAAACCATTCGGCCTCCAGGTTGCCCACCTGGACTCGCTGGCCCGGCGCGGCCACCCTGAGGTCCGATCCTTCCAGGAGGCGCGCCTGCCGAAGCTTGTTGCGGAGCAACTCGATCGCCATCGGGGGCGCGTACACGGGCACGTTCAACTGCTTGACCAGGTGCGGGACTGCGCCGATATGGTCTTCGTGACCGTGCGTGATGAGCACAGCGCGGACGCGGTCGGCATTTTGCACCAGGTAGTCGAAGTTGGGGATTACCACCTCGACTCCCGGCATGTCCACTTCAGGGAACAACACCCCGGCGTCAATGACGATGATGTCGTCGCCTGTCTCAAGGACAAGCATGTTTTTGCCAATCTCACCAAGGCCACCCAGTGGCAGCACGCGGAGGATTGGACTGTTTCCAGTTGTTTGATTTGTCATATGGAACTATGTACGAAGCTTGAGACCTCCAGGGTCTGCCTTTAATAGTTTGGAGATCAGGTTTCAGTGGCGCAGATGCGCCGGTGCAAATATGTGACGGCTATGCGCTCTGGAGAGCGGCTAGCCCTGTTGTCTGCGAGCTTCTCACTGGACGATGTCCGGCGACTGCCCTGTACGCATTCACTTGCCGAAGTCCCATGCTGGAACGCTGGCAGCATGGCGGTGAAGGGCAATGCCCTGGTGACTGGAATTCAGAAAAGGTTCAACTGTTGCTGATCATCCCCGCCAGTTTCGCGATCCGGCTGCTCGGGCTCAGGTGGCGGGCTGGCGGGGCCGCTGTCCTGGTCGTCCCTGCTGCTGCCTGTGATGCGGAGTGACTCGATGACGGCCTCAGGCAGGCGTTTTACGTCCTCCCGGATAGCCTGCATCACTGTGCTGGACCTTAGTCCCGCGGCAGGGTGGTACAGCGGGTAGAGTATCCGGTCGTTCCATCGGAACATGCGCCCATGGTCCTTGGAGATGCGTCCCTCCGGGAAGAAGCGCAGGAGCGAGTGGCGGCCCAGCGTCACGATGACGCGCGGGTTGATCAACTCTATCTGCGCCTCCATGTAGGGACGGCAGGCTTCAACTTCGTCTGGTTGTGGATCACGGTTCTCCGGCGGCCTGCATTTCACCACGTTGGTAATAAACACATCCTCACGTTTCAGCGGAACGGCGGCCAGTAACTCGTCCAACAGCTTGCCCGCCCGTCCAACGAATGGCCGCCCCTGCTTGTCCTCTGTTGCCCCGGGCCCTTCTCCAATAAACAGTATTGAAGCGGTGGGGGAGCCTTCGCCCGGCACCGCATGCGTCCTGCTTTCGCACAGCCGGCAGGCCGTGCAAACGCGGACATCACTGGCAACGGCCTCAATTGTGGGCCACGAGTGATTGGACGCAGGGGAGGCAGTCATAGACGCAGTTCAACGGACGGGCATGGTGGCATAGATGGCGTTCTGCATGGATGCGCGGCCAAAATCATGTGAAGCGCCCGTGGCAGCAAAGACGCACCCATCCGCGGCGTCTGATGTATTCGGCAGGAATGCCATTACCTGATTATCGGACTGTCGTTGACTTTCGTCTACGGCACGAACGCACCCTCCGGGAGGTGGGCGGACGTTTGTCTGCCGGTCCCGGTAGGTGCTGCCAACGAGGTTGGCGGGGTCAACGCTAATCTGTGATACCGCGGCCCTTGAGATACTCAACCGTGTCTTGGACGGTCTTTATCCCCTCGGCGTCTTCATCAGAAATCTCAAGGGGAGTGTCGTCCGAGCCGAACTCCTCCTCGATCGCCATGATGAGTTCTACGACGTCAAGGGAATCAGCATTCAGGTCCTCAGTGAACGAGGACTCGGGCTTTATCTCCGAGGCATCAACACTGAGCTTGTCGGCCGCTATGTCGCGGACTCGATCGAACACGGTCGCCATCTACTGGTACCTCCAGCCGGTCGAAAAATGGACGTCCAGATTGACGTCCTGGTAATCATTTAGCAGAGCAATATCCCGGACCGGATGGCCCGTACTCAGCGGCCACTTATCGTAGCAGAGCACCGAGCACTCCGTTTACAAACCTTCCTGACGCTTCAGAGCCGAAAAGCTTCGCTATTTCCACGGCCTCGTTGATAATCACGCCCTTCGGCCTGTCCGGTCGCACAGCCATCTCCGCCAGCGCTACACGGAGCACAATGCGGTCCACTGCGGCAATCTGCTCGGCCGGATAGCGGGTCGCAAGCCGTTCAATACGGCGGTCGAGGGCACCTCGCTGGCGCTCCACGTGCTCCACGATATCGGCTGCGAGTGTCCTGTGGCCACTGCTCAACCCTGCCTCATCCGCCAGGCGTTGGGCCGTAGAACTGGCCGGATGACCTGTCATATCTGATTCATAGAGGGCCTGTACAGCGGCCGCACGAGCGCCCCTGCGTCCCTCGGGAAGACGGGGTGTATGTTCACCAACCGTTTCAGCGCCCACAAGGTCCGCCAGCACGTCACGGGAACGCTGGCGATTGAACGGTTCACTGCCTGGGTCGCCGACCATCATTGGTTGGCCTCCAGCCTGTCCCGTAGGCTGTGGATGAGCGTCTTTAAGCAGCGGCGTAAGCCTGGACTGACTGGTAATCACCAATGCTCAGGACGTTGGCGCTGCGGTCTATGCGCTTGACCAGCCCGGCCAAAACGCGGCCCGGTCCAATCTCGATGAACTGATCGACGTTCTGTCCCAACATGAAGCCAACTGTCCGGTTCCACTGTACGCAGGACATGAGTTGCAGCTTCAACTCATCAACGATTGCCGCTGCTGTGGCCAGGGGCTGGGCATCGACATTGCCGATAAGTGGGACGATGGGGTCGTGAAAGGTCAGGGTCTCCAGCACTTCGTTGAGGCCGTGCTGTGCAGATTCCATGAGCCCTGAATGAAAAGCGCCGCCAACGGCGAGGGGGATGGCCTTTCTCGCTCCACGGGCTGATGCGAGGTCAATGGCCTGGGCGAGCCTCATGTGGTCGCCGCTAATAATTATCTGCTCTGAACTGTTGATGTTTGAAATGTAGGTGCCGGTCTCCCGGCATACCTCTTCGACTGACATCTCATCGATTCCAATGAGTGCCGCCATGCCGCCGGGCCGTTCGTCGCACGCCTTCTGCATGAGGCGCCCACGTGCCACAACAAGGCGAACGGTGTCAGCAGTGCTCAACACCCCGGAAACGGCCAGTGCAGAATATTCGCCGAGGCTATGCCCGGCCGTCATCTGCGGCGCCTGCGGAACCCCGGTAGCCTCCTCCATTGCCTTCCATGTGGCAATGGATGCCGCCGTGATTGCAGGCTGGGCGTTCTCCGTCCGGGTCAGGTCCTCTGACGGCCCATTAAACATGAGACCGCTTAGCGAGCGCCCCAGGGTCTCGTCTATCTCTTGGAAAATCGCCTTCGCCGCGGGTGAAGAATCATATAGATCTTTGCCCATACCGACGATCTGCGAGCCTTGGCCGGGAAAGAGAAAGGCGACCTTCTCGGGAGTCTGCTGAGCCATCAGGTGGATTCTCCGTGCAATGTGAATGTAACGCTATGCCGTCGGGCGGGGTGCAGTGCTGGCCTGGAGGTTGTCAGACGCCCAGTTGCCCGGCAGGGTCCGGCCCTTGTAGTTTCCGCATTCAGGACAGGCCCGGTGCGGCGGCACACGCAGTTTCCTGGGGCAGGGACATACAGACGATGCCGTCAGCGTCAGGGCGTGATGGGCCGCCCTGCCACCCTTGCGGGCGCGGGAGTGTTTCTTCTTTGGTAGTGGTGCCATGATTTTCCGAGGCCGGTGCTTGTGATGCACCGTCCAGCTAGCTAATTGTCAGAGTTCGCGACTCTGGAGGTCAATCCCGCAAGTGCGTCCCAGCGCGAGTCAGTAATGTCACGCTCGCAGTCGCAAGAGTGTTCGTTGCGGTTCGTTGAGCACGTGGGACATATGCCCGCGCACTCCGGTTGACAGAGCGGAGCAATAGGCATGATACCTGTAAGCGTCTGCCGCAGCGCTTCCGTGAGGTCAAGGTTGTTCCGTTCGTCGATCATAAAGACCTGGTCGAACGGATCATTGGTCTCGACATCACCGGGGTGAATGCCCATCAGATCCGAGTTGAGTGGATGGAACTCCTCTTCCAGATCACCGGTCAGTTGAAGCATTGCAGGTTCAAGACAGCGGCTGCAATACTCCCACACATGTGCCTGGATCTCTGCGGTCACAAGTATTGTGCGGTCAGTCCGGAGCGTCCTAACCGGTCCGGTGATGTCCTGGAACGATGCGTACTCGGTATCCAAGCGCTCGTTCTCAAGGTTGTGTTGCCTCATGCCGCCGATGTCACCCATCAGCAGCCCGGCGACATTGAAAATCATCAGATCGAGACTCCGAGTGCATGCCGGACAAGCCGAATGCACAACTAGAGATGTTAGTCCTGTGGCTCAGCTCGCGTCAATATTCACAATCGACGCGAAGCACGGGTGTAACGTGTGCTGCTGATGTGGATTGCGCGAAGTGGGGCGTTAAGCCGAAAAGCG
>JBBDMW010000054.1:0-18436 GCA_040878005.1 Dehalococcoidia bacterium
CTCTTCGAGGCTCGCCTGTCGGCTCGGGGCTTTACTTGCTTCGCGTCGGACAATGTGGCGGCTCGGGTGTCCGGTCGAGACGACATCGCGGTGGGACAACGTCGCGGTGGGACAAAGAGCGGTTGAGCAAAAGGGGTCGAGATCAAAACGGTGGCGGCTGTAATGCTTGGGCGTGGGTTTCGTTCAGCAGCCTCGCAGTCTTCTGCCTTCAAGCCAGTCGGCGATTATGCGGTCGTCGTGGTCGAAGGCCATCTCGGGCAGGCGGTCAAGTGGGAATGTGCCGGCGTCAGATGATTCATCGCCGGCCGCGAGCGTTCCGCCCGTGATCTCTGCGTGGTAGACGCTGAGAACTACTGGCCGACCCTCTTCTGAGTACAGGCCGACGAGCCACCGGGCGGATACTTCCAGGCCAGACTCCTCCCATACTTCGCGCTCCACGGCCTTCTCAACCTTTTCGCCGCGGTCGACGTAGCCGGAAGGGAAGCTCCACCTGCCGTATGCAGGCTCGATTGCCCGGCGGACCAGGACTATGCCGTTGTCCATCGGGATGATGGCGGCGGCTGCGAGCTTGGGATCAGCGTATGCGACTGTGCCACACCCGCTGCACCGGGGGTGTCCGTGGCCCTGCAGCGCAAGTGTTGCTCCGCAATGTGTGCAAAATGCCGGGTGGGTCAAAAGGCTCCGCCGCGAGACGCGCTGTCCGCCTGTTGTGGTGTGCCCGGGTCATACAGGCACTGTGTGACAGACGCCAACCAGTGATGAGTTCGTTAGTCTTATAAGAGGATGTTCATACTTTACAGGTGGTGAGGAACCTCTTGATGTCGTGCTGTACGGCGCAGACCGTTGGTCCGGCAGCGCGCCTGTCCCTCACCACCCACATTTAACCTGGACCAGCCGCCTCGGTTCCCGGCGGTCACGAGTCATATGCGGCGATTCGCCGCGGGGATAATTGATGTCCGCTACTGCGTCACAACAGTCAGTCAGACGTTTTATACCAACGGGCAGGGCGAGACGAATCGTTGTCGCCTCCGTTGTAGCTGTCGTATTGCTGACTCTTGCGATCTTGTCGCTAATCGGCTGGTACTACGCGGGCGAGATTGAGGCAGCCGGGTTCCGGGTGGTCCACGAGGAGCGTGCACTCAACGTGGAAGTGGTGGAAGTGGGCGAGGGCACAATCACCCTGGAGGCGGAGGTTGGAGATTCCCCGCTCGTGGACCCCGCACTATGGGGACTTGATGCTGCCAACGGCTACGGCCACCTTGGTGAGATCATCTCTGCGGACACGCCGCTTGAGCCGGGTGGACAGACGGTTACTCGGCAATTTGAGCTGATCCGCGGTACTGTCAGCGCCGGAGATCAAGCACGGCTTGACCGTTACGTGTTCAACAGCGATCCCGAGGGAGCGCACGGCATCCCGTTCGACAACGTGGTTATCAATGGGCCTCTGGGCGAGTTGCCTGCGTGGTACGTGGACGGCGATGAAGACACCTGGGCCATCCTGGTCCACGGGAGGACAGGCACGCGCGCGGAGACGCTCCGCATGTTGCCGCCGGTTGTGGATGCCGGCCTGCCGGCGCTCATCATCTCGTACCGGAATGATGAGGTTTCGCCCCTGGACCCGTCCGGCTACTATCAGTACGGCCTCACTGAATGGGAAGACCTGGAAGCGGCGGCGCGATACGCGTTGGACAACGGAGCAGAGAACCTTGTCCTGATGGGGTTCAGCATGGGCGGATCGATCGCCACGCAGTTCCTATATGAATCAGAGCTTGCAGAAGAGGTCGCCGGGGTGTTCCTGGACTCTCCAATGCTGGATATGACCTCAACCCTGGAGTTGGGCGCGGAGCAACGTGGAGTTCCAGGGTTTATCACGAACATCGCGAAGGTCTTCTCCACGATCCGGTCCGGGGTGGACTGGGCGGCGCTGGACTACCTGTCACGAGCAGACGAGCTTGATGCGCCTATCCTGCTGGTGCACGGCAATGCAGACGCCGTAGTTCCAGTGTCAACCAGCGACCGCCTGGCCGAGGAGCGGCCTGACATCGTGGAGTACATCAGGTTCGTGGGCGCCCAGCACGTGGGCTCATGGAACATGGACCAGGAGCGGTATGAGTCGGAACTGCACCGCTTCCTGGTCAACCTCGTCCGTTAGAAGCGCGGGCGCCTGAAGTCACGGTCTGCCGGATGGAGTCAGCCTTGGCAAAGTTGAGGACCGCTCCCATGACCCGTGCGCCCGCAAGCTCCAGCGCCTGTGTTGCGTCACGAACCGAGTCATACGTGGTGGACCGCATGTCCAGGACCATAACGGCCCGGCCAATCTTCTGAGCCAGTGGCACGGTCTCCGCGAATCCAAGCGTTGGCGCACCATCCACGACCACGGCGTCATACCTGTCGTTTGCCCAGTCCAGGAACACATCAAGCCCCACGGAGGAGAGCGTCTCGACACGGCTGACGCCGGTGCGTCCGGCCGGCAGGACATCGACGCCCGAACCATTTGTGGCTATGTAGGACGCCGGCCCGATGCTGGATTCAAGCGCCGTGGCGAGTCCCTCCGCTGTACCACTGAATCCCATCAGCTTTGATGCGTCCGGCTTCCACAGGTTGGCGTCCACGAGCAGCACCCTCAGATGCCTGCGGGCCAGCCCTTCAGCCAGGTTCATGGCAACTGTGGTTGCGCCCTCTCCACCGGAAGGGCCGGTTACAAGGATCAAATGCGACCCGTCCTGCAGCGCGTACTGGACGTTCGTCGTCAGCAACTGCATGGACTCAGCGAACGCAGACGTGGGGTTTTCCTTGATGGTGGGCACACCGGCAGACTTCCGGCCACGCCTTATACGCGGCAGCGTGCCAAGGCTGTACAGGTCTCCCGCCAGCCGCAGCCGGTCCGGTCCGGACACACGCTTGTCGAAGACATCCAGCCCCAGTGCTGCGAGGATGCCCACTACCAGGCCACCGAATGCGGCGACCGGTATTCGAACGTCGACTCCACCCATCAGGAGCGAGTCCGAACCCTGTGGCTGGGCAGTAGCCACGGCAGAGTCCACAACCGTAATGCCAGTCTCCAACGGGCTGACCAGCAACAGCTCCAGCTCCCTGCGCAACTGCACCAGCGAGCCGCTGTCACTTCCAGCAGCAGTCCCAATGGACTCAAGCTGCCGTGAACTGGACTCTATCCTGTCGGCAAGTCCCACCGACCGTTGCGAAATCAGCAGGATCTCATTGCGGAGGCCAGGCTGAATGTCACTGGCAGCGCTTTCAAGATCGGCAGATGCGCCAATAAGGCCGCTGGCGGCCACTGTCAGGCGGATCGCGACATCATCAGCCGTCCGTCGTGCGACCTGGCTGGTAGTTGTCTCATCCAGTTGCGACAGCAGCTCAGACGACCGCTGGAGGCCGGAGGCGGATGACATGATTCTCTGGTGAGCCAGTTGCACCGCGTCCGACAGGACAAGGTCGTTCGAAGACAGCATCGAATCAAGCCGTGTCATGGACTCTGAAGTTGCCGTAAGGGCAGTTCCAATCCTGCTGCCCAGCGCGCTCACCTGGCCCTGCAGCAGCGGGTCGCTGACGCTGGAAGATACCGCATCCATCTGGCGGCTGGTGACATCCAGGTCCAACTGAAGGACGTCAAGGCGCTCACGGGCGGACTCAGCCACCTGCCTGCGGTTTTCCGCTTCGGGGTCTTCGTCATATGCCTCAAGAAGAGTGGCCACAGTGCGGAGTCCCTCGGCCACGTCAGTGGACTGGAGACGAATCCTGCCGAGCTGCGTCACCAGGGCACTCTGCCTGATTGGCTCCGGTTCAGATTCCAGCGACCCGATGATTGATTCCAGGGATGAGGCGGCGAAACCTATCCGGGTCTGTGCGGTGAGCAACTGCCCCACCTGCGTTGGCGTGGCGATGCCGGAGGAGCGAATCTGCGCCATGTCACTGGAGATGACGTCAAGCGCCGTGCTGCTCGACCGCGCCTGGTCCGCGAGGCGGCGCCTATTCTCAGGGGTGTTCTGCTGTCCTTCTCCTGATACATCGTTCACTGCCCGCTCAAGCTCGACAATGATCACACCAAGCTGCTCATGTATGGGTGTGAGGCGGTCTGCGAGCGAACTGGAGCCAACGGCAAGGGGCGATATGAGCGTGGAAGCGTCCCTGAGCGAAGAAGAGGAGCCGGTGAAGGTGGTGAGAGGGAGCGGCGGCAACGTGGGCTCAGCAGGAGTTGGCTGCGTGTCTTCCACGCGCTGGATTCCCTCACCTGTAGATTCAAGATCTGCGGCTGCGCCCGTGATCCGCGTGATTACTGAAGCGAATGTTGGGCCGCCGGAACCTGCGCCGGAAAGGTCCAGGTTTGCCAGCTCGTCCGCGTTGGTTTCAAGAGAACCCCGGAGGGCGTCGATGTCTGCTACGACACTCGCGAGAACTGCCAGCGTACCCGGGTCCATCGGCAGCTCGCCCTCGCCGTCGTCAAGGTTCTGGCGAACGCCGGTGAGGGCTTCCTGGACAACCCGGCGCTGCTCATTGCGGAGGTAATCGACGTACGCGCCGACAAGGCCGTCTGCCCTTTGCTCTGCCGCCTGTGGGTTTGGCCCGAACACGCGAATCTCAACCAGGTTGGTGCCGCTGAGGGGCACGACCTGGATCGCCCCCCTCAGCATGTCCACTTCACTGGCCATGCGGGCGGGCGACCATGACTCTACCTCCTCAGCAGGCACAGCTTTCCTGACAGCATTTTCGAGCACAGTCCGGCTCTGCATAAGGCGCAGGTGAGTCTGCAGGCTTAGATCGGTGACGCCAGAGGTTGCCAGAACGGCGTGGGCGGGATTGCTGGACGGGGAGAGCACAGGCTGCTCAACCAGGATGGTTGCGCTGGCCACGTACACCGGCCCGGCCGCCTCCTCCGGTTCTGAAACCATGGAGAGGAGAACTGCCGCCGCGACGAAAATGGCGGTCGTGGTCACAATTATCCACTTGCGACGCCAGATGACGTGGAGGTAATGGAGAAGTTGAAAGTCTTGCTGGTCCATTGCGGTGTGGTTCCTTAACACCGGGAATCCCGAGGCGCTACGCCTACAGGGCGGCGGTGGCGCTCAGGCTCTCCTAGTCGGTCAAATGGCTCACTACGTGTGCGATCCGCCTGCCAGAGGCAACGTGCCAATCTCCGGCGGACAACCCATAAAATGACCGTATTGACGTGCCAAAGTGCTGAAAAGCTAAAAAGAAGAACAGTTGTACCTGCGCTTTTGTCTTTGCTTTGACTGAAAATGCACGGTTGTAATTAAGCTGCACACTGGCGGTGTGTTTGGCAGGCCAACCGGTATGTATTTCTCGGCGGCACTGACCCGTGCATCACAGCACCCAGTGTGCGGTTATACGAGTGCCGGTGAGGGCAGGGACGGGTAACGTGAGGTAACGATTCACGCGCGATTGGCAACAATTGCCCAACACGGCCCAGTTGGCAGCAACGCCGGTCACAGTTCTGTCACCGCTGCGCGGATGTGCTGCTTTCGCGGTGCTGGAAACCCTGGCAGAAACCGGATGCCTCACCTACTCTGAACCGGTCAATTTGATTCACAAAAAGGGGCTGCTCAGAGCGGCAGCCATGCAGCAGGCAAACAACCATTTATGCGCACCAAACACTCGCAAAGCCGTTCCGTATTACTTGGCGCCGCGGCAGGGTTTGCCCTGGGCGCGGCGGGCGTGCTGGCGGCACACTGGCGTCCGAGACGGGTCATGCCCACCGACCGGATCGTTGCATGCGCCGGACTCCCGGTGCTGGCTGAGGCGCCGGTATCCCAAAACGGCCTGCCGCCGAGCCCCCTGGGGGAGCCGTTCCTGGAGGGGGCGCGGTTCCTGAGGGCTGCAATCCAGTCACTCCACTGGCAGCGGCCCATGAGGGCAGTGCTGGTTATGCCGGTGGGGCGCGTGCCGGCGGCGGATATCGTGACGTATTGCCTTGCCCGCTCTTTCGCTGAAGCCGCGAAACGAGTGGCGCTCATTGATGTTGGCGGAGAGACAGGCGCAGACGTGGGCTACATCGACCACCTGTTCGGGGACTCGCTGCGGATGGATGATGCGGTGAGGCTCCCTGCCTCTCGAGGAGGGGCCGAGGCCACGCCCGGAAGCCCGCAGCGTGAGCGCTTCAGCATGGCCCGCGCCAGCGACCTGTTGACGCAGGCGGCAGGCGGTGATGCAGCGCAGCACGTGGTGATCAGCGGCGCCCAACTTGCCAACCCGGAGCGGCACAGCCGGATGATGGCGCTGCGCCTCATGACTGCAGTGGACGGCGTGGTGATCCTGATTGACGCGTCAGAAATTACAGAGACAGCGTTGAAGTCAGAAGTGGACGCTGTGAGATCAGCAGGCGCTCACGTGGTGGGCGTTGCGGTGTGCCGGCGTGAGAGACGGCGCGGCATTCTCAACCTGCGGGCCGGTTGATGGCTATCCGGCTTTAAGTCATCACCTGGCGCTCTCCGCCCAGAGAAGCTCTCCATCAGTCCTGAACGTCACGTCGCCACTCTCGCTCGTGACGAACACGTTATTGCCGGCAACCGAGGCTTCAACCCGTTCCATAACTTCTGGCGACGGGTGGTCAAACTGGTTGTCGCTACCGTTCGTCACCACCACTGCCACCGGTGACACGGCATGCAGGAATGACTCGGTGGAGGATGTGTTGCTGCCGTGATGTGGCAGCTTTAGGACGGTGGACGCAAGGTTGGCACCGCTGGACATGAGTCGCTGTTCCCCGAGGGCCGTGATGTCGCCTGTAAGCAGGAAAGACACAGTGCCGTACCGCAGCATCGTGACGATGGAGGCGTCGTTCAGTGGCTCGGTCTCTGAGAAGGCGCCAGCCTGCAGCACATGCAGCGCCACATCATCGTCGAGCGCAATCGACTGGCCCTGCTCCGCAACCATGTGACGGGGATGTTCACCTGTTATGCGCTTCCACTCATCGTAGAGCGCGGTGTTATGTTCCACGGGGGCGTCCATAACCAGCCCCACGTCATAACGCTCAATCACAGCCTGCAGTCCTCCAAGGTGGTCCGCATCCGGGTGGGTCAACATTACCAGGTCAATGTGCCTGTCCCAGAAGGGGAGCGTCCCGTCCAGCGCCCGCACCGCACCCTGTGGGTCGAGACCGCCATCGATGAGCGCCTGTGTACCGCCCGGCGTTTCGATAAGCACCAGGTCGCCCTGGCCGGTCTCGAAGAACGTTACGGTTACGTGATCGCCCGGCCGGTCCTGAATAGCGCCGATCCACGCAATGACGGCGATGACCGCGACCACGGCTATGAGCCAGTTTGGCGGCGTGGCCCTTGCGTGCGCCGCGCCGGTGGGCGCCGCCGCCGGGTTCAGCATTGATTTCAGGTCGGGCAGCACGTTATGGGCCACGGCCTTTATGGGCCGCCGTGCCAGGAACAGTGCAAGGGCGACGTAGTAGGCCGCGGTGGCTGGAACGGCCCACGCATCTGCATTCACCGGCCCGGGAGGCAGGCCAGAGAACAGCTCCGCCACTGCCGCCATGTATTCACCTGCGAGCCACGCGGGCCAACCTGCGGCCTGGCCCATCCATGGAAGCATTGACCCGGCCCCGGCGGACGCCCCGGCAGCCACCACGAACAAGGGCAGGGCAGGCATCATCAGGAGCGTTGCCGCCACGCCCCACACAGGTACGGTTCCGAAATAAAGCGCTACCAGCGGTGCTGTGGCCACCGTGGCTGCTGCCGACACCGCTGCGCCTACCAGGGCTCCCTCGGTGATTCGTCGAAGTGGTCCAGCGGCGGGAATCCATGATGCTGTCATGTCGCGCACCCGTTCACTGATGGGCGGCACTAATACAGCTATGCCTGCGACTGCTGCGAAGCTGAGCTGGAATGAAACGGATGAAAGCACAACCGGGTCTGTTGCGACCATCAGCGCGGCGGCCAGCCCGATGGCAGGCAGCACGCTTCTTTGACGGCCCAGCGCACGCGCCAGGAGGTACACGCTGAACATGATTGCCGCCCTGGTCACGGAAGGCGAAAATCCTGCCAGCGCCGCGTAGCCAAACGTGACCATGAACGGGGGCAGCAGGTAGACCTGTCGCCTGCGTCCGAGTGCCACGGCTGCGCCCACGAGCGTCATGCCGCCGACCAGCGCCACGTGGAGGCCGGAAATGGCCAGTACGTGCGCGGTGCCGGAGTTGCGAAACGATTCTGTGAGCGCGGCGTTCAGCCGAGTCCTGTCACCGACGACCATCGCAGCGGCCAGGCCTGCGGCAGGTTCGCTTATGGAGCGTGAGATGGATGCCGCAAGCGACTGCCTTAGGCCCGCCAGGTGACGCCTGACCGGGTTGCCTGCGTCTGATGCCAGGAGCGTCACCGGCCCAGCCGATACGCTGCCCGCGGTAGCGTCGCCAGCCTGTGATCCCGGGCGGAAGAATCCGGAAACCCGGAAGCGGTCGCCATATCTGAAGCCGTCCAGCGGCCGGTCCTGACCGGATGCGTCTGCCAAACGGGTGGTGTATACGTCCACGGCGAAATGTGCCGGGGCGAACTCATCGCCTGTGGATACGGCCTCCACGAGAAGGCGCAGGCGGACGTTGGAGCCGGTGGTCGGTGCGGCGTCGCCAAGCAGTGCGCCTATAAGTGTCACCTGGCCCTCGGCTCCAGGAACGTTGTGCCACGACTCGTCCGGTGAAGCGTCAAGCGCTGACGCAGCACGCCACATTCCCAGCAGGAACACGAGAGCTACTAGCGCTGGTCCCGTGCTCCGGCCATACAGTCGCAGGGCAACGAAGAGGACCAGGCCGCCCAGTCCGAACAGGAGGAATGCCAGCCAGGGAACCACATGGCCGGGTGCGATGCCAAAACCGAGGGCCAGTCCTGTCCCCGCGGCGAATGCAGAGGCGGCGGCGATCAGCTTCACTGCTGTGCCACGAGGGGACGAATGGAGTCAACGGTCTTGACGCCAATGCCGTCGACCGCAAGCAGATCCGCCACGCCGTTTATGGGGCCGTTGCTTGAGCGGAACTGGATGATTGACTGACCGCGCACTTCTCCGATGCCCGGCAGGTCCATCAACTCGGCGAGGGATGCTGTGTTGAGGTCGACAAGCCCCGAGGTTGTCGGGTTGGTGCCCGTGTCTCCGGCACCGGGTGGAGGTGGCGCCTGCCCTGCGACAACAGCAGCGTTGTCTCCTTCCAGCGGGATATTTATGCGGCTGCCGTCCGCCACGTGCGCTGCCAGGTTCAGCGATTCCGTGTCAGCGGTGGCCGCTGCGCCGCCGGCGGCCGTGATGGCATCGCCAAGCCGGGAACCGGGAGGAAGCACGTGTACGCCGGGACTGTTGACTGCGCCTGACATGTGCACGACCAACGGCGCGGGAGTGGGGATGGTTATTTCGACCAGCCGCGGCTCAGGCCGGTCCAGCGCCCATCCGAAGCCGCCGCCAACCGCCGCGGCGAGGGCGAGTGCCAGGGCTATGTGGGCTGAATAGCGGCGAAGGGCCGAGTCACGTTCTGCCGCTTCCGGCGGTTGGGCAGCATCCGGGGGCCGGTCCCGGTTTGGTTCAGGCATGGTGGTGTGTTCGGTCACGACGCCGGTGGGCGGAACGGCGGCGGCCGTGGTGCGTGGATTTGCGTTAAGCGCCCGGTCAGGGGTGAATGTAAGCGAATTGGCGGCGATTGCATAGAGGCTGTGGCAGCTTCTGCTGAGCGCGTTCCATGCGTGGACGTGCTGGGCACTCGACCGTCAGGCGTGGCTGGCGTAACCTGCGCAGCGTCCGGCTTGTCCAACTCCCGCAGCCAGGGAGCCTACAGAGGAAAATCAGCCCAATGAAAATCATCGACGTAAAGGTCCGCGTATTCACATACAAGTCAACAACCGTCAAAGACAGCGACGGCCATACCCACCCCGGCCCGGAGCACGACGCTCGCCAGGCGCTCTTTACGGTGATTGCTGATGATGGCTCAGAGGGCCACTGCTTTGGCCAGCCAGAGGCGCTGCGTCCGAGCCTGATCGAGTCTTTCGTAAAGAAGGTCCTGATTGGCGAGAATCCGTACGACCGCGAAAAGCTGTGGCAGGGACTGGCGCGGTGGCAGCGGGGGAGCGGCGGTCAGCTCACCGACAAGACGCTTGCGCCGGTGGAGATGGCACTGTGGGACCTGGCAGGCCGCAAGCTGGGCGTCTCCGTGTACAGGCTGCTGGGCGGATTCCGCGACAGGGTGCCGACGTATGGAAGCACCATGTGCGGTGATGAGATGGAGAACGGCCTGGCCACACCTGAGGACTATGGCCGGTTCGCGGAATGGATGATCAACCGCGGCTACAAGGCCATAAAGCTGCACACTTGGATGCCGCCGGTGTCATGGGCGCCAAGCGTCAAGATGGATATCAAGGCGTGCGCTGCGGTTCGTGAGGCGGTTGGGCCGGACGTGCCCCTGATGCTGGACGCGAACCACTGGTACAGCCGCACGGAGGCGCTGGAGCTTGGGCGCGGCATCCAGGACCTGGGCTACTACTGGTTCGAGGAGCCAATGGATGAGCACTCGACGTCGTCGTACCGGTGGCTGGCAGAAAACCTGGACATCCCGGTGCTTGGCCCGGAGTACGCCGAGGGCAAGTTTCACACCCGGGCTGAATGGATTGCCGGCGGGGTCTGCGACATTGTCAGGACAGGCGTGATGGACGTGGGTGGAATCGGCCCCAGCATGAAGATCGCCCACCTGGCGGAGTCGTTCAACATGGACTGCGAGGTTCACAGCCCCGGTGCGGGGAACCTCGCAGTGCTTGGCGCCATGCCCAACGGTCGATGGTATGAGCGGGGCCTGCTGCACCCGTTCATCGACTACGACAAGCCACCCGCCTACCTGAACTCGATTATCGATCCCATGGACGAGGATGGTTACATCCCGGTCCCGGACCGGCCTGGGCTGGGCGACGACATAAACTTCGACTGGATCAACGGGAACCTGGTATCAGAGCATTAATGGCCTGTGCGGCCCGGCTCTGTTTCGAGGGAGTCGGGCCGCATGGCCTGCTGCCTGCGAGACCTCAAGTCAGCGGGGATTATGGCAACCAGACCGGCTCAGAAAGACTATGTGCAGCCTTGACGTGAACGGCATATCCCATAGTGTGTGTCACACCGTATAATTGCCCGGTTGCCGCCGGCCCCGCAGTGGTGAAGTTGCTCGTGAATTGGGACTGGCGCGCCCGCACATCCAGTATGGCGGGCGTCTTTTTAAGTTAAGAACTGGAGAGTTGGTCATGGCGTCAAAGGCCTATGCGTTCCTCGGTGGGAAACAAGTTCCACTGGAGGATGCGAAGGTTGGCGTAATGACGCACGCCCTCCACTACGGCACGGCTGTATTCGAAGGCATTCGCGGCAACTGGAACGAAGAGGCCGGCCGTGTCTACGTGTTCCGCCTGCGGGAGCACTATGAGCGTCTCCTGCGCGGCTGCAAGATGATGCGGATTGAGCTCCCGTACAGCGTGGACGACCTCATCCAGATCACGGTGGACCTGCTTGAGCGTTGCGGATACACGGAGGACGTTTATATCCGCCCGCTGGCATTCAAGGGTGCTGAGAAAGTGGCGAACCTGAAGCTGCATGAGCTTTCAGACGAGCTTACGATCATCATTCTGCCGTTTGGGCGGTACATCGAAAGCGACAAGCCGATCCGGTGCCAGACGTCATCCTGGCGCAGGCCTGAAGACGCCATGATGCCCACCGGCGTGAAGATCACTGGCCTGTACACGACGAGCATCCTTGCCAAGACTGAGGCCGTGACGGCGGGTTACGACGAGGCCATTCTCATGACCCATGACGGCAATGTGTCTGAAGGCAGCGGGGAGAACCTGTTCATGGTCAGGGACGGTGTGATCTCAACGCCGTCTGAGACTGACAACTGCCTGCTGGGCATAACCCGTGACTCGGTGATAACGCTGGCCCGCAAGGAGCTTGGGATGCAGGTTGTGCAGCGGCGCATCCACCGGAGCGAGCTGTACCTTGCGGATGAAGTGTTCCTTACAGGCACTGCTGCGCACATCACCCCGGTGGGCGAACTGGACAACCGGGTCATTGGCTCAGGAGAGACCGGGCCTGTCACCGAAAAACTCCAGGGCATTTACTTCAAGACTGTGTGTGGCCGCCACGAGAACTACATGGACTGGTGCACTCCAGCCGTACCCGGCGGCGGGTAGATAGCCAGCGGCTGTCCTGTGTTGATTGCCAGCGCCCGCGTGCGATCGCTTAACGACTTTGCCATGGATGGCTGTTTGCCTAGCCTCGACAGGTGCGGGTACGCGCGATTTCGTGGTGGTTTAATCCTGAAATGATGCCAGATCCCTCGGAAATCACGGCCCTCATGGGCCGCCACTACCTGCTGATGGCATTCCTGGTAAGCCTCGGCGCGTTGCAGATCGCCGTGTCGACCGGGGGCTACCGGGGTATGTGGCTCGTGCCTCACCGCCTTGCGGCCAGGTGGCTCGGCATCGCTCTTATCGTTGTTGGCGTGGCCGTCTTCTTCCTGCAACCTCTCTGGGTGGAAGGTCCATGGGCTGCAGGGTCCGTGGATGCGGACTCTGCGACCAGGGAATGGGGCACGGCATCCTGGGGAGAATTGGCGGGCGCACGAAACGTGAATGATATCCACGGCGGACTTGCTGGCACCGCCCATGCAACGTGGTTCGCGCTGGGTGCGTTGGGCGCACTGGCAGTGTCGCTGTCAGTGGGTGCTTTGACAGTCCGCCTGTCACGTCGCAGGTCCGAGCATGGGCAGGCTGATGAGGCCGATGGCCTGGACGCCATGCGGGAGCATGACTTTCCGTCGGCTCTGCGTACGTCACTGGAAATAGCCCAAAAGTCCTGGCGGCAGGATGTGGCAGAGAGCCTCGTCCCGGATGCCTACCCTGCCGGACTGCCTGCGATCTGGCGAAGGGTCAGGCGGCGGTGAACCCGTTCGACACGAACATAATTCTGTGGCTCAACGGGCAGGCTGGAAAATTCCAGGTCTTCGATGACCTGATGAGGATCATCGCCAGCGACTACCTGATGCCACTGGTCTTTTCAGCAGCTATGCTGGCGCTGTGGTTTGCCGGCCGGACCCGCAGGGAGCGGTTCCGGTTCCAAATGGCGATGTTGATAGGCATCTCGGCCATCGGGATCTCAAACCTGCTCGTTATGCTGCTTAACCTGGCGTGGGACAGGCCCAGGCCCTTCGTCCACCTTGGGGATGAGCTGACACTGCTATTTTATCCGCCCACTGACCCTTCGTTTCCGGCAAATCCTGTTGCGATCGGCTTCGCAGCCGGCGCTGCCGCATGGATGGTCAACCGGAAGCTGGGCATCGCGCTGTTCATGGCCGCTGCGGTGTATGGGTTCTCCCGCGTGTACGCGGGAGTCTTTTATCCCACGGACATCATTGGCGGGGCGGCCGTTGGGGTAGCGGCCACTTGGCTCACGGCTTTCCTTGGGCGCGTGTTGCAGCCAATTCCTGCGCTGGCCATACGGCTGGCAAGAGCATTCGCCCTGGGTTGAAGCGATTGCCCGCTGGCGGTGCATTAACTGCTGGAGCGCCTGATGATCGCGGGCAGCCGGGGAATCCACCACCGGCGCCGGTCATCCCCGGCCACTGAATACTCCTCAGGCACATGCCCTTCAAGTATCAGCGCCGGATTCGTCTCGAAAAGCAGGCGGGCCTGCCGTTCGCCAGCCAGCCTGGCCACGCGCCTGAAGGCCGCGCCCAACTGCGGCGACCGTGGCCCCCTGACCCGGTGCATGTCTGATGCCACTACGTGGACAAGCCTTCGGCGCATTAATGTGACTGCGGCGCGCCGGGCTGTGGAGCCGAACGCCCCTGTAAAACTGCCTGCGGACACCTGCACCAGCATGCCGCGCTCCACCAATTCCTTGAGCTTCCCCGGGTGCCGCTGGAACTCAGCATTGCGCTCAGGGTGGGCCAGGACCGGGATGAGGCGCTTCATCTGCAGCCTGGCCAGCACTTCTCCCACGTAGCGGGGATACGCGGTGAAGGGTGGCTCCGCGAGTATGAGCCGCGTGCCGTTGATGGGCAGGGCTATCCCCTGGTCCACCCAGTCCGGCAGGTCCGGCTCAATGTGGTTTTCCATGCCCACCAGGATTCGCACTCGTGGAACGCCCTGCGTCGTCTCGCGCTGCATGCGCGCGTCAAGGTCCGCTGCCAGTTCCCGCACCTTTTCCACGCTGGCGTTCAGCATTACATCCCGCTGGTGGGGAGTCGCAACGATCACCCCGGTGCCATCTTCGGCGGCGGCGCGGGCCATCGCCACGCTGTCGTCCATCGACTCCGGGCCGTCGTCGATGGCAGGCAGCACGTGGCAATGGATGTCAATCCAGGCCATTGGAGCCTCCGTGTCTACACACGGGCCAGGAGTCTCCGGAACCCTTCCCCGTACTTGAAGGGGAAGCCCTCCGCCACCAGCTTGTGACGGTCCCGTATGCGCACGTCTATCTCGCTGCCGCGGTCCAGTCCGGGGATCTGGCTTTCATGCTTGCTCAGGGCATCTATTTGACGATCTACTGATTCGCTCACATCCACGATCGCGTTCGGCTCATCAGCGCCCCACATCAGCAGCTGGCGGACCTTGTGCGGCTCCAGCCCTTCCTTCTCCACCTGCTCCGGGAAGTGCAGGTGGTCGCGAGCATAGGGGTATATGGCATCCATGGTCGTGATTCCCACGTGCCGATGATCGCGGTGTTGGAAGCCGTTCATGCGGTACGGATCGTGACAAAACACCGTGTGCGGACGGTACTGCCGGATCGCCCTCACCAGTTCGCCCAGGAATATGCGGTCCGCCTCCAAACCTCCGTCGGGGTGGTTGAGAACTACCGAGTGCTTGACGCCAATCGTGTCAGCCGCTGCCTTTTGCTCGGCTGCCCTGATCTGAACGATCTTGTCAGAAGTCATGGTGCGGTCATTGCTGCCGCTGCTTCCGGATGTGCACTGGACGTACGTGATCTCGCACCCCGCCTGTGCCCAGAGGGCTGCAGTCGCGCCGGCGCCAATCTCGGCGTCATCAGGGTGGGCAAATACCACCATGGCGCTCTCCGGGACTTCGTCAATGACCTCCATCTGCGGAATGGACGCGGGCGGCGAGAAAGGACTAGAAGGCTGTTGTGTCATGCTTTCCCCATTGATAACCAGGGTGCGGTGGACTCCGTACGCTCCGTTTTGCAAACGGCCGGGGCAATCATATCGAAACCTGGCAGCCGCAATCACTTCCGGCGATATCTGCACTAGACTACTGTTGGCTGCCTGCTGCGTTTGCCGGGCAGACATATGTCCCGATACAGGAGAACCCGATGTCCGTACTTGCACGGCAGGATCCGGAGATAGCGCAGGCCATAGCCAATGAGCGCGCACGCCAGCGTGATGAACTGGTCCTCATAGCATCTGAAAACTATGCCAGCGCGGCCGTGCTGGAAGCCACCGGCTCAGTGTTGACGAACAAGTATGCCGAAGGCTATCCGGGACGCAGGTACTATGCCGGGTGCGAGAACGTGGATGTTGTGGAGCGGCTGGCCATCGACCGGGCGAAGCAGCTATTCAACGCTGAGCACGCCAATGTGCAGCCGCACAGCGGCGCCCAGGCCAACATGGCGGCGTACTTCGCCCTGCTCAAGCCCGGGGACCGCATCATGGGCATGCGCCTGGACCAGGGCGGGCATCTTACCCACGGCTCCAAGGTCAACTTCTCCGGCAAGCTTTACGAGTTTGGCCACTACGGAGTGGACCCGGAGACCGAGGCCATTGACTATGACGACGTGGCACGCATTGCCCGGGAATTCCGTCCGCGACTCATAGTGGCCGGAGCCACCGCGTACCCGCGTCTCATAGACTTCAAGCGTTTCCGCGAGATTGCAGATGAAGTGGGCGCATTGCTAATGGTGGACATGGCCCACGTTGCAGGGCTGGTGGCCGGCGACGCCCACCCGTCACCCGTGCCTTATTCAGATGTCGTCACCAGCACAACGCATAAGACCCTGCGCGGGCCGCGCGGCGCCATGGTGCTGACCACGAAGGACCTGGCGAGGAAGATAGACAGCGCCGTATTCCCCAACGTCCAGGGCGGGCCACAGATGCACGCCATTGCCGGCAAGGCAGTGGCATATGGAGAGGCGCTAAAGCCGGAGTTCAAGCGTTACTCCGCGGCCATTGTGGAGAACGCCCAGGCGCTGGCATCGGCGCTCGGCGCAGGCGGGTTGAGAATAGTCTCAGGCGGAACTGACAATCACCTGATGCTGGTGGATACCCGCTCCGTCAACCTGACCGGCAAGCAGGCAGAGGAGGCTTTGAACGCAGCCGGGGTGGTGGTCAACAAGAACGCCATCCCGAACGATCCGCAGCCGCCCATGGTCAGCAGCGGCATACGGGTCGGCACTCCGTCAGTGACTACCCGCGGCATGACGGCTGGAGACATGGAGCAGGTGGCCGGGTACATCCTTGATGCCCTGCGTGCCCATGAATCGCCGGAGAAGCTCTCGGCCATCCGTTCACAAGTCGCGCAGTTCGCAGGGGAGTTCCCGGTACCCGGAATCACAGACTGATTTTCGGAGGCGCTTCCATACAGGCGTGGCAGCCTGGCGACTGAAACGGCAGGCGCCGCCGGAGAACTGGCTAAACAGGTGGAGTTCGGCCACTGTCACGTGATACACTACTTCGGTTTAGCGCTATCTCAGAGAATGTGGTGATTATTTGCGCGAGTATGAATTGATTTGGATCCTCGGCGGCAATGTCAGCGATGCTGATGGGGCTGAGTCGATCGAGAAGGTGAAAACGCTCGTCAGCGAGCACGGGGGCGAGGTCCAGCAGGCGGAGCCATGGGGCCGCCGGACACTTTCGTATCCCATTCGCAACTACCGAGAGGGGTCATACTACCTGGCCAGGTTCTCAGCCGATGGGAATCGGGCCATGGACATTGAGCGGGCGGTTCAGAGCGATCAATCTGTCATCAGGCACCTGATGGTTCGTGCTGACAGCAACGGGGCTGCTGGCGCTGCACAGGCGTCTGAAGCCACGGGAGACTCCACGCCTGAACCTGTGGCGGCCGAGCCTGTAGATGCTGAACCGGTTGACTCCCAGACGGAAGATTAATTTTGGCCAGCTTTAACAAGATCCTCCTGATCGGCAATGCCGGGACAGACCCGGAAATGCGTTACACGCCCAATGGCAACGCAGTGACCGATTTCAGGATGGCGGTCAACTATCGTTCATCTGGCGGTACCGAAACTGAGCAGAGGGACGAGACCGAGTGGTTTACTGTCGTCTGCTGGAATCGGCTTGCCGAACAGGTGAACCAGTACCTGGTCAAGGGCCGAAGGGCATTCGTTGAAGGCCGCTTCCGTAGCCGTAGCTATGTTGGCAACGATGGCCAGACCCGCTTCGTCAACGAAGTTATAGCCAGCCGTGTGATGTTCCTGGACCGTGCGGGTGAGGGCGGCGGTGACTACCCACCGCCTGCAGAGGGCGGTTACAGCCGTCCTGAGCCCCAGCGGCAACAATCTCAATCCAATGATGCAGAAGACGTGGAGGAGCTGCCCTGGTAGCAGCTTCCACCCGATACGCATGAGTGCGTGGCGGGTGACCGTTTCACGAGGTAAATACCCGGAATGACTACTTATCAAAACTCATCTCCCTACCGTCGCGGCTCAGATTCCGGCGGAGGTTTCCGCGGAGGAGACGATCGCCGGTCCTCACGCGGCGGCCCGGGTGGCGGCGGCGGAGGCCCTGGTGGCCGGCGTTTTGGCGGCAGGCGTCGTCGCATTTGCTTCTGCAAAGAGGGCACAGTTGACTACAAGGACGTGTCCAGCCTGCGGAGGTTTATCACCGATCGTGGGCGCATTGAGTCCGGCAAGAAGACCGGCAACTGCGCCAAGTGCCAGAGGCAGTTGCGCCAGGCCATCAAGAGGGCGCGCCACCTTGCATTGCTTCCGTTCGCCGGGGATCACCTGAGGGTGACCAGCGTAATATCATCATCCGCCACTGGACGCCCGGAAGTCGACGGCATCGACGGAGTCGAAGATTCCGAGCCGGACTACGACGTCGATGAGGTCGAGGAGGAGGACACAGACGACGAACCTGGCGAATTTGAATCCTCAGATGATGACTCCGACGAATCCGAATCCTCGGATGAGGACGTTTCACAAGGCGAGGACGAATTGTCCGAGCCTGGTGATGGTGATGAGGGCGACGACGAGGAAGACTAGGGCACATCGAAGCCGGTTTTCACGCCTCATCGTTGCTGATTCCCATTTCCTCCACCCTGTCCTGCGCGGCCGGGTGTCCTTCAAGCAAGTCACAAGAAACTGACTCTCCCCCGGAGTGGCCTGTATGCCTGACGACGACAAACGCGAACAGCCATCCGAACAGTTCGACCAACACGACCAGTATGAAGCGGGTCAGCGGAGCATCACGAAGCGTGATGCT
>JBBDMW010000054.1:18446-32583 GCA_040878005.1 Dehalococcoidia bacterium
TTTTTCCCCCGGGACGCCGCGAGCTGATCAGGCACCAGAAGGCCAGGCGTCTAGGCGCCCGGCCATTCATCGTCCTGGGCGTCATCATTCTGCTGGGCCTTGCTGCTGTGCCCGCCTACGCCTTCGTCCAGTCCTACGTGTTCCCGCCCCGAGAGGTGGCGGTGAGAGTGGAGGACGTTACCTACACGCGCGGTGACGTCGTTGACTTCATACGTTTCAACCAGCGCATCACTGAAGATCTTGGCGTGGAGTTTCAGCTTGGCACGTCGCTCTTTGAAGCGCTCCAGACCATAGCGGACAACGAAATTTCGTACCAGGTCGCTCCCCGCCTTGGAATCTCAGTTGACCCTGCGGAGGTTGACCGCACCATTGAGTCGCTTCTCGGCTTCAACCTCACGGATGAAGAGCGTCGCTCGCCAGAGGTGCAGAGCAATATTGCAGAACGGAAGCGGCAGTTCCTGAACGAGGTTGGTTTAAACGAAGAAACCTACCGGGAGATTGTCCGCAAAGACACCTTCAAACAGCGGGTGCGCAGCTACGTTGCCGACAGTGTCCCGCTCATTCAACCACAGGCGCGTGTGTATGAGATTGTGCTTAGCTCGCCGGACGTCCAGGTCTTGCAGCGCATTGAGCGGAGACTGTCAGGTGGCGCCTCCGCAGAAGACGTTGCGCTGGAGTTCTCCGAAGACCCCGACGTAAGGCGGGACCGCGGCGATCGCGGCTGGGTGCCTCAGAACGTTGTGCTAGAGATTGACAATCTCCTTTTCGGTCAGCGGGAAGATGGCAGCAGGGTGCTGCCGATTGGTGTTCCCAGCGACCCCATTTTCGACTCCAATGGCGGCTTCTACAACGTCTATGTGGTTACTGAGTTCACTGAAGCCCGGGAAGTAGACCCTGAGCCTTTTGAAACCCTTACTGACCGCGCACTTACGAGGTTCCTGAACGAAGAACGCCAAGAACTGGACGTTTTCGTGGCGCTTAATGACCGTGTGTACAACTGGGTCAATGAGCAGGTGCGGCTGGCGTCCCTGAGGCCGACCCCCACCCCGCCGGGTCCGCAGTTCCCAGGCCTGCCCCAGTGACGGGTCGGCCGATCCGTGACGATGCGCAGGCTCCAGTTGGAGTGGGGTTGCTAGGCCTCGGGGTTGTAGGGTCAGCGGTAGCGCAGGCGATTCAGCGGCGCTCCTGTGACTCTCCGCATGGCTCATCGCCTCCGCTGGACCTGCGCGGCGTGCTGGTACGCGATACTTCCCGCCAGCGTTCCGTCGAAGTGCCTGCCGGCGTGATTTCAACGGACCCTGCCAGCATCCTGGAAAACGACCGCATAAGCATCATCGTTGAGGTGATGGGCGGTGAGACGCCGGCGTTCGAGTACATCTCGGCTGCCCTCCGCGCTGGCAAGCACGTGGTAACCGCCAACAAGGAAGTGCTTTGCAAGCGCGGCGACGAGTTGATCTCTCTTGCTGCTGAGAACAACGTACGCCTGTACTACGAGGCCAGCGTGGGCGGTGGCATACCCATCTTGGGAACATTGTCTGACGACCTGTTGGCGAACAAGATTCTCAGCCTACGCGCCATTATTAACGGCACGACCAACTATATCCTCACCA
The DNA here is from genome assembly GCA_040878005.1 of Dehalococcoidia bacterium. Classification (GTDB taxonomy): domain Bacteria; phylum Chloroflexota; class Dehalococcoidia; order Lucifugimonadales; family Lucifugimonadaceae; genus JBBDMW01. Next base: position 20,057 of record JBBDMW010000054.1, read on the forward strand.
GGATGGCCCGCGAGGGAACCAGCTTCGAAGACGCCCTGTCAGAGGCGCAGGCGCTGGGATATGCGGAGGCCGACCCTACAAGCGACCTGGACGGGTTCGATGCCCTCTACAAGATCTCAATCCTGACGCGGCTGGCATTTCATTCCAGCGCTCCCGTTGACGCCATCTACCGGGAAGGCATCCGAAACATCCATGCGAAAGACTTCCGCTACGCCCAGGAGCTGGGATACACGATAAAGCTGCTCGCTGTTGCCCAGCGGGCAGACGGAGGCTTGCTCCTGCGCGTTCATCCCGCGCTCGTGCCGTTGGATGTGCCGATGGCGGGCGTGAATGGCGCGCTTAACGTTGTGGAGGTGGAGGGTGACCTGGTGGGGCCGCTGTGGCTGCAGGGTCGCGGAGCCGGCGCTGAACCTACCGCCAGCGCTGTCATGGGCGACCTCCTGAGGATTGCCAGGGAGCTTCATGGGAGCGGTGCGCCAGTTCGATATGACGGACCGGGCCTGCACCTGTTGCCCATGGACGAGCATGAGTGCATGTACTACCTTCGCGTCACCGCGGTGGACCGGGCTGGCGTCCTGGCGAAGATAGCCAGTGTGCTGGGAGAAGCCGGCATTAGCATCAGGTCTGTCTTGCAGATGGATACTGATGATGAACGCGGTGTTGCGGACCTGGTGATAATGACGCACTCGGCTCGGGAAGTTAACATGCAGAGTGCGGCCGACCGTTTGCGCAACCTTGATGTGGTTGCCGCCCTGGACAACCTGGTCCGGGTGGAAACCTATTCAGACGTAGACTGAGCCCCGGTCCCTATCCAGATCACCATTAAACGGAGAGAGTTCCGAACCTTGGGGATGCCCACGGGTGTCATAGAACGGTACCGGGACTTTCTGCCCGTGACTGATGCCACCCCCGCCATAACCCTGGGCGAGGGCAGCACCCCCCTTGTACTGTCCCAGAACATTGGCCCTGAACTGGGGTGCAAGGCCCTTTATTTCAAGTTGGAGGGCTCCAATCCCACCGGCTCCTTCAAGGACCGGGGCATGGTGGTGGCCATTGCCAAGGCCATGGAGGTTGGCCGGGAACGCATCATCTGCGCGTCCACTGGCAACACGAGTGCATCGGCCGCCGCGTACGGTGCGCGTTATGGCCTGGAGACATTCGTCCTGGTGCCTGCCGGCGAGATCGCTCTCGGCAAGCTGGCGCAGGCCATGGCGTACGGTGCGCGAATCCTGGCCGTGAACGGCAGCTTTGACGACGCACTGCGGATTGTCCGGGGCCTGGTGGATGTGATGGATGTTGAACTGGTCAACTCGGTGAACCCGTTCCGGATAGAAGGCCAGAAGACGGGCGCGTTCGAGATCGTTGATGAACTTGGGGATGCGCCTGACATGCTGTGTATCCCAGTGGGCAATGCAGGGAACATAACGGCATACTGGAAGGGATTCCAGGAGTACCGGGATGCTGGCCGGGCAGGGATTGTGCCCAGGATGATGGGGTTCCAGGCCGCGGGGGCTGCGCCTATAGTTCTTGGTAGAGCGGTCCCCAATCCTGACACCGTTGCCACGGCCATACGTATTGGCAACCCCGCCAGTTGGAAGCGCGCGGAGGCTGCGCGTGACGAATCCGGCGGGCTGATTGACATGGTGACCGACCAGCAGATCCTGGATGCCTACCTGCGGTTGAGCCGCCGGGAAGGAATCTTCTGCGAACCAGCTTCTGCAGCGGCTGTGGCGGGGTTGATGCGGCTGCCAGAGCTGGGTGTGGATGTAACCGGAAAGACAATAGTGTGCATCTTAACCGGAAACGGCTTGAAAGATCCCGGCACGGCTGAGAGCCGGGCGCTCGTAAAGCTTGAATATGTTGAGCCGGACCTGGAGTCTGTGACTACCCTCCTCAGCGGCGGGTGAGATGGATCCATGTCCGGTGTAACGCACGGACTATTCAGCCCGGCCCGCCCACCTGGCGACGCCTGGCGGTCAACACCTTGGGGGCGCGGTAGTGACATGTACGATTGCTGTCCAGGAAGAGACGTTCGACAGCCTTGCTCAACGCTGGCCTGAACTGCTGGAAAAGCGTTCAGAGCCAACCTTCTTCGAAACACCCGCCTGGCAGCAAACCTGGTGGAAAGAGTTCGGAGACAGAGCGCAACTCAAACTCCTGACAGTTGCTTCAGATGACGGCACGTTGAAAATGCTTGCGCCGTTCATGGTCAATGACGGCGTGGCGTCTTTCCTGGGCGGCACGGACCTTGTTGATTACCACGATTTCATTTCTATGGGTAACGCATACCCGCACTGCCTCGACGCTGTTCTAAGGGCCGTGGGCGAAGACAGCAACATACGGTCGATCCACTTGTACTCAGTCCCAGAAGACTCACCCACGCTTGAATGTTTTGAGAACGTGGCCGGCGCCGCTGGGTGGCAAGTTAATACCGAGGAAGAGGATGTCGCACCCCGGCTCCAACTTCCCGCGGCCTGGGATGATTACCTGGCGGGCCTGTCCAAAAAGAACCGGCACGAGCTGCGCCGGAAGCTGCGCCGGCTAGAGGCCGCAGGCGATGTCCAGTACATGGAGTTGACCGAACCGGACGCCATCACCCCGGCCATGGATGATTTCATGGCGCTGCACCGCATGAGCACCCCTGACAAGGCCGAGTTCATGACCGGAGACCGCGAGAGGTTCTTCCGGAAAGCCGTCTGCGCGCTTGCAGAGGAGAACATTGCCCGTCTCTGCTTTATTGAGTTGGATGGCCAACGTGTTGCCACCTCGGTGTCGTTCGTGATGGACGGCGTCAAGTACCTTTACAACAGCGGTTACGACCCCGAGCACCGCCAACTTTCGGTTGGCCTGCTCAACCATGTTTACAACATCCGTTTATCCATTGAACAGGGGCTGCGGATATTCGACTTCATGCGCGGCGATGAGCCGTACAAATACCACCTGGGCGGCGAGGACCGGCGGGTCTATCGCCTTGTCGCGCGACGCTGACTCGGGAGCCTGTAGCCACAATGCTTAGACTCGCGCTGATAAGCGTCCACGGCTGTCCAATCATCCAGGCGGGCGAAAAGGACACCGGCGGCATGAACGTGTACGTCATGGAAACCGCCAGGCGCCTGGCCGCCCGAGGCGTCCAGGTGGACGTATTCACACGTCGTCACGATCCCAGGGACCCGCAGGTTGTTCAACTGGCTCCGGGCGCACGTCTTATTCACCTGTGTGCCGGGCCTGCGTCCACTGGCAAAGGAGACATACACGAACTGCTGCCGGAGTTTTGCGAGGAACTGATCCGGTTCTGCAGCGACTCCCGGACGAGATATGACATGGTTAGCACGCATTATTGGCTATCTGGCCTGGTGGGCTTGGAGTTGCAGAAGCGTTGGGGTATACCGCACGTAACCAGTTATCACACGCTGGCAGAGGTGAAGCGGCGTGCCAGGCCCGGCGAGCAGGAGCCCCCCAGGCGGGCGGAGTCCGAGCGGAAGATTGCCCAGCTAGCAGATCTATCGGTCGTGTGGTCGCCCCATGAGCGTGACGCGGTGGTGAAGTACTACGGCGGGGATGCCCGGCGCGTGGCGATCATCCCGCCCGGCGTCGACAGCGTCCGCTTCCGTCCCGTGGACCAGTGGGAATCAAGGCAGCGGCTGGGCCTGGGCAAGGAAAGGCTGCTGCTTTACGTTGGCCGGCTGGAGCGTCTCAAGGGCGTGGACATACTCCTGCGAGCCATGTCTTCACTGGAGCACCCGGCCGGTGTCCGGCTGCTTGTCGTAGGCGGCAGTGACAATAGCCCGGAACTGACTCGATTGCAGAACCTGGCTTCTGAATTGGGACAGGAACGCCGAGTCAGCTTCCTGGGATCTGTAACGCAGGACCAGTTGCCCTACTACTACAACGCTGCGGACGTGTGCGTCCTGCCCTCGTACTATGAAAGCTTTGGACTCGCTGCGTTGGAAGCAGCGGCCTGCGGGAAGCCTGTGGTCGCGTCCAGGGTGGGCGGACTGCCGTCTGTGGTCAGGGACGGGCGCACCGGGTACCTGATCTCTTGGCGATGCCCCGGACCATTCGTTGACCGCCTGGAACTTTTGATTACCAATGACCGGCTGAGGCGTGACATGGGCGCTGCGGCCCGCATCCACGCTGAGACGCTGACGTGGGATGTGGCTGCGGATCGGCTGCTTGAAGTCTTCAATGAAATGGCGGCTGAGGCCACTGTTGGCAGTTGTGTGGCGGCCGGCGACTGACCTCGCCCGGCCGTGATGCCGGGCAGTGGCGCTGGCTCCGGCTCAACGTGGCACGCGGGTGGTTGGTGAGAAGGAGTTATCGTTGGGTTACCAGCCCATTGAAAACTACGGAGTCATCGGAGACCTTCACACGGTGGCTCTGGTTGGCCTGAACGGCTCCATAGACTGGTTCTGCCTGCCTCATTTCGATTCGCCAAGTGTGTTCGGCGCTCTCCTGGATCATGAGAAGGGCGGCTCTTTCGAGATCGCTCCTGCCACTGAAGGTGTCAAGAGCGACCAGTACTACCTGCCCGAAACGAACGTCCTGGTCACCCGGTTCATGTCACCTGAGGGAGTTGCCGAGGTGACGGATTTCATGCCGGTGGGCGGCCGTGATGACCCGAACACCAACCACCTGCTGATACGGAGCGTTTCGGGCATTCGCGGAGCGATGCACCTCCGGATGCGGTGCACCCCGGCCTTCGATTACGGCAGGGAGCATCACGAAACCTCCATTGAGCAGGAAGGGGCAAGCTTCCAATCGCCTTCATGCCGGCTTGGGCTGTGGTCCACGACGCCTGTACGGCACGATGGCGAAGGCGTATCCGCGGTTTTCACCGTTCGTGAAGGGGAGCCTGCGGTTCTTTTCGCAGCCGGAGACTTGGATAGGGCGGAAAGGCATGATGGCTGCTGCGACGCGGAATGGATGCACGAACAGTTCGACAGGACCGTGGATTACTGGCGCAGGTGGATTTCAAAGTCCACCTACTCAGGCCGCTGGCGCGAGGTGGTGCATCGTTCCGCCCTTGTGCTGAAACTCCTTACGTTTGCCCCCACCGGGGCAATAGTCGCTGCACCCACGGCTGCCCTGCCTGAACAGCTGGGCGGCGTACGCAACTGGGACTATCGCTACACGTGGATTCGCGATGCAGCATTCACCGTGTACGGCCTGATCCGAATAGGCCTCACGGACGAAGCAGGGCAGTTCATGAAGTGGCTGGAAGCCCGCTGTGCTGAGTTGGAGCCTGATGGCTCGCTAAACATCATGTACGGCATCGACGGCCGGCACGAACTGGCTGAGGAGACGCTTGATCACCTGGAGGGTTACAAGGGCTCCAGCCCGGTGCGCATTGGCAACGGAGCGTACGGTCAGCTTCAACTGGACATATATGGCGAACTAATGGATGCCGTATACCTGTACAACAAGTATGGCTCGCCGATCTCCTACGACTTCTGGAACCATCTCAAGGAACTCACTGACTGGGTATGCAAGAACTGGCGCCGCAAAGATGAAGGCATATGGGAGGTCAGGGGCGGCAAGCAGCACTTTGTGTACTCGAAGGTGATGTGCTGGGTGGCGGTGGACCGCGCCCTGCGGCTGGCCGACAAGCGTTCCTTCCCCGCCGACCGCGCAAGGTGGCTGGCCGTTCGGGATGAGATATATGAAGACATCATGGAAAACGGCTGGAACGGTGAGTTGCAAACGTTTGTGCAGGCGTATGGCAGCACCTGCCTGGACGCATCAAGTCTCATCATGCCACTGGTGTTCTTCATGTCGCCGACAGACCCGCGAATGCTGAGCACGTTGGACGCAATAAACCGCTCCCCGGCCAATGGCGGCCTGGTGTCCAACAGCCTGGTGTACCGCTATAACACTGAATACGCGCCGGACGGCCTCCCGGGCATGGAAGGCACGTTCAACATGTGCACGTTCTGGCTTGTGGAGGCGCTCACGCGATCAGCCAGGTTGGACCGGTCCCGCCTTGACCAGGCCAGGCTGGTGTTTGAGCGCATGCTCGGGTACGCCAATCACCTTGGCCTGTACGGTGAGGAGATAGGGCCCACCGGCGAGACGCTGGGCAACTTTCCGCAGGCGTTCACTCACCTATCGTTGATAAGCGCCGCATTCAATCTTGACCGGGCGCTGGGCGAGGGCGTGTAGGCGTATGCGGTGAACGGCCTTCCCCCGCTGTAACTCACGTGTTGGTGGTAGAGACGGCCTTACCCGTTTGAACCACGCCTTATAGTCAATTGTGGTGATGTACCCGTGCTTTGGGCGCGTGCAAGGTAAATATGCACGGTGTGGCACAGCCGCACTGGTTGTGCATACCCCCGCCCTGCGTGGCGCTTAGTCGCCGGGGCTGGCGTCGGGTGGCTTATAGCCGTCGACCGCCGCAATACCGCAAGGGAGGATCCCACGATGATTCAGGTAACAGAACAAGCCGCCACACTGTTGCGTGAGCAACTCTCGCAACAGGACACGAGCGAGGGGCAGGCTTTCCGGTTTGTGGACGCAGGCGAAGGCCAGGTGGGCCTTGGCATCTCACCGCCGCAGGAAGGTGACGTGGAGATACGTCACGAAGAGCAGCCGGTGCTGTATGTCCCGTCAGAGCTGGCGTCCACGTTTGACAACGCCACGGTGGACGTTGCCCCAACCCAGGACGGCGTCGGACTGGTTGTCAGGCCCAGCACAGATGCCAGCGACAACGGGGTCAACCCGTAAGGCATTGGCGGCAACTTAGATCGCTGTCACGAGTCTCATGGATGATGAGGTGTGGAGGTTGCGCATATGGCCAGCACGGTTGAAAAGGCTATTGAGGTTCAGGTACCGATTTCCACTGCATACAATCAGTGGACTCAGTTTGAGACGTTCCCCGAGTTCATGAGGCACGTGAAGGAAGTCCGGCAACTGGATGACAAGCGCCTTCACTGGGTCGCAGAAGTTGGCGGCCGCGTAGAAGAGTGGGACGCTGAGATCACGGAACAGGTTCCTGATCAGCGCATAGCGTGGCGCAGCACCTCCGGGGCCGGAAACGCCGGGGTCGTCACCTTCCATCACATTGATGACAACACGTCCCGGGTGATGCTCCAGATGGAGTACCAGCCAGAAACCATGGTTGAGAAAGCCGGGGCTGCCCTGGGGATTGTCGAGAGCGATGTGGAAGGCGATTTGACCAGGTTCAAGGAATTCGTTGAGTCCCGCCGCGAAGAGACCGGCGCCTGGCGGGGCGAAATTCAGAGGTAATGCAGACGCACAGGCCCTTCGGCCGCATCTTCGTCAGCTAGGCGGGGCAGTGGCCGAATGGGCCATGCAGCGTCTCTGGAGAGTGAATTCCATGTACGTTTCACGACTCAATTTTCATACCCTTCCCGGAAATTCCAGCAAGGTTGAAGAGCGGCTCGGCCAGCTTGCGCAGATGGTGGAGGACGCAGGCGGAGCACGGCCCAGGATATTGAGGACGCACTTCGCGTCCCTGGGCGCGCCAGATGTCGTTTTTGAGCAGGACGCCGAAGATTTGGCTGGCCTGGAACGGCAGATAGGCGCTGTGACCGGCAACCCGGACTTTCAGCAGTGGAGCGACCAGGTTTCGTCGCTTCTCGCAGAGTCGCCCAAGCGGGAAGTCTACATAATCACCTAGCGGTTGCTCGCCGGGCTGACCGGGACGGCCTCACGGCAGCTGTCTCTCGTACCAGTCGATCTCGCTGACCTTCTCGAATCCCAGCTTTCGATACAGGTACACGGCTGCACGGTTGCTTGAGTCAACGTCTAGCGCCACGCTTGTCACGTTCCTGCTGACCAGGTGGGCTATACCCGCTATGACGATTGGGCCTGACAAGCGCCGCCTGCGCCAGTCCGGGTGAATGCCGGTCATGTGTATACGGCCGGTGCGTCTGCCATCAGCCTGGTTCTCTATCCGGGTCCAGTTGTAGCCCACCGCTTTGCCCTCCGCATTCTCAAGAATGAGGATTCCTCCTGGCTCTATACCCGGCAGGGCAAGCTGCGCCTTTGTCTCATCCAGCGTGTTGGGAGAGTAGCCCCAACTGCCGGTGAATACTGCATTCTGCAACGTGTTGAGCAGCGCTTCGTCTTCGCCGGCGCGAAATGACCTGATCGAGTACCCGGCTGGCAGTTTCGGTGGCTGGTATGCGACGTTGTCCGGATTTTCCAGTGTCATGCGCCAGTACCTGTGCAGGTGCCTGAACCTGTGGTTCCGGAGCAGCGGCTTGTACTTCTCCTGTCTTTGCCTGAGCGCGACGTGGGCTGCTGCTGCACCCAGTTCAACGGCCCTGGCAACAGCACGCTCCAGGAGAGGGCCGCCGTTGTTCGTATCGACAGCGGCCGTGTCCAGCCCAATGCCTATCACTGCCCGGCCTATGTTGATCTCAGGCTCAACGATGGCATAGCCAGTCAGGCGTTCGTTCTGTTGGAGGATGAAAAGGTCCTGGACGGGATCTGCCCGGAGCTTTTCCAACTCCACGGCCAGTGCAGAAGGCTCCTTCTGCCAGTCACGATGTGCGTGCGGGCCAACCTGGCGCAAGAGGTCTGCGAGGATATCAAGGTCAGCCCACTGGAACGGGCGTACCTGCCGGGAATCAGTGCTGACATCTTCGCCAGCGGACGTGGGTTTGCGTCGGTTAGTCAAATTCTTGTGGTGATGTGCATGGTGAGGAAGGGCTTCAACGGGCCGAGTCTAGCAAAGGGGCAGGTTACGTGTGCATGCAAACCCGTCATGCCGGAGGTCCGGCAGGCATTTGCCAGGGTCCGGTTGCATTGACCATTGTTACGAATTACTGCTAATCTGATTAATTACACGCTGTGATTGGGAGTAGTACCGAAGCGGCGGGCCGAGAGAGCCGGTGGTTGGTGTGAACCGGTGCCGCAGCCGAACGGGAACTCGCCCCGGAGCGGTCTTCCTGAACCTGGTTGAGCCTCATTAGGGAAGAACGTGTGACCACGTTACGGTTGAGAGCGGTCCGCGCCTCCCGTCAGTATACGGCCTGGATACAGGTTAACCGGGGAGCGCAGACAACAAAGGTGGTACCGCGGGACACAGAGTCTCGTCCTTTGAGGGACGGGACTTTTTTATTTGCGCGGTATTTGTCTGGCGAAACTATGGGTTTCGCAAGTCACGTAAGGATGAGGGTGAGATGGGCAAGCAACTGACCGGTGGCCAGATCGTCTGCGAGAGCCTCATACGTGAGGGCGTAGACGTCGTATTCGGCCTGCCCGGCGGCGCAATACTGCCTCTCTACGGAACACTCTCGCAGTATCCCGCTCTGCGTCACATCCTGGTGCGCCACGAGCAGGGCGCTGCTCACGCCGCAGACGGCTATGCGCGCGTGACCGGCAGGGTTGGGGTTGCGTTTGCCACTTCCGGCCCCGGCGCCACCAACCTGATTACTGGACTGGCGACTGCCATGATGGACTCCGTGCCCGTCGTGGCCATAACGGGCCAGGTGGGGCGCAGCGCGATCGGCACGGACGCCTTCCAGGAAACCGATATCACAGGCGCGACGCTGCCAGTGACCAAGCACAACTACCTGGTCATGAACGCCGCTGACATAGCAACGACCATCAAAGAGGCGTTTCACATCGCTCGCACGGGCCGCCCGGGTCCGGTGCTGATAGACATCCCAAGGGACGTCTTCCAGGAAATGGCTGACTTCGAGTATCCAGAGACGGTCAACCTGCCCGGGTACAGGGTCCCCACGGTTGCGCCTGACGAGCAGGTGGCGGCCGCTGCGAAGCTCATCAATGAAGCAAAACGTCCTGCGATCCTGGCAGGTCATGGCGTGATCATCTCCCGCGCTTTCGATGAGTTGAGGGAACTGGCTGAAAAAGCTCAGATACCGGTTGTCACCACGCTGCTGGGCATAAGCGGCTTTCCAGAGAACCACGTCCTGAGCGTGGGATTCCCCGGCATGCACGGCATGGCCTATGCCAGCCTGACACTGGACGAGTCCGATCTGCTGATCGCCATAGGCAGCCGCTTCGATGACCGCATCGTAGGTGATGCCAAGCGGTTCGCGGCGCGGTCTAAGAAGATTCACATTGACATCGACCCGGCGGAGATCAACAAGACGGTCCAGGTTGACGCTCCGGTGATAGGCAATATCAAAGATGTCCTTGGCCAATTGAACCCAATCGTGAACCGCACTACTCATGAGGACTGGCTGCGGCGCGTGGAACACCTGAAGGCAGAGCACCCTTCGCTCCGCATTCGTGAGACTGACGCTCTGCTGGGCCAGCACGTGGTCCGCGGCCTCTCGCAGGCCACGAAGGGAAGCGCCATAGTTGTGACCGGCGTTGGCCAGCACCAGATGTGGGCAGCGCAGCATTATGAGTTCACCCAGCCCAATTCGTGGCTCAGTTCTGGTGGGCTGGGCACCATGGGTTACGAGGTGCCTGCGGCAATGGGTGCACAGGTTGGCGCTCCGGGCAGGCTGGTCTGGTCCGTCTGTGGAGACGGCGGCTTCCAGATGACAATGTCAGAACTGGCCACCGTGGCAGAGAACCGGCTGCCCGTGAAGTACGCCATCCTCAACAACAATCACCTTGGCATGATCACGCAGTGGCAGGACCTGTTCTACAACCAGGACCACCAGGCAGAGACCTATACCGCCAACCCTGACTTCGTGAAGCTCGCAGATGCGTTCGGCATGAAGGGGATGCGCGTCACCAGGCAGGAAGATGTGATACCAGCCATCGAGGAGGCGAACAACCACCCCGGCCCCGTGATTGTCGACTTCGTCATCGAGAAGGTAGACCACGTGTATCCCATGATTCCATCGGGCCAAAGTGTGAACGAGTTACTTGAGGAGCCGCTGTGAGCAACGGCAATAACGGAACCACCAATTCGCGTACCATCACCGCGCTTGTCCAGGACAAGCCGGGCGTCCTGGCGCGAATCTCCAGCCTGTTCCGCAGGCGCGGGTTCAATATCCAGAGTCTCGCTGTCGGTCACTCCGAGCAGCCCGGGATGTCCCGGATGACGTTTGTTGTGGAAGGGCCGCCGCACATAGTGAGGCACGTAGCCGCTCAACTGGACAAGCTGATAGATGTTGTGGAAGTGGAAGATATCTCTGAGAGGAACATCGTCTGGCGTGAGCTGGCACTCATAAAGGTCAGGTCTACGCCTGGCACCCGCAGCGAGATACTCGAGCTGGCAGGGATTTTCAGGGTGAACGTGGTCGACATAGGAGCGGAGAGCCTTACGGTTGAGATCACCGGCGGGCAGGCCAAGATAGATTCGCTCATAGAACTGTTGAAGCAGTACGGCGTGAAGGAAGTCATGCGCACGGGCAGGGTAGCCATCATGCGCGGAACGCTATTGCCGGGTGAGCCGGACGGAGAGTTCCAGACTGACATCGGCCGGAGCGCGGTGGGCGTGACCCCGGCGCCAAATGAGGACTCAGGCAGCGTCTAGGCAGGCACGGAAACAGGCATTGGCCGGATCCGGCGGGAACTGTCCCCGGCGGATGAACGGCAACAGCACGGATATGTGAGGAAACACAGAGTGGCGAAGCTTTACTACGACAAGGACATTGATGACTCCCCGTTGAAGGGGAAGACCGTCGCCGTCATTGGCTACGGCAGCCAGGGACACGCCCACGCGCTGAACCTGAAGGACAGCGGGGTCAACGTCATAGTCGGCCTGTATGAAGGCAGCCGGAGCAAGGCCAAAGCTGAAGCTGAGGGCCTTGAAGTGGTCAGCAATTCTGAAGCGGCGAAACGTGGCGATGTCATTGTTGTGCTGCTGCCGGACACTACTCAGGCGAAGGTGTTCAGGGAAGACATTGAGCCGAACCTGGGGCCCGGCAAGACGCTGCTCTTCGCACACGGCTTCACCATTCACTACGAGCAGATCGCTCCGCCGGAGAACGTTGACGTGGTGATGATTGCACCCAAGGCGCCCGGTCACCGAGTACGCCGTGTATTTGAGATGGGCCTCGGCGTGCCGTGCCTGGTCGCCGTTCACCAGGACGCCAGCGGCAAGGCGCACGACATAGCCCTCGCATACGGCAAGGGCATCGGCGGTGGGCGAGCCGGCATCCTGGAGACCACCTTCAAGGAGGAGACGGAGACCGACCTCTTTGGCGAGCAGGCGGTGCTATGCGGCGGTGTGACCTCGCTTATCAAGGCTGGATACGAGGTCCTTACAGAGGCCGGGTACCAGCCTGAGTCCGCATATTTCGAGGTTCTGCACGAGTTGAAACTCATCGTGGACCTGATCTACCAGGGCGGACTCGGGTACATGCGTTACTCCGTCAGCGAAACCGCTGAGTACGGGGACTACAGCAGGGGCCCGGCCATCATCGACGAGCGTGTAAAGGACAACATGCGGAAGGTCCTTAAACAGATCCAGTCCGGCGAATTTGCCAGGGAGTGGATTGCTGAAAACGATGAAGGCCTCCACCGGTTCAAGCGTCTCCGCAAGGAGAACGAGGAGCACCCGATAGAAGACATCGGCAAGGAGCTCCGGGACATGATGCCGTGGCTGGAGGCCACTACCTAACAGCCGTCCGCCG
>JBBDMW010000054.1:32593-40243 GCA_040878005.1 Dehalococcoidia bacterium
GGAAGTGAAATGGCGCCAAACAAGATAGACGTAGGTGACAGGGTAATAATCTTCGACACCACACTGCGCGACGGCGAGCAGTCTGCCGGCGCGGGCCTGACGGTGGAAGAGAAGCTCCGGATCGCGCGCCAGCTCGCACTCCTGGGTGTGGACGTCATAGAGGCCGGGTTTGCTGCAAGCTCGCCCGGCGACATGGAAGCCGTCCAGCGGATCTCACGAGAGATCAAGGGGCCGGTTATTACGTCGCTGGCCCGCGCTGTACCGGGTGACATAGACGCAGCTGCCAGGGCAGTGGAAGATGCGGAACACCCGCGGATTCACACGTTCCTGTCCGCGTCAGAGATACACCTCCTGCATCAGATGAGGCGTGACCGCGAGACGATCATGAACATGGCAGTCGAGGCCGTGCGGCGCGCCAAGACTCACGTGGATGACGTTGAGTTCTCGCCGATGGACGCCAGCCGCACCGATCCACAGTACCTGTACGCCATGCTGAAGGCTGTGATCGATGCCGGGGCCACAACCGTAAACATACCGGACACAGTAGGCTACGCCACGCCTGAGGAGTTCGGCGCGCTCATCAAGAGCATCTTTGAGAACGTGCCGAATATCGACAAGGCAGTGGTAAGCGTGCACTGCCACAACGACCTGGGCCTGGCTGCTGCCAATAGCCTGGCGGCTGTGGAGAATGGCGCACGCCAGGTTGAAGGCTGCATCAATGGCCTCGGTGAGCGAGCCGGAAACGCCTCACTCGAAGAGGTCATCATGTCGCTGGAGACCCGTCGTGACCACTTTGGCGTCAGGACCGGCATCAATACCAAGGAGATTGGGCCGTCCAGCCGCATGGTCAGCGCGATATTCGGTTTTCCGATCCAGTACAACAAGGCAATCGTGGGCCAAAACGCCTTCAGGCACTCCTCTGGAATTCACCAGGACGGGTACCTGAAGGACCGGACGACGTTCGAGATCATGGAGCCGGAATCCGTTGGCTGGCGCGGTGAGGCGCTGGTGCTGGGCAAGCTGAGCGGTCGAGCCGGCCTGCGCGCCCGCCTCAGTGAGTTGGGCTACAAGCTGACGGACCAGGAACTGGGCGAGGTGTTCGCCGCGTTCAAGAGCCTTGCCGACCACAAGCGCGAGGTCACAGACCGTGACCTGGAAGCGCTGATGTCCGAGCAGCACCGCATGGTGGACACTCGGCGGCAGTACCGGGTCGAGAAGGTGCACGTGGTCTGCGGCAACGACACCACGCCTGAGGCCACGGTGACGCTGGAGTGTCCGGATGGCGCGGTAAAGACGAAGACCGCCAACGGGACTGGCCCGGTGGATGCCGTGTGCAAGGCCATAGACGGACTTATAGACACGAAAGTAGAACTGACAGAGTTTGCCGTCAGCTCTGTGACGGAGGGAATAGACGCCCTGGGCGAGGTCACCATACGGGTGGAACGGAACGGCGCCGTATATGCCGGGCGCGGCAGCTCGACAGACATCATAGTGGCCTCCGCCAAGGCTTACGTGAACGCCATCAACAGGCTCATAACCATAGGTACCCAGGATGCCCCGGAAGTGGCCGGGGCCCGATAGGCGGAGCCGGTGCCAAAATCGGAACGTGAAGTAGTGGCGCTGAATTTGCACTCGCCTGCCCGGACGATTTCTTAGATCCGGGCAGGCGAGTGAGCGAACGTAGGGTGGAGGGTGGCAATGGCCAGGCCTGGTGCGAGGAATGATGGCAGTGTCATGGAAGCCACGTTCTGGATGATCGCGCTTTCTGTGCTGCTGTTTTGGCTTCCAATGTTCGGCGGCCTGATAGCAGGGTTCTTCGGTGGACGCAGGGCCGGTGGAATGGGCAGCGCCATGATGGCGGCCATTCTTCCAGCCATCCTGCTGGGGCTCATAGTGTTCCTCGTGGCGAGCGCTTTCGGGACGCTGCCCGTGGTAGGGGCCATAGCAGGCGCTGTGGTATTCCTGGTGGTGTTGATCCAGGTCATACCGCTGTTGGCCGGAGCGATCCTGGGAGCGGCTGCAAGGTTCTAAGGGTCCGGCGGCCAGGGGACAAAACTTCGCCATGGAGGCACCGCACCGGCTCATGCGCCGGGCATGTTGCCACAGGTGAACGTTGCGGTTTGATGGCGATTGTTTACGTGGGCGGTATTATCTAGTGCATTCGTTGCCGTTTGAGGCGGAACCACTGCACGGGATGCGACAGGCATCCATTGCGTGACAACCGGCCTGTCCGGTTTTTTAGTACGAGGTTTTACACGTATCCACAGGAGATGCGTGACGTTTGTGGAATTCGACTGTTTTACGAGGGCGACCGGGAGGCCAAAGTGCCCAAGACGTTATTTGAGAAGATTTGGGAGCAGCACGTGGTGGCTGAGCCGGAAGATCAGCCTGCGCTCATTTATATAGATCTGCACCTGGTGCATGAGGTGACATCACCCCAGGCGTTTGAAGGGATCAGGCTCAGCAACCGCAAAGTACGGCGGCCTGACCTCACCATTTCCACAGTGGACCACAACGTGCCCACTGACCACACGCGCTCAGAGGTCATCAAGGACGAGATTGCCCGCAAGCAGGTTGAGGCCCTCCGCAAGAACTGCAAGGACTTCGGCATTCCGCTGTATGACATCGACAGCACCCGGCAGGGCATTGTCCACGTCATTGGCCCGGAGCTTGGCTACACTCAGCCAGGCATGACCATAGTCTGCGGTGATAGCCACACTTCCACCCACGGCGCTTTTGGGGCCCTGGCGTTCGGCATTGGCACCTCTGAGGTTGAGCATGTGCTGGCAACCCAGACGCTGAGACAACGCAGGCCGAAGACCATGGAAGTGCGCTACGTGGGCGAGTTGCCACACGGTGTGGGCGGGAAGGACATGATCCTGGCGACCATAGGTCAGATAGGCGTGGCGGGCGGCACCGGTCACGTGATCGAGTACACCGGTGAGGCTATTCGATCGCTGAACATGGAAGGCCGCATGACCATCTGCAACATGAGCATCGAGGGTGGTGCGCGTGCTGGGATGATTGCGCCTGATGACACCACCTTCGAGTGGCTCAGGGGCCGCCCGTATGTGCCGAAGGGTCGTGAGTACGATGAAGCCGTGGAGCGCTGGAGGGAGTTGGCCACGGACGAGGGCGCAGAGTATGACGCGCTGGTGGAGATCGACTGCACCAAGCTTGAGCCGTACGTAAGCTGGGGCACCAATCCCGGACAGGTAGCTCCGATCACCGGCGCAGTGCCTGACCCTGCCGACTTCGAAGACCCCGCAGAGCAGTCCAATGCAGCTCATTCGCTGAAGTACATGGACCTCAAAGCCGGGACCGCCATTGAAGGCATAAAGATCGACCGAGTGTTCATAGGCTCGTGCACCAACGCCAGGCTTGAGGATCTGCGGGCTGCGGCCAGGGTGGTGAAGGGCCGCAAGGTGGCATCGACCGTTCGAGCCATGGTTGTGCCAGGCTCCACGACGGTTAAGCTGCAGGCTGAAAAAGAAGGCTTGGACGATGTGTTCAAGGACGCCGGTTTTGAATGGCGTGAAGCCGGCTGCTCAATGTGCCTGGGCATGAATCCTGACATACTGACGCCGGGCGAGCGTTGTGCCTCCACCTCAAACCGAAACTTTGAGGGGCGGCAGGGTAAGGGCGGGCGTACCCACCTGGTGAGCCCGCAAATGGCCGCCGCAGCGGGTATCGCCGGTCATTTCGTCGACATCAGGGACTGGGACATCGACTAGTGGCAACCAACGGCGCCGGGACACGTGGCGAAAGACGGGACGACGATAGCCGCTCCCGCCGCGGCACGCGCCCCGCACGCCGCGTCAGCCGCCCTGCACCCACCGGCGCGCGGGGAATGATGCACCGCTTCGGCGGCCGGGACCTCGCTGATGCCGCCAGGGAAAAGCGCTACCAGCCGTATAGCTTCGAGACGAACGGGGGCACCCTGCGGTGGCTGCTCATCGCCCTGGTCATATGGGTCGCCGTATCACTGTTCCTTGCCTGGAACGACCGCGCTACTGCGAACATGCTCGCTGATTGGCGGGACCAGGGCGTACAGGCCATACCTCCAACTGAGCCGCACCCCCAGGCGCTGCTGGACTTCGCCGCAGCCGAAGGCATTGACTGCCACACAGAAGCAGAGATTCTTGCTGGCACACCCGGCTGCGAGAGGGTTTTGGACTTTTACAGCGATTTTGCCGATGCTCAGAACCGCTCTAACCTGATACTCGCGTTATTGGTGGTTGTGTTCATCGGCGTCATCTTTCCGTTCGGCACATTCGCGCACAGGGCCAATAGGAACCTGCTGACCCTGAAGTCAGCCGGGCAGCGGTTCAAGCCGGAGTGGGCGGTCATATGGTTCTTCGTGCCAGTGATGAACTTCTACAAGCCCTGGCAGGTGTTCAGGGAGCTTTTCAAGGGGAGTGACCCTGCGGTTTCGACGGAGGACCCTGAGGCTTGGAAGAAAAAGGGCCGCACGCCGCCCATTCTTCATGTCTGGTGGTTGTTGCTGATTCTGGCCCTGATATTCAACCCCATCCTGCTCGCTCGCTTCAGCGTCCGGGAGAACGTTGCGGACGTTGCGGCGGTTGCCCAGAGGTTGATGTGGTCTGATGTGCTCCTTGCGGTGGTGGGTGTTGCGGCCATGTTGATGGCCATAGAGTTGCACCGCAGGCAGGAGATACGCCATGCCAGGGTAGGGCCGGTCACTGTCACACCCGAACTGCCGAGGGACCCCATTGAGGAGGCCCTTGAAGAAGGCGCCCGCAAACAGCAACAGAGAATGAGCAAGGCAAAGAGCAAAAAGAGCAAAGGCAGGTAGAGATGCAGCCGTTCACCACACTGACAGGCATTGTTGCGCCACTGGATCGCGCCAACGTGGACACTGACCAGATCATCCCAAAGCAGTTTTTGAAGCGCATAGAACGCACCGGCTTCGGAGAGTTTGCATTCTTTGACTGGCGATATTTGGAAGACGGCGTGCCGAACCCAGACTTCATACTGAACAGGCCCCAGTACCAGGGCGCGTCCATCCTGGTGGCAGGTCGGAACTTTGGCTCCGGATCATCGCGGGAACATGCGCCATGGGCACTCAGTGAATACGGGTTCAAGGCCATAATTGCCCCCAGCTTCGCTGACATCTTCCGCAACAACTGCATGCAGAATGGCCTGCTGCCGGTGGTCCTGGCTGAGAACGAAGTGGACACGATTATGGGAAAGGCCCTCCAGAGGCCCGGCTATAGGGCCACCGTTGACCTTCCGTCACAGAAGGTCACTGACCCGGATGGCTTTGAGGCTGGCTTCGATGTAGACCAGTTCCGCAAAAACTCCCTCCTGAAGGGTCTAGATGACATTGGCCTGTCGTTGGAACACCATGATGCCATCGCTTCTTTCGAGGAAGCCCACCCGGCCCGTTGGTAGCGTGAATTTCAGGCGTCGACTGGGGATGCAGCGGCTAGTCCTTCTGCACCTGCTCATCGCGACCGCCCAAACCGCGTGAATCGCTGGTAGCATCGGTTCCCCGGATAAACGGGAACCAGGCGAGGCAGCATGGCGTTTGCCCCGCATCCTTGAGTTTGCGTATTCGGTAATTTTTAGATTGGCGAATTGAACCGATAGACGGCGCCCATGCGCCGGGTATGCCGGTCGCTGTTGGCGAGATGGCGGAACAGGAAAAAATGGAAGCACGCATAGCTGTACTTGGCGGAGACGGCATTGGCCCTGAAGTCACGGCTGAGTCTGTAAAGGTTCTCGACTCGCTCGGGCGGCGTTTTGGTCACAAGTTCAACTACGTGACCGGCGCAGTCGGCGGGAATGCCATTGACAAGTTTGGCTCGCCCCTGCCTGAGACAACTCTCAACTGCGTACTCGGCAGCGACGCGGTGCTATTTGGCGCAGTGGGCGGCCCCAAGTGGGATGATCCCCTGGCAAAGATCCGCCCGGAAGACGGCATCCTGGCATTGAGGAAAGGACTGGGGCTGTTCGCCAACCTCCGCCCGGTCAAGGTGTTCCCGCAGCTCGTCGGCTCCAGCCCGCTGCGCCCGGAGCGCCTCAAGGACGTCGACTTTGTGATAATCAGGGAGCTAACAGGCGGCTTGTACTTTGGCAAGCCAAAGCGCCGCTGGGAGAACACCCGCGGCCGGCGTGCGGTGGATACCCTCTCCTACTCTGAGAAAGAGATTGAGCGCGTGGTGCGGGTGGGCTTTGAGTTGGCCCGTGCACGCCGCAAGCGCCTCCACTCCCTGGATAAGATGAACGTCATGCAGACTTCACGTCTCTGGCGGGAAGTGGTGACCGAGGTGGGCGAGGAGTATCCGGACGTTGAGTTGGTTCACATGCTGGCGGACAACGCAGCCATGCAGATTGTCACCAACCCGTCAGTATTTGATGTCATAGTCACCGAGAACACGTTCGGCGATATTCTCTCGGATGAGGCTGCGGTGATAGGCGGCTCCATGGGCATGCTCCCCTCCGCCAGCCTTTCCAGCCTGCCCCCGAAGAACGGCAGGCGCAGGCGCGGCGGCAAGCCAGCACTTTACGAACCCATACACGGGTCTGCCCCTGACATCGCAGGCAGAGGCATAGCGAACCCAATGGCGTCCATCCTCAGCGCTGCCATGATGCTCCGGTGGTCGTTCGGCCTGCATACTGAGGCGGATGCGTTGGAGCAGGCGGTCGAGGGCGTGCTGGCTGAAGGCTACCGCACAGCCGACATCACGGGTCCCGGTGACCGCCCGCTGAACACGAAGCAGGCCGGCGACCTCATCGCCGGACGCGTGGGGTAACGGCCAGCCGCCTCACTGGCCTGTGGCTCTTAGCCCAACCTGCCGCAGTCTTGGGTCCAGGCGGTCGCGCAGCCAGTCGCCCAGGAAGTTGAAGGACATCACCACCAGGAAGATGGCCAGGCCGGGGAAGAACGAAACCCACCACAGGGTGCTGATAAAATTCCGGCCGTCGTTAACCATCACCCCCCACGCCGCTTCGGGACATACGCCTGAAGCTGCGGGATCGAAAGGTGAGCGAAGCCCGTTCCACCGTCATGGACGTTGCGTTCGATGTGGCAGAAGACGGCAGTGTGACCCTGCCAGAGCTTGGGTGGATGGACGTGATCGTGTGCACGTGACGGAAGGTCTGCGTCTAGTCGCTGTTCCTGATCTGCGACAGCAATTCCTGGGCGTCCCTCTCGGGCAATGCCGTACTGGAGTCTGTGAAGTTTCCTTCCGGCATCGCGTTGCCATCGATCAATGCGAACCGGTACGGATCTAGTACAGGGACGTACATGGTCGGGTCAGATGGCCGGTGCCGGAGGAAAAACACATAATCTGTCCCTTCCTCAATTGCTTCGATTCCGGCGGCAGGCCTCTTCAATGACGGGTTTGCCTGGATTTCGGCGCTCTCTCTGGCGATCACGAAGTAGCCTTCGAACTGGACAAGATTAAACGTGTCGGGGCCAGTGCTCTTCAGGTACTCGTCCGCCGTTATCTGGTATATGCGTCCCAATCCAAACACCGCTTCATGAGGCTCTGATGGGTTGTCGGGGTTCTTTGCTGTGTTGACGGTTCCCACCTCTCCTTCTGATGTACCCACCACGATCACATCGGCAGCCTCCACCAATTCTTCAATCGAGCGCGCCAGTGGACGGTCGCCATGAATTGA
>JBBDMW010000054.1:40343-48720 GCA_040878005.1 Dehalococcoidia bacterium
CAGCCTCCACCAATTCTTCAATCGAGCGCGCCAGTGGACGGTCGCCATGAATTGATGGGACTGTTGGATCAGCTTGATTTACCTGTGCGGTTGGTGTTGCAACATGCCCGTCATCGCCGGTGTTGTTTTGAAATACTGCACAGGAGACGCTTGCTGCCATGCCGAACAGGACGACAGAAACGACAATCGCGGCCTTGAGTTGTTGGCTCATTGCGTTGACTCCAGGCATTGGCCCGATCTGGGTGGGCACATTTGGTGGGGCCCATACAGCGTCAACGTAGAACCGTGCCCAAATGTTCCATCGCTCTCATACTGGGCAAGACTGTTGTCGGGTCCGTTTGTTGCTCGTCGGGCTGAGGGCAAACCGGCGTTGCGTGAGCGACACTGCACTGCGTGAACATCTCCGGTGAGCCTTTACTGTCGCCTCATCTGCTGGCCCGCGCTTCATTTAGCGATGGGAGGCGGGTCGGCGACTTGTTGCCCCAGGAGGGTGTCAGCCTGTACCGGTTGGGACGGGATGCCCTTGCTGTGGCGGCGTCACGGTTGCCGGCGGGACCGGTTCTTGTTCCTGCGTACGTATGCCGTGAGGCGGTGGAGCCGCTGGCAGCGCTGGGGCGCGACGTTTGTTTTTATCGCCTGGATGCCAACCTGGACCCTGACTGGGACCATCTTGCGGAGCTTGGCACGTCCGGCCCCGCCGCGCTCCTGCTTGTCCACTACTTCGGGTTTGCATCTGACCTGGAGCGTGCTGCTGAGTGGTGTAGGGGCACGGGCGTCGCTCTGATCGAGGACTGTGCCCATTCATTTCTTACAACCATTAACGGTAAGCCGATCGGAACCGCAGGAGACGCTGCGATATTTTCCTACCGCAAGCAGTTGCCGTTGTCGTCCGGTGCCGGCCTCAGGATGAACGGCGGCTCTATACCAGGCACGGGCGGTGGAGGTGCGGGCATCAGGCAGGCACTCCGGCAGATGGCGAACTGGGCGGTGTTCAAGTCTGGCTCAGCGGTGGCGCGACGGAGACTGGCCCACATTACTTCTGACGAGACCGGACTTCATGCTGCTGGCCCAGGTGCTGAGTCTCCGCCCGGCATGGATGCTGTGACCCGTCGACTTATGGCGGTGCTGGCCCGACAGATTCCGAGGATTCGGGAGCGTCGAAGGGCCAATTACGCTTTCCTGGCAGGGGAACTGCGAGGACTGCCCGAGACGAGGCTCCTGTTTCCAAAGCTAATGGACGGGACTGTGCCGTGGGCGCTGCCGCTTGTCGCGGATGAACCTGCCGCCCGGGATGACCTGGTTTACACGCTGCTGGAAGAGGGCATTGGTGCGTGGGAGTGGCCGGACCTGCCGGATGGTGTGACCCCTGCGAAGTTCCCGTTTGAGCACCGTCTCGCTGAAACCACGGTCCTTTTGCCCGTGCACCAGGACTTGGCGGACAGGCAATTGCGGCACATCGCTGACACTGTTTCGGGGTGGGCCATCGGCCGGTGACGGCCCACCCCGAAACATGTGGATTTACTTGCCTGTCTCGCCGTCCTTCACTTCGAACCTGTTCAGAGCGTCGATGTCCAGCTCCACGCCCAGGCCCGGCCTGTCCGGGAGGTACAGGTAGCCCTCCCGGATGTCCAGCGGATGGTCAATGAACACGTTGTAGTTCGAGAGGTCGTACCGGCTCGTCTCAACCTTGTAGAAGTTCGGCACGGTTGCCATGACGTGCGAGCCGGCGAGCACGTTGATCGGGCCGCTGGCGTCGTGAGGCGACATGGGTATGTAGTACGCCTCCGCCATGGTCGAGATCTTCTTCAACTCTGTGATTCCGCCGGTCCACGTCACGTCCGGCATCACGAAGTCCGCCAGGTTGTTCTCAAATATTGGCAGGAACTCGAAGCGGGTGTGCAGGCGTTCGCCCACGCAGATGGGAGCCCGGGACTGCTCCTTCACCTGCTTGAGCGCCTTCCAGCTTTCGGGCGGCACCGGCTCTTCGAACCAGTGGATGCCGTACTCGGACATCTTGTTGGCCAGCCTGACCGCCGTGGGGACGTTGTAGTTGCCGTGGGCGTCGATGAGGATCTCGATCTGCGGGCCGACGGCCTCGCGTACCGCTGCCAGGATCTCGATGGCCTTGGCCTCGCCCTCCTGGCTGATCTCACCGTCCATGTACTCGGTGCCGCCCCTGCCGAGCGAGTGCGACATGGGGTCCATCTTGAAGGCCCGGTGTCCGGAGGCGACTATCTCCTTTGCGTCCTCGGCCGCCTGGTCTGGGTCGTTCGGCTCCGGCGGGTGGGTGTACAGGGCGATCTTGTCGCGCACTTCGCCGCCCAACAGCTTGTATACGGGCAGGCCAAGCGCCTTACCGCGGATATCCCAGAGCGCTATATCTATGCCGCTTATGGCAGCAGTGGTCGCTCCGCGGGTGCCCACGTAAGTGAGGCTGCGGAATATCTTCTGCCAGATGGCCTCGATTCGGTCGGCCTCGTCGCCGATGATCGTCTTGCCTATCTCGCGGATGTATGCCGCTATTGCGCCGTTGGCCACAGGGCCGGGGTAGGTTGTTATCTCGCCCCAACCCGTGATGCCCTCGTCTGTGTCCACCTGGACAAAGACAAGCGAGCGCTCCGTGGGCTGGCGCGGCGAGCTTCCGCCGGGGCGGTTGTCCCACGGCACCCTGATGATCCACGGTCTGACACTGGTGATTTTCATACGTAGTTTCTACTCACTCTCGTCTTGGCACACCCCCTCAATTGGGAGATGGCGAACCGGCCTTCCCGCATCGGGACAGGCCTCCCCGGCCGCTGACTTCCGAAAGCCGGGGTATCCGGAGCAACAGCCCCGGCGATTATCCTCTCCGGGGCGGCGGTGTCAAACATCCTGTGCCGGGTTGACACTTCTTCTGACGGTCGTACAGTTTCACGTGGTCTGCGGCTCCTTCAATATTCACCGAGGAAAGCATGTCGTCTTCAATTACCCGCGCTGATCTGGAAGCATCCCTGCCGGACACCACGGCCACTCTCCGCCTGCCCGGTCTCCAGGCCGGGGCCGCGGTTCACCGGGACCGCTGGGGCATCCCGCACATACGGGCCGAGAATGAGCATGACCTGTTCTTCGCCCAGGGCTTTGCCACGGCGCAGGACCGGCTCTGGCACATGGACTACGACCGGATGCGGTGTCTTGGGCGATCTGCCGAGTACCTTGGCAAGGCGGGCCTGCCGCAGGACCGGCTGATGCGACGCCGGAGACTGGACCGTGCCGCACACGCTGATTACGCGATGTGCAGCGATGAAGCCCGCGTCATGCTGGACGCCTATGCTGCAGGTGTGAACGCGTTCTTGGAGAGTGACAACCCGCTGCCGGTGGAGTACAGCCTGCTGGGCATGAAGCCTGAGCGGTGGGAGCCGTGGCACTGCATCGTCGTATACAAGGTCCGAAACACGGCGGAGGGCTCGTTCCAGTCCAAGCTGTGGCTCGCCCGGTTCGCTGCCGCAGCGGGAGCGGAGAAGGCTGCGAAGCTGACTCCCGGCTACCCGCAGGGGCACCTTCTTACAGTTCCGCCCGGCGCTGTCTACAACGGGCCGGTGCTGAATGCGTTGGACGAACTCTCGGCAGCGGCTCGCAATATCGAGATGCTGCAGGAAGTGGACGGCGGCAGCAACGGATGGGCGATCTCTGGCGACCGTACGGAATCTGGCCTGCCGCTGGTGGCGGGGGACTCCCACCGCGGGCTCGACACGCCAAACGTCTACTCGCAGGTGCACCTGTCGTGCCCTGACTTTACGGTAATCGGCCATGCAGTGCCTGGAATGGCGGGGGCGCTTCACTTCTGCCACAACGAGCACGTGGCCTGGGGTATGACGCACGGAAGCTGCGACACCCAGGACCTGTTCGTGGAGCAGTTCCGCGACAACGGCGGCCAGCTCGAGTACCTGTTCATGGACCAGTGGATGCCGGTGCAGGTGTCGGCTGAGAACCTGAAGGTGCGGGACTCTGAGGACGAGCGGCTGGACGTGGCGGAGACGCACCACGGGCCAGTTGTGGCTGGCGACCCCACGACAGGGTGGGGCGTGGCGCTGGCCGATCCCGGCTCCCGTGACGGCACCCGGTGGGTGGACGCGGCCCGCGACGCCATGCGGGCGAAGTCGGCCGACGAGTTCGAAGAGGCGCTGGCCAACTGGACCGACCGGGTGAACAACTACCCGTACGCCGACGTCAACGGCAACTTCGGGTACACGCTGCGCGGGCGCATCCCGGTGCGGCCGTCGTCGAACGGCTGGGGGCCGGTGCCGGGGTGGACGGGCGAGCATGAGTGGCAGGGATACATCCCGGCCGCCGAGCTTCCCCGCACGCGTAACCCTGAGCAGGGGTATGTGGTGACGTGCAACCAGCGGATCGTTGATGAGACTTATGAGCATTACCTGGGTCATTCCTTTACACCGGACTACAGGGCACGGCGCATAACTGAAAGATTGCAAGATATTAAGGACCGAAAGGCCGGCGTCGACGACATGGCGGCGGTGCATGCGGAGCGGGTGTCGGCGCCGGCGCTATCGTTCCTCCAGGCGGTCAAAGACCTGGAGCCCGGGAGCGACCTGGCGCGGAAGGCGCTGGGGCTGCTCACGGAGTGGAACGGAAGCATGGACCGGGACTCGGCGGGAGCGGCGGTCTACGCTGCTCTGAACGCCGAGGCCGTGGCCGCACTGGCACGGTTCCACTATGGCGAACTGGCCGCGGACGCCCTCTCCAACGGCGGCGCGGGCGGCGATACACACATGCGGCGGGAGATCAGGCCACGGTTCCTGGAGGGCATCGCTGCTGGCGATGTCTCTTTGCTGCCGGATGGCGAATCGGTTTCCGCTTTCTTATCCGCCGCGCTGGATAGGGCGGTGGAGGATCTGCGTAGGCGGTTGGGCGATGACCCGGCTGCGTGGCGGTGGGGTGATCTCCACCACACGGAGCATTCGCATCCGCTGTCGGCTGTATTCCCAGGCGCCGCTGACCTCCTGAACCCTCCGAAGGTGCAGGCGCACGGCGACGGCGACACTCCGCTGGCAGGATCGCACGTACTGGCGGGCGGCTTCACGATTGGCTCGGGGTCTGTAAACCGGTACGTACACGATCCGTCAAACTGGACCAACTCCCGCTGGATCGTGCCCCTGGGGGCGTCGGGGCATCCAGGCAGCCCGCACTTTGCCGACCAGCAGGAGACGTGGTCGAACGTTGAGACAATCCCGCAGCTCTGGGACTGGCGCCAGATTGAGGCAGAGGCAGAGGCCACGCAGCGGCTGGAGCCGGGGGAGTGATGCAGGGATTTCGTCGGGCTTTTTAGCAGTACGGGCCGGTGACTGAACATATGGCGGAATTCGTCCTGTGATTGGTTATGGGCGACGGTTTGGCTAGTTTGTGAATTGGTGAACATTGTTGAACTGTCGGAGTTTGGGTAGATAATATTTTCACGACAGGGGAACCTCCCCTGCGAGTTGACGGGTAGTTGAAGACGACAAGGACAGGAGGCACGCTTGGCACGTTTCACGATGATGCCATTTGTGTGGCTCATCCATATCGGCAATCTCAGTCCCGGCAGGCACGGCGCGTAATTCGCTGAAAGCTCATTCCGGGACTTCCAGGCTCCCACAGGGGCGCGCATCAATTGGTGTGTGAACGGCTCGACGCTACTCCCACTGACACGGGTTAAGTTGCCGGGCCATACGGTTCTCTAGACCGTGATTTAGCAAAGCCCTCCTGGGGCCGGCCTCGTAAAGCGAGGCTTTTGATAAGGGCGGGCGGATTTAATCCGGGCGCCCTTTTTGTTTGGCTTTTGCTTACCTGCGGCTTGTGCCTGGCCAAGGGCACTTGAGCCGCTGGTTGCCCGCCTGTTTTCTCTGTCCCTCTATTTCAATATACGTACGTATGTTCTGTATGTCAAGAAGTTGATGGCGGGAAGTTTTGGTTGGAGTGGCGCGGGCTGGTGAGTTATGTCGAAGGGTCGGCGTAAGACGTTGGCCTAAGACCCAGCCGCACCGGGTCTCTCCGCTCCGGTCGAGACGACATCGCGGTGGGGGGTTGGAGGTTGGGGTGGTGGTATGAAGGGGGTCGCCCAAGAGGGCGGCCACGCAGGGCCGCCACTACCTACCTGAGGGAGGCGACGACCGGGAGTTGCCTGCCCTTGTGGTACGGAACGATGACCTAGTGCCTCGTGTCAGCGTTTCGCCACTTTTGATGACTGCCGCGCTGAGAAACCAGCACAAAGCCATTGGAGCGGAGGATCCGCACGACCTCATCGGCCCGCAGCCGCGGGATCCGGTCCGGCATCAGGCAGCGATTTCGACTTCAAATACCGCAGAGTCGGGGCCAACGTCCAAGGGTGAACGCTCCAGGTAGAGGGCAATCGCTTCCTTGATGTTCTCGATGGCTTCTTCTTGAGTGTCGCCCGCGCTGGCGCAGCCAGGCAGTTCCGGGCAGTAGGCGGCGTAGCCTTCGGTTTCGGGATCGTATTCGAGAACGACTCGCCACTTCATGATGTACTCCCTGTGCTTCGGATTGGCCCCGATTTTAGTGTTACGCGAGTTTGGGATTGGGCGGGTGGCCGAGATGGGTGGTTGGTGGTTTGGATGCGCGAAGAGAGATCCTTCGCGTTGCTCAGGATGACATCGCGGTGGTGTCTGCGTGGTGGTTGGAGTGGATCGCCAGGTGTGGCCGCTCTGCGGCCATTTGCCTCCCATCCGTACCAGGTCTCTCGTTTGTACTTGCCTTCGGCTTCGGACACTCTTCGAGGCTCCGGTCTTTACTTGCTCCGCTTCGGACAATGTGGCGGCTCGGGGTCCGGTCGAGACAAAGAGGTCGAGACGACATGGTGGTGAGTGAAGACGTGGCGGTATGAAGGGGGTCGCCCAAGAGGGCGGCCACGCAGGGCCGCCCCTACCTGAGGGAGGCGACGGGCGGCGGCGTCAACGTCTGCCGCCCGTAACGCCACTTTGTTCAGTGGTGGCTGGTTAGTGCCACTGCCTTTCGTCTTCTACTGTGCGGATGCCTCTCGGCGGGAACTGCTTATATGGGTACTTCGCCAGCTTCTCTTCATCGATCTCCACACCAAGCCCCGGCTCCTTGGGAAGTTCCAGGTAGCCATCCTGCGGCTCGTTGTAGTTGATGCAGATGTCCCGGGAGGCGGCCTCCACGTGCACCATGTACTCGTAGATCAGGAAGTTCGGGATCGTCGCTGAGGCGTGTACCGCCGCCGCTGCGCCAATGCCAGTGCTGTTCCAGCCGTGCGGCGACACGCCGATGTAGTGCGGCTGCGCCATGGCGGCTATCTGCGTCAGCTCCAGGATCCCGCCGGTGTTGCAGATGTCCGGGTTGATGATGTCGGCCGCTCGCTTGTCGAACACCTCACGGAAGCCGTTGCGGGTATACAGCGCCTCGCCGGTCACCACCGGGATTGTCGTGTTGTCCTTCACCTCTTTAATGGCGTCGATGTTGTCGGGCGGGCACGGCTCCTCGAACCAGTACGGGTGGAACGGCTCCAGCATCTTGGCGACGCGAATGGCGTTCATGGGGGCCAGGCGACGGTGCACCTCGATGAGCAGTTCCACACGAGGGCCGACGGCCTCCCGCACGGCCTTCACAACGTTGGTGGCATGCTCCAACTCTTCATAGCCCACGTACTCGCGCCAGGGGCCGGGGAACGGGTCGAACTTCAGGGCGGTGAAGCCTCGCTCATTCACGACGGTCGCTGCGGCCTTGGCTGCATCGTCCGGCGACTTTCCACCGCCCCAGCCGTTTGCGTAGAGCCGTATGCGTGGGCGCACCGGGCCGCCGAGGAGGTCATATATCGGGCGGTCCAGCGCCTTGCCCACTATGTCCCACATGGCGATCTCTATGCCGCTGACGGCGCAGTGGAGGTCCATGGCGCTGCGCTTGGTGGCAAAGTCTTCATGCACAACGTGGGTGAAGTGGCGGATGTGGAAGGGATCACGGCCTTCAAGGTAGCGGGCCAGCTGGTCAATATGCGCCTCCACCTGTATGTCGCGGTCGGCCTGGGTGTATGCCTCGCCCCAGCCGGTAATGCCCGCGTCGGTCTGTAGCTTGACGAACATGAGGTTCTTGCCGCTGCCGGGGTTCATCTTGTGGACGGATACGTCTGTGATCTTCAAGGAAAGTCCTCCATTGAGGGACGTGCTGCGAGGATGTGTGGGCGGTGGGCATGGTACAGGGTTTGTACTTGCTTCGCTTCGGACACTCTGCGAGGCTCGCCTGTCGGCTCGGTTACGGACGCACGCTGTGCGTCCCCACGTTGCCTGGTTTGTACTCACCTTTGGCTCGGACACTCTTCGAGGCTCGCCTGTCGGCTCGGTTACGGACGCACGCTGTGCGTCCCCACGTTGCC
>JBBDMW010000054.1:48820-59522 GCA_040878005.1 Dehalococcoidia bacterium
TGGTTTGTACTCACCTTTGGCTCGGACACTCTTCGAGGCTCGCCTGTCGGCTCAGGGTCGGACGGCCTACGGCCGTCCCAACGTGCGTTGGTGGTACGCCGAGAGTGGCCGCCTTTGGCGGCCAAATGCCCCTCTCCACACCAGGTCTCTCCGCTGCGGTCGAGACGACATGATGGTTAAGGTGACGATATGGTTGAAGTGCTGCGCCAAGACTCCGCTGCCCCAGGTCTCTGGTTTGTACTTGCTTCGCTCGACCCGCTGTCGCGGGTACCCCGACTCTTCGAGGCTCCGGTCTTTACTTGCTTCGCTTCGGACAATGGGCGGCTCGGGGTTCGGTCGAGACAAAAAGGTGGTCGAGACGATGTGTTCGTGGTGTTTCGGTGGGGTCTAATGTGGCCATGACCGAACCTTTATGAGGACAAGTGTCATGACAGTGACTGTGACACTGTCGTTACATGTGGGTAGTAAAAATGTACAATTCAATCTCGATATAGCTGTAATGACAGTGTCACTACGCGTGACAGTGTCGCTGTCAGTGTCACGCAGCAAATCAGAAAAAATACAGTTATGCCCAGCTGGGATGTCCACTTCAACGCAAGGGTTGATACCAGTTCGCCAGAACTCCAGAGGCTGGTGGCGCGCATCCATGCAACGGCACGACTGGTCACGGATATGCCCCTGCCCCCAACGGCTGAGGCGAGGCTCAACGAGCTGAACATAGTCAGGGCTGTACGCGGCACCACCGGCATTGAAGGCGCATCCCTGAGCACAGACGAAGTCGAGCAGATCCGTAAGCACCCAGGGGAGAGGGTCCTAACCCCCAGGCGGGAGCGAGAGGAAAAAGAGGCTCGAAATGCGAACGCAGTCATGGAGTTCGTGGCCGGCGACTCTGATCAATTGATCACGGAGCAGTTAATAGTCACGATTCACCGATTGACAACGCAAGGGATCGACTATGAGAACAACTCCCCGGGCATGTACCGGTCACATCCGGCGGCAGTCGATGGATACCGGCCGCCCAGCACAAACGACGAAATTCGGGCGTTGATGGCCCAGTTTGTGGAATGGATCAATACGGGAGAGCGCAGGTACTGGGACCCCATAATCCGGGCCATCGTCAGCCACTTCTACGTGGTGAGCATCCATCCGTTTGGGGACGGCAACGGCCGCACATCCAGGGGGGTGGAAGCCTTTGTGCTCTACCGGAGCGGGCTTAACGTGCGCGGCTTCTACTCCCTTGCCAACTACTACTACGAGAATCGCTCCAGGTACTTCGAGATGCTCGACCACGTGCGGTTCAACACGGGAGGCGACCTCACGCCGTTCGTCTTGTTTGCCCTTCAAGGCTTTGAGACTGAACTGGAATGGGTCCGAAACCAGGTAGTGGAGGCGTCCAAGTGGACAGCCTTCCGTGATTACGCAAGGGAACTGATCTTCGGCCCCGAAGGCCCGGAGACAGACAGCGTTGCGCTGCGACTGTTCAAACTTGCGGTGGCTATCCCTCACGAGGGAATTCCTTTGGCTGATCTGAGGCTTAGAGCGCCTGCCATGGTTCCCGGTTATAGACGGGTGGGGGACCGAACGATATCGCGGGACATAGCTAAGCTGGAGGACATGGGCCTGATTGTCGATGATGACGAAATGATCCGGCCGAATCTCGCAGCGATAGACCACCTCACGCGCGCTGCCGGGTCTGTACCGGCGTGAGTGGGTGGGCCGTGGTGGTCGCAGTGAATCGCCAGGACTCCGCCTCCCCAGGTCTCTCGTTTGTACTTGCTTCGCGTCGGACAGCGTGGCGGCTCGGGGTGTGGCCGAGACGTCATAGTGGTGGTGGTGACGTGGTAGTTGGAATGGGTCGTTGGTGGTGTGGATGTGCGAGGAGAGATCCTTCGCGTTGCTCAGGATGACATCGCGGTGGTGTCTGGCTGGTGGTTGGGGTGGATCGTCAAGGGTGGCCGCCTCTGGCGGCCAAATGCCCCTCTCCACACCAGGTCTCTCCGCTTTGGTCGAGACGACATTGCGGTGGGTGGGATGTGGTAGTGGGTGTGCGACCTCTGCTACAAACCCGCGCGCGTACCCCACTCAGTAATCCAGGCCGCGGTCTTGGGCTGTGGCCGGGGTGCTTGGTGGCGGCGGGTCTTCGTGGGCGGAGCCCTCGTCCAGGCGCTGGTAGATGTACACGAACGTGTTGCGCAGGACTGCGATCACTGGGAGCGCTATGAGCAGCCCCAACAGGCCGAACTGGTATCCAGCCATCACCAGGATAATCATGACCAGCGCCGGGTGAATGTTCACAGCCGTGCCCTGCAGCCGTGGCACCAGGAAGATGTTCTCGAGCTGCTGGATGCCTACGACCAGCAGCAGCACCCACAGCACCGCCAGCCCCGGGTCGACCGCCAGGGTCACCAGCACGACGATTGCCCCGCCAATCAGCGGGCCGAGCGTGGGGATAAGCTCGGTGAAGCCCAGGATGAGGGCCAGCGGCAGGGCATACGGCACGCCAATCAGCTCCAGGCCGATCCACGACAGAACTCCAACGATGACGCCCAGGATTAGCTGGACACGGACGTAGCTGCCCAGCAGCCGGCTGGCGCTGGCCGTTATGTTCCGGGCATCGTCCCGCACCGACTCCGGAAACAGGCCGTAGAAGGACTGGCTCGCCCTGTGCTGGTCTTTGAGCACGTAGAAAAGAAAGACCGGTATCACCAGGAACCCGAGCGCCACTGAGAAGCTATCGGCCAGCACAGACAGGACACCCTGCAGCATAGACGTCACCCTCGCACCCGCCTGGTCGCCCAGGTTCTGCAGGGCGGCGGCAACCTCCACCTTTATGAACTCGGGCACAGTCCTCTCGTAGAAGTCCAGGGCCTCCGCCAGCTGCACGGAAGCCCGCTCGTAAATGTCCTCACGGTCTTCGATTAGCTCCTGCAGGTTGCTGACCATGGGGGGAACGAACAGCACGGCCAGTACGGACAGCGTGACCAGGACCACGCCGTACAGGAGTATCACGGCCAGGAGTCGGGACGTGCTCTCCGAAAGCCGGTTGAACGATATGGCGCGGGCCAGCAGGTTGACCAATGGCGCCAGGAGGAATGCGAGGATGCCGCCGATGATGAACGGCAGTAGGGCGATCCGGGCCTGCCATAGAAACCAGAGCACGATGGCTGTGACGCCGAGGGCGAGGATGGTTCTGAGACGCCGGTTGGTGAGCATGGGTTGGATGCGAGGGAACTGTCGGGTTCGCTGATGGCCCTAATGGTAGATCCTGAGGCTAATGGTACTGGCGCCTGTGGGTGTGCGCAGTTTGGCTGGTCAGACATTGCCTGTCGCTTATTTCCACGGGGAGATGGCACAATGTGTCGGAGTCGGGGATACGGCTGCCAGGGAGCAGAGATATTGATCGAAGCAGATGGCCGGGCTGTGCATAAGCTGCGGAGTGGGGATGTGCTCCAGTTCGCTGAAGCGTCGCTTGAGTACGAATATCTAGCGAAACCAGGCGTGACTGCTCCACGCGCCGCAGAATTTTTCGCTGGCATCGGCCTTGTGCGCATGGGACTTGAGCAGGCGGGGTTTGAGGTCGTCTTCGCCAACGACATCGACAAAGATAAGCTGCATCTATACGAGGCCAATTTCGGCCCCCTGCACATTGTGCCCGGCGATATCCGCGGGCTGAATGGCGCAGATATCCCCGATGTGGAGGTTGCGACAGCGTCGTTCCCTTGCACTGACCTGTCGCTCGCCGGGAACCGGGCCGGACTATCCGGGGACGCGTCCGGCATGTTCTGGCACTTCGTGCGTGTGCTCGATGAGATGGGCGCCAGGCGGCCTGCCGCCATCCTGATAGAAAATGTAGTCGGCTTCGGATCGTCGCGGAGCGGAGATGATCTGAGAGTGGCGATCGAGCAATTGAACTCACTCGGCTACTGGTGTGACATATTCGTGGCAGATGCGCGCCACTTCATTCCCCAGAGCCGCCCTCGAATGTTCCTCGTTGGCTCACAAGCACCGGTCGGCGAGCCGGGAAACTGGCAGCCGAGCCAGCTGCGGCCTGCATGGATCAGCCGTTTCGTGAGCCGGAACCCGGACCTGATGCTCCATGCGACGCCGCTGTCTCTGCCTGACAGGAACACCGGCACATTGAGCGACGTGGTCGAGCGCCTGCCGCCGGATCACCCGCGGTGGTGGACGCCAGACCGTCTTGAACGATTCCTCTCCTCCCTCTCGCCAATCCAGGCACGGAGGCTGGAACTGAGGCAGTCGGCCAGGAGCGTCTCGTGGGCCACAGCATACAGGAGGACAAGGCACTCGAAGCCGGTGTGGGAGATTCGTGCGGACGCAATCAGCGGGTGTCTCAGGACAGCGCGGGGCGGGTCAAGCAAACAGGCGTTGGTGGAAACGGGGCGCGGCGATACGCGCGTCCGCTGGATGACGCCGCGCGAGTATGCACGGCTGCAGGGTGCAGGCAGCCTGGAATTGGACAGCGTAAGCGAGAACAAGGCGCTGTTTGCCCTGGGCGACGCAGTGTGCGTGCCGGTGATCGGCTGGATCGCGGAGAATTGCCTTATGCCGCTTGTAGAGCAGAGGCGAACGGCACAGAGCGAACAGGTCCGGTCGTTTGCCTAATATCAGGCCGCCCGAAGATGTGGCCGCCATAAGGCGGAGGCTCACCACCGCCCTTGACGTGACTGATGCAGATGGCCGGAAGGTGGGCGATGCGAGGTTCGGCGTTTACGCCTTCTATGACTATGACGGCGAGCCGATATACGTGGGCCAAACCTATGAGAAGATCAGGACACGCATCCGCAGGCACCTGACCAACCAGCGCACAGACGCTGTGGCCATGAACGTCCTTGACCCTTTTGAAGTGGCTGACATAGAGATGTGGCCGTTCTTCGAACTGGAAGATCTGGATGCCAAAGACCCTCGCATCCGCTCCACCCTGGATTCGGCTGAGTACACGGTGTTTCAGAAGGTGCTGGGCGAATCCAGCTTTCACGCCGTGCTGAATGAGAAAGAGCCCAGGCCCACGGAGTTCATCACACTCCCGGACTCGTACAGGGAGAGGATCATCCCGGACGAGTTCTTTGACATGCGGCGGCATCCTGACACCCGGCTTGCCCGGCGCGCCAGCACCATAGCCAGCCTGGCGAGAGTGATAAGCGAGAGACAGGTGTCGCCGGGACTCCGGTGGACGCTGCTGACGCAGGCGCGCAGACTGACAAGCCTGGCTGAACGTCGACTGATAGAGATCGAGGGCGGCGGGCCGGTGGTCTCCGGTCCTGATCTTCCTGACGTGGACGAGTGACGTGATGGCGGATGAGCGTCAGCCCCGGCAGAAGCTCCCGCATCCTCATCCCACCAGTGCTGCGGCCACGGCATCGATGCGGTCGAACCGGAGCGTGGATACTGCTCCGGAGGTCCTGGTGCGGCGTGAGCTGCACCGGCATGGCTGCCGGTTTCGCAAGAACTATGTGATTGCCGTGCCGGGGGTGAAGGCTCGGGCGGACATCGTGTTTACCCGCTTGCGCCTGGCTGTGTTCATTGATGGGTGCTTCTGGCACCAGTGCCCGGAGCACGGGACGATGCCAAGGGCGAATGCAGATTACTGGCAGCCGAAGCTGGACCGGAATGTGGCCCGCGATGAACGGGTGACGCGGCTGCTGGAGGAGTCAGGATGGCGAGTCCTGCGCATCTGGGAGCATGTGCCAGTTTCGGAGGCATGCGCACTGGTGGTGGAGGCGTTAGGGGAGAGAGGATACTAAGCAAACCGATCTATTTACAATGGTGTTCTAATTGCAAGCTGACAAAATTCCTTTGGTCAATCGACTGCTGACGATGAACGTGCAGCTAGATGATTACG
Source organism: Dehalococcoidia bacterium (assembly GCA_040878005.1). Lineage (GTDB taxonomy): Bacteria > Chloroflexota > Dehalococcoidia > Lucifugimonadales > Lucifugimonadaceae > JBBDMW01. Next base: position 54,681 of record JBBDMW010000054.1, read on the forward strand.
GTACTTGCATCTATGGCACTGAGAAGCCTTGTCAGGCGACCTGCTTCGTCGCTTTTAGCCAGGTAATCCGCATATGACTTATAAGCTCGGTCGATCAACTCTTTATACATAATGACACGAGCACCATCCACTTTTAGCCTTTCCATCGCTAGTGCTCTCGACTTTGCGTCACGCCCGTCACTGAGTTCTTTCCCAATCACGCACACTATTTCTATTGCCGCATTGGGTTCACCCGCTTCGAGAAGCAATTTCTCTAAAGCGGTTCGGTACTTTGAAACCTGTTCACTCAATTCTTGGGAAGATAATATTCGCTCCGAACGTTTCAATTCCACAATCACGTGCTTGCCGCCGGTTTGCTTATACTTTATATCAATCCTCCCTCGAGATTCGTCATCTGTAAGGTCATCTCCAAAAACGTTACTAAATTCTCTTTTCAACGTTGATTCTCTGTATTCAGACCCCGTCGCTCGTTCCCACGAAGGATCCAATAGCCATAAATGATCAAACAAATGCTGTTGAATAATCTTTTCTAAAAGGTTATCTTCCACCGCTTTTTGCAAAGCACGAATAACCATAATTCGTTCATGTACTATTTGATAATAAAGTGTCTCTTCGAAATCATCGACACTCACAAATGCAGCAGCGAAAGCAGGTAGATCTTCTGCCTTAAGATTGTCAAGTTCAGCCAATTGTTGTTTGTGTCTGAGGCTTTCAAATGCTATTACGCTGTGTTTAAATAAATTCTTCTTATCATCATCTGCGTCTAGAGTCAATTGGTTGATTTTGCCAAAGAGGGCGCGAGCTTGAGGTTTAAGCGAGCGCGGTAAACTTGTAAACCATTCATCAATCTCGGGTATCTCTCGCGCCTTCTGTTCTCCATGTTTATTCCGTAAATCAGTCCATACATTCTGAATATGTTTTAATTGTGAGAGCACAAATTCCTTTAATGCTTGATAGCGAGCATCATCCTCAATAAGTTTTTGACGGCTGCTGGTGGCTATATCATCTTTGTCGTCTACATCTAGAAAATCAGCATGTATTTCACCTATAATATATTTAGTGTACATACCACCTTCATTAAAATCCTCTAGCATATCTTCCTGCGCAAGCTTACCACGTACCATTATGGTAATCTTGTTCAAGTTGTCAGACCCATCTTTGAGCTGTCCAGATCCGCTGACGGTGCCGATCCACCCACTAATTTGATAATGATCGTCTTCATCAACTTTGACGGTATCCATCCTAGTCTCACAGTAATCCGCATTTGTACATAAGGCAGCATAGTCAGTGCTATCACCAAATTGCCATAAATATTGAATTTTATGGAACCAATCCCTGTCTGATGCGACTATAGAATTGCCGTTAATGGAGATAGCAAAATTATACTGAGGTCCAATAATGCTAAACCTGCGAGCCAGTCGCCTACGCAATGCACCTTCAGTCTGAGACAAACGTTTCTTTAGATGGTTGAGCTTGATCATTGTTCCTTTAGATATTGAGATGGCTGAAGGGTCGATTGATTCAGGGATATAAGTTCCGGAGCCGTCAGTTGCCTCAACAGAACGGGTGATACCTTCGGAGGTCATTTTGAAACCGTGACGGATACTGTCTTTGGCGGAGTGCACTTCAATTTCATGAGCCACTGAGAATAACGATAGTTTTCCTATGCCTTTGCGCCCCATAACGTCGCGCTTGAATCGCTGAGTCTTCGAGCCACCATCTTTTTCGCGTCGTGCATACCCGACATGAAGGTATTTGTCATTGACGTCGCTTGGACTCATACCATGTCCGTCATCACTTATAATGATGTGACCTTGTACCGGGTCTATCTGGATCTCGACATTTTCAGCGTCTGCATCCCACGCATTAGCTACCGCCTCAGCGATTACAGCTGGCACATTGCTATATAAATTGACTCCTAGATGGCGCAACACGTTAAGGCTAATAGACATCTGATATTGAAACGGTTCAGGCAATTTGCTGCTCCAAATGTACTTTTATGCTTCTGGCAACAGCGCGCGCTAATTGCACTGGTACTGCATTGCCTATAAGTCTACCAACGGCTTTCATATGCACAGATGAGTGCTCCTCAAAGAACGTATAATCGCGCGGAAACGTTTGAAGCAATGCAGCTTCTCGGAGGGAAATGGCTCGGTCTTGGTCAGGATGACCGAATCTGCCATTGCCGTAGCCAAACGACTGAGTAGTAATCGTGGGGCTTAAATTGTCCCACACCATGCGTCCATATACACTTGGATACGTCTTACCTGATGGCAATCGATGACACCCAGCTACGAGTTCATCGGGCCAATCTTTCCAGGAGCCTCCTGGCCTCGACGCTTGTATTCTTTTTAGGTTAATTTCCGAAAGGGCGCTGCTAGTGTGCAGCGGATCGTCTAACGAACATGATCCAGCTGCAATTGGGGGAAGGTCGCGAATTGTTTGCCGCACGGTAACGTACTGGTCTGTTCGATGAGTCGGAGGAATGAGGGAAATCGGACCTAACTTCGACGCGAGAAGAACAAGTCTTCGCCGACTTTGAGGCACGCCATAATCGGCACATTTAACCTCGCGCCATGAAACAAAATAGCCGCTGGACTCCAACGAATTGACAAAATATGCGAATTGAGGATGCTTTGCCAATTGTGGAACGTTTTCCATGGTCACTATTTCTGCATCAATTCCGCGAGCTAGCTCGGAAAACTTACCCAGTAATGACCACCGGGTCGTAGACTTGTAATATTGTCGCTGACTATACATTGAATATGGCTGACATGGCGCGCAGCCAGCCAAAATCCTAAGGTCCTGACTGGGAAAGTGCTCAAGTAATTCTAGAGGGCTGATGTCAACGATATTCTTATGCAAAAACGTTGCATCGTTATTCGATTGAAAAGCGGTTTGACAAGCAGGATCAATATCTAACCCCAGATTGACAGTCAAACCCTCTAACTCAAAGCCGTGGGTCAGACCGCCGGCGCCGCAGAATAGGTCAATTACAGATGCTTTCATATACTTTGTTAGTCAATAGGGAAATTTATGACGAGTCTGCAGCCAATGTGGGGTAAGGCAGTGACGTACTACCCATGGGCCGCAGGAGGCGACTTTAGCGGATGCAGCATTGCTCGACAAGAGGCAGTGGCATAGAGATTTGCGCGTTGCGAAGCCCTACCCCACGCCCAGCTCGCGCTCCACATCCGTTAGCGAGCCGTCTACCGCATTCGCCAATTCGTCCACCTCGTCGGCAGTGATGGTAAGGGGTGGGGCCAGGGGGAGGATGTAGGCGGGGACCCTGATCCAGACGCCGCGATCTCGCAGTCTTTCGGTGAGGCGGGCATTCACGCCCAGCTTCGGATCGAAGTGCTCCCTGGTCTGCCGGTCCTTGACGAACTCGATGCCCTGGATGAGGCCGGTGCCGCGGACGTCGCCGATGATGGGGTGTTTTTCTTTCATCTCAGCGAGGTGTTCTTTCATCTGCTCGCCGCGCAGGCGGGAGTTTTCTACGAGGTTTTCCCGCTCCATGATCTCCAGGTTTTTGAGGGCGGCGGCTGCTCCGGCGGGGTGGCTGGAGTATGTGAACATGTGGCTGAAGGTTTTGTCCGGGCCGCCTGAGAAGACGTCTGCGATTTCCCTGGTGGCGATTGCGCCGCCGAGTGGGAAGTAGCCGCTGGTGATGCCCTTGGCGAAGCTCATGATGTCAGGATTGACGCCGACGTATTCTGCGCCGAACCATGTGCCGAGGCGGCCGAAGCCGGTGATGACTTCATCGAATATGAGCAGGACGCCGTAGCGGTCGCAGATGTCTCGCACTCGCTGCCAGTAGCCAGGTGGCGGGACGACTCCGCCGAGGGGCTGCGAGACGGGTTCGCCGAGCACTGCGGAGACGGAGTCTGGGCCGTGGAAGAGGATGGCCTGCTCGATGGCGTCTGCGGTTTTCTGGGCGCATTCTTCGGGTGATGTGCTGCCGAGCTCGCACCGGTAAGGGTTGGGCTGGGGGACGTGGACGGCGTTTGGCGGTACGGGCTGGTAGTCGGTCCGGGGGAAGCCTGGGTGGCCGCCGTGCCACATGGTGCCGTATGTGGCGCCGTGGTATGAGCCGCGGCGGCTGATGACTTTGTAGCGGCCTTTTTCGCCGCGCCGCATGTGGTATGCCTGGGCCATTTTGAGGGCGGTTTCGTTGGCCTCGGAGCCGCCCTGGGTGAAGAAGGTGCGGGTGAGGCCGCCGGGTGTGATCTGGTCGAGCTTGACGGCGAGTTGGACGGTGGTGGGGGTGGCGCCGGCGTATACGTTCATGCTGACGCTGGCGAGTTGTTCGTATACGGCCCTGGCGATCTCTTCCCGGCCGTGGCCGACGTTCCGGAAGTACATGCCGGATATGCCGTCGATGAACGTCCGGCCTTCGAGGTCGGTTACGCGTATGCCTTCGGCGCTTTTGAGCATGAGGGGGCCGCCTTCTTCTGCGAGCTGGGCGGCGTTGTTCATGCCTACGAAGAGGTGGTCAATGGCTGCCTGGTGGAGGGCGGGTGCGTCGTTGGGGCCGGGTATGGTGGGCATGGGTCCTGTGGTGCTGTTGGCTGGTGGGTTTTGGCGCGCTGGTGGCTGGTGCGCGCGGTTTGTTGTGCGGGAGAGTATAGGCGAGTGGCGAGGTAGTTGCGTGAGGGGCACACTGCTCATCCTTAAACACCCGGCCCTACGTTGCCTCGACCCATCTTTGTTGGCTCGACCGCTTCTTTGTCTCGGCCCATCTTTGTCTCGACCGGAGGAGCCTGTCTCAAAAGTACTTCCGGTTCTCTCGCGATTGCGGCGGGTAAAGGGTAGCGTGTCTGGATGCTGTGATCCCTGCGA
>JBBDMW010000055.1:0-58702 GCA_040878005.1 Dehalococcoidia bacterium
ATCATCACTCCATCCTCTCAAGGAATGGAGTCTCCAACTTTCCCGGGGCGATTCAGCCGGTCTTGTCCGGTGGAAGCGGGAGGGCGTACTCAATTGTGACGGTTTTGCCGGCTGTCTCCATCCGCTTCACAAACGACCTCAGGAATTCCCGGCGCTGGCCAGGTGTGCCGGCCGATAGAAGCGCCCTCAGGTCTCGAAGGTAGGTCAGCACCTGCTTGCGATTCACCAGCGCCGCTCTTGACCCGCCTGCCTTCTCCTGTGCCACGGCGATTCCTGCGAGCAGCTCCCTTTCGCTCTCCCGTAGAGCCCTGACCCGAGGTGCCAGGTCCTCCAGCCCAACATGACCCGTCTCAATCGCCTCGTAGAGACGGTCCAGCCTCTTCCTCACATCCGCCAGCCGCTCTTCGGTCGCAGCAACGGTCGCTCGTGCTGAGCCTGCCTCACGCCTCATCTCCTCGTTGGTCAGCTCGATCAGCCGCCCCAGGTTGGGCTCGTTCAGCACAACGTTCAGTATGCGCTGCAACACCGCCACCTCGATCTTCCGCCTCGACACCGGCTTGGCTGCACAGCCAGAGGAGCCTGCCCTGTCTGATGTGCCGCATACGTAGTAGTGATACCGGCCTGACTTGGCCGCCTTGCCGACCATCCTGGCGCCGCAGTCCCCGCAGTAGAGGAGGCCTGAGAGCACATAAGCGCTCGCAGCCCTGCGTGGGTGCTGAACGGCAGGGGCCCGGGACTTGAGCCTTGCCTGGAGAGCATCAAAATTCTGCGGTGCGATGATCGCAAGAAAGGCTCCCTCGACCCTCACCGGCTCCATCCCTGCGTTCAGGTGGAAGCGGCCTCTGGCCCCGAAGATGAGCGTGCCCTTGTAAACGGGGTTTGTGACCATCGAGTGCACCCGGCTCCTGCCCCACCTCTTACCCGCAGGGGAGGGCACACCGTCTTTGTTGAGCCGGACCGCGATCTCCTTTGTGCCGATGCCCGAGATGGATTCGGCGAAGATCCTCTCCACGACACCCGAGGTTGCTGTGTCAACTTCAAGCCTCGTGCGCTCCTTCGACCCCTCCTGCACGCGGACCCGCCTGTATCCGTATGGCGTCTGCGAAGAGACCCAGTAGCCCCGTGAGGCCGCCTCCCTCATGCCTCGGGTAACATCCTGTGCAAGGTTCATCGAGTAGAACTCGTCAACCGACTCGATGATGCCCTCTACAAGCATGCCTGCAGGGGATTCTTCCACCGGCTCATTGATCGAGAGGACGCGCACCCCGTGCTTGCGGAGCAATGACTTGTAGAGGATCGAGTCTTCGCGGCTCCTGGCAAAGCGGCTGAACTTCCATATGAGGAGCCCCTGGAATGGAGCAGATTTGTTCCTGGCCTCCGCGATCATGCGCTGGAACTCCGGGCGGTTGGTGGTCCTGCCGCTCTCAGCCTCATCGATGTACTCAGCAACGACATCATGTCCGTGTTCGCCCGCGTGCCTGCGGAGGGCGCTCAGTTGGGCTCCGATCGACAGGTCAGTATCCTGTGCCACGCTCGACACCCTTGCATACAGTGCGACCTTCATATGGCGACTCCTCCTGACTGGATCCCTGGGACAGGACCGGCACCTGTCCGGCTAAACGGTGCCGGTGGATTCATGAGTTCACCCCGGTCAGTGGCCAAGCCTCCTGCAGGCACGGCATTCGCCTCCCGGAAACGGCACGGCGACAATGTACTCCACCTCTGTAGCCAGTGCGGATCCTGTTTCGAGCACCTGCTCCGCGGCCGTCTGGAGGCTGTCGATTTCACCGGCAAGGTCCTGGCTTCCGAGCTTGCGCCGGATGTGGTCGGCGAGTTGGTCCGGGTCTTCCGGCATGGCGACCAGCAGCTGGCCGCCGACATTCACGCCTGAGGCGGTTGTTTTCATGGAACTCAGCACCGCCGCAAAATCCGGGGTCCTTCCGTAAGCCTTGTTGATCACCGCCTGGTGCAGTTCCCGGACCCCGCCAACCTCCAGGCCGGGCACATCCTCGCCGCCAGGCTTTAATCCGGCCATGCTTTCCAACCTCCCAGTCAGCGAGTGTTTGAGATCTATCAGGCGTGTGGAGAGTCGGGCTACGCTGGACTTCCAGTCATCGAACCGCTTCCACACGGGTTCACGCTCGAAGTGGGACTGGAGCATCGCCCATCCTGCAGACCCTTCCGCCTCGTACCGGACCCTTATCTCATCCTCTCCAGCCGTGCTGACCGAGAACCGGTAGGGCAGGAGCTCCCACGGTCCTCCACCTGGGGTCCACAGGTTGTCCAGGCTCGGGGCAGCCTTCGACCCGGCGCGCCTGCCCAGAAGGTCAATGTCTTCTATCAGACGCCCGAGGTGACGTTTCAGCGCATCCTTCATCGCCTCGCGGCGCACCGCCGTTTTCTCTACCTCGGCCTGGACCGATGCGATCCCCTTGCGAACCGTTCTGGGATCACGCTCATCGCTGCGGGCAATATCCGCCACTGACCTCCCGCCCTCGTACTGGCGGAACCACTCCTGCGAGTCTGCCGGCGTCACAGGACGATGCCGCCTCTTGACGCTCTGCTTGGAATTCATGCGGTGAGCCCCTTGACATGGCCTTGCACAGGAAATATGAACATGAATATCCAGTATATTACATAAATGTACATCTTTTCTAGTTGAACAATGTCGTTGTGGTAAATGAGCGGCATGCCATGCTGCGGGCATGGACAGTGACCGAGAGCCCAGGGAGACGGAGTGGAATCGGGCCTGTGAGGCAGGCCTGCGGATCCTCGCGCAGCTGATCGCCCGGCAACTGGCCTTGGACCAGGACGATGTCCCACAGGTAGACTTCCCGGCGGTGCCGGCCAATGATGCAACCGGTCAGTCGGCCGAACATGGCGAATTGCCCCTTGAGGGGCTCCCAGATCCCGCCCGCTGAGTGGCGAGATACGGAACAGATAGCGACATTCAGCATGTCTGTGCCGGTGCCGAATCCCATGAGAAATAGTCACTGATGGGAGTAGGGCCAGGGTTCACCGGCGCTGGCAGAGGCGGCCATCATCTTATCCTGCAGCGGCGGCTGCGGTCATAGCCGTCACGTCCTGGCAGCGCGTCCAATTACAAGGATTTCGTTCCAGGGCATCCCAAATGGACCTGGCACTTGTTGGTTGTGGAGGCATGGGCCTCCGACACACTTATGGGATCGCCGAACTTTGGGAAAAATTTGGCACGTTTCGACTCGCTGCGGTTTGTGATAGACACGGGCCGGCGGCGGAGCACGTTGCGTTTGAGGCAGAACGGTTGATGGGTCATCGACCGGCCGTATTTACAGATCTAACCGAGATGCTGGACCGCCAAAAAGATCTGGATGCCCTCGATATCGTTACGGACACTCACACCCATCATTCATTCGCCATCCAGGCATTCGAGGCTGGATTGCACGTCATGACGGAAAAGCCGATGGGGATCACCCTGAAGGCGTGCCGGCAGGTGATGGAGGCTGCCGAAAAGGCAAACCGAACGCTGGCCGTGGCTGGGAATTACCGCCGCGATCCGATGAACCGGCTGGCACGTGCGCTCATCGATGCCGGTGCCATAGGCAACCCTAACTTCCTTCTAGAAATTACCGTCGGCGGTGGATCTTCACTGATGCACAACACCGGGTGGCGCGCTCTCAAATCACGTGGGGGCAGCTTCATTCTGGAGCAGGGCGTGCACATCTCCGATTTGGTGCTGTACTTCATGGGTGATATTGACACGGTATTCGCAACCACAGATGTGTTCCAGAAACTCCGGCGCCGGCAGGGAATGAACCGGAACCTTGCGACCTTCTACGGACATCGCGTCGAGGATGAGTTTGAAGGACAGGAGGAGATTGAGACCGATGCGGAGGACACAGCCATCGGTACCGTACGGTTTAAATCGGGGGCTGCGGGCCAGATCACCATGAGCAACGCTTCCCTCGGTTATCAAGTCGGCGTATCGAGCGTGCATGGCAGCCATGGCACTTTGCTCTTGCCACCGAGTCGAAGTGGAAGGTCTCCAGAGATCAGGCTGGAGGATCGCGAGCAGCCAATCACAGGTGACGATCTGTTGCCACTCGTACCTGCATGGGAACTGGATGATATGACAGCACGCTTCTGGAACGACAAACGGCGCTTAGCCTCGTACCACATGGACTTCGAGGAGATTGATCGCACGCTGATCGCGGTGGAGTTACAGGATTTCGCCGAGGCTATCGAGACAAGCAGGCAACCAGAGGTGGACGGCATGGTCGGGATGAAGGCGCTGGGACTTGCTTATGCTCTCTTGGAACCAGGCCATGCTGGACGCGCCATCACAATGGATGAGGTGCTGAGAGGCCAGATCGAGACATACCAGAATGAGATCAATGCGGAGATCGGTGTGTGAGGAGGCAGCGCCTTCAGCTACGTTGGGTCAATACGTCGCGTTTCGTCAGCAATCAGAACGCCCAAGGGTGGCAGTGAATCAGCGCGGCAAACCGGTAATACATGTCAATGTCCTGCAGACGAAGCCTTGACTGGAGCGACCAAATCGTACTGAAGACCATGCCAAGAAGTCGACGACCTAATCTACGGCTTTCCGGGCGGCGTCCAAGGCCTGATAGCAGAACTTCGCTGTCCGCCAAGGATCGTAGTCGGGCTGGCGCGACTGTTGCACGCTCACTTCCGCGAAGATGGGGAGATTCTCCAGACCGTTCTTTTTCAGTGAACGCACGAATTCCGGCAGGTCGATGGTGCCTTCGCCCGTCAGACAGAACTGAATCTTGCCGTCGACCTTTTGCCCGTCTTTTACATGTACCATCGCAGCATGCTGCGCACACAGATCCACGCTGTGGCTGACCGCCGAGCCCTCAACATGAAAGTGACTGACATCTAGATCCAGCTTCAGGTTGGGATGCCGTGTCTGCTCCATCATCCATACGGCCTTCTCAGGAGTCTCGAAATCTGTGCCTGCATGAGGCTCAATCGCGATGGTCACGTCATGTTCCGCTGCCAGGTCGGCTAGCCAGAGAAAGGCGTCACGAATCCGGTCTTTCCCTGTGCTCCATGGAGGAGCGCTGTGCCCAGCCGTTGTTGTGATCAGGACTGGCGAGTCATCGTAGTGAATCTCCCGTGCCATGCGGAACTTCGCAAGGGTCTTCTCAACTTCCGAATCCTGCTTACCCGGCAGAGCGCAGACGTTGATGCCGCCAAAGAAAATCGGTGAGGGAAAGCCGATGCTCCTCGCCAGGGCGGAGAGTCTGCGCTGGTCGTCAAGCGGGAACCTTTCTGGCGCAGTGGGCCATGCATCGCCCATGCATATTTCAAGGTTGTCGTATCCGATCTCTCTGATCTTCGGAAGAGCCTCAAACGGGTCGATCATCTGGATAGCATAGGTTGAGTAGCCGAGCTTGAAAGTCATCGTTTTTCCTCGCCATTGCTATTGGTCGGTGGAGGATAACACCTATGCCGAGCGCGGCATGTCGCCGTTAGTCCTTAAAGCTCGCTCCCTTCACGTGCCGGTCGGTTCAAACCAATCATCCGAGGCACCAAGGTTCTTCCATATGTGAGCAACCCACGTCCGTAGCCTGCTGCCCTGGGCGTGTTTAACATGTGCCCGGAACACGGCATTCGAGAAGGACGCACATGGCTGTGCATATTCAAGCATCTTGGCCATCGATATTCACTTGGTCGCGCTGTAACAACTGAGCGAGTGCCTTGCCCATGACCCAGTCCAATTCTTCATGAGAGATGAATGGGCAATGAGATCGCACCACCTCTAAAGCTTGCCTGTACGTTGAGCGGCCTTTGAGGCATACCGGATAGTCAGACCCCCAGCATATCCGCCGGGGCCCGTACGCTGCATAGATGCGCTCGAACAACTCTATGGAATCCTTGTATGGGAAGTCCCATTCCCTGACTGATCCGTAGTAGAAGCCCGAGGCTTTGATCATGATATTTGGCAGCGCTGCAGACTCCAAAACCTCGCGTAAGTCTCGTTCAGTGGTATCGCCCCGCGGTCTGACGCCAGCGCGGTGGTGGCACAGGATGGTCAGCCCAGGGAACGCCTCAGCCACTTTTCGAAGTGCCGGTTGCCACGCAGGGCCGCCCGCGATGCTCGCTATTAGCTTCCGTTCCTCAGCCGCAGCAAAGAATTCCATACCCTCGTTCGATATCAGCCAGCCATCCGGATCAGGTTTCAAGTAATGGGTGAATCCTCGGACGTTGAGGCGGTCGACGGTATCGGCCAAACGGCGTGCTGCACCCGAGGTGTGGTACTGCTGCGACCATGAAGAGTCGATGTCTGGAAACGCAAACATCCTCTTGGGGTGCTTCGCTGTCTCTCGCGCGACATATTCGTTGTTGTCGGGGTTCCTCCCGATATTCGCGCAAATCACCACCGCCTGATCCACGCCGTTCTGATCCATCTCAAACAGCAGTTGCCCAATGTGACCTCGTGTCTCAGGATCAGGTACGGGAGGCTCGTATGGCCAATGCGCCCAGGCATGACAGTGACTATCAACGATCATTTCTACCTCCGGCTGCCAACTTGTCACTCAAAAAGTTGCGCCACGGAGGATCCTCCGTGGCGCAACTTCAATCTGAACTTAGCGGGCCCTTCCCGTTGGTCTACCTTCCTGTCTTCTGGAGCCTGTGTATCACCATGTTGAACCCTTCCCACGGGATGTACGGCGCTATGTAAGGGTCGTCTTCACGTGGCCAGCCCGTCCAGTAGTGCTCGTTGAACATCACGATGTGGAACTCCTCAGCGAATGTGATCTCTGGCATATCTTCCAGGTAGATCTCCATCGCTTGCCTAACCAGGTTCATGTAGTCAGCGTCGTCAACCGATGGCGACACCGCTTCCATCTGGTCCAGCAGAGCGTCCAGTTCCGGGTTTTCGTAGCGGGAGATAGCCCGTGCGAACGGGATCGGTTCGCCAACCGGCGCAGCGTACTTGCTGTGGAAGTGGTTTAGCGTCTGCCACGGATCATAGATGCTTCCACAGTGAACCCACAGCAACAGATCGAAGTTGCCTAGCGTGTACGCATCCGTGAACGCTGCCCCCTGTAGTACCTCAAACCTGGCGTCGAACCCTGCAGCCCTGAGTTGCTCTGCTACCACCGGGCCCACAGGGTTACCGTCGCCCATGAAGATCGTGAGTTCCCAATCGGAACCGTCGGGGTTCTTCCAGAGCCCGTCTGCGCCCTTCTGGAATCCAGCGGAGGTCAGGCGATCCTCAACCTTTTGGAGGTCGGTGTCATCGATTTCATAGCCGTTTATAAGGTCCTGCAGAGGCGCCAGATAAGCCTGAACGCCGCCATAGGACGAGAAAGGCACCATAGCCTTCTGCTGTGACCCCTCATAGGCAATGTCAGCGATCTGGTCACGGTTGATGGCATGGTTTATCGCCCAGCGAACGTCGCTGTCGTCCCACGGCCCAAGAGCGGTGTTGAACGCCAGCCTGAACGTGCAGCCATCCGGAGCGCCGTATACCGGGCCGTCGTCACTCCACGTGGTAAGGTCCGGATTCTGGACCTTTATCGCTTCGTAGATGCCGATCGGAAGGTTACCCCCCACATCGACTTGATTAGTTACGTAGAGGTTCGCGAGAGCGTCCGAGCCCTGAGTGTTCACGTATACGACGCGCTCCACTTCAGGCATTGAATCGACAAGACCGGCATCAAGGGCCCACCACGAGGAACGAAGGTCGTAAATGATCTGTTGATCACCAGTGCTCGTCACTGAGTATGGACCGGTGCCTACCGGCCAACCCTGTGAAGGGTCATAGAAATTGAAAGTGGAACCTTCCTGTCCTTGCCACACGTGCTCGGGGACGACCACAAACCTCCCGACCTGTCCCTGTGCCAGGTTGTCCTGAAGGAATCGTGGGCCGGGCTTGGTCAGTTCCAATCGCACCGTCAAGTTGTCGACTGCGGTGGCAGTTGCGATCCACTCCTCCATGACCCCTGACATCAGGAGTGCAGGAGCGGATTCCTTCAACATGTCGATGGTGAAGACAACATCTTCAGCCGTGAATTCTTCGCCATCGCTCCATAGCACCCCGTCCCGCAGGAAGATGGTCAGTTCCGTATAGTCACTGTTCCACGCGTAGTCTCGGGCCTGCCATGGGATAAGCTCACCTGTGTTGAAGTTCGTGTAAAACAGGGATTCGAAGATGGTGTAGTGCTGGCGATCGCGCTGGTACAAGTTGGAGAACGGGTTGAAGTCCTCTGGATTGGTCACCTGTGTGCCCGCGCCCCAACCCCTCGAGATCAAGGTCTCGTTGCGTGACACTTCACGCGCGGATCCGTCTGGCGTAGGGGTAGGATCGACATCAGAGCCTGGCGTGGCAGTAGGCTGTCCCGCTCCACCTGTAGAAGTGGCGGTCGGGTCGACGCCATTGTCGCGACCGCAAGCCACTGCAACCAAAAGTGTCAGGCTAAGCAGCGCAACAGTCCATCTAAACAGCTGGGAATTCCGGGCGCGCATTTCTCCTCCAAACCCTTACGTTACCGCTTGCAGCATTAGTGGTGAACGGGGATGCAAGCGAACAATAAGGTTCGTTTGAACTTGAAGACGCGAAAGCCGCGCCTCAGCGACCTCGGATGTAGATGGCGAACGCAATTTATCGCCTAGCCAACAGTGTGTCAATACTGTTTCGACAGGCCGTGGCGAAGATCGCGGGACCCCCTGCTCGCAATCTCTGCAGGTTCCGGCCGGTCAGTACACTCTCAGTCGCTTGACCAGCAGGCCGGACGAACCGGCAATTTCCGCAGAAGGGTTTGGTTCGCGGTGGCAGTAATAGACGACAGATATCTCGCCAGGTCCAATTTCTGACGCCACCGGATATCCGGCATCCGGGTTGTCGTCCCATTCGTCGATGGTGATGATGCCATTCACATCCCATGTCTTCCCGTCATCGTAGGAAAGGACGCCGCGGATACTCCATGGTTCTCTACGATGACCGTATGTGCACAGGAGCGCACCGCTTTCCATGCGAAGCAGGTGGGGCGGGAATCCCCACATGGGAGTCTGCTTTGGCTCACTCCATGTACGACCGCCATCGCCGGAGTCCGCCTGAAACAGATATCCTTCTGGCCCTCCAAGCATAGCCAGCAGCCGGCCAGATGACGTCTCCGTAATGCTGCGCATGCTCCAGGGCGTAGTCTTGACCTCTCCACCTCTGGTGAGCTGCCACGGCGCCCACGCGAACGACCCCGTGACGACATCGCCGGAGGGCATAGCGCCTGTCTTGGCCCACGTCGCGCCTTGATCTGCTGACGTGTAGAAGTACATTTGCATGGACTCGTTCACCATTTCGTAGCCGAAACAGGCGAGCGTGCCGTTTGCCATTGCGTAAGGGCTGGCATGAAGGCTCGCGCCATGCGGCATGCGATGTGGAGTCTGTTCCCAAGTTTGGCCACCATCAAATGAACGTATAAGCCAGTCGCCAAGCGTTTCTTCAAGTGCGCGTTCCGTCACTCGGGCGGCTCGGAGCCTCCATTCATCGCGAATGTGCTGCGTGCTCATCCAGAAGTTGACGGTCAGAAATGAGCACACAAGCGTACCGTCCGGCAATGTCGCCAAGGACGGATGCCGGTCGTCCATCTCCGAGTTGAAAATTTCTTGCGGCAGATCCCAGGTTGCTCCGCCATCCGCAGAGCGGACCATCACAATCCGACCATAGGGACAGACATGGTGTTTCCGTTCCGAGACAGCGGCGGTGAGAGTCCCTTCGCTCGTTCGGGTCAGGCCTGGCCATGCGTACATCTGGCCTGGCCTGGCGGCTGCGACACCCTCTCCTACAGTGCTGATTTCAAGCTTTGAGCTACCCATGCCCTCTCCTGATTCGTTGCTGTCGTCGATTCGGATGAAACGTAGGGTCCGAACCACGGACTATGCCTAACCCGATGTAATACCGTCTCGTGCTGAAGATTCACGTTGATGACCGCTAGCTTTCAAGGCTTCGTACGACCACCCTTCCGTCGCGTCGGCGTTGTCATTTTCACCGAACCATTTGATTCCTCAAACCCTGGTTCCGGGATCGAAGCCAGCCACAGCCTCTCGTAAGGCTTGGCCACAAGCTCGCAAGTCTCGTCAGGCGGTTTATGAGTCGCTGTAGTCAGGATCACCACCGACCGGCTACCGCTGGATTCTGCAAAGTTGAAGGATATGTAGATGTCCAGCGTGCCATCTTCCCTGAAGATCAATGAGGAGTTGGTGGTAAGCAGCGTTTGGCCACTGTTGCGAACTTCCAAGTGAGGGGTCTCTGTTGCGACAGCCATTCTACTCAGGCTCTCTACGGTACGTTTTCGGACATGTGCTTTTTCGTAGCAACGAGCCTTATTGGCGGTAGCCCACAACCGCGGCAAATCCTCAGTTCCGCCGCTGATATCTCCTTGCAACAGCACCTGAAGGATCCCTCCTCTTGAGAGGAAGTCAACCCACAGGTCTTCGTGATTCAAAATCGGGTTCGCCAGCGTCTTGCCCATCAAAAAAACTCGATAGGCTGGTGATTGCCCCTCCCGGAAAGCATCTGCCCATATGTCTGTTCCTGGAACCTGATGGTCACTGTGCTCGAAAAATGGCCTTGGGGCATAAATCTCCGACGGCATCATGCCGGGCAACAAGAACGCCAGCGACTTGACCGAATGTGCATGACCGTCCTGCAAAGAACGAGCATATCGAGTTACAAATTCCTGGAACAGACGACTGGCCTTGATACCCGTCGCCTGCTCGATCTTGCGGGCATGTTCTACAGTTTCACCAGAAACGTAGATCGTGGATGGCCGTTGTTTACGCATATCCCACTCCTGCTACCAATGCCGCGTACTGGCGGGGTGGCGTCCCCTCTAAGCACTCGGCACGCCTGCCCGAACATACTTCATGTATAGCACCTATGGCGGAGACCGGGCCATCAGTGAACAGATTCTATCGACGATGGCGATATGGTAGTGAGGCCCAACAAAAGGATATGGATGATTTGCCGGAGGGTGATAGGAACCTCATGGATCTATAGTCGGCACCATACTATACCGGCTCTAGTTTCTATAGCATCAACAAGACACTTCTATTGACCTATAGCTTCTTTGCTATATACTGCCGCCCGGTGAACGGGCCTCGGATGGCGGGGCGAAGATTCTCCCGCTGCACCAACGCCAATGGAATTTGGTGCAGCGGGAACCATTCAACATATTGCAAGGTTCTCAGCAGGGTCATGAGGTTTCTGTCATGCGAGCCTTGTACACCGAACGACGATCGAGTCGTACTGTGACGCCGGGCCTGTCATATTCACGTACTCATACCGTCCACGGTCCGCTTCATCTAGCGATTGGCGGAATTCGCACATCGGCCCAACGGCGGACAAGTGGGGCCTGACATGGATGCTCGTGGATCAACCTCCTATGGGCTATGCCCTCAGGTTGACAAATTCAGATGGAGAAAAGCATGAAAATCGAGAGCGTTCAGGCGTTTCTGGCCCATACGTTCATGATTGTGAAGGTGACGTCTGACAATGGTCTGTCCGGCTGGGGTCAGTGCGCGTACTTCAGCGCTCCTGAGGCATCGGCGGCCATTGTCAAGCGGTTTTCACGATACCTCCAGGGCAAGAGCGCTCTCGACATAGAGCGACACTGGTACACCCTGTTCCGCAGCTCGCCGTTCAGGGGCGCCGATCGGATGGGCGCGCTAAGCGCGGTGGACATCGCGCTGTGGGACCTCGCAGGAAAACACTTTGAGGTGCCAGCTTACCAACTACTTGGCGGCCGGCAGCGCGACAAGGTTCGCCTCCACTACCTGATGGCTGGATCTTCATCTGAGGCGACAGAGACCTTGGTTGAAAGAGCCCGATTCGCCGTCGATGAAGGATTTACGGCACTCAAATTGGACCCGCTCCCAGCGAACCATCAGTTGCTAAGCCGGTCGCAGTTGATCGAGGAGTCCGTGAACCGCATGGCGGCCGTCCGCGAGACCGTCGGATGGGAGATGGATATAGGTGTGGAGATCCATCGCAAGCTAGTTCCGGGAGACGCCATCGTCCTCGCTTCGGAGCTTGAAAAGTTCAGGCCTCTCTTCTATGAAGACGCCATCCAGCCGAACAGCATGGATGCTCATGCTCAAGTTGAGCGCAAAGTCAAAATTCCCATTGCGATCGGAGAACGTCACCACACTGTGCACGAGTTCCGCGACCTGCTGGCGCGTGATGCCATCCACTATGTACGCCCGGACGTCGGGGTTGCGGGTGGCATCACTCATATCAAGAAGATAGCCACGTTGGCCGAGTCATTCCATGCTGGAGTAGTCCTCCATAACTTCCTGAGCCCGCTCCTCACGGCAGCCTCCGTCCAGGCGGTCATGGCGATACCGAACAACACAACTCTGGAATACTGCATGTGGGATGAAGAGGCACCAAACTCTGAACTCCTGACCAAGAGGGTCACTAGACAAGGCGGGTATGTCATACCGCCAGAGGAACCGGGGCTCGGGATTGAGGTCAACGAGGAATTCCTGACAACCTATCCATTCAAGGACGGCATACCAGGCTCGGCGCTCGATAATTCTGGCGCCGTCGCTGCACTTTGATTCTACAAGCACAAGTAGACGGGACCTCTTGGACATGATTGATCTTTCAGGACGGACGGCGCTGGTAACAGGCGGCGGTCGCGGTGTCGGTAAGGCGATCGCATTGGTCTTGGCGCAACAGGGCGCGGACATCGCCGTGGGCGACATCAGCATCGATCACGCCCGGGAAGTGGCCCGAGACATTGAAAGGCTTGGGCGCCGGGCATTGGCGCTGGAGCTTGACGTATCGTCTCGCCAGTCCGCGTTCGCCGCTGTTGAACAGATTGTGTCGACATGGGGGCAGGTCGACATGTTGGTCAACAACGCAGGGGTGACCGACGGCCCGGGCGACCAGAGTGACGACATTGAGGCCACGTGGAAACATGTGTTGGGCATCAACCTCATAGGTGTAGTCAATTGCACCGATGCAGTTATGCCTCATATGGCAGGCAAGCGGTATGGCAAGATCGTCAACATCTCATCTACAGCAGGTAAGCCAGGGGACCCTATCGGTGGCAGCACTGGACCGGCACCAGAAGGAGCAAAGCCTCCGGCTGGTGGCTCCGCCTACGGGGCCAGTAAGGCAGCGGTGATCAGGCATACGCAGATCGTTGCCGGATCCGCTGCCAAATTCAATATCAACGTCAACTGCGTGTGCCCGTCGCGGATGATCACGCCGATGGGGATCGCTATTGCCCGCAAGCGTGGCCAGGGTGAAACCCTGTCTGAGGCTGAAGCACATGAGCGGCGCCTTGTTGACGTGCTGCAAGTGAACCGCTTCGGCCGCGAACTTGAGCCAGTGGATGTGGCAAACACGGTGGCGTTCCTCGTGTCTGACGAAGCGAAGAACATCACTGGTCACAGCCTTAACGTGGACGGCGGATTCAAGATGAGTTGAGGCTGACCGGCCCGGGAGGCTCCAGGGTCTCCGGGCGTAACCCGTCCGCCATCGCAGCCAACACATAGGAGAGAGAAGTTGTCGATCTACCTGACTGAACAAGACGTAAGCGGCCTTCTGGACATGAAATCAACGCTGGAGATTCTGGATAAGGCTTTCAAAGCTCAGGCGGAGGGCAAAGCCGTCAACAGGTCTCGCCAGCGCATCCCACTCTCGAACGGCATGTATAACGTGATGTCGGCTTCTGACTACTCAAGGGGGGTTGTTGGCCTGAAGGCTTACACAGCCACATCCAACGGGGCGAAGTTCCACGTGCTGTTGTACGACGCGGAAGGCAAAGGCTTGCTCGCCGTGATCGAGGCAGGATTTCTAGGCAAACTGCGCACTGGCGCAGCTACAGGACTCGCAACCAGATACATGGCAGCCGAGCCAGCCAATGGCACGGCCGCCATCATTGGAGCGGGCAATCAAGCTCAGACCCAAATCGAAGCACTGGTTGCGGCCGGTACAACGAAGAAGGCTGTCGTTTTCAGCCCCACCCCGGCACGGCGTGAGCAGTTTGCAAAAGAGATGTCTGAAAAACTCGGCATCGAAGTGTCACCCGTCGAATCAGCTGAGAGCGCAATCTCTGGTGCGTCCACCGTCACTGTGATCACCAATTCTCAACAGCCCGTGTTCAAGGCTGACTGGCTCAGGCCTGGCCTGCACATCAACGCCGCCGGGAACAACACCTGGCTGGGGCAGGAGATCGAAACGTCAGCAATAGGTAAGTTCGATGTCGTAGTCACCGATGACGTGGACCAGGCGCGGATCGAGTCAGGGGAACTGATGCGCGCTGCTGAGACTGGTCAGGTGACATGGCCCTCGGTAATCCCTCTCGCAGAAGTGGTTGCCGGATCAACAAAGGGCCGCCGTTCTGAACAGGACATCACGCTCTTCGAGTCTCAAGGCGTGGCCTTAGAGGACATCTCAGTGGCTCATCACGTGTACACGAGAGCTCTTGAGTCAGGGGTCGGCCTTGCGCTGCCTGGCGCCTAGCACAAAGGTTGCCATGTCCACAAGGATCAATGCAGACGGAGATAAGGACTGGAGGCTGGTAGGGTGATGGTCGCCGAAGAGGGAAGCAAATGACCAGCGGCTATCTGCTGAGGCGACTCGGCATGCTGTTCCTGTTGATCTTCGTCGCCGTCACGATCAACTTCATGATCCCGCGGCTGATGCCTGGGGATCCTGTTGAGAGCGCGCTCAACCAGTTGGTCGCCACTGGAGGCGGGTCTGTTGGCGACGTGCAGGAGATCGCCGAAGCATACAGGGAGCGGCTGGGACTTAATCAGCCTATATGGCGACAGTACCTGAACTACTGGGGGAATATATTCACACTAGAGTTGGGCACCTCCCTCCAGTTCTTCCCTGCAGAGGTTTCGAGAATCATCTGGTCGGCCTTGCCGTGGACACTCGGGCTGGTTGGCGTCACGACAATTCTCAGCTTCGGCTTCGGGATAATCATGGGCGCACTCATGGCCTGGCCTGGCTCGCCAAGGTTTCTCAAATCCATCGTGCCGGGGTTCCTTGTTGTTGCCGCAATCCCATACTTCATGATCGGGCTCGTCCTGATTTTCTTGTTCGTGCTGACATACCGGATATTCCCGTCAGGCGGAGGGTTCACGTTCGGCGGCAACCTCGGGTACAACTGGGAAACGGTATGGAGCATACTGCGGCACGCTACGCTGCCTGCACTCTCGATAATGCTTGCCAGCATCGGCACATGGGCGCTCAGTATGCGCGGCTTGTTGATCTCTACATTGGGTGAAGACTACATAACACTGGCTGAAGCAAGAGGACTGCGACCCAGACGGATCTTCCTATGGTACGGGGTGCGCAACTCAATGCTGCCCCAGTTGACGGCACTTGCAATCCTTCTGGGCCATGCCATCTCAGGTGCTGTTCTAGTAGAAGTGATTTTTTCCTACCCCGGCCTGGGTTTCAAGCTATTCGAAGCCATCCATGGCAAGGACTATTTCGTCGTGCAGGGGATTGTGCTCTTCCTTGCCGTCTCCATCGCGGTCGCCATGTTCCTAATGGACCTCCTTTACCCGTTGATTGACCCACGAATCAGGTACCAGTCGAGATGATACTAGTTCAGCGCGCCAGGATGATCTCCTTTCAACATGCGAAGGTGACCGGGCTTCTGAAGCTGGGCCGCAACATGGCGCATGGTCTTCGCACCAACAAGACGCTCGCGATTGGTCTCTTCATGATTCTGATGATTGGATTGGTGGCGCTTGTCGGCCCGCTTCTAGTCGATCCGGACGATGCAAGGATTGGCGCCTATCCGGCCCGGCTGAAGCCGTCCGCAGAGCACTGGATGGGCACGCAGCAACAGGGGCGTGATCTGCTGACAGTGACAATGCTGGCCATTCCAAACTCGCTTAAGGTTGGGTTGATCGCCGGGTCAGTCGGGCTTGGCATCGGCATCGTGTTTGGTCTGTCCGCCGGCTACTTCGGCGGACGCCTGGACACGATTATCAAATTGGCTTCGGACACGCTCATCATATTGCCCGGTATTGCAATCCTAGTACTTGTTGCGGTGAGCATACGGACCATGACGGTCGAAATGATGGCGTTGGTTGTGGCATCGTTTGCCTGGATGTACCCGACGCGGACGATTCGCGCCCAGACGCTGACGTTGCGTGAGCGTGGATACGTGCAGGTGGCAAAGATGAACGGTATGACAGGAATCGGCATCGTTGTGCGTGAGATCATGCCCAACCTGCTGCCTTACATCGCCGCCGGTTTCGTTGGAGCGGTGTCAGGGGCCATGCTGGCGACAGTTGGCCTGGAAGCACTGGGGCTTGGTCCGCAAAACCAGTTCACTCTGGGGATGGAGATCTACTGGGCACGGTTCTACGGTGCCATCCTGCGCGGCATGTGGTGGTGGTGGATGCCTCCCGTGATCATTATTGGTTTGGTATTTGTGGCCCTCCTTATAACCTCCATGGGTATGGACCAAATCGTAAACAGCCGGTTGAGGCGGTCAACATGACCGATCCCGCGCTACAAGTGGAGAATCTCCGGGTTTACTACCACACCCGCACCGGTCCAGTGAAAGCGGTGGACGACGTCACATTTTCACTGGAGAAGGGCGAGAGGCTCGGGCTAGTTGGCGAATCTGGCTCAGGAAAGACGACGACTGCACTTGCAATCATGGGCATGATCAAACCGCCGGCGATCATTGAGTCGGGGAGGGTCATCCTGAACGGGCGTAACCTGCTGCAGCTGTCCAAAGAGCAGTATCGGCGTGTCCGCGGAAACCAGATCGCCCTTATTCCACAGGGTGCTATGAACTCACTCAATCCCGTGATGCGGGTCCGTAGCCACATCATCGACACGATAGAGGCACACCGCAGGATTAAGCGAAAGGAAGACATCTCCGGCCAAATCCAATCGCTGCTGGCCAAGGTCGGTCTGCCGTCGGAGGTTTCGGGGATGTACCCCCATGAGCTGAGCGGGGGCATGAAGCAGCGCGTGACGATTGCCATGGGCATCTGTCTGGAACCGTCTGTGATCGTTGCAGACGAGCCCACGAGTGCGCTGGATGTCGTGGTTCAGATGCAGGTCATGGCGACGCTTGAGAAGGCGCAACAGGAGCTGAATGCTGCCGTGATCCTCGTGGGGCATGACATGGGGCTAATGGCCCAGTTCTGCGACCGAATCGGCGTGATGTACGCGGGGAAGCTAGTGGAGATAGGCTCGGTGGAGCAGATCTTCGAAGACCCGTTGCACCCATACACTCAGCTTCTCATCTCAAGCTTGCCAAAGTTCGACAAGAAGGGTGACTTCAAGGGCATACCTGGTCTGCCGCCGTCAGCGAAGAACCTTCCGCCAGGTTGCACGTTCAATCCACGCTGCCCTAAGGTGATGGACCATTGCCGGGAAGTGGAACCTCGCTTTCTGGAGGCGCGGCCAGACCGCTGGACATCCTGCCACCTTTATGAAGGAGCAGAGTCTTGAGCATCCCTTTGTTGGAAGCTCGCAACGTTACCCGAGTCTTCGGGACAGGACTTTTCAAGAAGACCGGAAATGTTGCCGTGGACAACATCTCACTCACGATAAGCGAAGACAGGCCAACCATCACTGCAATCGCTGGAGAGAGCGGTAGCGGCAAAACCACACTTGCGCGGCTCCTATTGGGCGCACTCCCGGCGACGGAAGGTGAGGTTCTTTACAAGGGAGACCCTCTCAGTAAGCTGTCGAGGCATAAGTGGCGAGAATTTCGACGTGAGGTTCAGACAATATTTCAGGACCCATTCGACGCTTTCAATCCGTTCTATAAAGTAGATCATGTTCTGACTGTACCGCTGTCCATTTTCAAACTCGCGCGTTCACGGCAGGAGGCCAACTCTCAGATCGTGGAAGCGCTGGAGCTTGTTGGCCTGCGTGCAGAAGACACGCTGGGACGCTATCCACACCAGCTCAGTGGCGGGCAGAGGCAACGCCTGATGGTCGCCCGGGCGTTGCTGCTGAAACCAAAAGTCATCCTGGCTGATGAGCCGGTCTCAATGGTAGACGCTTCACTTAGGGCCACCATCCTCGAAAGTATCCTGAAGCTTAAAGAGGAGCGTAGCATTACCGTCCTCTACATAACCCATGATCTAACGACGGCTTATCAGGTCAGCGATCGCATGATCGTCCTCTACAAGGGTTCGATTGCCGAAGCTGGAGATGTTGAGCAGGTGATCCATGATCCTCAGCACCCATATACCAAGCTGTTGATCAGTTCAATCCCTCAGCCGGACCCTAAGGAGAAATGGGAGAAAGACGCTCATGGTGGCGCACTCAGGCCCCTGACTCCAGGCGGGTGCAAGTTTGTCGACCGCTGCCCGGCAGCATTTGACAGGTGTCACAGCACCCTCCCACCGCTCTATATGAGTTCGCCCGGACGGGCCGCGGCCTGTTTCCTGTACCGTGACCACCCAGTGGTTGAGGCCAGTGAAGTGCTCGACACTACAGCGCAACCCGCGCTGTAACGAATCATATCCTCAGTGCCGCGGTCGGCGGCCAGCCGAAACACGACCTGAGATAAGGAGAATCCATGAAATACCGGACTCTTGGCCGAACCGGCCTCAAAGTATCGGAGGTGGGGTTCGGCGGTGGAGGAATTGGCGGAGTCTGGGGTGAGACCACAGAAAACGAAGGGATTCGCGCTGTTCATCGGGCGATTGAGCTTGGGGTCAACTTTTTCGACGTCGCTCCTGGATACGGTTCTGGACGAGCCGAGGAGGTGCTGGGCAAAGCTCTTCATGACAGGCGCAGCGACGTATTGATCACGACTAAGGCCTCGATCCGTCCGCAGTGGTTGGCCAATATCTCCGGGTTTGTTGATGATTCACTCTCCGCCAGTTTGAAGAGGCTCCAGACGGACCACGTGGACCTCCTCCTGATTCACAATGCCATCAGTGCACGTACGGGTCATCCGTTCGAAAGTTGCATCACCGCAGATCAGGCAATTGAGATGGCGAACGCATTCGTACGACATAAGGAAGCTGGACGAGTCCGTTTCATCGGATTTACCGGATGGCGTTGCAATCGCACCGAACTGCTCAAGATGCTGGACAGCGACCTGTTCGACGCGTTCCAGACCGAATACAACATACTGAACCAGACTGCAGCGGTATCAGTGCCGGAGGTCGGTGCCGTTGACATGGCAGAATTGGAATCAGAGTCCAATCTCAACATGCGCGTGTACTCCTACATCCCGGTGGATCAACATCTAACTATTCAGGAAGCACAAAAACGAAACTTGGGCGTGATCGGAATCCGACCGATACTGGCTGGTGTGCTTTCGAATGAGATTGACCGAACTGTTGAGGATTGGACGCAGATCGGTGTGATGCAGGAGCGTGCACGTAGCCTCTCATTCCTTGCACAGCCGGGCCGGAGCCTGGCGACCGCCGCATTCAGGTTCTGTCTGATGAATGAAGGCCTCTCGACGATCGTTCCCGGCGTGAAAAAAAGTTCAGAGATTGAAGAAGCTGTCGCGGCAGCGGATTCTCTACCTCTAAGTGCGGATGAACTCAATCAAATTGACCGGTTGTACCGGCGGAACTTCAAGGCGTAATAGGCTTCCTATACTTCCCTCTCCCGCGGACTGAGGCAAGAAGGACTAACCGTCTTGGCCCAGCATGCCAGAACAGATAAGCGCAGCAGCACCCTAGCACCATGACCAACTACGCGGACGGAACGAGTTTCCGGTTTCACCACATCCACCTGAACACCACCAACTATGAAGAAGCGGTGGACTTCTACACGCGGATCATGGCTGGCACGATTGATCATACTGGCGAATGGAACGGCAGAAGGACCGCAGCAATAGATCTCGGCGGTATCCGTCTTTTGATCTCTGACAAAGCCTATCCATTCGTGGAGATTCCCGACCAGACACCTGATGGCCCTCATTTCGGCCTGGAACACTTCTGCTTAACCGTTCCAGATCTGGACGCCGCAGTAACTTCCCTGAAATCCCGGGGCGCAAAGTTCTTCATGGACATTCACGTCATGCGAGATAAGATGCGAATGGCTATCGTCAAGGCACCAGACAACGTCCGCATTGAACTATTCGCCCGTTCGTAACTTGAACGAAGACTTCATGGATGGCGTTCACGCCCGTGCTCCCCGTCTAGCTGTACTTCCCATAGACGTTGTTTACAGTCTTGAGGCGGGGGTTGTTGCCCCTCTGATGCTGCCGTGTGCGCGGTGGTGATTGTAGTACTCCAGGTAGCCGGGCATACGGGTACTGTCGATGAAACAAGTTTGTGAACCGGTGCTAGACCGCTCTCTGTCAGTTCCAGATTCGGCCTTCTGCTCGGGATGAGTGCCTTCATCAGTGACATGAGCCAGACGAGAACTGGTGAATCGACGTGCAGGCGAGACGGCGTATCACGATTAGAGTTCAAGAAACTCCGCTCAATTTTGCCCATCAACTTGACGTTCACCTAAGATGCGAGTGGGCGTAAGATGCCCATGAGAACTACAGCTTGCCAGCCGGACATCATGATCTGCGCTCAGCGTGCTGCACGCTGTTGCCGCTATCAGACTGACTGATGTTCATCCGCCGCCGAGAGAAGACCTCACCCAGTGCGTTTGATGTAGTCATGACTATCTCAAGAATCACATCGAAACTCATTGACCCATATGACGATGGCAGCAACGCCAGCATGAACCTACGCATGAGAGATGTTCTTACCGACATCGGGCGTGTTATGAGTTCATCACTATACATAGAAGAAATTTACTCGCATTTTGTCCAACAAGCCAAGCGAATCATGGAGTTCGACCGCATCACTGTCATGACTGTGGACCGAACGAACTGGACAGCCCGGTATGCATATATATCAGGGATAGAGGTTCCGGGATGTACAGTTGGGTGTGAAGTGTCCATATCAGGTACCTTCAGGGAACAAATTCTGGCCTCGAAGACCGGGTGCATTATCACCGAGCAGTACCTGCGGGAAGCAGCTCAGGAATTCCCTTCAGGGCTTACCGCCATCACGCTCCAACAGGGCATTCGCGAGATCCTGTCTGTGCCCCTCTTATGGAACGATGAAGTCATTGGACTTCTGACCGTATGCTCCCTGGCTGAGGGAACTTACGATCAGGATGACCTCAGGACTTTGAAACGAATAGGCGAGACAATTGCGGGTCCTGTGGCGAATTCACAGATCCACGCAGAACTGCAGCGTTACGCGAATGAGTCGTCCACGCTTGCGGAAATAGGTCACATTGTAAACTCCTCAATTCAGTTTGACGAAGCTTTTGCACAGCTTGCGAACCGCGCCAGCCTTTTGATTCCATTTGACCAGATATTGGTATCTCTCCGTAACCACGAGTCGGGAGAGATAACGTACACAAACGTGTTAGGCACGGACATTCTAGGATGGACGACAGGCAATACTGGACCCCTTGGTCCGGTCGAGCGCGCCGCGTTGCTGCGACGCTCAGCGGTTATACGCAGCGCAGGTGTGACCTACGTCAATGATGGCCCCGAGCCCTATAGTGACGCGGGCACCTGTGCGGGCTTGGCAGGTGTCCTTGTTGCACCGATAGTTCTGCGTGATGAGGTCCTAGGCTTTCTGAGTTTTAGATCGAAACGGTCCGACAGATATACGCCCAGTCACAAGGCGTCTGCCACACGCATTGCTGGGCTGATCGCCGGGCCTGTTGCAAACGCCAGGCTTCATGCAGAACTGCAATTAGAGATCCGGCCACGGAGCCTGATTGAACAAATCACCGGCGCTGCCCTGGGAACCGATAGTTTCGAACGGTTTTCCTGTCTCTGCGTTGAGATTTTAAACAGCTTCGTGCCGATAGACGGGCTGATCGCTGCGTCGGTCTCAGGCGAAGAAGAACTGTGGGAACTGCGCGGTGCGCAACGAGAGTTGACCGCTCTGCGTGCGTTCTCGCATTTTCATGCCGCGTTAGTTCCACCTGCAACCAACATCACCG
The DNA here is from genome assembly GCA_040878005.1 of Dehalococcoidia bacterium. Lineage (GTDB taxonomy): Bacteria > Chloroflexota > Dehalococcoidia > Lucifugimonadales > Lucifugimonadaceae > JBBDMW01. Next base: position 21,950 of record JBBDMW010000055.1, read on the forward strand.
GCAATTCGGTGGACCAGATCATTGGTTGCAGCACAGAGGTTCCCGAATGGGTGAGGCAGTTCATGGGGAAACCAAAGTCATGGATGCAAGCCTCTGTCAAGCTTGATGCCACCTTATTCGGGTTGGTAGCGGTTACTTCGGATAAGGAAGATTGCTTCAGCGAAGAGCAGCTTGGGCTCCTCCAGAGCGTCGCTCGGTCGATCCTGCTGGCGTATCAGAAGTTTGCACCGGCCGCGCCAGTCTTGACGAACCGGCAAAAAGATCCAGCCCATCTGGCGGACTTGGCTGAACGACTAACCGATCGGGACCGAGAAATCCTTCAGGGCGTGGTGCAAGGAGCCACCAACTCGCAAATCGCCCGACAGTTGCACCTTGCTGAGGGTACGGTGCGCAATCGTCTCACAGACATCTATCGGCGGTTGGGAATTGCGCACCGGTCAGAGGCTGCGTACTTGGCCACAAGGCTGGGGGTTGTGTAGCAACATCATTCCTCCGTGATAGCTGCGTTCGCTTCGTCATCTTGTGCCTATGCTCACTCCTAATAGTGAGCATAGGCACTTTCATCAGCCAGCTAATTCTGCGAGAAGTCGCTGAAACAAGTGAAATCTCTGATGGTACGTGCAGGGCTGGATGCAGCCACCAGGCGGATTTCTACGGCTGGAAGTGGCTGGATTTCACATTCTGTAACTGGCCCAGTGTCAGACTTCAGCGTTCCGCTAAAGCAAGATGTCGGGATAAACATTGGCGTAATTGAAAGCCGGACGGCGTACACAAAGGATCACAACGTCCAAGGACGGTGAGTTGATGTTCAGAATGAAACGGACTACCAGAGGCCTCATGGTTGGGGTGCTTCTTTTCGCTTTCGCTATCGCCTGCGGCGGCGAAGAGACTACAACACCCACAGCGGTTGGAGGGGAAGGGACTGCCACTCCGCCAGCGACCGCGGCAACTGCGACTCCAACGGCAGTTGACGCAGAAGCAACAGCCGATCCGCCGCAGTCTTCTGGAATGGCTAACATCGCAGGCCGGACCGAAGCGCAGATCTTCAGAGTATTCCTGAGCGGTCAAGGACACGCTGACGCTCTCCTTACTCGATATGGCGCATACGAGCCGTTGTTGCGTGCTCAAGATCCACCGCGCCCGGAATGGAGCGACTTGGGTGAGGGCGAATTCTCCTACTCACCGGAATGGAACTACAACTTTACTGAAGGAATCGCTCACTCCTGGGAGATCGCGCCTGACCAGAGCAAGATTACGTTCCAGATCCGCGAAGGAGTGCCATTTCATAATGACTGGGGGCATGTAACCGCGGAAGATGTCGCCTTCAGCTTCAACGATGCCATAAGCGCAGAATCCGTGTTCACACGGGCTGACCGTTTGGGGGAGTGGATCGATCGAGTCGAGGCAGTTGACGAATTCACCGTGGATATGCATATCAGTTCCCTTAACGCAACCTGGGATATCAGGTTGTCCAATGTCGGCGACACTACCGTACCTATTGTCTCAAAGCGGGCTTTCGACACGCTTGGCTCGGAAGAATTCAACGTGACCGACACGGGCACTGGCCCGTTTACTGTGCGCACGTGGCGAACAGGCGACGAGATAATCATGGATCGATTTGCCGACTACTACCGCGAAGACGGCAGAGCTCAAGTAGCTGCAATCAGGTACGTAACGATGCCTGAGCAAAATGTTCAGTTGGCCGCCTTGGAAACCGGAGAGGTTGACATTGCTACGGGCGCGTCAACCGGTCTGGATTTCCAACTGGTGAGTGGTGCTGCAGAACGCTCCGGTGGAAAGGTCATTGAGTTTGGCCACCCCGGCCGACACGAAATCACATTTGGAGGTAACTACTGGGCCGAAACAGATCCGGACACGGGCGACCCGCTCCCGCGAAGGCCAGGTTTCACCCCAGATAGCGATCATCCTTGGATAGGGGATCCGTGGGGCGATGGCAACTCCATGGAATCCGCAAGGCTCGTGCGTTGGGCCATGTCAATGGCCATAGATCGTGAACTTCTCAACGAGATTATGTTTGAGAGCTTGGGAACTCCGGCCTATACAAACATCGGCTCGTTGCCCGGAGATGAAGCGTGGAAAGATGAATGGCTAATACCGTATGACCCGGACATGGCAAGGCAACATCTGGCAGAGGCGGGATATCCGGATGGGTTCAGCTTCCGATTTTATGCTGGAACCAGCCCTTTGGCGGAACCTATTGGCCAGATGTGGAGCGCGATCGGGCTAGACATCACCATCGACAGTACCGGATACGAAGCTTTGCGGCCGAGTCGCGTTGAGAAGTCGATGAACTCCATCTACACATGCGGTCCACCTGGTGAGGAAAGGAGAACGCTCGACGAGGCGAAAGGCGGGCTCTTGATCCCCCGGCTTGGGGTTACATGTAGCGTTGAATTGCCTGATGACATCTGGCCGCTGTACTTCGCCAACAACGATGAACTGCTGGGGCCGGAACACCGCGAAGAGCGAGTGCAGAACAACATAAAGTTGCAAGACTTCCTCTCGAATTGGATGTTGGGGGCTCCTGTCGTCTACAGTCCAGCATCCTTATACATAGTCAACGAGGGAGTCGAGTGGTACCCCCATCAGGCTGATTTTGCATTCTTCAATTCGCCTGAGACTATCGTGCTGCACCGATGAACGTTGGACCTGTAACAGCGCCCCACATTCTGGACGGTAGTGCAAGCCAGCGATGTTGAAGTACGTCCTTCGCCGGCTTGCCTACTCTCTGATCTTGGTGGTCCTTGCCAGTGTTTTCATATTCGCGCTCACTCGTGCACGGGGTGACCCGCGGTACATGTACCTGGAGGACGCGTACATCACGCAAGAGAGGTGGGACGCGTGGGGCCGCGAGATGGGCCTCGACAAACCGATAGTAGTGCAGTACCTAATCTGGGCGTCCAAAGCCGCGAGGGGGAACTTCGGTGAGTCTCAGGTCAATCGCAGAGATGCATGGGGGTTAGTGGGTGAGCGGCTGCCCGCGACCCTCCAGCTTTCCGGCGTCGCGTACGTGCTCGTCGTCTTGGTTTCGGTGCCGTTAGGCGTCATGGCCGCGGTTAAACGTGGAACGGTGGTCGACCTCATCGGTCGAACGTTTGCCCTCTTGGGCCAGGCCACACCCACGTTTTGGCTGGGGTTGATGATGATCCTGCTATTTGCGGTGTACTTGGGTTGGTTTCCCACCTCAGGGCGCGGTGGGCTAGCGTCGTATGTTCTACCGGGAATTACTCTCGCTTCAGGTTCGATCGCTGCTTCTCTGCGGTTGATCCGAACTTCGATGCTGGAGGTGTTGGACTCCGAATATATTAAATTCGCAAGGGCCAAGGGCGTCTCTTCCAACCTGGTCATATGGAAGCATGCTTTGAGGAATTCCCTGCTAGTCCCGTTGACCTATTTTGGTCTACTTTTTGCTGCGTTCATGACAGGAACAGTGGTCGTAGAAACTATTTTTGCATGGCCCGGAGTTGGTCGATTGGCAATTGAGGCAGTCTTTAATAATGACTTTCCGGTAGTTTCTGCAGTAGTGATATTTTTCGTCCTCGTTTACGCCGTAACGAGCCTGATGGTAGATCTTCTCTATGCGGTTGCGGATCCGCGTATACGATATGGCTAAGTCATCCATAGAAGCGGGCCAATTGGAAACATCGTCGCTCATGGTTACCCGGCAGCGATCCCTTATCAACCGGACCCTGCACGTCGGCCGTCGCTGGCCCGTACTGCCAATAGTTGTTTTGGCTGTAGTCATCGTTGCAGCAATCTTTGCTCCTTTGCTGACGCCTCACGACCCTACCATCGGTAATTTGAGGGATCGCTTCACGCCACCGATGTGGCAGGAGGGAGGCACGAGCCGTTACCCCTTGGGAACTGATGAAAATGGACGCGATATCTTGACGAGAGTCATCCATGGAGGCCGGATAACGCTCATCGTAGCGACAACAGTATTACTTTCTGGACTGATACTTGGGACTACGCTTGGCTTGACCGCCGGATACATTGGTGGACAGGTAGATGAATTGATTATGCGGATTGTGGACTTCACCCTCGCATTCCCATTCATCCTTGTGGCGGTAGCTGTTGTTGTAGTGTTCGGGGCCAGTGTGCCACTGATAATTATCTTGCTAGTGATTTTCGGGTGGGGCGGGTTTGCGCGGCAAGCGAGAGCCATGACTCTGAGCCTTAAGACGGCAGACTATGTAGCCATATCGCGGATAGCCGGAGCATCAACCCCCAGGATCCTGTTCCGGCACATTCTGCCTGGAATCATGAACACAATGATGGTACTTGCGAGCCTTGCGGTAGGCGGAGTCATTCTTGCGGAGGCAACCCTGAGTTTTCTGGGTGTTGGGGTACCGAGACCCAACCCGGCTTGGGGTCTGATGGTTTCATCAGGCCGGGATTACATACGTGATGCTTGGTGGCTTGTAGTGATGCCCGGCGTTGCCATCTTCGCGGTGGTGTTCTCAATCAATTTCCTAGGTGATTGGTTGCGCGACAGGTTTGATCCAAGATTGCGCCAGCTGTAGATGCGGTTGCGCCCGCTGGCGGTCAAATGAAAGGCAAGGCATGAGTTCGCATCCTATACGACAAATTTCCATATGGGAGATGCAGGGCAGTCGTGGCACTGCGGTCAGTGACCGTGCGGACGAATTGAGAGCCGCCGCACTTGGGTTCGTTGTTCGTTTCTTCGACACGCGGGATGCGCTCGAAGATGACATCGGCAATGCAGAGATTGTGGCCACACTGGGATTGAGCAATGAAGCGTTGCAACGTGCTGGGAAACTGCAGTGGTTGCACGACTGGGGCGCGGGTGTGGACAAAGTCATGTTCCCGGAACTGTTGAAGCACCCTGTGGTGATGACGTGCACAAAGGGAAGTGGCGGAATTCCCATGGCCGAATGGGCAATGATGCTGATGCTTATGTGGTCGAAAAGTGCACCTCATTATCTGCAGGCGTCGCGCGACCGACTATGGGCCCGCAAAAGCCACCGGGAGTTGAACGGGATGACTGTCGGGATTATCGGACTTGGGCACTCCGGCGCCGATTTGGCACAGAAGTGCAAGGCATTCCATATGCGAGTGCTTGGCATGCGGCGCAGCAATCAACCTTGCCGGTATGTGGATGAACTGTTCACTGCCGAAAACATTCAGGAATTACTGAATCAGTCAGATTTTGTTGTCGTAACCACTCCTCTAACTCCAGAGACCAAGGGGATGATTGGGACTCGGGAGTTGCAGGCGATGAAGCCTGAGTCCTACCTGATTGTTACGTCACGGGGCGGAATAGTAGATGATTCAGCCCTTATTCAAGCGTTGCATGAGGAGCGGATCGCGGGAGCAGGGCTGGATGCCCATTCAGTAGAACCCCTGCCCGCAGACAGCCCGTTCTGGGGTTTGTCGAACACGTTTATCTCACCGCATTGCTCGGCTATTGGGCAGGGCCTGGGTGTAAGAGGCGCTGAGATCTTCATTGAAAACGTTCGCCGTTATGCCAGTGGGGCACCTCTCATGAACGTGGTTGACAAGCAAGCAGGATATTGAAATACCACAGAGCGGAGGACGGCCTTGAGAATCACAGACGTTAGCGCTGTTTACCCTCGATACCAGAATACTGCTGGGTCATGGCGAACTCACTTCTGGCAAATCGTGGTCAGAGTCGAGACTGACGGTGGTATCACTGGCTTTGGGTATGGCGGCGGCGGTGTGGCCTCAGTCGAGATAATCAACCGTCACTTTCGCGAGTTGCTCCTTGACAGTCCACTGAACTCGCCAACTGACATAGCGTCCATATGGGACCGGCTATATGACGCCTCGATCCCCTACGGCCGCAAGGGCCTTGCCATCATGGCGCTGAGTGGCGTTGACCTAGGACTCTGGGATGCCCTCGCCAAAGCAGAAGAAAAGCCAGTCTGTGATTTGCTTTCCAGCACGCGCATCAATCATCTGCGAGCTTACGCCTCTGGTGCCGACATAGCCTGGTACCGCGACCTGGGGTTTACGGCGACCAAGACGCCGCATCGCTGGACCGGCGATGCCTCAGCGTATGACGAGCTGGCCGGCTGGGCTGAGAGCGCAAGGGCTGCGTTGGGCTACGATGCATTGCTCATGATCGACAGCTATATGTCGTGGGACGCGGCCGTCACCGCTGAAATGGCACGCCGACTTGCTGGACATCGCATCTACTGGTTCGAGGATGTGCTGACGCCCGACTGTCTTGAAGAGCAGGCATCGCTGTGCGACGTCATAAAGCCTGTGCTGCTGGCTGGTGGAGAGCATGAGTTCACACACTATGGCTTTGCAGAAGTCGCACGGGCCAAGGCCCTCGACATGTGGCAGCCCGATGTGACCTGGTGCGGCGGCATCACAGCCACGCTTCGGATACTGGACATTGCGAACACTGCCGGAGTGCCCGTTGTTCTGCACCGGGGCGGTGAGCCTTGGGGTCTTCACATCATCGCCGCCGGGCTGTGTGAAAACCTGGCTGAACTTGTTGTTGGACGCCGCGATGCGTCGGCTGATCCTCTATGGCTCGATGCGCCCCAACCAGTTGACGGAACCTTAACAGTGTCATCTGCTGCCGGGTTCGGTGTGCAGATCAACGAAGGGATGGTATGAGCGGCACCATTTATGCCTAGACCTGGTCACTTGCTACAAACCTGACAGCCTTGATCCGTGGTGAGATTGGTTGCGCCTTCCCCACTGGATGATCTACCTAGGGTGAAGAGTGTTCCATCGAGGCAGCTTACTGAGACCTTCAGAGACCAGTGCCAACAGCCGATAAAGGCAATCAAGCCTAGAGGAGCGATATCAAATGGGACAGGCCCCGATAGTCACCGCTATTGAAGTACATGAGTTCCAGTTCGATGTGCAAAATATGGAGCGCGTTGGAAAACGCGGAGCGCAGTACGTACGCGGTGGTAAGAGCCAGATTACCAACGTTGCTCTCAAGATTCATACGGATGCTGGAATTACAGGTGAATATGTTAATTCCCGGATCGCAGATGCGGCCGCCATTCGACAGTTAGCAGGACTTGTAATCGGCCAGAATGTCCTGGAGCGGGAACTGCTCTATTCGGAGATGAAGCGATCTACCGTCCAAGTGGCGAGGTTGGGCATGGGGCTGATCGACATCGCCCTATGGGACATAGCCGGCAAGTACTACAACGCTCCGATCTATGAACTCCTTGGCGGTCATCGTAGGAGACTACCTACCTACGCCAGCACTTGGACGGGAGACGAAACACAGGGTGGACTCAGCTCACCTGAGGCGTATGCCGATTTTGCGGAGCAATGTCTGGACATGGGCTATCCGGCCTACAAGATCCACCCCTGGAGGAACGGCCCGGTGCGGAGGGATATCGAAGTGGCCGAAGCCGTGGCCAAGCGGGTGGGTGGCAAGATGGATCTGATGTGGGATGCATCTTGCAAGTACGAGACGTTGGCTGACGCGGTCAAGCTGGGGCATGCGCTGGATGATGCCAACTATTACTGGTACGAAGACCCGTACAAGGACACAGGCATCTCGGCATTCGGGCACAAGAAGTTGCGGCAATTGGTGAAGACGCCTCTGCTCATGACCGAGTTTCTTCGCATGCTTGAGCCACATATTGACTTCGCTCTTGCTGAAGGCACTGACTTCCTAAGGGCTGACCCGGACTTTGACGGTGGTATCACCGGCGTGATGAAAATTGCTCATGCTGCCGAGGGCCTGGGCCTAGATGTTGAAGTGCATGCGTCGAATCCGGCGCGGCGGCATGCCATGGCCGCAATCCGCAACAGCAACTACTACGAGATGGCGCTTGTGCACCCAGGTGCAGGACCTTACAACCCACCGGTTTACAAGGATGGATACGGCGACAACCTCGACAGCATTGACAAGGACGGGTGTGTCCCCGTGCCAGAAGGTCCCGGTTTAGGAGTGGAGTACGACTGGGACTTCATCATGAAGAACCGCACAGCAGGGGTAGAGTACAACTAGCCTTCGGGTGACAGCATGAAGATCACTGACATCAAGCTAATCACTTTCACCGTCACCGGGAGCGGGCGCCGGACGAAGTGGGGTTACGGCGAGCCAGGACCAGCGCACGAGGTACCGCATTCGATTACTCAAATAATCACGGATGATGGCGCGGAAGGTTATGCGGAGCAGGGGTGGCCGGGCTATTTCTATGCGCCCCGCCAGGATGAGATTGACAATCTGGTGAAACCACTGCTCCTGGGTGAGGATCCAATGGACCGAGAGCGGCTGTGGCAGTTGATGTCGCGGCACCTGGGTTTCGCAGAGGGACTGGTTGGCAACGTTGATTGCGCCCTGTGGGACCTTGCGGGGAGGGTAACTAATCTGCCGGTATCCAAGCTGCTCGGCCGGGCGCGTGATCGCATCAAGGCTTACGCGAGCACGGCACCCAACCTTGGGACACCGGAGCAGTATGCAGCCCACGCGCTGGAGTGTAAGAAAGCAGGCTACAAGGCTTACAAGGTCCACGCCTTCATCTACTGGGACCCTCACAAGCAGGCAGCGGCACCAGGTCGGCCCGCGTTCCCCAGGGAGGACGTGGAAGTGTGTCGTGCGGTGCGCGAGGCGGTGGGCGACGACATGGTGCTCATGCTGGACCCGTGGGGCATCTACACGCTTGAGGAGTCGGTCTGGGTGGGCAGGCAACTAGAGGAGTTGGACTACTACTTTCTGGAGCACCCCATGCACGAGCGGATGATCGAGCCGTACCGCAAGTTATGCCAGGAGTTGCGCCTGCCGGTCTGCGGCCCCGAGCTGGCACCTGGCGGGGTGTTCAGCCGGGCGGAATGGGCGATGCAGCATGCCACCGACATTGGCCGCACGGACATCAACTTCGGCGGCATCACTGGCGTCCGCAAGACCATCGACATGTACGAAGCTCTCGGTATGAAGTGCGAGATACATGTAGGCGGTTTTGGCAACGCTCAGGTACTGGCCGCCACGACCGAGGACACATGCGAGTTCTTCGAGAGGGGCCTCTTGGGGCTGGGGATGGTTCATACGGCGACGCCACCCTACTTGAATGAGCCGTGCGACCCGATGAATGCCAATGGCGATGTGCTGCTACCTGACGGGCCGGGCCTTGGCTTTGATCTGAACTGGGACTACATCAACGAGCATCGTGTGACGGACTGATACCGAAGCCATGCAACCTCACGATTACTCAGAACAGAACCATCGGCGGCAATACAACAGTCCAGCCTGTCCGGCTGGTAGAAATGGCAGGAATAGCTTGAGCGAGCGAACGATCAAAGGCGTGGTTCCCATCCTAGTGACGCCATTCGACCCCGAAGGTCGCGTTGACACAGAAAGTTTGCGTCGGCTGGTGAATTTCAACATCGACGCCGGGGTGCACGGGCTGGGGATAGCCCTCGGCAGCGAGATATTCACGCTCAATGAAGTGGAGCGCGACCTGGTCGCCACCACTGTGGTTGAGGAGACGCACGGGCGGGTACCGGTCGTCGTCAACACCGGAGCGGCTAGCACGAGCCTCGCGACGTTCTACAGCAAACGTGCTGAGGACCTGGGCGCAGACGCGGTCATGGTGACTCCGCCGATTGGACTTGCTGCACCGAGCCCAGAACAGACCCGCCGGTACTACAACGCTCTCTCAAGTTCCCTGAGCATCCCAATCGTTGTTCAGGATCATGCGAGCGCACAGGTGGCTCCGAGCCTGTTGTGCGCTATTGCATCAGAGAGCCCGCTCGTCCAGTACTGCAAGGTAGAGACCCTGCCTACTCCCACGCGGATTGCACAGGCAGTAAAAGAGACCGAAGGCAAGGTCGGCATCCTGGGTGGCGCAGGCGGAAACTTCTTCATCGAGGAGATGAAGCGTGGATCGACCGGCACCATGCCCAGCTGCGGCCAGCCAGGTGCGTACGTGCGCATCTGGAACCTGTTCCAAGAGGGCGATGTGAAGGGTGCGACCCGCGTGTTCTATGAGGAGGTGCTGCCCCTCAATAGGGTGTCGTCATCTGGGATGAACGGCTTGTTCCACGTGAACAAGCAGTTGCTACAGCGAAGGGGCGTGATTGACCACACCGTCGTTAGGGAACCCACCACGCCGTTGGATGCGTTCATGCAGCGAGATGTGGACGAGGTGATATCAAGGCTGCTGGAAGTGGAGGCGGCGGTGCGGTGACAGGAGCGTCGCCATCCGTTATCTGCCTGACGTTCGTCGGGCTGGTTGGTGACGGCTCGGTCTACGACGCAGACTCCGCCCTCTGGACCGCGGCGCACCACCGCAACCGCCTCCCTCGTAACCGGCCGTGCACGATAGCAGTCGCTGCAGGGGAGGATCGTTTCGGTCACCGGCCTTGACTATTAGCTTCATATCTTGGATGAGACAGTTCAAACCTGTCCACCATGGTTCCACCTTTTAAACCCTTAGCTCCACCATTCTCAACTTTGACCCGCTGCCTTGCTGGCAGGGGGTCGGTCAATCCGGGGAAGCAAGGAGTCGGTTGAGCGCCACTCCCGACTCCTTGACTCTACTAAACCCATCGCGGAAATTCCAAGTCTGGTGTCGCAGTTTTCGCGCATTGATGTTCTGATTCCGACGTGTTTCGGCTTGCAGCGGAGAATGGGAATGCCAGGTAAGTCACGAGTCGAGTTCACACACGTGATCGACGGTTCGGAGCGGGTGATCGCATTCATCGACTACACGCCAGTGGGCCCCAGCTTTGGTACGCCTCGGATTTCGAGAATCGATCAGACCACGCTGGGTGGAAAGAAGAGTGACAATCTCCAGCGGTTTACGGTCCACAAGGACGGCCGCGGAGATCTGCATCTTGTGGACAGCCCGACTGCCGAGACTCCGTTTGACGGCCAAGTCGAAGCGCTGGCTAAGTGGTCAAAACCCCGAGTTTGGCGCGACGAACAAACCTGGGTTGGACTGGACGGGGTGGTTAGTGCCGATCATCTGCCGAAAGCCAAGGTGGCTAGCAAGAGCACGGAGACGATTCGGCTCAATGTCGGGACGGGCGTTACCGGGATCGTCGCATTGTTCGGCTTGATGCCCAACAACGATCTGGAGGAGCAGGATAAGGTGACCATAGACGCCATCATGCCAGAAGCTCGGGATCCGAGGTGTTCTGTGTGGATCATAGACGGCGGATTCCCATACACGGTGGTCGCGGTTTGTGGCCTTGGCACCCCCCGGACCGTATCTGGGCTTTCGCATGTTGGTCGTGACTACCGTGCACGCCTTGTCCAATGACAGATGAGCCTGTCGAAGGTTGCACTGTGCGGAGAAGGCTGGTCCTTCACTACGTCCCTGGACGTCCGGACGGTAGAGAGAGGGTCAGGTCCCGCATGCTCAGCCAGTTTAAGACGTTGCCACTTCTTACCGGCTGGGCGCGGAAGCACTGAGCGTGATGTGGACGCTTTTACGAATTGCATCGGGAACTGCGCAGGCAGGCGTCTGATCTAGTCGAGCAGCTTGAGTATGTTCGACGCCCGGTCTTCCGCGCGCGCGAATTTTGTTTCAGAAGCTTCCAAGGATTCGGCAAGGTTCCGGGTCAGCGTGGCACGAATTGAGTTTTCGCCGAACACCACTCCAGTTCGTGAAGCTTCTCTTTTTGCGCATGCTGCCACAGCGCGTGTGAGCAGCTCCAGGTTCTCACTCTCAGCCGCGCGGGCGAGTACGAGGCCGCGGACTGCGTTGGTGATGGTCAGACCCTCGTCCGCCTGGCCGATCGAGGAGATATTTATGTTCAGTCTCTCTTGCATGATTTACCTCTTTGTGTGGTATTTGCCCGCCCTGGGCGGACGGTAGGTTCAAGTGCAGGCTCAGCTACCAACGCATACTCATTTAGCTGCCCCCGTGCGCATGGCCTCGAACTGAGGCCACTGGACCGCCATTACGGGAGCAATGGCGACGTTGGCCGATAACAGCCGTCCGCACGCTTCCACATCGATCAACTCAATGAACGACAAATTAGGCTGGTCAATTACACGTGGCACATTTGAGTCCGCCCGCCTGTATGCGTAGATGCAGTGCGCTCCCTCATTGCCGGTTGTGATGTTCAGTGCAGCGGCTATCGTTGCTGCCGACAGCATCGAAGCCCGGCGACTACGGGTGATTGGCTCATTAAACCTGTTGCCAAGCACCCTGACGGTTGCTCCGAACACCAGCGTGTTGATGAAGCCCTGGGTTGCAGGCACCGAGGCATCGATCTGGTTATCCGAAAGCGTCACGTCACCGATGGACGTGACGATGACAGCGCTGGCGGGCGTGTCAGAATCGTTCGGGCTGAGAGCCAGGCTCACCTGGTTGCCAGTGAACATCACGCTGCCCATTGCGGTGCGTCCCGTGCTTGCCTGCCTGGCCCGCGCCAGGGCAGCGGTTTCCGATGCTGCCGCCATGGCTGGCTGGTCCGATGCATTGATGCGGATTCCGGTATCGATCCGCTCCGATTTGCCCTGTGTTTCCGCAGCGCCTGCATCTTCCTTCCTGGGTTCGGCGGGTCGTTCCTGTCCGCCTGATGGGACTGCCACTCCACCGGCACCCCCCTTGGATGGGGCGTCGTCGCCTTCGCCAGGGGTCTCGACTGCTAATCCGCGGACATTAATGGACACAGCAGCGCCGCCGGTAAGGTCGGCAAGAGCCTCAGCCAGCCCTGCTCCTCCGAACGATGCATTGGCCTGGCTGAGATCTACGTTCAGTGCGGCCAGTGACGAGAGGTTGCCCGATGCAGAAAGGCTGTTGAGCCGCCCGTGGGAACGCCTGGTTCCGTGGCCCTGCGATGACAGGCTGTTGTGCTGCACGACGACTTCACCCGATGCCGTGATCCTGAGCGCCCGCCCTTCAGGAGCTATAACGACGTTCCTGTGTATGCGCACGGCAGGCTCCGGCGCAGTGAGCACGCTTAGTTGAACCGAAGCCGCTGGCTGAGTTCCGGACGTGGGCGGAGTGGCGTAAGCGATAACGATGCCACCGCGATTGCCGGCCCTAGGCACAGCGTCCGTGTTGGAGCGCGGCCCATTGCCAGTTATGCGGTTGTCGTCAAACACCGCTCCCTCTGTGTACAGGGCGAAGACGCCGCAGACAGGGTTGATGTGGCTTAGCCCGTTGGCTTCGATGACGTTGTTGCGCATCTCGAGACCGATGGCCGCTCCCAGCGTGACGCCGCCAAACGCGCCAAAGGTCCGAGCGGAGATGGAGGCCTCGGCCACATCTCCCTGTAGACAGTTCCTTATGATGTTGTCCCTGATGCGGAGACCGTTGACCGTGATGCAGTCGGCGGTTTCGGCGGGATCAAAGAAGTGCGCCGCAGAGATCCCGCTGCCAGCCATGCTGGAGATCCGGTTGTCCTTGATCTCCACCTCAGACAGCGATCCGGTTGACGCAGGTATCAGCGGGTCGCCCACGTCATCAGCGGGCGGTTGTGGATTGAGCGTCCACGTGACGCAGCCGCGCCCGTCCACAATGATGTTCAAGCCCGGCGGCAGGAAGATAGCAACCTGGAGGAACCGGGTGAAATCCTCCCTGGGCAGGTCTTTATGTTGTTGCGGAATGTATACGATGCTGCCGAGCGTGATGCCGCGGCCGTTCCCACCCGTTATGGTGTTCTCAAGGATTCGCACACGGTCCGATCCACCACCCACTTGTATCCCGCCCATGGCGGTCCGGCGGGAACCGGCGCGCTCATCGACTTCCACTGAGTTCCCGCGAATAAGCAGGTCATCACATGTAAGGAAGATGGCCGGCCACCTTCCGGCGTCCGACTCGCCGCTCATGTCTCCGGCAAGCTGTCCAACACGCACCTGGCAGTTGTCCACGGTGATGTCGTCGCCGCCCTGGCCGTGAATTGCCTGCCTGTCACGTACCGATATGAGAAGGTCCTGGAGAAGAATGCCTTCGAGCGCTGACGGCGGTCGCGTAACAACGTCGTCCGGAATTGGCTTGACAGCAGTACCCGCGATGTTCTCGAACAGGCCAGGGGTGTTGATGGCGCGTACAAGGTCCACAGCGCCACGGCTTATCTTTGACAGGTCCAGCCTGGCCAGTGAGGCAACATTGGCAACGGCTGACGGGCGCACATCGGACTCGGCCGAGGCCTCGGCGCTTGCCAGTTCCTCAGTACGCAACTCCTCGGCCGCTTCAATCTCTGTGCCGCCAGCCTGCTCAAGCTGCACACCGATGCCGAGGATGTTTTCTATCGCCATGGACTTCAGGGCAACGTTGCGACTGTCCCGGACCCTGAATACCGGATCGTCCGAACCTTCAGGCGACCGCACGACTGTGCCAGGTCCGCACCCGTGTACGATGATGTTGCGGCGGCGTCCAATCCGCACGTTCTCCTCGTACAGGCCCGGCAGGACATGAATGTTGCCACCTGCCAGCGGCAGGGCGTCCACTGCTGCCTGGATACTCGCGAAGTGACCACGGCTACGCGACCCATCGCCGACCGTATAGGTCGAGCAGGTTTCCGGGCTGGTCAGCGGCAGGAAGCGGGCCCTGCAATCGGAGATAATCTCGGGAACGAAGTTGCGGCCGCGCCTGCGCCACTGGATGAGGGCAAGCGGTGCGGTGAATACTCGTGGCCCCACTGCCGGCATACCTGCCGACAGCTCCCATGGAACGACCTGTGCCGGTGAATTCGGGCGGGCCGCTATGATCCAGTAGTCGCCTGGCCTGAACGGGCCATCGGTCAGTGTCACCGAAAGTCCGGTATGACCGAGTGTTACGGGGTCGCCTGAGGCGAACGGGATCGCCGCGTCCGCTGACCTGTCGCCTCCCCTGTGCCAGACCCGCAGGTAGAAGTACTCCTCCCCCAGGAGCGCTGCGTCCGGCCGCTCCTGCCACTCCTGTCCGAACCCAACTGCGGGCGGTGCTGAGAGAGTGACTTCACTGTCGTCAGGGTTGTAGGAAGAGGCCAGCTTCGTCAGGTGCCCCTGGTGTTCAGCAAGTTTCTCGCCGTTCGACAGCACAGCCGACCACGGAAGGAGTTCCACCACATCTCCGGCCAGTGGCCAGTGAGCCTGGTCTTTCGATTCCGTCTCAAAAGTGACTGTTGACCGGTCTGCAGACAGCCTGACCCTGTACAGGGCAGACCCGTTGTCGAAGCCCCAGGTCAGCAGGCCGGGAGCAACAACTTGCACCCGGATGGCCTGGTTTTCGGCTCCAAGGTACCCGCCCGTGATCGAAGGATCGCATGGGTCATCGCTGACAACGCCGGGGTCTACAATTACTGATAGGCGGGCGCCAGTTATCAGCTCGCCTTCTTCATTAAGCTGACCGCGCTGTTCGCGGCTGAACACCTGCCGGGCTCTTGCCCAGGCCTGGGCGCAATCGGGACTCTCAACTCCGCGTGCCAGCCTGACGCGATACATGTCACGGACGCGAGTGGAAGTGTCCGGCCCCCCGAGAGCCACCTCCAGCAGCTCGCTGTCCTCGACTGCTGTTACAGATTGCCGCCATGCTTCGAGGTAGACGGCGTCTATCCGGCCGTGTTCCGGATCAATGCCACCGGCCGGTTGTTGCAGCCAGTTGAGCTGCGAGCGAAAGCGTTCCTGCCGGTCCAGGCGAAGGCGAATGCCGCCGAGGTAGAATGCGCCTGGCTCGATAGTGAAGTCGAGGCCTCCGCCTGATCCGGTGGCGTTGGAAATTCTGAAGCCGTCATCGGGCGACCCCTGCACGCCAACCACGTCAAGCAGGGCCTTGCGGCGGGCCTCAGCGGAAATACGCTCGTTCTCGTTCCAGTCATCGTCAAGGATGACACGTCCCTGCTGCATGCCAACACTCGCGTATTGCTTGCGAGGGTCGAACGAGTGGCGTGATATGTCGGCGGTGGACATTGTGGACGTTCCCTCTACGTTTCGTTAATCATCATTGGGACCAGCCCGAACGGCATGAATTCCCTGGTCTTGGCGGTGAGCCCGTCGAGCTTTATGGGATTGATCAGGCCGCTGAACGCTCCCATTTCTGATCCGTTCTCTGCACCGCGGCTGATTTCAACAGGCGCTGACTCGCTTAGCTGGGCATAGCCGGCGTCTCCAAAGCGGCGGGATACAAAAAAGTGCCTTGCCCCGGCCAGGGGCACATTCCGGTAGGGGCTGGGCAGAATGCTTCCCGCATTCGCTGCGCTGAAGCGGAAGCAGCCGTCCTGTACATCCGCCACCCGTACCGTTCCCTCGATCAACGCCTCGGACGCCCAGAGCCGATGCGCGTTCACGTTGCCGAAGACGGTTGACTGCCTGAGGCGCAGATTGCCGCTTCTCATGGCAATAGCGGGCACGGCAGGATCCAGCGACTGAACAACCGAGTCGCAGATGACAAGTTTCTCTACATGCCCCTGTTCCGTCGTGACTATGGGGCCAAGGATTGAACTTTGGATTATCAGCTCATCAACAAGGCAGTCGATGACCAGTGGCACCGGCTCGATGGTTGAGCAGTCGGCTGCCTCTCCGCCCGGGTCCAGCGTGCAGTGGCGAATGGTGACGGTCTTGTAGCTGCCGTTCTGCAGTTCATCGTCAACCATGCGGGCGGCGCGCAGGATGACCTCGCCCCCCTCCCCGCCAATCCACAGACCATCCAGCGTGACCAGTGAATCTACGAATTCCGCGGCGTTGAGCACCCAGTTCACGCCGGGCAGCAGGTACGGCCGCTGGCCATTGGCGGCCTGGACGGTAAGGTTTCGCACGGCGAGTTTGTCACTCACAGGCTCATAGGTCGCCGAATCGTCTACCTGTGTAACGCCTTCGTTGTGTATGTCATCAAAGGCGAGACCGGTTCCGCCCCCGGTCACGTGAGTGTCGACCAACTCTTCCGGCACCAGGCAATGCTGCCTGTCATAGCCTCCGGCGCCCACTTCGCCTGGGAACCCGTAGTGGTACGACACCGAGACATCGCCATCGGGACCATCAAGGAACAGCAGCCGCCCCCTGTCGGGATCAACAGCAATTCGCTTGCCGGGCGCTGCCGCTGTCCATGGCGAAAGCCGATCGGCTGCAACGAGATGGCGCGGCGCGACGTCCCGATTCGCCTCATGAACCGCGATGGAATTTCGACCGGCGCTGCCCGGTCCAAACGGCAACAGTGCCGACCTGGCGCAGTCCGGGGTGATCGCCAGCGCCAGCAACCGCTCGAAATATGGAGGAGCGCCCGGGCCGGGTGTAGACGGGAGTGCCATCACGGTTTCGAGAAGCCGCTGCTCTGACTTAAACGTGATGCGGCGGATTCGTCGCAAGTCATCAGCCTGAGTTGGTGATAGGCCGGGAGATGCCTCCAGATCTCGTACGGCGCGCTCGGTGATTACGAATTGGGCGTCATTGAGCAGCCCCAATGAGATTGGAGCGGGCAACTCCCATTCGTCGGCCGTCCTCCATTGATCCCAGTCGGTGATGCGGTCCCCGGCGGAGAACAACCTGACATCCCGGCCGGAGGGGTCAAATGTGAATCCCGTTGTTCCACTGATAAGACGTGGCATGACAGTGGACAGCGGGTAAGAGTGCAGCCGGTACAGGTGGTAACCCAGCTTGTGGATGCCATACCGGCCGTCCATGCCGTTCTGACGACGCAGGTCCGGAGTGTGGTGGTACTCATCGAATGGGCCATGCGATGCGTTGGCTGCCCCAGCGTGGCGCAGGTCTGCGATGCCGCCTGGCATGGTGCCGGTGAGTCGTCCCGGGACTGGTTGCGGGTCAAGGCCGTGGTGAGCGCGGCCCATGCGCCGGAAGTACTCGATGACCTTGCCGTCCCACCGGGCTATATCCGCAATCAACTGCTCCAGGACGGCCAGCGTGCCTTTTCGACGACGATAGTAGATGGTATTGGCGACGTCTGCCCGCCGGCCCGCATTGTTCAGTGCAGACACCAACCGTGTGCCTACGAGGTCTGCGATGTACGGGACCGCCCAGTCATCGGCCAACTCAATGAACTGGTCATTCCATAACCGGTCGTGGCTGCGGCGCAGCACCGCAGCCTGCTGAGCCATCACTTCGATCACCTGGCGCAACGGTCCGGCAGTTGATGGCTGCGCTACGTATGTCAGGGGGGTGTTCAGGTGACTGAAACCGGCATCGGCTGAGGCTCCTGGAACTTTCCTGAGCTCGTCTCGGAAGATCTCTATGCGGGTGCCATCACCATCGAGGTCCCTTGTGCCCGTGAACGCACGTGCCGTGTTGCCGACGTGATCGGTGACCGTCACCTCAAGCATCATGGCGGCAACACTGCCAGGGCCGGTGAAGAAGTTTCTGACGGAGTCGTCCAGTTCGGTGAGAGCAGAGTTCGCCGTTACCGCGCCTGCCTGACTGAATGTGTACTG
Organism: Dehalococcoidia bacterium; assembly: GCA_040878005.1. Taxonomy (GTDB): domain Bacteria; phylum Chloroflexota; class Dehalococcoidia; order Lucifugimonadales; family Lucifugimonadaceae; genus JBBDMW01. The sequence goes on from JBBDMW010000055.1 coordinate 40,253, forward strand.
GCTGGAGAACTCCAGGCCAATCCGGCCGTCTTCGAGCCGGTAAGTTGATGGCACCCACTCCCAGAGCTTCTCGGCGAAGTACTGTTCAAACCTGTCCTCCGCAACGTGTGTGTCAGGCATCTTTGGCCTCCTCTCCGTTCAACCGGAGAGATCCGGCGGCGATGTCGAAGTAGTGGCCAGGCGGCGCAGTGAGGACGAAACCGTCCATGTCCGCCATTGAATCCTGCCCGGCTAGTTGAGCCGTGAGGATGGTCGGCGAAGTCCGTGTCCCCAAAGTCAACGTGACGCCGCTGAACAACGCATGAATTCGGTTTACCTGTGCACGATACCCGGGCAGAGCCACCAGTCCGGGCGGGTCCTCACGCCGGAACTGGAGACCATGCACGGCAACTGCTCCTTCCGGCTCCAGGATTGCCGCAAACAGCCTGCTCCGGAACAGGTGCGTGCCAATGCCAAGGTTCCCAGGCAACAGCAGTCCCTCGTCATCTCCAAGTAGAGCTTCCCGCACATTCGCCAGCACGTCCGCCTCTACATACCGGGAATCAATTTCAACGTCGATATCGAGGTGAAGGGGTATGGGCACGGCCCTGTCTACATCGATGGGCGTTGAGGGATCGCTCACAGAGCGAACGGTTTCACCAACGGTTGTTTCGATGCCGGGGTCGCCGATGTACCAGATGCGGACCACCGGCCTTTGCCGTTTCTCGTGCCACGTCCATTCCGCCTTGACAGCGGTCACACCGGCCACACCTGCAGCGACGGCTTCCATATCTGCCATGGAAACAGCCCGCCCCAGGGTCAAAGCTGACTGTGGAGCGTGCTCCCGCAGGTTTTCCGCCGCTTCGGCGTCGGATCCTCCAAAGGCGGCAACCGGGTTCTTGATGGCCGTGATGCCCTTGAGGGACTTGGCCATCTGGGTTATTGAACCGGCAGGAGGCTTTGCGGCGCCTGCGCCATGCCGGTAGGCGGCGATCACGTTGTTGCTGCCAGTTGGGAGTCGTGCCCCGTTCACGCCATCGCCAAAGCGAACAGTGCTATTGCCTTCATCGTCCTGCCGGACGGTGTATACCGGGGCATCGTGCGGCTGCCCGAAGAAGTACGACGTTTCCTTCCACAGCACACCGCCGACCCACACCTGGAGGGTGCTTGCAACGCCTGAGTCGTTGCCTTCCGCCGGGGCGGGCACGTACGTGAGGGGCTTCTTTTTGAGCACGAAAGACTGATTTGCCCTTGAGGCGTCCCCGCTGCCGAGGGTCTCGGTCGGAACGGTCTCCCCGCGCGTCGCATTGATCACGTTGCCGTAGACGTTGGCTGGCAGGCGCATCCCGCTGCCGAAGTCAGTATTGGAGTCGAGGGCGAGCGAACGCTTTTCAAGGTCTGCCTCGCCATCTGCGACAAGCGCACCCTCGTCCTTGTCCTGCAACATGAACCGGCCGGGACTGGCGCCGTCGGCAGGCACTTCTACAGGAGGTTCCAGGATGAGGGGATCTGCCTGTGTGATCCTCGTTAACGCTTCGGCGGTAGCCTGCCCAGCGGGTGCAAAGCCGTGGTGCACTACAAGGCGGTTCGCAATGGATGTGTTGGAAGACCAGGTGCTGGACCGGCCAGGGAAACGGGCCGACGAGTCTACCGTCACGTCCAACACCAGCCGGGTGAATGGCGCAGCTACCGGGGACGGGTTCACGGTTGAATCTCCCACAGTGAACGATGGCGGATCGGCCACGGTCAACTGGACCTCCCTGTTCTCAATGACACGGTACCAGCGCCTGTCGTCATCCAACACCATGCCAATGAAGTCGCCCGCCTTGATGTGCCTGTGGAGGCCATCGAGAGTGATCATCCCCCGCCCGGATTCGGATGAAATTGAGGATGGCCCTCCGCTGGCGGGCGCGGCAAAACCGCGCTGTATTGACGGAGAGGACCTTCGAACGGATCCTGCGCCCTGGACGATGCCTTCAATCACCTGTACCTGCTCGAAGAATCCAATGCTTGATCCGGATTCCCTCCGCAGCCCGAGAGTGGCGCCGGGTTTTGACAGGCGTATGGAGCTAAATTTCGTGGATGATGAAAGACGCAGCGGGTTGCTGAATTCGACCCGCGTATAGCTTGCGCCGTCTGCGCCCGTGTGGTCTGCCACGGATGCCACCTGTGCAAAGGTATTGAGGGTTTCATTTTCCAGGTCCCGTACAAGGACCAGGTCGTCTTCCTCAAGGTTTGCCGCGTCCGGCTGAAGCAGCAACGATGACGGGTTGGCGACCCCAACCGTAGATGGCCTTGGCCATGCCAGCGTCCACTTGCTGGTCAGCGGATGAACGCTTGCTTTCTTCGACAACTCGAAGACCTGGGGCGGCTCACCGTCGAAGGCGCCCGAGCGGAAAGCGGCGCCGGCTGGCAGCGATATGGGCTTCCTCCCGTCAGCCAGAACCGCCAGCTCTACCGAAGCCGCTGTGGCTGGCCTGGGAACGTAGCCCAGTAGGTCGACCAGCCTTCTAATGGACGGCCGGCGGCGGGCAGTACGCAGGTACTCTTCGTGTGCAATTGCCTCGTCGTAGAACGATTGCACGTCGCATACATACGCCCATGCCTCAAGGAGCATTGCTCCCAGGTCTTGGTCAGTGCCGGGCCTCCAACGTGAGAGGGGACCGCCAGCAGGGATGGAGGCGAGAAGCGCGCGCCGGAATTCAGCGAACGTGCCGGTTTGCCGGGGAATGGTGTTCAGCCCCGCGGCAATGTTGGTTGGTGAGGGATGGACCAGCCGGTCGCAATCGCAGCCGTTCATGCGCCTCCCTCCATTGTTACCGTGGCGATGCCGTGGTCAGGATGGTCAGGATCGTTCTCTATCCGAACGACTTCATCGTCTGCGACCTCGTAAGTCAGTTCGGTGAAGTCTCGCCAGTCAAAGTGGCCGCGACGCCGCACGCGGATTGAGCGCACCGCAAGCACGCCGGATACGGATTGAATGTGGGCTTCCAGCGCCGCCCGCTCCAGCGGCGTGCCAAAGGTGAAGTTGTCCGGTGAGAAGAAGCCTGTGGAAGGCCGTGCGGCGCCGGTTGCAGACAGGCTGGATTCGACAGCCTCCCGCACCTCTTGACGGAAACTGGACGTCTTTGCGCAGACCGTGATTTCCAGGTCAAGGTCAGCATATTTCGGCCGCTTCACATGGGCGGGTCTTCCAGCCTGCCGGAAACGATCGAGTTGGTTCTGTAGACCGGCCACCTGGGCCGGGCTGACCTCAAACGCATCTTCAGGATCTGGCGTAACGAACGCAGTCAGCCAGCTTCCTGTCCAACGGAAACGTGCTCCAGCCCGCTGCACCCACGGCAACCGCTCGGCTGCTTCTGCGTAATCTTCCGGCCTGACTGCCCGCCGCGTGTCGACCCGGAATGCCTGGGGCGCATCGCGTCGAACGGCTTCGGATGTCTCATGTTCCTGGCCGCCGAACGTTGGCAACGGGTTTGAGATACCTTCTACAAACGTAAGTCCCGGCTCGATGTGGCTGACACCCTGGGCGGGGACGTTCCCGGCTTCGCCATTGCCCACGCGGTAGGTCACGCTGAAGATCGCCCCGGTATCCGGGAGACGGCCGAACTCGCCATCCCCGAACGTCATCGTCTGGCCCTCGCCAGAAGCGTAATCAACATGCTCGATCTCAACGCCAACCCGTTGGAATCCGATCACGCGTTTCCACTGGCCATCTTCAATGGTGAAATGCGTATCCTCCGGTCCTGAAGAACTGCTGCGCAGGAATGACCGGCGGTAGTCCCACTCGCGGACGACAGCCGCTGACGTGTTGGGGGCATCCACATGCCGGAGAATGATCTCCGGTCTCTCCTGGCCATCCTGGTCATCCAGCCACACCAGTCCTTCCGTGTCTGTTTCCGGAAGTGAGAACAGGTACCTGGTGGACCTGGTCTCTGCGTGCTGGCAGTGATCTTCATCACAACCGCAATGGCCCAGGTCTGAACTGATCGTCCGTCCCTGCCGCTCTACCGCAACAGGCGTGGTGTCGCCAGGGCTATCCGGGTAGCCGATGCGGAAGAAACTGGTCAAATTGCGGCCGGCCGTGATGGGCACTGCGTTGCCGCATGCCCGCAGCGATTCAAGCTCCATGTCGTGGGTGAGGGCGTGCCGCTTCTCCCACCTGATTCGCGTCACGCTTGCGCCGAGGAGCGTGTCCGTCAGCTCGGTTACATGGGTCACCCTGACCAGTTGAGCCCTGGCTGGAACTGAACGATCTGAAGGTGACGTGGTGAGGAATACCCAGCGCCCTGACGGGTCAGCAGGCGGGTCATTGAAGACAAACGCCGACTGGAGCGCACCTCGAAGGTCCAATTCGGTGCTGCCTGCGTGCAGGCAAGTCGTGCCCTGGTCCCACACATGGGCAGGGATGCTGTTCAGTTCTGAGCGAACATCGTAATCGGCGGTATCCCTAATACTGGTGCCAACTGAGAAATGGACGTGGCCGTCGTCTTCATCGGCTGCCCATACTGCAGTGCCGGCAGGGATCATGCCCTGTTGGCTCGCGGCAACCTCCACGCAGATCCACCCGTTGGCGCCCCGGCCATCATGAACGTCGTAATCCACGAGCGCGGCGTGTGCCCGTAGCGACCGTCGCTGCATGGCGGTTTCGAGGTAAGCCTCACGGGATACGCGGTCCTGGTAGTAGGCCAGTTCATCACCAAGGGCGGCCATCAACTCTATGACCATGGCCCCCGTGTCGGCTTCAGACCGCTCTTCCCAACCCGGGTAACGCTGGGAGGCGAAGTCCAACAGTGCCCGCCGGTAACTTTCGAAGTCACGCGCGAGGTAGTCCACGGGGAAATCGACTGGATCGTCGGGAGGGCAGTGGCGACAGGGGGGTTGGCAGTCAATGTCTACAGGGCAGTTTGCCTTGAAGCTGAACTGTACCGAGCTGTAGAAGGGGTCCAGGCGATCATCGTTGATCGCCAGGCGATAGGGTGAAAATCCGCCGGGCGCCTCAAATGTGATACGCAGCACGTCTTCCGCGCCCGCGGGTCCATGCCACGAGATGTTCGAGATCGAAACTGTTGGATCACCCGCTTCCACTGGAGCCACAGTCAACCGTTCCGCGTCAAGATTCCCGGATAGGGGAGTGTCCAGGGCAGACGGGTCTACCAGGAACCTCACATCAAGGGTTTGCTGGCCGGGGTGCACGAAAACGAAATCCACCCCCGTGACCGCGGTCTGGCGCAACAGGAGCTCTTTGCGGTCTTGTGTAGTCATGCTGCTGCGTCCAGGTTCAGATATCGTTTTTCGCCGGTAGAGCGGATGAAGTAGGAAACCTTGATGTCCATCGTGGAATCATTGGCCTGCGCTTCGACAGTGTCGACAACGATGACGTCCCCCAGCCACTTCTCAAGTGCCTGGAGGACGGTCACCTGCAGCAGGCTGGCGGTGGCGTCTGACGCAGGTGCGAACAACATTCTCCGCACGCCACACCCAAAGGTTGGGCGGTTGATGCGTTCGCCGGGCGCGGTCAACAAGACCTGCCTGACGAGCTGGTCAATGTGCCGGCCGTAACTGCGCTCCTGGGCCAGTCTGCCGATGCCTCCGTCGATTCTGAGTGGATACTTGATGTCCTGTCTCGTCATGCTTTTTGTGCTCTCTATGCCGTTTGCAGTCGAGTCTGTGTGCTGACAACAATCACCGTGCCCTGTGGGGCCTGGGCCGCTGACAGGCAGAGGCCGGTGCTGCCCTGGCTCAACGTGAAATTGCCGTTTGCCCTTGTCCGCATGTCTGGCACTATCCAGCGAACTGTGATGCATGGGCTTGGGACCGGGCCGGGCAGCGTGAAGGGGCACCCGCCGACAACGAACGTGTCCGTGGCAAGCAGGACGGGCCCGCCAGCCGCTGTCACACGGGGGCTGGCAGGAATTCCCGTTACCGTTCCACCGTGAGGGCACATCATCGTTGCGGAGGTCGTGATCGCAAAGCCCGCCACTACATCACCTCCAGCGCGCCGGAGTTTACGCGGAATGAAGTGCTGGTGACCTCAGTCTTGCTGGCGCCCTGTTCGCTTACCACGCCTGCGCTGCCCACAGTGCTGGTCGCTCCGCCTGCATCAGTGACCACTTTGGACTCAATCGTGACCTTTGCTCCCTTTGACGATTCGATCAGCAATTCCTTTGCCGAGTCGTCGGCGCGCAGGGTGATTGCGCCCGTTTTCCATATCTTGATGTCCGGGTCCGATGCATCGGGCAGCTCGCCATCAGCCCAGAAGCAGCCGGTCCATACAGGGAACGATGGGTCGCCTGCCTCAAATTCAACCCATACGTTTGTGCCTGGCTCCGGTATACAGTAGAAGCCAACGCCAGCGCCTGCGTACGGCACACACGGCATGGCCCAGACGTCACTTTCACCCAGCACAGACGGGACTCGAACCTTGACTCTCCCCCTACTGCTGGGATCGTTATTGTCTGTGATCTGCCCGCGGTACTTGCCGAAGTGATGCGAGCTCACCCATTCGAGCAGCTGTTCCAGGCGTTCTTCTGTGGGATCAGCGTTCATGTCAGATGTTCCAGCCGTTTCTCGATAGTTCAATCTCCATGCGGTGTTGCGAGGAATCAACAAGGTGGCGCACACCGGTCACGTAGTAGTCACCGCTGTGGCGGCTTCCTATGCCTGACACGTTGGCGAGAGTGTGAAGCCGCACCAGGGCGCCGAGGCGGGCGAGAGTCGTGGAGGTGTTGGCCTGGACGAACCATTCGGCCTCGCCCAGGACTGCTGCGCTGCGGCTCGTGAGATCGCCTGCGTCATCAACCGGAGCGGTGAGACGGGTTGACCTTACATCGCCGGTGATCGCCTGCAGATTGGCTGCGCCCAGGACGCGCGCACCTGAAGACGTGGTTGCGCCGTTGATGTCAGATCCCGCCCGGGCGTCAAGCTCTGTTGATTCAACGCTGGTAGGCCTCTCAACGTCCCACTGGATATCTAGTGCGTTGATGTTCGGCATCTCCTGGTTGATGCTGAGGAACACGATTGAGCCGCCATCGAGGACAGCAGGGCGGAAGTGCGCGGTCTCCATACCGGAGTCATCGCATGTAACCCAAAAATGAAACCCGTTGCGCCTTGCCAGGCGGCGCAGCAGGCCCAGGTCGGTGTCACGTTGCACCAGCGCATGCCGGTCTTCGGCGTGCCCTGTGGACGTGGAGTGGACATCCGGCGCATAGCCGTGAGACGCCAGGATGTTGGACGCTACGTCGCTGTCCGTCATGTCCGCCCAGACAGTCACCTTGTTCTCGCGGTCCATGGCCACCGTGGTATCTGAGCCAAGCACCTCCACCCAGGAAGCTGCAGCGGCATGGTCCAGGTGCATTGACTGTCCCCGGACAGGGCCTTTCACCAGGCATTCCTGCGTGCCGCCAATCGGGACCAGGATGGATACCTCTGAGCCTGGATCGAACCTTGCCTCCGACAGCATCGTCAGGTCGCCGTCATCGTTGATGCCCACCGGGTAACGAAGCCTGTAAGTGGTTGGCCGGCCCGCGCGCTCGTACACCTCGACCGACCCGGAACCCATGAGCTCCGGGTCAGGCACAGCATTGATCTGTATTTCAACGCCCTGCGGCAAGCGTTACCCGCCTCTCTGCTTTCTCGGAATGCGGATTTCACGGGCCTCGCTCAAAGCCTCCGGGAGCATTGTTCCGTTCAGGTCACAGATCCGCCAGAACCCGCTCGGGTTGTTGAGGTACCTGTGCGCGAGATGGTCCAGGCGCTGGCCCTGCATCCGAAGGTGAACGCCCAGTTCTATCTCCTTCGACACTGGCGGGGCGGGCACAACCGTCACCCTGCGGCCGCGGTTGTCGGTCACCTCGTATGAATCCAGCCCCGAATACCGGGACTTATCGTCAAACATCTCGCCTCCTAGAACGGGAGAATTCCAAATACGGAGTCAATGCTGGTCAGGAAACCTGCCCTGGCCAGGACCTCCTTCTGCGTGTGCGTGTAGCGATAGGCTGTGACAGCAATATCACGGGCCAGTCCTTCCTCAACGCTGGCCTCCAGCGCCTCAGGCGTAAGCACCTTCAGGGAGACGGTTATGGTCGCTCGCCACGGATAAAGGTTGGGGGCAAATGCCTGCTCGGCAATTTGATAGTCGGTGATGCGAACGGGCAGGATTCGTCCCAGGCCCCAGGTGAACAGGACCAGCGGCGCACGTTTACGGGAGACAGCCGCCGATGCGCCCAGGAGTCCTCCCAGGGCGTCACCAAGACCGCCAAGGGCGCCAGTGGATACCGGGAACATCAGTTTTTCGATGGCCGCTATTCGGTCCGCAACCCCCGAGACGGGCGCCATGGGATAGTTGGCTGGGTCTTCCAGTCCATCTGTGGCATCGAGGATCAGCTCCATCTTGGAGAAGGTTTCCTCAGGGTCGTATGGCTGGGACAGGCCATCGGTTTCCGGTTCTTCGCCATCGGCGCCCTGGGGCGGCGCCCACGGAGTCATCGTTCGCGTTACTGTTTCAGGGTTGTACTGGAAAGGAATGATGCTCGGAACCGGGCCAAGGAACGGCTCGGCCAGCTCAATGAAAGCTCCCTTAACTACTTTTGGCGATTGTGAGAATCCGGTTGTCATTTGGTCCCGCGGTCTGTGTGCTGCATCAATTTTTGCTGGCTTCGATGGCCCGGCGATACGCCGGTACCATTACAGGTCTCCTGCTCTCAAATCATCAATAAATGGCTGATAAGCCTGTGCTGTGGGGTCGCTGGCATCCAGGCCGGGCTGCATGACCAGGCGATAGTAGTCCTGGGCAATCTGGCCCTGTTGCTCCCGGTTGAAATCACGGAACCGGCGGCCATTGGCACGGGCTTCTTCCAACCCGGTCGCTCCGCCGTATAAGTAGCCCTCCGTCATCTGGGCATGTATGGCCTGCCCCAGGTAAAGGGTGCCGTGAGTCTCATACTGGAAGACGTGCGTTAGTTCATGCACCATCACGTCCATGCTCTCGCCGCGAGGGAAGTTCACGGTGTGGAACATAACGAAAGCGCGCGAGTTGTTCAGGTGGAACACAATGTCCAGGAGTCCGCCCTGGGAGACTCGAACATCATCCCACCTGATGGCGTTGGGGCCGAGCACGCTCTGGCCCGCAGCCCTTTGCGCAGGGGTGAGCGGCTGGGCGTTGGTCATGATGTGCCAGAAGAATTCGACGATCTCAGGTCCGCCGAATACATCAAACACCCTCGAAAGCAGGGTAAGTGCCCACGCTCCGCCCCGCAGGGTGCGTTGCCACAGCCAGCTTGCAAAGCCGGATATGCCACCGGTTGCCAGCGCCTGTATGGCCTCAGGGATGAACGTGATTACACCGACCAGGCCTTCCCACAGCGTGGTGGCGAGGCGCGCCAGCCGCCCGGGGAGGTCGCGGACGAGGTTGATGAGCCACATGCCCGCGCCACGAAGGCGTTCACCGATCCAATCCGTCGCCGCAGAAACAGCACCTGTCACGGCCCTTGCTGCGCCGACGACAGCTTCACCAACGGCGAAGGCTGCCCCTACCGCGTCTGCGATTGCGCCGAAGAACCCGTGCACGACAGGAGCAGCATGGCTGCCTTCACCAGCGCTTTGTCCCACATGGGCCAGCTCATGAGATAGCAAAGCCTGACCAGCTGGAGTGCCGGGAGCGTACCGTCCGCTGCCAAACACCACGTGGTTGCCTGCGGCGTAAGCATGGGCGCCAAGCGCATCAGCTGAGCGCGATGCCTGCCCGCCGGCATGCACCCGCACGTCATTTCGCTCGATGTCGGGCGTGACGCTTTGCCTTGCACTGTTGCTGAGTGGCATGCCGGGCGTGGAGATGACCGACCTTATAAGAGAAGGGGCCGCGGTCATGTCCATGTGCCGGGAGGGCAGGGACATGGTGTTTGGGTTGAGGGTGCTTCCAGAGGCCTCGGCAGCTGCCGCGTTTGCGGAACGTTCTGCCTGTCCGTCCGGCCGCGCCACCGTAATGCGCCGCTTTGAGTCTTGGCCAATCGCTGCCAGCTCCGCGTGGTTTGACCGCTCCGTTCTACGGGCGCGGCGATTGCGCGGGGGGCGCCGGGCCGACTCGGTCGTGGGCGCGCTGATGCCTGGTTCCCGGCGTTGTGATCTCCTCGCCTGGGTCATTGCAATTGCCGCCTCATTGCCGCTGTGACACGATCCGCAAGAAGTGAAACCGATTGGCCGTCGGCCGCCTCTACGCGCAGTCGAATGTTGGCCCCTGGCTGTACGTGCCGGAACGATGGAGCGTTGTCCGAGAGGCGAGCAGCGATCTCACGGGCCAGCCGCGCCGCGCGATGTTGATCGTTGCCCTGCATTCTCAAGACCAGGTTCCTGACTTCAACTTTTCTCTCGGTCATGACGCCAGCCTTTTTTTATCCCGCTCGCTGAGACCCCGTCCGGACTTCATTAGCTCGCGGTCCAGGCCAGCCACCAGGTCAACCGCTGACACTGCCCGTCCCGCTCGACGCGCCAGGAAGATGCTGGAAAGGATGGCGTACTTGATCTGCGCGCCGGTCACTTCCAACTCGCGTGCTATGACGTCCAGGTCTCCCGCCAGTGCCTCCGGGCAATCGGGTCCAATCAATTCGCCAAGGACTCTCTGCCAGATTTCCAGGCGCTGCCCGGTGTCCGGCTCCCGGAACTCGAAGACGTATCGCAACCGCCGGATGAACGCCGGATCTATTTCGGCCTTCCTGTTCGATGCCAGCACCGCGATGCCCTGGTAGCTCTCAATTGACTGAAGCAAGTGGCCGGTATCCGTATTGGCGAACCGGTCCTGGGCGTCATTGACATCGGTGCGTTTGCCAAATAGCGCGTCGGCTTCATCAAATAGCAGTACAACGTCCATCTCTGCCGCTGTTGTGAGGAGACGCTCAAGGTTCTTCGAAGTTTCTCCAACCCATTTACTGACAACGGATGACAGGTCTATGCGGAACAGGTCGAGTCCAAGCTCGGCAGCGATCACCTGCGCCGCCATCGTCTTTCCAGTGCCGGGCGGCCCTGACATGAGCACCAGCAGTCCCCGCCCCTGCGAGAACAGCCTTTGTGCTTCAGGCCTCTCCCAGAAGGCAGTTCGCTCCCGTGCCTCGAAGATGACGTCTTCAATGCCATTTCGCAGTTGTGGGTGAACTATTAGATCTGGCAGGTGGAATGGCGTCGCTATGCGGTGTGCAAGGCTGCCAAGCCGTTCCCGCCCTTTTTGCCGGACTATGGCCGATGCTGCTTCCGCATCCCGAGGCGCGTGGAGTGCTGCTGCAGCGACTTCGCCCGGCCATACCCTGTGGCGCTCCGCCAGCCGGCGCTGGTCCACACCTGGCCATGCGCGGCTTGACGGCAGCAGCGATTGCCACAGGACTTGCCTCTCTTGCACCGGCGGTGAACTGAGCTCAACGTTCAGGTCAGCGACACCGCGCGTGGCGGGTACAAACTGCCCAGTCTCGCTGACCACGAACTGCAACGGTGGCGGTCCGCTGGTCCACGGGCGGGCGAAGAAGCGCTCGCCTTTCCAAATCAGCGCGGTGTTGTTCAGCATCGCGAACCGGACAGCCCGGGCTGTCAGCGAGTGCCAATCAGTGTCGGGCACATGATCGGTGTCGATGACAAGACTCTTCATGCCCACGGCGGCTGCGACCGTGGCCGCGAAGGTTGACCTGCCGCCGTTGCGTTGGCCCGCAATGCTGATTCGCAATGGCAGGGTAGGCCGTGAATCCAGTGAACGCCGGATGGTGTCTGCGGTCTGTTCCACCGGCCAACTTTCCGGCATCTGGCCGGGTGCGGCGAAGAAAGCTGCGTCGCCAAGGGATGGATCCAGCGCGTCTCCGTTAGCCAGCCAATCGACGATCCATGGATCCATGACTATGGCAGGCTCATGGCCGGGCTCAGTCGGCTCCTGCCGCAGGACTTGCCACCTGGAGAGGGAAGTCGTGTCTAACGTTATGGGCCGCTCATGGTGGTACATGCGGGCGGCCAGGCCTGCTGTCATGTACGCCATGGAGGCGTGGTCATGAAGATATGCGGCGACTCGGCCGAGCGCCGGGTTGGTGTGCAGGACGAAGCAGGCTTCCAGCAGGTCGCGCTCCCTTGCGCCGATTTCCAGCGTGACGCAGAGCATGGCGAAGCGGGATGATGTGTCGGCAGTCAGTTCCTGCTCCAGCATGTGGAGGTCGCCAAGCAGTGTTGCCAGGCCAGGCTCGGATTCCAGCCAGCGGCGCTCGTCCGCCATGTTGTCGCGGTCGGCGAGGAGAGCGTCGACCTCATGGTGCGTTACAAGCTGCTCGCCTCCGGGCGTTCCCTCCTCCGCCCACAGTTTCCGCAGCCACGCGGAGTGCAGGCGGGCACGCAGCCTGAAACGGCGGACCACCCCCTCTTGCGCTGACGCGGGGTTCCCTGTGCCGTTTGGCTGAGGCTGCCATCCGAGTGCCTTCACCTGCAACTGGGTCATGGCGCCGTCACCCACTGCGGCGCAGATTCTGCGCCATCGATCACGATGCGAACCTGTACGGCATCTCCTGGCGCCAGGCCGGCCGGGAGGCGAATGTCCATGCTGTTGGGACCTGTGACCTGGAACTCGCCCGGGTCCAACGTAGCGTCGGTGTCTGGCGACAGCCTCTCCGCACCCACGTACACGGCGAGGTTTTCAGGGCGCAGGTCTGGATGTTGAAATATGTGACCGGTCACCGCAACCACTCCAGTTGGGCTGGGGCCGGGCAGAGTTGCAACCTGTGGCGCTATCACGAACGGAATCTCGTTGGACGTGTCCGTGAAGCTGCGCATGCTCCCGTCCGGCATGAGCCTGGACCTGGAGACGCGTGCAGACCCTGCGTATACACCAGGCAACACAGTGGCCCCCCCAATGGCTGGTTGAACAGTTGCCGCCATGACCTCTTCAGTTGCCGAGGAGGCGACTGCAACAGCCCATGGTCCATCCACAGGGGCGGCAGTCTCAAAGCCTGGCCCACGGATCAGCAGTTCTGTGGAATCGCCGCGCAGCGCCGAGCCAGTGAATGTCACTTCCTCGCCTGCCGCTGCCTGGGCGGGGCGCGCCTCCACAATGGTGTCATCCGTGGCCCCCGGCAGGCGGAACGTTACGTCGCTTCGGCTGCCGGTCAGACGTGGCGCTCCCTGTGCGAAAACGTGCACACCGTAGGTCAAGACGCGGCCGGGCAGCACACGTGGCTCCTCTGGCTCCAACAGTGCTACTGACGCTGAGTAGTACGCAGCCAGCCGCACGGGTGAGGAGGCAGCGGCCCAGATGTCGAACACCTCATTGCGCGGCACGGGGCTCAACGATATGCGGAAGCGATTGTCGCCACCGATCAGCGCGGGGTCCATGATCGTCGTTCCACCAATCGCAGTGGCTTCGTCTATAACCGGAAAATCGTGCAGGGCCTTGAGGGCCAGGCCCATCATCAACTGCTCGCGGAAAGTGCCCGCGCCAGCGCCCGGCGGGTCATCGATGTCGCTGTGGGCGACCAGGACATAATCCAGGATAAGGCCCATGGGCGTGAACCTGACGGGCACCAGGTCACCGCCGGGCGCTGGCAGGTTCTTAAACTGGGCATCTTCAGAGATCCTGTACAGGTAAAGGCCCAGCGTGTTCTCGCCTGAAAGTTGGTCTGGCGGTTCGGGCGTGACACTCAGGGTGACGCCCGGGTTCCATGCGGACGAATTGACAACGTGCTCACGCACCAGCCTGACCAGTGTGGAAGTCACAAGCGACAGGTCCATAAGCGCCACGGCTACACCTGCCCCAATCCGAAACCATTGCGGGACCTGGCAGCGGTTGAGCGTGAACCAGAGCGGGCGCGAGGGGAGGATCGCCTCCGGGGGGCACGCTGCTCCGGTGGTGCGGGTGGTGGCGTCAGTTCCACGGTAATTGAGCCAATTGACAGGGTGGTGGAGTCTTCCTGAGAAGACAAAAGGCCCGGTTCGGCGCTGCCGTGACGGCCGTCGCTGCCGGATGTCAACGGGACAAGCATTTGCGCGATCTGTTCGGTGACCTTCCAGGGATCTTCGGCCTGCCGATTTGAGGCTTCATCCGAGCCAGTCCTGGCGACGAGGGAATCTCCTCGCTGGTCTGACGGCCCCACTAGCTGTTCCCGCGGGTGTTGACCCGGTTCACCGAGGTCTGCATTGGTGTCTCTCGCGGCTGGTTGGGAAGATGCATCACGCCTGGCATCTACAACGTTGATGGACTCAAGGTTGGCGGGTTGTTCAGTGCTGTTTGCCAGACGTTCACTTAACTCCCGCTGAACCGGTTGAATGATCCTGGGCGCAGACGGTGTTATGTCATCTCGCGGGGCCGGGGCTGGTGCACTGGATGGCGTTGCGAACGCGTCAACGTTCTCAGCGTTACTGTCGTTTGTCCCTGGTGCGCCCGGCGCCGCGCTTTGTGGGTCGTTGGCACGTTGCACCATGTCATGTTGAACCGCCGCCGAATTGTCACGATGAGGGCGACTTTCTTCGGTAGCCGGGTCAGCCCGAACGTGCTGCATGCCCAAGAAATCGTCGGGCTGAATTTCGGGTGCCTCGATGGTGGGCATAACGTCGGCCGATGCATCCTCGAATGGATCTTCGATGTTTGTCATGGTTTGGTCCGCGGCCTGTTGGCCGGCTCGTGCCGGTACGAACCCCGAGGGTTCACCGTGTGCACGGGCAGCGAGGCGCTCCAGGTACATTGGCAAACCTAGTACCCCCACCTGGCAGGCTCAGCGCCCGTAACCATGGAAACAGCGGATTTACGTTGAGAGCGCGGCATCTCCATTATTTCGTGACGGCTCCATCCATATCCGCGTGCCAGGAGATGAACCTCGGTCGCCAGGGTTCGCCTCTCAGCCATAAACCCCGAAAGCAGGTAGTGCTGCAGGTCAAAGTGCACCCGTTCATTCGCTCCACACTCCGGGCATTCAGCAGCCAGGTCCACGTCTGCGACAGGGGCGACCTGCTCCATGGCCAACTGGGCCTGTTCACCCGCCAATCCTGCTTCGCCATCTACGACGCATCGCTCAAGAATCCACTGCACTCCCTCGACCTGAGGCATACCGATCAGCGCACACTCCTCTTCGCCCGTTGGAAGGCGAAATCTCACACCTGATTCAAGTTCGAACACGCCGTTTGCCAGAGTTCTCACCTGCGTCTGTTCATTGGCTTGTCGCAGCCGGGCCAACAGATCCGGAAGGTTAAAGTCCAGGTCGAATATCTCCCTGCAACCAGTGCATGTCAGCGCGCTGCGCACAAGCGGTCCGCTCACCTGCACATGTACAGCAGCAAGGACAAGGTCGCGGTCAGCCGCGGTCAGAGAGGCGGCGCTTCCCGGCCTGATCTTCGTTCCCGGCACGGGCAGCAACAACCGGTCAATCAGAGCAATTGCCGCAGGTGTGCCCGTGCTGCTGACCGCCTCTTCGTCAAACCCGGTGACCTCCCTGATCGCAGCCCAACTACCTGTGCCGGAGTTCCGTAGCTGCACATGGCCGCTCATCGTGACCATTTAAGGCAGTCCTCAGGATTCAGTTGGCTCTGGCACCGACGCGTCACGCTCCCAGCCTTCGTTCTGCAGCACCATTGACTCGATGGCCACTGCGTTGCCGTTTGCATCAAGTTCCGGCAGTGCCGTGTACTCGGATACCCAGCAGCGGTAAACCCTGTACGCCTTTGCAACTGCGCCCTGCTCATTGAGAAGCTCGACGATTAGGTCTTTGCGGAAGTTCCTGAGCGAGATCGCCGCGTCACCATCCGTGGTGTAGACCAGGTTGGCCCACGCTTCGAACTCGGGGTCGTGAGTGACGCCGCGCTCAAGGGTCAGCGGCTCGTACTTCCACGTGCTGGGTGATATGCGGGGCGTGCTCGGGTCGCCGCCCTCCCGGTGTTCCACCGGTTCCGTAGTCTTCTTCAGGGCGCTGACCTTGCTCACGCCTGCCACGTATTTGCCGTCCCACTTGATCCTGAACTTGAAGTTCTTGTAGGGATCAAACCGGTGTGTGTTCACCACGAACTGACTGGTCATGTGCCTGCCTCAATTTGTTCAGATTAGATGGAGCGTTGTGTGTCCGCGAAGTCTTCAGCCGACCGGCTTTAAGACTGGCTTTCGGACGTTTTCTGTTGCAGATGCAGGATCACGAACTCCGCCGGCTTGAGCGGAGCGAAGCCTACGACAATGTTCACGATGCCAAGGTTCCGGTCCGTGGCGGTGGTTGTCTCTGAGTCACACTTAACGAAGTAGGCATCGCGAGGCGATGCTCCTTCGAAAGCGCCTTTCCTGAAGAGGCCCTGCATGAACGCGCCCACGTTCAGGCGGATCTGCGCCCACAGCGGCTCATCGTTTGGCTCGAACACCACCCACTGCAGGCCGCGGTAGAGACTCTCTTCCATAAATAGGGCCAGGCGCCGGACCGGCAGGTACTTCCATTCAGAGGCGTTGCGGTCCGCTCCCCGCATTGTGCGGCCGCCCCATATGACGTTTCCGGCTCCGGGGAAAGCGCGAAGGCAGTTCACTCCCAGCGGATTCAAAGTGCCGTTCTCAGGGTCTGTGAGTTGGTACTCAAGACCCTGCACGCCGCTGAGCGATGCTTCCTGTCCCGCCGGCGCCTTCCACACGCCGCGCTGGCCGTCTATGCGAGCGATGGCTCCCGCAATCGCACCGCAAGGTGCGAACTCAGCCTGCCTGAACTCCTGCAAAGGATCGGATGCCATGATGCGCGGGAAGTAAATCGCCGCATTTGAGGAATCGGCCCCGCGGAGTGAGCCGAAGCCAGCGGCCCCGGTGCCATCTATGCCGGTGGCGCCATCAAGCACCTGGTCCGGCCGGTTCCAACCCACAGGCGGATCGATTATCAAAACCGCCCTGCGGTCCACGCAGTAAGAGAGCGCAGCGGACCAGGTAGCGGGTGCAATGTCAGTGGTTGAATCTATTGGCGGAAGACAAAGCAGGTTGAACAGGTCCGCGTGGTCTAGGGCAAAGATGCCCGTGCGGTTGGTCTGGGAGCCGGTGTAGTCACCCTGGCCCAGTGCGTTTCCGTCAGAGCCGGCAGTGTCCAGCGTGCTGGAGCCGGGGTCCGGCCGCGTGCCGGGTGCCGTGCCTGACACCCGGACGAGCGTTGATTCCTGTTCAAGCACCCGCGTAACGACGCGCCCGCTGGAGGTATCTATGGAGACGTTACGGAACGTCTCCCGGCCCACTTCAACGCCGTCAACCGTTTCAACAACGGTTAGGTTGAATGCATCCGTGTCTGTCGGGTCTGCCGTGTCATGGTCAGCGGTGACGGTGAGGTTGTCGCCCCAGGATCCCGGGTTTGCGGCGACCAGGCTCAGTGTTTCAGCGCCTGCAGCCATGCTCATCTCGGATGCGCTTGCGCCGTTTTCAATGCGCACTGCCAGGGCATCCCGTCCGCCGTTCTGGAAGTAATGCTGGACCGCGTAGCTCATGGTGCTGTCCTGCCAGAGTCCGCCAAAGGCCCGTTCAAAATCCGCCCAGGAGTGGATCATGACTGGAAAGTTGGTCCTGCCTCTTCGAGCGCGTCCTATAAAGGCGGTTATCGATGTTCCAACGCCGGCGATGGTGCGGACGCCGCTTGGAACCTCTCGAATGTAAACACCGGGATACGTTGGAGTGACCATTGGTCACGCTCCTTAAGAAACTGCGCGCTTTTCAGCGGATTCTGGTAGTAACGGAAAGGTTCCGGCGAAGGAACCAACAGGGCATATGAGCGCCCTGAATCAATTGCGCCTTCACGTTGTCTGCAGGGGGATCTTCGCCACGCGAGAAAACGTCAACCATCAAGCAGGGCGTCAATTTCATGGCGACGTTGCGGCCTATTGGATCCTTCATCATCCACGCGTTGCGGCGGTAGGTTATTAGGTCGCAGAGATATGTGCAAGGGGCGTGGTGTAAATAATTTCCGAGGTTGTTGGAACTGGAAAAACGGCGATATTCAGGCAACCGTTGTAGATCGGAACTGGAGACAATTCATAAACGGCCAATGGGACTTGGCCCTCATGTGAATCGCGGGTGCTGGATGGCAGCAATCTGCACGCGATCGGCTGCGTATTTCGTTGATCCAATGTGATCATTTGGCTGGGAATTGGCCAATCCCGCCAATCAGCCTTTCCCGCGCCCCACCTGTCTTTCCCGCGGAGGCGGGAACCCAGTTCGGCCAACCCTCAACGGCCACCAAGTCACGCCTGCGACCACCACGACACGGTAGGGGCGGCCCTGCGTGGCCGCCCTCCTGGGCGACCTCACCCCAACCACCAGCCAAACACCACCGCAATGTCATCCTGAGCAAAGCGAAGGATCTCTCCTCGCGCATCCACACCACCAGGTCCCGCCCACCAAAATGTCGTCTCGACCGGAGCCCGAGCCATCAGGCGAGCCTCGAAGAGTGTCCGAGCCGCAGGTGAGTATGAACGAGAGACCCGGTGCGGTGCGGGGCGCATGGCCGCAGAGCGGCTACACTCCTC
>JBBDMW010000056.1:0-11904 GCA_040878005.1 Dehalococcoidia bacterium
TGGAGATGGTCCCGGTTGGCGCAACCGTGAGGCGGCAGGCGTTGCGCATGGGAGTCTCGCCCCGTGCCTGTGGCTCGCCTCCCTCCCATGCCGGGTAAGGACCGCGCTCCTTCGCAAGGTCAGCCGAAGCAGCGTCCGACTCCTCACGGATGAACCGCATGAGCTTGCGGCCAACCTCCACGCCGGTGTCCGTGTCGTACGGAACGCCCATTTGCACCAGCATGTCGGCGAAGCCCATGACTCCAAGGCCGATCTTGCGTGTGCGGCGCGTCATCTCCTCTATCTCAGGGATGGCATACTTGTTGGCATCAATGACGTTGTCCAGGAAGTGGACGGTCAGGCGCACCATCTGGCGCAGCCGGTCCCAGTTGATCTCCGGTCCCTCAGCTCCATCCTCCACGAACTTCGATACGTCAATTGAGCCAAGGTTGCAGGACTCGTTCGGCAGCAGCGGCTGCTCTCCGCAGGGGTTGGTGGCAGTGATGCGGCCCACGTGCAGCACCGGGCTGTTGCGGTTCACTTCGTCAAGGAAGATCATGCCCGGCTCGCCGTTCCGCCACGCTCCGTACACGATCTTGCGGAACATCTCACGGGCGTCCGCACGTCCCACCTCAACCACTTCTGATTCAGGGTCGCTTGGGTCTGCCATGGCTCGCAGTGGGTAGTCAGTACCATCCTTCACAGCCTGCATGAACTCGTTTGAGGTGCCCACGGACACATTGAAATTGTGGATGTCGCCCTCGACAGCCTTGCAGTCTATGAATTGCTCAATGTCAGGGTGATGGACGTCCATGACGGCCATGTTCGCCCCGTCCCGCTTGCCGCCCTGTGTCACCAGCGTGGATACAGATGACAGGTGCCGCAGAACTGCTATGGGGCCGCAGGCCTTGCCGTGAGTAGTGGCAATGCCCGCGCCTTTTGGCCGGATATCAGAGAGTGAAAAGCCTGTGCCGCCGCCAAACTTCTGCACCATTGCGGCGTCATGCGCCGCCTTCATGATGCCCTCCATGCTGTCCTTGAGGGGCAGGACGAAACATGCTGAGAGCGTGCCTGCGCCAGTGCCGGCGTTCATGAGCGTGGGTGAGTTTGGCAGGTACTCCAGGCTGGCCATGGCGCGGTAGAAGGCGTCGGCGGTCTTCTTGACCTCAGCCTTTGACTTGCCGTAGCTCAGGTCCGGCTCTGCCAGTGCGTCAGCGACGCGGCGGAACATCTGGTCCGGCGTCTCGATGATTTCACCCTTGCCGTTTTTCTGCAGATACCGCTTCTTCAGCACAACCTGCGCGTTGTCAGTGATGACGGCGGGTGTGAAACCGGAGTCATCCGCATGGTTCGCTGTTCCGTTTTGGCTTGTTCTGCCGTTACGGGTGAAGGTCATTTCGATGGGCCTTTCTTAGACAGTCCGCTCTTTGAGCGTGGTTTCTTGTGTTATTGGTGTTATTGGCGGTGATTCCGCCGTGTGGTGGTGCGCCGGCGATACGGATTAGCGAACCGCCGGCGATGGCGCTCGGAAGAGCAATGGCCCTCTACAGGCAGCGGGGCCGAAAGCGGAAATGTGATACTGCGGTATAAGAGTTAGATGCTTCATTTCAGTCTGAGGTACCTGTTCCGGGCATTGCCAACGTTGCCCACCTGAATTCCGAAAATCCTCTTTTGGCCTTACCCCTGTGACGTCCTGGCCCGCCGGTTTCTACGGCTCCTGTCTGCCAGGCGGGGAACGTCATCAGGAATCAGCGGCAACTGATTTGAATCCGGGTCCTCTTCATCCTTCGCGTTGTTCAGCGCCGCGATTTCTCGTGCAAAGCTCTCTTCGTCCTGGAAGTCGCGGTAGACCGAAGCGAAACGTATGTATGCCACCCGGTCCAACTCCCTGAGCCGCTCGATTGCCATCTCCCCGATGACCCGGCTATCGACTTCAGCCCTGCCCAGCTTGTGCAGTTCGTTTTCTATGTCGACAACCATCTTCGAAATTGCGCCAACCTCCAAGGGCCGCTTGGCACAGGCGGTCCGGAGGCTCTTCTCCAGCTTTTCGGCTGAGAAAGGCTCTCGCCGGCCATCCCGCTTGGCGATGAGCAAAGGCATCGAATGCACCCGCTCATACGTTGTGAACCGAAGCTCGCACCGCATGCACTCCCGCCGCCTGCGGATACCCTCCGGCGATTCACGCGAGTCGATTACGCGTGATTCGTTGTGGCCGCAGAACGGGCATTGCATCTGGTCGATTCCGCCTTGTTCTCCGGGTTCATAAACCCGTCGATGGATCCGGGGCAGTGAGGAGTCTGTCCCTCAAAGTCCCGCCATTCACGCACGTCACAACCGCTACTCTTCAAACCCGGTATGAGTCATGAAATGAAGCTCCCCGGTTACCGCTGAACAGGGGTGAAGCTGAAAGTGAAGAGCGTTGCCTTAGTGGCTGCGGACACAGCCACACCCCACATTTAGTGGGTTATCTGGACTCTAGCACCACAGGTAGTGTGGATTCAAGGGGTTCCAGTCTTCTGGAGGCCCTGTTTACCTCGAATCGTTCTTAACCTGTTATTAACCATTGAACATGGTGTGACCAGGCAGAAAGAGGCGCTGGTTGAGCTGCTGCGGGCTTTAAACCTGGAGGCGAGATGTAGGGCAAGGTTTCCCCGTCGCTTGGGAAGTGGCCAATGGCCCATGCTGAATCCGGCTCGAAAGGGCTGGGCGACGGCCCTGGCCCTTAACAATCCGGGGCGTCACGTTAACACGTCCGCGGCTGGTGCGGAAGCCGCTCTGATAGGGTGGGCGGGCGTTATCGCGCCTTGTTCAGTGTATGGGTGGGTGGAGGAACGATGAAACGATCATTTCTTATGGCGCTTTTGCTGATCGCCATCGCCAGCGTGGCCGTCATCTCATGCGCCACCGAGTCCGACGCGGGCCAGGCGCCCAACCCCAATTTGCCCGACGGCTCATCACAGGACGCTGCCGGAGATTTCACGCTGCGGACCGTGACAATTGATGAGGCGGTGGCGCCACCGTATACGCTGGGCGATGTCGCCGAAGTCAACGGCCGCCTAGAAGTCAACCTGATTGCACAGGTGGAGGGGCTTGAGCCGGTGGGGGAGAAGGTGCTCATAACAGGTTCCACGCGACAGGATGTCTCTGCCATGGAGATCGCTTCAAACGGTAGTGTGCTCCTGGTCTTTGACCCTGCGCCGCCCAGCCTGGATGATGCACGCGTGGAACTGGGGACCGTCAGCATTCCGATTGATGCAGGGTCCACCCAGCCGGCTCATGGGGATGAGATCCTGGGTCCCGGCGGCGAGATTTTCAGAATCACCGGGCGTGCTCCCGGCGCCCGGGGATACGAGATCCACTACGAACCGACTGAGCCGACCGGCGTGACGGTGCAGTTGGCAAATATTAAATGGGGGGACGAACGCTTCGCCACCATTGGAACAGGGGTTGTCCACAGGGCTGACGGCTCTGTGCGAGAGGCCTATATGTCGTTCACCCGTGGCGCCGCGGCTCCCGTCGTCCTGGAAGAGGCGGTCCTGGAAGTAACGTCATTCCGCGAGATGGTGCGGTTTGTGATCCCGTTGAAGGCGGGCGACTGAAGCCTCTCGCGCGGGAACCGGGCAGGAAATCAAAAGGCCCACCGGTGGCCGGGACCGGTGGGCCTAAATGTGACTCGCAACCTGGGCAACCTTTAACCAGTCACAGCGTTGCCGGCAGCGAGTTATTTGCGGACAGGGGAGCGGTTAAATGCCGCGGTACCCTGAGCCGTTTCGAGGCCGCCGTTTGGCGGTGCGGTGGTGTCTCAGGAAAGGCGGAAGGTCAAGAGCGTCCTCGTCACCGAGCACATCCTTGAGCGCCGCCTGCACCCGCTCTTCCTTTTCCGCTGAAGCCTCAGCGGTCGGGAAGCCGGTTGCTATTACAGTCAGCTTGACCTCGTTCTCCATCTTCGGGTCCGTTACGGTGCCGAATATGATGTTGGCTTCCGGGTCCACCATGCGGGAGATGACTTCCGATGCCTGGTGTACTTCGGCCAGCGTCAGGTCGGTGCCTCCGGTGACGTTGAAGATGACGCCTCGTGCGCCCTCAATCGACACCTCGAGCAGTGGGCTGTCGATGGCTGATTCTGCCGCCGCGACTGCCCTGTCTGGACCGGTGCCGTGGCCTATGGCCATCCATGCTGGCCCGGCGTTGCTCATGACTGCCTTCACGTCAGCGAAGTCCAGGTTGATGTCACCGGGCACCAGGATCAGTTCGGCGATTGACTGGATGCCCTGCCGGAGCACGTCATCCGCCATGCGGAACGCCATCTCCATGGACAGCTTTTCATCCGCCATGATGAGCAGGCGGTCATTGGGAATGACAATGAGAGTGTCCACCACCTGGGAGAGGCGGGCGATTCCCTCTTCAGCCTGCCGCTTGCGCCGGCTGCCCTCGAAGGCGAATGGCTTCGTGACACAGCCGACGGTGAGGCAGCCCAACTCCTGGGCCACGTCCGCCACTACGGGAGCGCCGCCGGTGCCGGTGCCGCCGCCCATGCCCGCTGCAATGAACACGAGGTCTGCGCCTTCAAGAACCTCACGGATCTCGTCACGGTCCTCTTCGTGGCACTCGCGGCCCTTGTCGGGATCGCCGCCCACACCGAGCCCACGCGCCGTTTTATCACCCACGCGGAGCCTGATCGGGACGTCGCTCCTCGTAAGGGCCTGGGCGTCCGTGTTCACGGTCATGTATTCAACTTCGGGAATCCGGTCCCGGTACATGCGTGAGACGGCATTCGAGCCGCCACCGCCTACACCGATGACCTTGATCTTTGCGGTGCCGATGGCCTTGTCCAGCGGCGCCAAAACCTGGTCAACCATATAGAGCCTCCTGGCTCACACTGCGGTGTGGTGGCGCCGTCATCTGACGGTCGCCTTTGTGATATCCGGGTGTGGCCCCCGCCTACACCCTTGTGGCCGTTTCTCCGGACTTGTTCCTGCCCGGAATCCAGCCCTTGAGGGCTGAGAACACTCCCCCGCCGCGCTCTTCCACTGCTGCTGTCTGCCTCGGCCTGGAGACATGGTTCTCACGCGGAAGATTGCGCATGCCCCACAGAGTGATGCCCACCGCGGCCGAGTAAGCCGGGTCCCTGTTCGGCTCAGGCAGGCCGTCCAGACCCCTGGGCGATGCCAGGCGCACCTTGGTCTGGAAGACGAACTTCGCCAGGTTCAGGAAGCCTTCAAGCTTCGCACCGCCACCCGTGAACACGATGTGCTCTATCGGCACTTCGGCCAGGTGAGGCTCATCCAGTTTGAGGCGGATCATCTGGAACAGCTCATGCACACGTTCCTTAAGCACCTGGCCCACTTCGCGACGGGTGACCGTCAGCGGTTCGTCCATATTGGTGGGGTGAATGGTGATCTCATCCGTCATGCCCACCAGTTCGGGCGCTGCGGTCCCATATTCAACCTTCAGCTGCTCTGCATCCTGAAAGTCGAGCGAGAACGCTATGCTGAGGTCATTGGTGAACTGGAATCCGCCAACTGGCAGGACGGCGGTGTGAACAATGGCCCCCTCGTAGAAGACCGCTATGTCTGAGGTTCCACCGCCAACGTCCACGAGGATGGCTCCATCCTCGCGTTCGTCAGCCGTCAGCACGGCATCGGCGCTTGCCACCGGCTCCACCACTATCTCCAGCGGTGTGACCCCCGCCGCCTTGACCGCATCCTGCAGAGACCGGATGTGAGTCACGGACCCGGTGATCACGTGGCTCTGGATGTGCAGCTCACTGGTGTGCATTCCAATGGGGTTGCGGACGCCATGAATGCCGTCCAGGGCATATGTGCGGGGAATAACGTGCAGGAGCCGGCGGTCCGGCCCCAGTTCAACCTTGCCTGCCGATCTGAGCGCCAGCGCCAGGTCCTGGTCAGACACGGCCCGCATGCCAGAGTCCCGCGGCACGTTGTTCCAGCGGTTTTGAGATTGCAGGTGGCTGCCGGTCAGGCCAATGTATGCCCGAGCGATGTTCATCCCCGCATCTTCACTTAGCGCAGACACGGCAGATCTGACTGCCTCCGCCACTGCCTGCGGGTCTGAAACGGTGCCCCTGCTCATGCCATTGCAGGGGGCGACGCCTATGCCCAACAACTCCACGCGATGGTCCGGCCGCTTCCTGGCGAGTATGGCGCAGACCTTTGTGGTGCCGATGTCTATGGCGGCCCTGTAGTCATCCTGGATCATGCCGCTCCCCTTCTCTTTACTGCGGACCAATTGGTTGGCCCATTGCTGCTTCTATCAATAGTTGGCCGCTGCTCTTACCTGCTTTGGCCGTTGTTTTCAAATCGGGTTCTCTAACCTTCAGTTCAACCCGCAGTCGCAGGCGCCCCCTGCGCAAGGCTCATATCCGTTCTGCCACCCTCAACTTGGCGCTCCTGCTGCGTGGGTTGGACTCCACTTCCATACCGGTCGGCTGCATTGGCCTGCGCGTGATCAACGTGACCGTGGCCAGGTGATCGCACTGGCATATGGGAGTTCCGGGCGGGCACACGCAGTCCGCCGCCTGTCTCCGCAGGAAGTTCTTGACGATGCGATCTTCCAGTGAGTGATAGGAGATGACAGCCAGCCGCCCGCCGTGGCCCAGCAGCGAGATTGCCTGCTCCAGGGCCGACTCCAGCGCTGCCAACTCATCATTCACAGCTATGCGAATCGCCTGGAACGTCTTCGTGGCAGGGTGGATACGGCGGCCGCGTCTTGGCGCTGCCTTCTCAATCACATCTGCCAGTTCCAGCGACGTCTTTACAGGCCGGTTGCGCACAATTGCCCTTGCTATACGCCGTGAGGCGCGCTCTTCGCCAAGGTGAAATATCAGGTCTGCCAGTTCGGTTTCGCTGTACTCGTTGACTATGTCTGACGCCGTGATCCTCTGGTCCAGGCTGAACCTCATGTCCAGTGGGTCGGCTCGACGGAAGCTGAAGCCCCTTGCCTCCGCATCCAACTGCAGCGATGAAACGCCAAGGTCGAACAGGACGCCGTGCACGGGCACGAAGTCATAGCGAAGCGCAGTAACCCGCAGGTCGCGGAAGTTGGCCTGGACTGCCAAGAACGAATCACCGTGTTCCTCAAGCCTGTCGGCGGCCACTGTCACTGCCTCGTGATCAGCGTCCAGCCCCAGCACCTGCCCTCCAGGGTCGGCAGCTTGGAGAATGGAATCAGAATGGCCGCCCTCGCCAAGCGTGGCATCTATATACCTGCCCCCTGGCTGGACCTTTAGCGCATCCAGCACTTCCGGGACCATTACGGGCGTGTGATGTAGTTGAAGGCCCATCAGGATCAACTATCAACCTCCCCGGGGTCGTTCGGCACGTTACCCCCGGGCGCGCGTTCGGCAATATCGGTGGCGTCAGCATCCAGTGACTGACGTTCCTCCGACCAGAGTTCTTGCGCCCAGATTTCCATGAACCTGCCCGTCCCGACGATGACTACGTTCTCTCCCAGGTCTGCATACTGCCTGAGTGCTGGCGGGAGAAGGACGCGGCCGTGCCGGTCCAGGGCCTGCGGGTACGCGCCTGAAAAAGTGAGACGTGCGAGCCTGCGGGCGTCTGCCCTTGTCTGAGGCTGTTTTGCTATGTCAGCAGCCACGTTCTCCCACTCTTCCGTCGTATACACCATTACGCAGCGGTCATAAGCCCGGCTGAGGACGATGCCATCTTCAAATGCAGAACGGAACCGTGCTGGTATGGACACACGGCCCTGGGGATCAATCCTGTGTTCGAACTCCCCTGCAAATATCAAAAGGCTGGCCCGGCTAAAACCCAGGGACATGGCTGAGGCTTCCCTGCCTCATCCCATTCCGTCCCAATCTGACACTAGTTCTACCAGAACGCGACACAACCATACAAGGTAATTCGCACGCGTTTTACACGGTTTCGGTAGTCCGGCCCGAGCCACATGGTGTGCCGGCAGTGCCTGGGGAACATCCAGGCGCCCGGCGCTTCCGGTAGGATTTCAGCAGTGGTGCGAAAGGGCCTGTCCTTCCGCCGTAAAGCACAAGCACACAGGACAAGCCGTAGGCCGGTACAGATCAGGAGACGAGCAAATCGCCACCTTTGCAGTGTTGACCAGCAGTGACCTCGGAGCCGCCGGTAAGCGGGAGGACACAAGTGGCGACGCCATAGTTGAGTTGATGACCGCGGCCGGCCATTCGCTACATGAGCGGCGGATACTCCCGGATGAGCAGGACAGGCTCACCGAAGTCATGGTCGGGTGGTGTGATTCCGGTGCAGTGGACATCGTGCTCACCACCGGTGGCACCGGCCTTGGACCCAGGGACGTAACTCCAGAGGCGACTGCCCGGGTGATTGACTTCCAAGTGCCGGGAATCGCAGAAGCTATGCGCTCTGAATCTCTTTCGAAGACACCCATGGCAATGATCAGCCGCGCCGTTGCTGGAGTGCGCGGCCGCACGTTGGTAATCAACCTGCCCGGCAGCCCCGGCGGCGTCCGGGACAATTTGGCTGTGGTATTGCCTGTCCTGGATCACGCGGTAGACATCCTCAGGGACCGCCACCACGGCTCGCATCCCATCCGGCCGGAGCAACGGGCGTGAGAATCCACATCGTCACGCTTTTTCCTGAGATGTTTGATGGGCCATTCAAGGCGAGCATAATCGGGCGGGCCATCGACAAGGGTCTCGTGGACATATCCCTGCGTCAGCTCAGGGACTTCACGCACGACCGTCACCGCACAGTAGACGACGAGCCATACGGGGGCGGACCGGGAATGGTCATGATGGCTCCTCCGCTGTTCGAAGCCGTCGAAGCTATTGAGAGGGAGGACGCGACCGGTGGGCGGCCTCATGTCATTCTCATGTCGCCCCAGGGCAAGACCCTCACGCAGGCACGCGCGTTCGACCTGAGCAAAAAGGAATCCTTGACCCTCGTATGTGGGCACTACGAGGGTGTTGATGAGCGCTTCATCGAGAATGCCGTCGATGAAGAGATCAGCATTGGCGATTACGTCCTGACGGGTGGCGAACTGCCCGCCATGGTGCTGGTGGATGCGGTGGTGCGTCTTTTGCCGGGCGTGCTGGGAGATGCCGGGTCGGTTGACAGGGACACATTTGGTCCCGGCAACGAAGGACTGCTCCAGGGACCTGTCTACACACGTCCGGCTGAGTACCGTGGCCACACAGTCCCGCCGGTCCTTTTATCAGGCGACCACGCCCGTGTCACAGAGTGGCGCAGAAAGGTGGCGCTGGAACGGACCCGTGAGCGCAGGCCGGACCTGTTGATGGACTGGCCAGGGTAGTAGTTCGCTGTAGTTGGCCGCGTCCCTCACGGTGCAGGATTGATTATTCAGCTGCGCCATCCGCCAGGGCTCGGTGTTCATCAGCCATTGCAGTGTCTCCACGAGTGTCAAAGATGTCTGCCAGGCTTCTGTGTGACAGCATGGCAAAATCGCCGTCGGGCATCCTTTCTATGGCTGTCTCAAAAGATGAAATGGCAGCGTCTACATCGCCAAGTTCAGCCTGTGCCTCGCCGCGGGCCCACCAGGCCTCTGGTTGTGGATTGATGGGCGTCTCCATAGCGATGGCCCGGTCGGCGGTCTCTATGGCCTTTCCCAGATCACCTGCCCGCCAAAAACCGTGTGCTGCTTCGGAAAGTATGTGCGGGTAAACCGGCAGAAGGTCTACCAGCCTCTGATAGCGCTCGATCAGTTCAGGCACTCTGTGCGTCTCACCTTGCGCAATTAGCTCGGCTGTGGCTCTTGCGAGCAGTAACTGAGTGGAATGGGCAAAGGGGTCTCTCTGCTCATACTGTGACAGTACGTCATATGCTGCATTTGCCAGCCTGCTCGCTTCTTCGTTGTCCTCCACGTAGCTGACGGATGATAGAAGGAGCGTCCCTGCCTGGGCTGAGTACAGCTCAACATTTGGCGCCATGCTTCTGGCGCGCTGGATCAGTATGAAGCCTTCATTGTCATTTCCGTTGTCGATATGCTCTGCAGCAAGGACGGCCAGCCGGCTGGCATGCATTGGAGCAACGTCATTCAAGTAGAAAATGATCAGGGCCATGGCCGCTGCAAGGAAAGCGGCCACGAATGGCAGAACTGGAGCGGCAGACGCTGCCTGGGGGCTGCGCCTACGCCGACGCGCAGGGGCGACAGTGACAGGTTGTAGCGGGGCTGATGGGTTGCCAATGGCATGAAGAGCCACAACGAGGCCCATCAGGGCCCAAAATGGGGCCAGGTCTCCCACACGAGCGACGCCAACCGTTTGTTCCACAGCTCGTCCCACGAGGGCAGAAAGCACGCCCAGCATGATGATGGACAGCCAGCCTCCTCGTAGCCCTTCAGTGTGCCGCTGGCGCAGGAGCCGTACACCAGTCGCCAGTATCAGGGTTGTGGCAACCAGGAAGATGATGAGGCCTGAGACACCCATTTCCATTAATAGTTGAAGGGCATAGTTATGGGTGTGGCTGACTGTGGTGAATCCGTCCTGGGGGCCTGCGGCCAATGGGTAGGAGTAAAAGTACATGTCTGGTCCGAAACCGAAGAGGGGGCGGAGCAATTTCACCGGTGCTGAATCAGGCGGCACTCGCTCCCAAGTGGTTGCCAAGTCTCGGACGCCGCTCCATACCTTCAACCTGCCATCGAAGCCTCTGCCGGGGGTCCCGGCTGCCGGTTGGTCGAATAATGTATCGACGGAACCACGCAACTCGTCCGCCGCGCCGCCAAATTCTCCAAAGCCACTCGGGACAACCTTGTTGAACAATCCAGTGGTCAGCGTGAGGATCGTAGCCAGCATGATGACGACGATGAGGGCTGCTGCGGCGCGCATAAGTGATCTGCGATTCAGCCATATGTAAGCCACGATCAGGAAAGTGCCCGCCGATGCCGCAAATCCCATCCATGGCCCTCTGCTGCCAGTGAGCCATAGACCCGCGAGTTGGATTAAGGCCAGGACTGTCATCATGACAATCCACCGTTTGCGGCAGATTCCCACGTCCAGCAGGGCAAGTGAAATGGTCAGTGGGATAGACAGGACCAGGTACGAACCCAGGTAGATGGGGTTGCCGAACGAGGCCATCACGCGATCGTCGCCGGAGCCCATGCCAATGGGATCCCAGCCGAAGTGTTGCACTACTCCATATGCTGCCGTGATGCCACCGGTGATCGCTATCACAAACATGAGCCGCAACGCCTGCTGCCGGGTGCGTAGGCGGGTTGCTATCACGAAGAATATTACGAGTAGCGATAGAAATGAGTACAGGTTGTATCCATCGGCACCGGCGTGGCGTCCCCAAATGCTGACTTGTGTGAGCGGAGAGATTAGCGTTGAAATCGCTGCAGTAACGCCAAGGGCTGCAACGGCGATGATCGCCCAATGCCCCAGGTTTCCCTTAGGCCACGCTAAGGGATTCCATGTTCTCGTTATGCCGGTCAAGCTAATTGGGCGCCTGTGAGAAAGAGCCCATTCAAACCCGAGCAAGCCCAGGAGGCTAAGCGCGGTCAAGTGAAGGATGAATTGCTTGGGTTCGGTGAAGTACACCAGCCAGTCTCGCCCATTGAAGACCAGCGGGATCAGCCCCAGGCCAGTCAGCCAGACGGCTTCGATGACTATGCTCAGGGAATACCGGTGAGCACTTTGAGAAACAGTGTTGGGGCGCGTACTGCTCACAATATGGACACTTCTGGCTCGGGGGCGGTACTACTACGGCTCCCGTAGTAGTACCAGATGTTCATTGGCACAAGCTATAGAAGCAGCAACATCAAAACCAACAATCTGGGGGCCGCGTTGAGATGTTATCAGTTGCTTCAAAGCGCCCGTGCTAGTCAACAATTTGAAACCGGCATCACGTGGCATCCACCGTCGGCATCGACAATTTGCATGATGTGGAGCGCATGCTACATAAACAAATAACTGGCCCTGACGCTCGGGTTACCGTT
>JBBDMW010000057.1:0-55731 GCA_040878005.1 Dehalococcoidia bacterium
AGGCTTTGAGGTTGATCCACGTGACTATTACCCCGGCGTCAATTTGGCAACGCTGCTGTTGCGTAAGGGCACACCTGAGGCCTTAAAAGAATTAGAGCAGGTGCGACCAGTTGTTTCGTTTGCTGTCACCCGCAGGGGCGGAATCCAATCAGCAGATTACTGGGATGTGGTCACAGTCTTGGAATTATCGGCAATGGGTGAGGACTGGCAGACTGCCAAACGCGCTGCGGGAAAGGCCGTTTTAATAGCGGATGCACCATGGACCCTTAGAACAACAGCGCGCAACCTACGTATTATCAAGG
The DNA here is from genome assembly GCA_040878005.1 of Dehalococcoidia bacterium. Classification (GTDB taxonomy): domain Bacteria; phylum Chloroflexota; class Dehalococcoidia; order Lucifugimonadales; family Lucifugimonadaceae; genus JBBDMW01. The sequence goes on from JBBDMW010000057.1 coordinate 303, forward strand.
ACTCATTTGATCAGCGGAACAAGAGTACAACTGAGTTACGGCAATTGATAACCGAGCTAGAGAACGCAGCAGACGAAATGCGCTCATGAATCGCAGATGACTAATGGACATCAGTGCTCGGTAGTCAAGGAATCTGCGCCAGAGTACGTGTGGTGTTTACCGATGTATCTAGGACAAGCTACCGCGCTACGAAATTGTCAAACCGCAAAAAGAGAGGGCCAGACGTGGTGTCTGGCCCCAGTTCGGATTCAGTTTGGTGCCGAGGGCCGGACTTGAACCGGCGACACATGGATTTTCAGTCCATTGCTCTACCAACTGAGCTACCTCGGCATGGCATCTCATCCTAAGGCCAGCGCACCCTGTGAGGCAAGCGGCACGACGCTTTCTTCGTGTAGTGTCTTATGAGCCGGCCGCCACCGGCAGCGTTGCTATAATCGCACATGTCTGCCGTATTCCCGGGTGAGCACGGCAACTAACCGAAGATGACCACCAGCCTGCACAGGGGCATCGGCACAGCCACTCATGGCCACACTCATCATAGCGTCCACAACTGAGGGGGCGGGCAAGACCGCCATCGCGGCGGCCCTGGCAACCAGGTTTGCAGCGTCCGACCGGAAAGTCGCTCTCGGAAAGGCGTGGGCCGACGACCCATCATCAGACCCTGATGCAGCCGCCCTGCACGCGCTGGCGCCGGAAGCGGAGGCCATAACGGCCGTTGCGTTGAACGGAGACCAACCGGCCACTGCCCAGGTCGGAGAGATCGCTGGACGCCTAAACAAAGTGGCCGCAGGAGTCCCCGTATCGGTCATCGAGGGGCGATCCGGCGACACCGGCTCGAACCTGGCGCTTGCCGAGGCCGTAGACGGTCTTGTGGTGCTCGTGGCCCGGCTGGAGGACGACATTGCCGGCCACGCACGGGTTTACGGCAGTCGCCTGGCAGGAGTGATTATCAACGGCGTGCCCCGGTACAGGGAGGCCAGTCTCCAGGCGGAGGTGCTTCCGGCGCTAACCGAAGCCGGGATTCCCGTGCTTGGGTGGCTGCCTGAGGACCGCAGGCTGCTGGCGCCCACGGTAGACCTGGTTGCAGAACACCTTGAAGGTCAGTACGCACTCTGGAAAGAACACTCTGGCCGCCTGATTGACAACTTTCTCATTGGCGGCATGATCTTGGACTGGGGTCCGCTCTACTTCAGCTCCCAGGAGAATGTGGGCGTTGTTGTCCGGGGCGACCGACCGGACATCCAACTGGCGGCGGTGCAGACGGGCACTGTGCAGGCGATGATTCTTACCAAGGGCATCCCGCCGATCGAGTATGTCTACTACGAGGCTGACCAACGCGAGATCCCTGTAGTGGTGGTCGCCACTGACACCAACGAGACGGCCGCGAAGTTGGAGTCGTTGCTGCCGAAGATCCGCTTCGACCACCCGGAGAAGCTCCAGCGGTTGCTGGAGTTGGCGGACGGCCGGCTGGACTTCGATGCTATTGAGGCGGCAGCCGTTCAGCCTGCGACCCGTTAATTCGGTCGCAGCCGGTTCCGAAGTACGGCGTGCTGGTTCTCGGGCGCGTACCTTTTCCGATTACGGTGCGCCAGGCGCGTCACAGGAACATTGCCGCATAGCGAAGAAGGGCAGGCCAAGCCCGCCCCTCCAGCGACTGAAGATTACCGGCGACAAACGCGACACAGACACCGTAAAACCAACTGGCTATCAGTTTGAATAAGCGCTATATCGCGTTAGCGGTGAACGCCACGCTCAGGCAGCAGATGAGCGGCGGGAATTCTCGGACGGCTCGGCGGATGCGCCAGCCATGTACAGGTCGTACTCGGTGGCATCCAGGTCAAGCCAGTAGCGGCATTCTGTACAGACCATGTAAGGTCCAAATAGGCCGTCACCTACCTCCAGGAACCGGCTGTTGCACTCCGGGCACTTATCAATTGGCGGCATTCGTTACCTCCCGATCAGCCTAACCGATGGCAACGGCCTGGATTATATTCCATAACAGCCTGTTATCCATCATAGTTACCTGGGAATGCTTGGTTTAGGTGTCTCTGCAAGTGTGGCTTCAAACTGCCAGATGAGTGACATCCGGTGGTTAACGTCATGTGAACGTTTTATTACGGAAGTGAGAACTTTATGAGTCAGGCTGGTGAAATTTATACCCATGGCCATCATGAATCGGTTGTTTCACAGCATGCCGAACGTACTGCAGCAGAGGCAGCCGCATTTCTCTTGCCAATGCTCAAGCCAGGCATGCGGGTGCTGGACTTTGGCTGCGGGCCGGGGACCATCACCGTGGGCCTCGCTGAAGCTGTCGCGCCCGGCGAAGTGGTGGGCATCGACATCTCTGATGACGTGATCAGCCAGGCACGTGAACACGCCTCCAGCAAGGGCGTGACCAACGTGTCATTCACCGCCGGCAACGTGTATGACCTGCCGTATGAGGAAGCGTCCATGGACGCGGCTTACGCCCACCAGGTTCTCCAGCACCTCGCTCGTCCGGCCGAAGCCCTTTCGGAGATACGCCGACTGCTGAAACCGGGTGGATTCGTGGGAGTACGGGAAGTCGACTGGGGCGCCACCGCTGTCTCGCCCGTCGATGCGCGCCTCGAACGGTTCATGGAGGTGTATCACGAGGTATCCCGCAGGAACGGCGGGAACGCTGATGCAGGCCGTTACGTGAGGGAATGGCTGGTGCAGGCAGGGTTTTCAGACCACCGCCTGACTACTTCCACGTGGACGTTTGCTGACCCGGCATCGACCCAGAAGTGGGGCGACTCCTGGGCGACCCGCATAGTCAAGTCCAGCCTGGCTAAGAAGGCAGTTGAATACGGAATCGCGACCCCTGCTGACCTTGAAGAAATGTCTGCGGGCTGGAGAGAGTGGGGCAGGTCGCCGACGGCGTTCTTCTCGTTCATTCATGTAGAGGGCGTTGGCTGGAAGCGCTGAGCATTCGCCAGTATTGCGCGTGGGCGTCGTTGGAACCCTCCGGCGGGGTATGGCAAGGTGGTGACGTCTGTGTGATGAAGACTGGGACAAGGTGATCAGGTTGCGGCGCTTCGTAAATTTTTGGCCGCAGCCAGAGCTGGGGCAGGAGAGAATTGATGGCTTATCAGCCGATTGAGGACTACGGGGTCATAGGTGATCTGTACACCGTGGCGCTGGTTGGTAGAAACGGCTCCATTGACTGGCTCTGTATGCCGCATTTTGATTCCCCCAGCATCTTTGCTGCCATCCTGGACCACAAGAAGGGTGGTCGATTTCAGATTGCACCGGTTGGAGGCACAGCCACAACAAAGCAGTTTTATCTTCCGGAGACGAATATTCTCGTCACAAGGTTTCTAACGCCGGAAGGCGCAGCGGAAATCATTGACTACATGCCCATAGAGCATGAGGCTGAGGCCGGAGTCCACCACGACCTGGTGCGGAAGGTGACAGGGCTGCGAGGCTCCATGCGGCTCCGGATGGAATGCCTGCCAGCCTTCGACTACGGGCGAGCCGCCCACACCACTGAGAGAGTGGATGGCGGCGCGATCTTCAGGTCGCCGGACATGAATCTCGGCCTGTCATCAAGTGTCCCGCTGGAGGTATCGCCCATTGATGCCAGTGCGGAATTTGCACTGGAAGAAGGGCAGTCGGCGGAGTTCATAATCGGCCAGTTGGATCACGGTATGGACAGCATCACGCCGCTTGAGTACCAGAACTCAGAGCAGACACTGGCTGAAACCTCGGAATACTGGCGTTCCTGGATCTCGAAATGCACGTACAACGGCCGGTGGCGGGAGACGGTTCACAGGTCAGCGCTGGTCCTCAAGCTGCTCACATACGCTCCAACCGGTGCAATCGTCGCCGCGCCCACCACCAGCCTGCCGGAGCACATTGGCGGTGAGCGAAACTGGGACTACCGCTATACATGGATCCGGGACGCTTCATTCACGGTGTACGCCCTGATGCGCATAGGGTTCACCGATGAAGCTGAACATTTCATGGAGTGGGTGGAGGCCCGGTGCCACGAACTGGAGCCGGATGGCACGATTCAGATCATGTACGGCATCGATGGGCGCCACAACCTCGAAGAGTTATCGCTGGATCACCTCGAGGGCTACATGGGGTCGAGGCCCGTGCGCATTGGCAACGGCGCCTATGACCAGCTTCAGTTGGACATATACGGCGAGTTGATGGACGCCGCGTACCTGTACAACAAGTACGGCGCGAAAATTTCCTACAGCCTGTGGACAGAGCTGACACGGATGTTGGAGTGGGTGTGCGACAACTGGCAGCGTACAGATGAAGGAATCTGGGAAGTGCGTGGCGGCCAGAGGCACTTCGTTTACTCCAGGCTCATGTGCTGGGTCGCCCTGGACCGCGGGATTCGCCTGGCTGACAAGCGATCCTTCCCCGCAAACGAGAAGCGCTGGAAGGCAGTCCGCAACGAGATCTACAGGGACATCATGGAGAACGGGTGGGATGAGGAGCGCGGCGCGTTCGTCCAGGCTTACGGCTCAACTGCGCTGGACGCCTCCAACCTGGTCATGCCCCTAGTCTTCTTCGTCGCCCCCACGGACCCGCGGATGCTCAGGACCCTCGATGCCACCATGGAGTCCCCGTCGGAAGGCGGGCTCGTTTCCAACAGCCTGGTGTACAGGTACAACCTGAGAGACGCCCCCGACGGATTATCCGGCGAAGAGGGAGCGTTCAGCATATGCACGTTCTGGCTGGTAGAGGCGCTCACCCGGGCAGGGAGGCGGGACCCGAAGCGACTGGAGCAGGCGCGGCTCATCTTTGAGCAGATGCTGGGATACTCCAACCACCTTGGGTTGTATTCCGAGGAGGTTGGGCCGACAGGCGAGGCGCTGGGGAACTTCCCGCAGGCATTCACGCACATATCGCTGATTAGCGCCGCGTTTAACCTCGACCGCACGCTTGGCGCCGGCGCCTGATGCCATCCTGCTGTGCACTCCGCCTCTCCCGTGCATTGACCACTTTGGCCAGCAGAACGGCAACTTTTGCAGTTCTTGCTCCTAACCGGCGCCACACGAGCGCCAAACCTTGGCGAGTGGTTCCTATAATCGGGTAATGCTTTCCACCGATCTCCTCTCAGACCTATCCGAACGCCAGCGTGAGGCCGTGCAGCATGTGGACGGCCCGCTTCTCATAGTCGCGGGACCCGGCAGCGGCAAGACCCGCGTCATGGCCCACCGCGTCGCCTACCTCGTCCGTGAGCACCAGGTTCCGCCGTATCGCATCCTGGCCGTCACCTTTACCAACAAGGCGGCACGGGAATTGCGTGAGCGGTGCGAGCGGCTGGTGCCGGGCGCTGCGGGCCAACTACAGGTGCGTACGTTCCACGGTTTCTGCGCCCTCATGCTCCGCTACGACGGCGAGCGCGTCGGGTTGAAGCAGGGCTTCACGATCTACGATGACGACGACCAGTCGCGCACGGTCCGCCGCATCCTCGACGACCTTGACGTGGACCCCAAGCAGTTTCCGCCACGTGCGCTGCTGGCGATTATCTCGGACGCCAAGAATAAGATGATCGGTCCCATGGAGTTCAGCAAGGGCGCCGAGACCTACCGTGAGGAAGTGGCCGGGCGGGTATATGACAGGTACGAAGAAGCGCTGCAACGGTCCAATGCAGTGGACTTCGATGATTTGCTGCTAAAGGCTTTCCTTCTGCTGGAAGGCCATCCCGATGTCCTTGAGCGCTACCAGGAGCGCTACCAGTACCTGCTGGTGGATGAGTTCCAGGACACGAACCCGCTCCAGTTCCAGGTTGCTCGCCTGCTGTCTGCCAGGCATCACAACATCTGCGTGGTCGGCGATCCTGACCAGTCGATATATTCATGGCGTCACGCTGACCCCACCAACCTGACTGATTTCAGGGCCACGTTTCCCAACGCCAGGATCGTCACGCTGGACCAGAGTTACCGGTCCACCCAGATCATCCTTGAAGCCGCGGACTCGTTGATCGCCAATAACGAAGGGCGCATGGAGAAGCACCTCTGGACGGAGAACGACCGGGGGGCGAAGATCGCGGTCGCCGAGGCCTATGACGAGGAGGAAGAGGCGCGCATCGTCTTGGAGGAGATCGCCAGGCTCGTGGACCGCGAAGGGTATAGCCGGAGCGAAATCGCCGTGATGTACCGCATCAATGCGCAGTCTCGCGCCATGGAGGTGGTCTGCAACCATCAGGGCGTGCCGTACAGGCTGGTGGGTGGCGTGAAGTTCTATGAGAGGCGTGAGATCCGCGACCTGCTCTCTTACCTGCGCGTTGTCAGCAACCCATCCGATGACGCAGCGTTGGAGCGCATCATCAACACGCCCACACGAGGCATCAGTGAAAAGACAGTGGCGGAATTGCGCCGCGCCGCCAGCAGGCACAGCACGCCGCTCCTGGACGCCGTCTTCTCAGTGGGCGATGAGCGTAATCCCCTCGGTGTCACCCTTGCCACACGTGCACAGAAGTCTGTGGTGGCATTCGCTGACCTTGTGAACCGCTTTATCGAGCAAAGCATGGTCCTGCAGCCGCAGGAGTTGCTGGACCTGGTGCTTGAGCGCAGTGGTTACGCCCGGCTCATACAGGAAGACCGGGAGCGCGGCGATGAGCGCCTGGAGAACGTGCGGGAACTTCGCGGTTCGGCTGAGCAGTACTCCGGCGGCGACGCACGTGAGCAACTGGCAGAGTTCCTTGAGAACGTGGCGCTCGTTTCCCAGGTGGATGACCTGCAAGCGGGCGATGGCAGTTCCGCCGCCGGCGCCTCGAGCGACGCGGTCACGCTCATAACCCTGCACCAGGCGAAAGGCCTGGAATATGACGCCGTATTCATGATTGGACTGGAAGAAGGGCTGTTGCCGCATTCCCGTTCAGTGGAAGACCCTGTGCAACTGGAAGAAGAGCGCAGGCTGTGCTACGTGGGAATGACCAGGGCCAGAAAGCGCCTGTACATGCTGCATGCGTTCCAGAGGCGGTTCCGTGGCAGCCTGTCCGCCAGTGTTCCCTCACGGTTCCTGATGGAACTGCCGGAATCGGCGGTCGCACTCAAAAGCATTCGAAGCCATGCGCGGAAAGCGGATGTTGCACACGACCCCATGTGGACAAAGCGCATGGCCACCACGCCTGCGCCGCGGCCGGCTACGAAGCCGGGTCAGGCGTTTGTGTCAGGCGACCGTGTCAGGCACTCCCATTTTGGTGACGGAATAGTGGTGAGCGTGGCTGAGGTGCGCGGAGACATGGAAGCGACCGTCGCCTTCTCGGGCGGGCACGGCGTGAAACGCCTGATGCTCGGGTTTGCTCCGCTGGAGAAGGTGAGCGTGGACAGCCGTGACGACCCGTCAAACCCCATGCCGGAAGTTATAGATCCCATCCTGGACTCGCCTTAGGCGCCGACTGGTTGCCGACCTTCTCCCCCAGGTGCACCAGTCACCTGGTCATGGCTGGGGGGAGTCGCACGTTCTTTATGACCATCCACTTTCGCCTCGCATTTCACGGGTCGGCGGGGGGCTCCATCGCCAGAGTACACGGCCTCCGTGGAGTTTCCATTACGCTAAAGGGCGCCGCGTATTTGGCAACCAGGGCAGAGCCTCGTTACGATCCGTGCTTCCGCCCGCGTAAGATAACGGGATGCACTACCTTACGGATTCCAATGCTGGGCAACGGCATCCAAAGTGGCGAAATAGTAACGTGAATGTCTGAATCGAAGTCAGCGGTCATAACTGAAGAGATGCGTCGCTTCATCGGCCTGGAATCCCGCGCAAAGATCTACGAAATCGAGCAGGGGGCGGTCGCACGGTTCGCATGCGCAACAGGTGACGGCAACCCGTTGTACTACGACGAAGCGTTCGCCCGCCAGACGGTTTACGGCGGCTTGATAGCGCCGCCCACGTTCCTCAGGTCCCTCCTGCCAGGCCGCTACAAGCAGGACTTTCCTGAACCGTTCGCCCACATACTGGACGGTGGCAGCCAGTACCGCTTCTACGGCCCGTTGAGAGTGGGCGACCGCATCACCGTGGTACGGCGGGTGACTGACCTTTTTGAGAAAGCTGGGCGGCTGGGGCCGATGCTGTTCAAGGTGACAGAGATAACTTACACCAATCACCTGGGTGAGCTTGTGGCGACCCAGGTTGTGACGACCATTACCTATGGCGAAGGGCCGAAAGATGAGGGCATTGGTGACCATTGATGAGGTGTCGCCCATCCGGCTGGTCCTGGTGGCTAACTATGGCTTGAGGAGGACGCTGCGATGGCGGATTTAATACCACTTGCCAGCTTCCGGCGTCCAGGGGTGTGGTTTGAGGATGTGAGTGTGGGGGATGAACTGCCGCCCCTTGTCAAGCACCCCACCACCAGGCAGTTGGTCATGTATGCCGGCGCATCCGGAGACTATGTGCCCATCCATTACGACAAGGACGTCGCAGCGGAGGCCGGGCACTCGAACGTGATTGTTCATGGGGCACTGAAAAGTGCATACCTGGCCCAGTTGGTCACAGACTGGATGGGGCACGCAGGGCAGATAGTGGCGCTGTCCGTGTCATACAGGGCCATCGACTATCCTGGAGATCGTCTCACGTGCCGGGGACGGGTTGTTGACAAGCACGTTGAAAAGGAAACGGGGTTTGTTGATCTTGAAGTGTGGCTGGAGAATGGCCAGGGTGATGTGACAACGCCGGGCCAGGCCAGCGTGGCGCTTCCGGTCAAGGCTCACGTAACGGGTTAAACGTGGTCAGGTCGCAGCGCCACTGGCAGTTTTATTGACGGCGAACTCGCAGATTTATGCAAAATGCGCCGCCCGGCTGAAACGCAGCAACGGCGCCGCATCTGGAGGGTGGATTGACGTACTCACTGGAAGGCTTGGTGGCAGTTGTCACAGGCGCTGGACGCGGCATTGGCCGTGGAATTGCTGAAGACCTGGCGCGAAACGGCGCAAGGGTGGTCGTGAATGACGCCGGCGTTTCTCTCCAGGGCGAGGATCCTTCGTCTGGTCCGGCTCAAGAGGTTGTCTCAGCCATCAAGGCGGACGGCGGCGAGGCCGTGGCTGTCACTGAATCGGTGGCGACCATGGACGGCGGCGGGCGCATCGTGCAGGCTGCGCTTGACAGCTTCGGCAGGCTCGACATAGTGGTGACTGCTGCGGGCATCCTTCGTGACCGTATGATATTCAACATGTCCGAGCAGGAGTGGGACGAGGTGATGGCCGTTCACCTCAAGGGCACATTCTCGGTTGTCCAGCCCGCTTCAAAGCTGTTCAGGGAGCAGCGAGGCGGACGCATCATCACCTTCAGCTCTGAATCCGGGCTCGTCGGTTTCACAGGCCAGGCCAACTACGGCGCTGCCAAGTCAGGCATCGCCGGGTTCACCAAGGTAGTGGCAAAAGACCTTGGAAAGTACGGTGTAACTGCCAATGCCATCGCGCCAAGGGCGGAAACCCGCATGGTGGAGTCGATTCCGCAGGCCACAAAGGAGAAGCTGGCTGAGCAGGGTCTGATGCCCGCCCCCGGCGAGCATCCGTGGGACCCACGGGACGTTGCGCCTTTTGTCTCCTACCTTGCGAGCGACCATGCGGCGCCGGTCAACGGCCAGGTGTTCCTGGTGTACGGCGGCAACGTGTCTCTAATGTCCCAGCCCCGGCGCATCCGCACCATATACAACCCCAACCCGCCCGGCCGTTGGTTGTTGCCTGACCTCGACCGCCTTGCTCCGCGTGCGCTGATTAGTGGCCTGAACGTTGGCTCGCCCGCAGGATCGCGCCGGCTGGACGGCAAGGTCGCCATTGTTACTGGCGCAGGCCGTGGGATTGGGCGCGGAATAGCGAAGCTGCTGGCCAACGAAGGTGCCTCGGTGGTTGTCAACGACATTGGCGCTGCGCTATCCGGCGAGGGTGAAGACCGGGCGCCGGCAGCCCAGGTGGTCGAGGAGATACAGGAGCTGGGCGGCAAAGCGGTTGCGTCATATGACAGTGTTGCCACTGCTGACGGTGGCGGGCATGTCGTGCAGGCAGCGCTGGACAGCTTCGGCAGGCTTGACATCGTGGTGACTGCTGCGGGCATCCTGCGTGACCGCATGATATTCAACATGTCCGAACAGGAGTGGGATGAGGTGATGGCTGTTCATCTCAAGGGCACGTTCTCGGTGGTCCAGCCTGCTTCGAAGCTGTTCAGGGAACAGGGCAGCGGACGCATTATCACGTTCTCGTCAGTGTCGGGGCTGTACGGGTACGCAGGCCAGGCCAACTACGGGGCTGCAAAAGACGGCATCGCAGGTTTCACAAGAGTAGTAGCCAAAGACCTGGCGCGGGCCGGGGTTACGGCGAATGCCATATCCCCGGGCGCTGCAACCCGGATGACGGAGAGCGTTCCGGAGGCGGTGCGACAGGCGCGCTCAGGGGTATTTCCTCCTCCGCCGGAGGGAGTTCTCACAGAAGACCCGGACGACGTGGCGCCCATGGTAGCGTGGCTGGCCTCAGATGAGGCACAGGGTGTGACCGGCCAGATATTCCATTGTGTTGGCAACAGGATAAGCGTCATGAACCATCCTGAGCCGGTGCGTTCCATCTACAAGGACGGCCGATGGACCGTGGAGGAACTCGCTGCTGTGTTCCCGGAGACCCTGGGCATGGATATGGTCAACCCGGCGCCGCCGCAGCCGGCCGGTTAGCTGCCCCCTCTGGGGCTTTGGCCCACCGCGTGTTGGCTCTAGGAGCCCTTCACCTTTTCGCCGTCGCTTGCCGTTTCGGCGCACTCGGGGTGCTCCTGGAGCCACGCTTCCTTCAATAGCTCCATCTTGACGAAGTTCATGCCGTCCCGGCGGACACGCTGAACTGGCTGGAAGCCTGCCTTTGCGAAAGAACGCTGGGCACGGAAGTTGTGAGAGAGGGTGTGCAGGTAAACTCTTTCGAGGGCTGTCTCAGTGAAGATGTGGCGGAGCAGTGTTCTCACGGCATCGGTGCCATATCCCCGGCTCCAGTAGGCACGGGCGCCAATCATGATCCCCAGCTCGGCCTGCCTCTTGCCGAAATCAATGTCGTAGTACATGCAGTTGCCAATGTGCTCGCCGTCCAGGGTGTCTATGGCCAGCCTGACGGACCAGGGCGACGGGAACTCGAGGTCATCCCGGTGAAACCGCGTGTACTCTCGGAGCGTGAGATTGATGGGACGCGTGGCGTCGAGGCCCGCCAGCTCGGGGTCCACTCTCCATGAATAATCGGCCGCTGCGTCCTCAACCCGCTTGGAACGAAGGACTACAAGCTCACCCTGCAGGCGAATATCCTGCTTTTCCACTGGCGTCGCCCGTTGCAATGGCCACAGCTTTTTCCAGGATTCGGGCCTCATTCTTGTAAGTCAGCCTCTGGCCTGCCTCGGAGGTTTCGAACCACTCTACCTGGTCAAACTCATGGTCGTGTAGTGAAGTGTCACCGCCCACCGGCGACATCAGAAAAAAATGGACAGTCTGATCGTATCGCACCGCGGCTCGCCACCTGTAGTACGAATACTTGTTTTCGCCTATCTTTGGCCCTATTTCTACCTTTAGCCCGGTCTCTTCCTCTACTTCTCTGAGGGCTGTCTGCGTCAGGTTTTCCCCTGCTTCAGGTCCGCCTTTCGGCAGCACCCAGCGCGATTCAGCGACATGTCCGCAGAGCACAGTCTCAAGATGGCCATCGTCCGTCCGCCTCAGTACCACGCCGCCCGCTGACTGCAGGCGTACCAGGCGTGTGCCGTCTTCTGACTGCTGTGTCATCGGGAGAGCCCAGGATGAACTGGTGGCAAAACTGGATTCTAGGTTTACTGTGATAGGCGGTCAAGGAATACCGGGGTGGCTATGCTGTAACTGATGCTCCCCAAGATTGTGGCACAAAGGCTACCCCGGTTCTTGAGGCGGTTTCGCTTGTGGCGAACGGATCGCGAAGATTGTGATGGCTATGATCGCTGAGCATCTCCGTGAACTGCTGCGTTGGCGTACCATGCATTGGCACGGCAGGTTCAAATTGACACGTCATACTGGCGATTCGATAATTGCAAGTGATCTCATGGACGCCTTTCATCTCATAAAGATACTTACTGCTTTTCTGCCCCGCTCCATTTGCGCGTGTAGTCGCTGACGATTGCTGTGGACCCAATACACGCTCGCGGCGGTGCTTGTTCGTTGCAGGCATCCAATCCATATGATCAACTTTGTGTTTACGCGCGCGGTCCCGCGGGGTGTGGCACTCGTTCGGCCCCATCGATTTGACCGGGATCACGCAGAGATTCCATCACCCGCGCGAACTATAGCCGGGTGCCCCGGCCGGTCCGGGAGGCGGTAAGAAGAAATTGCAACAGCAGAGCCATGACTTTGTAATCAGATTCGCCGGTGAAGGCGGGCAGGGCGTCGTAACTTCAGCCGATGCCCTGGCGCGTGCAGCGTCGCAGGTCGGATACCACGTCCAGACCTTCTCCACGTTCCCTTCGCAGATACTCGGCGGGCCGACCATGTCCCAAGTTCGCATTTCCACCACGCCGGTGCTCAGCGCCGGTGATGAGGTGGACGTGTTGGTGGCGTTCAACCAGTACGCGTATGACAACCACCAGGCGGACCTCACGGCAACTGGTGTGACGATCTACAACTCCGAGGAGTTCGATCTGCCTGTAGGCGGCCAGTACTTCGGCATCAAGGTGGATGAGCTGGCTAAGACTACAGGAAACGCGCGTGCCGCCAACATGATTGTGCTGGGCGCCGTGGCCGACCTCATTGAGATGCCACTGGAGTACATCGACGGCTTCATTCGCAAGCGCTTCACGCGTGGCCGCGCCGGGGATGATGAAATCATCGAGGCCAACATCAAGGCCATACGCCTTGGCGTGGCTGAGGCGGATAAGAGCGGTTTCCACGTTGGTGATCTTGCCGCGCCCAACCAGCCTGGCTACAAGCAGATCATGATTACCGGAAACGCTGCCATTGCACTTGGTGCGGCGGCGGCGGGCCTGGACTTTTACGTTGGCTATCCCATATCCCCTGCCACGACGATACTTGTATGGATGGAGGACAACCTCATTGGCAAAGACAAGTTCGCCTACCAGGTAAGCTCTGAGATCGAGGCCATCAGCGCAATCGTCGGCGCAGGCTTCGCCGGCAAGAAGTCCATGACTGCGACCGCCGGTCCCGGCCTCTCTCTCATGAGCGAAGGCCTGGGACTGGCATGGATGGCCGAGATTCCATGTGTGGTTGTGGATGTGCAGCGTGGAGGCCCGGCCACCGGCCTCCCCACCAAGACCGAACAATCAGACCTGTTCGCCTGCATGCATCCTGCGCATGGCGACGTGAAGCTGCCAGTTATCGCTCCGGGTACGGTAGAGGAGTGTTTCTACGCTGGCGCAAAGGCTGTCAACTGGGCCGAGCGATACCAGGGCCCGGTGATAGTGATAAGCGAATTCCAGCAGGCGGAGCGCATGCAGAACATTGTTGCGCCCGACCTGGCAAAGGTGCAGGTGGAGTCACGCGTGGCATATACAGGCAGCAATGGGTTTAAGCGGTACCAGTCGTGGACGGGCGGCAATGAATTGACTCCCATGCCGGTGCCGGGTGGTCCGGGAGCTTATGTGGCCAACGGCAGTGAACATGACGAGATAGGCGATACCACCCACCTGGCGGCCCATCACGTGCGGCTGACCGAGCGTCGCTTTGGAAAGTTGGGCCTGCTGAACGATGGCGAGTACGAGGTGGACAATCCTGACAGCCCGGTAGCCGTTATGCCCTGGGGTGCATCTAAGGGAGTAGCACAGGAAGCCTACAACGCGCTCAGGGCGGAAGAGATCGACATTGGCTGGACCTACTCGATGTTCCTCCACCCATTGCCGGCTGAGCTCCTGGAAGTTCTAAAGAAGAAAGAGTTGATCATCGTCCCAGAGTTGAACTACCAGGGACAATGGTCGTCCATGCTCCGGTCCATGGGGCTGAGAGCAGAATCCATAACCCAGTACACGGGCATGCCGTTCAAGGCGGGTGTGCTGGCAGACCGGCTTCGTGACCGGGTGCAGCAGCACCAGGAAGGAAAGGTGCCCGCATGAGCGACAGGAACGCAGAGTACGACTTCAAGTGGTGCCCCGGCTGCGGAGACTTTGGCGTGCGGCGTGCCCTCGAATGGGCGCTCCAGGCGCACACCCAGGAACATGAGACTCCCCAGAGCAACAACGTGATAGTGGCTGGGATTGGCTGCTCCGGGAACATGGTGCACCTGCTTGAGGGCGACCAGCCCTTCGGCCTGCATGGCATTCATGGCCGGACTCTGCCTTTGGCGTTTGGCATCAAGATGGGCCGTCCCGAACTCAACACCGTGATAGTGGCGGGCGATGGCGACTTCCTCAGCATTGGCGCCGAGCACATAGGCCCGCAGGCACAGCGCAACGTTGACCTCACCTGTGTGGTCATGGACAATGGGGTATACGGCTTGACGAAGGGTCAAAGCTCCCCGACCAGCACGCTGGGCCAGCTCACCAGCTCCACGCCATACGGGAAGATTGAGACTCAACTGTTCCCGTTAAAGATGTACATGTCCATGGGCGTCTCGTTCATCGCCTCGCACTACTCCAGCAAGCCGCGCGAGCTTGCAAAGTTGATTGAGCAGGCGATGAACCACAAGGGGTTCTCAATAGTGCATGTGCAGTCGCCGTGCACGACCTACAACGACACATACGACCTGCTCAAGGGCGACCGCAAGAAGGGCATACCTGGTCACGCGTGGGCAATTCCTGAGGACCACGATCCCAGCAGCCGACAGGCCGCCATTGATCTGCTGGACCGCCCGGGCATACCGCTTGGACTCGTCTACCAGGAGAGCCTGCCGACGCTTGAGGACCGGCAGGAAGAGGTCCGGTCCAAGGCCAGGATTCGCACGGTTGAGCAGATGGTGGAGACGTACGCGGTCTAGAGCCGCGCACCTGTCTCACTGAATAATGATAGGCCCCGCTTCTCGCCAGGAGCGGGGCCTTTTCATGAGCCTTCTGGAGTCCATTCGTAAATCTGTTGCGTGCATAGATGGCGGAACCCCAGCTTGAGGCATACTGGCGCTGATGTGTTGGGATCAGCCTGGATTACCGCGGCATCTGCGCCGTTTGCCCGGGCGTCAGCCAGTCTTCGGGCGACCATGGCGGTATAGACTCCCTTCCCGCGATGTGCTGGAAGTGTGGCTGCTGCGGCCAGCAGCGCGATTGGCCTGCCTGGCACATGGACCAGGTGAGCAGCTCCCACCGCTATGTCTATTCCGTCGATGTAGGCAACATATACCGCCGACTTGAACTCACCCGGAGCCCGGAGGGTTGCCGCGGTTGCAACTGCCCAGACATGCGGGCTGGTGCCGAATCCCTGCGCCAGCACACTGTTCACATCGGCGCTGTCATCAACAGTTGCGCGGCGCACCAGCACAGCCGGATTGACGTTGATTGGCACGCTGAGGTCAGTGATCGCCAGTCCTGCGCTGGCAGGCTCCGTCAACCGGAATCCGGCGTCGATGAGCCTGCCCCCGATGTCACGCGGCGTGGAATTAGGCCCCACCCACCAGTCGAAGGACTGTCGCCTGCTGCGGTACAACTCCTTTACCGTTGAGATAACCGTGTTTGCGTTGCCAGTGGTCAGCCGAGCTGCTCCAACCATGTTGATGAGCCCGCTGGACGTATCGGAGATCATCCCCTCCACGCCCGGCGCCTGGATGTAATCAAGCTGTCCGGGCAGCGTCGGCAGCCGCACCAGGCTGGTTTCTATCACGTCGGCGAGGGCAGTATCGTCCAGTTTCAACTACAGAACCTCAACCTAATTGACAGTGGCTTGCGGAGATGGCTCCACGCTGCCCTACTCCGGCTGCTGCTGAACGTATCCGGCCAGTTTTTCACGCAAAGCCACGCGGCCCCGGTGCAGCCGGGCTTTCAGGGCTGAAATCGAGATCTCCAACACTTCAGCAGCCTCTTCATTTGACAGCCCCTCCACGTCACGCAGAACCACCGCTGCTTTGAGGTCAGGAGGCAGATCGTCAATCGCCGCCTTTAAGCGTTCGCCGAGCTCACTGTTCATGGTCGAGGCGACAGGAGATTGAGACCAGTCGGTAGTTGGCACGTCAGGCCGGGCATCCTCTGACACGGTCATCTGTGTGCGCCGCTTGTCCCGGCGCAGCCGCATCAACGCCGCGTTGACCGTAATGCGGTACAGCCATGTCGTCACCTGGGAGTCGCCACGGAACCGGTCGCGCGCCCGGTAGGCGGAAATGAAAGCGTCCTGCGCCACATCCTCCGCATCGTGCGGGTTGCCCATCATCCGGTAGGCGACGTTATAAACGAAACCTGCGTGCTTTTCGGCTATTTCGGCGAACTGCTCGGCTTCCATCGTATGAGGTGGCGGTTAATTGGCGGAGAGCGCGGTTGGGTTTCGAAAGATTATGATTACGATGGTAACTGTGCCCAGCGGGGTGCAGCCGATCAGCCGCCGGGATACCATATCAAACCATTGGCACTGGCTGGTTGGCAGCATGACCATGAATCTTGAGAAGATTCTCTGCATCGAACATGATAGGCCTGATAAGCGGCCTGGTATTGAATGGGCGCCATGCGTGGGCGGCGATTGCCGGTTCCAATCAATCCGCTCAGGTGGACCATCCGAGGTGAGAAGTGAGTGAGCAGTCCTGGGTAAATCGAATTCTCGGGCGCGGGGCTAAAGACCCGCAAGATCCCTGTACGCAGCCGGGCGCGTCAGCTTCAGGCTGTGCCGAGGCCCGGGATCGCGCGTCCGATTACCTGGAAGGTGATGTAGACGTTCCTGTTGGAACGCGGATCAGGCAGCACCTTGGCCTTTGCACTGATTGTGATAGCTGGGTAGACAGCCTGAAGTCTACGATAGACATGCTCCGTGGCCTGCCACGGGAAGAAGTCCCAGAATCCCTGCGCGAGAAAATTCGCGAACTCCCCGGGGAATAGCGCCGCTGCGCTCAGCCGCCTGGTCAGCGAGGCCCCCACCTTCTTGGGGCTTCGTCTCAGCAGTTTGTCTGCTGTACTGGCGGATTCTCTACGTCCGTGTCCACCGGTGATCCTTCCGGGTGCATTCGTGACCTGGACCGCCGGTGAAACGCCACGCTGTGGAGCATGATGGACACGCCCATGACCGTCATGCCTATGACTACTGCGGGGTCCACTGTTGCGATGGGGCTGATGGCGAGTGCCAGGAACGTCACGTAACCAATGATCGCCGCCCAGAGGGTGGGGTGCGCGAGCTTGGAATTCCAGGCAACGGCCACGATTGCCGTCAGGATGTAAGGCAGTGCAACAGCCTGCGGCGCAAGGCCAAGGCCTATGCCGCTGAGGCTTGACACCCCGTCACCGCCCTTGAACCGGGTCATGGGCGAGTTCCAGTGACCGAGGATGACGGCGAACGCCGGCAGTAGCAGAAGTCCGCCTTCCATGCCCAGCCATCTTGCGGCCAGCACAGCAAGCAGTCCCTTAACCGCGTCAATCAGGAATACAGCCGCACCCATTGTGTGCGAAACCTCACGGAACACATTCGTGGCGCCAGCCTGCCTGGAGCCAACTTCAAATATGTTGACCCCCTTCAACCTGCTCAGGAGATAAGCCGTGGGGAGGCTGCCTGCTGTATACCCCAGCAGGGTCGCGAAAACTATGATTGCAACGGTGGGGTTATCGTTCATGTCTGCTGGCGTCAGTATACCATCGGGGCTTATACGGTCCGGACCAGCCGAGGCTCATTCCGGGACAGGCCAGTCCAGGGACCCGGTGGTGTTCACACGCCAGGAACGCCAGGCGCTATGTCCCGCTGGTTCCGTATTCGCCTGACTGGTACGGCGGAGACAGTGGCTCGCCGTTGTCCTGGGCTTCTATCTCAGCCCGTTCCTGTTCGGTCAGGTACTTGGACGGGCAGCGCACCGTAAGGTGTTCTGCGGTGAACACCCCTTCGTCGCCCATGGTCCCCTGGAGAATCAGCTCAGAGTGCTCGTTGAAGAACACCTGGCCGACCTCGCCGGCGTACTTGACGGGTACAGCCTGCGAACCGTCCTCATCCTTCATCTCGAAATTGGCAACCAGCCCGTCGGGAGACCTGTGATATGAGTGGGGCACCAGCTTGCCGGAAACACCCAACATCCTGCCATCGGGTGTGGACTCCTGGTTTGCCAGTTCATCCACCCTCATGTACTGGACTGTGGCGTTCTGGAAAGCTGTGAACCCGAAGTAAAAGAGAGCGCCCACCACCATGACCAGTGAGAATATTACCTTGGTCCTGGGAGCGAACAGTGTGGAAGGCTTTGCCAACGGCTGCTGGGTTGGGTTGTTCTCTCTGCCTGGGTCTGGCATGGCTAGGGCTCCCGCCGGCTTTCATTTTGCTGGCCAGCAGTGCGTTTCATCGCATTGCGGAGCAGCGTGACATCCCTCTGCAGGTCTCTCTGTTTGCGGGACACATAGAAAATGTACGCGAAAAAAGCGCCCCATGTAATGGCAAATACGGCGAAGAGAAAGCCAAGGTTGGTTTCCAGTCTGCCACTTTCCCGTTCTACGACGCTCAATGCGATGCCGTTTTCAATCCGCACAGTCACCGGTGCAAAGCGCTGCTGGTGATCCCTTAGTCTCTGGGCTGACTCCACCGGATTTTCAGCCTGGTTGGAGACCCACCTGTCGCCGGCCTGGCTCTCCAGGCCGTACTGCGTGGGAGTTTCACCACCCCGTACTTCCACCTCTATGATGTCACCCTCGGCATTCAACAGGGCAAACGACTCAAGCTCTCCGGCTTCGTTGGCAGTCACCCCGGCAATGATACCGTCCGCAACCCGCACGCCCTCCTGGGCCAGGGCGGTAATTGAACCATGCCACATTACAGCGAGACTTAATGCGGCTGCGACAAAGACAAAAGGGATGATCCGCCTCAACCGGCTGCTCCCTCAAGCGCGCCCGCCTGCCGGCGCAACTCAGTAACCTCGTCCTCGGTCGTGCGGACTCTAATCCTCTCCATCACGATGTATATGAACAGGAACGTGAAGGCGAGAGTGGCAACCATGAGGGTCGTGCCAATGTCTGCGGCGAGAGACCCTTCTGCGCCAGCCGCCGGCCCCACTACTATCGGAGGGTGAGCCTGCGCCCACAAGTTGGCGGCGTAATAGATGATTGGTGCGTCTATCGCTCCAATCACGCCGATGATGGCCGCCAACCTCTGTCTCTGGGCGCCGGGCGGAAAATATGCCCTGAACATGAGGTATGCCACATAAATGAAGAACAGGATCAGGGCCGTGGTTAGCTTGGCCTCGCCAGTCCACCATACGCCCCACACAGGTCTTGCCCAGATCATGCCGGACAACAGCATCAGGGCGCCGAATACCAGGCCCGTCTCCGCCGTGGCAGCAGCCAACCGGTCCCACTTCTCATTCTTCGTCACAAGGTAGGCGACGCTGCCAATGGCCACGATGATAATTGCCACCATGGACACCCACGCCACCGGTACGTGGAAATACAGGATGCGCTGAATGGCCCCCTGGTTGGTCTCGGTGGGCACCCACAGGAACACCATCCACAGGGTTAGCCCCATAAGGCCAGCCGTGGCCCAGAGCAGGAAGTTGGAAGGGTGGAGAATTGATTTCATCAGGGTTGAGAATCTCCCTGGGGCGAGAGTCTGTGCATATTATCACAAAGTCCAGTACGTGCTGGAGGAGAAGGCAGTCTTCTCAATCCTCCAGAACATATTGGAATACGAAGGCTGAGACGATAAGGAACACCACGTCAAACGCCACCGCCAGTTGCAGCCATTGAGACATGTCGGTCCATGACCTTCCCGCCACGAGGTGGCCGGTTGACTCCACCACAGCCATGAGCAGGGGCGCAATCGTGGGTAAAAATAGCATCGGCAGCATGATTTCCCTTGCCCTGACCCGGACTGACATGGCGGCAAATACCGTGCCAACGGCGCTGAAGCCAACAGTGGCCAACAGGCTGATCGCCAGCATCTCAAGCCGGAAGACCGCCAGGTTGAACAGCACCGTAAATAACGGAAGGACGATCACCAGGGCGAGCGCGATGAATAGGAAGTTGCCGAGCGCCTTGCCCAGGAAGATCAGGTCCCGGCTCACCGGCGCAAGCATCAGCCCCTCCAGCGTGTCCCGCTCGGTTTCAAGCGCAAAGGCCCGATTCAGGCCTACGACACCTGCGAAGGCAACGCTTGCCCAGAGCACGCCAGGCCCCACCAATCGCGCGTTCTCAGGCGTCAGATCAATGGCGAACGTGAAGATCACCAGCACCAGGAGGGAGAATCCGGCAATCGAGACGATCACATCTTTGTTGCGCGCCTCCAGCAGCAGGTCCTTGCGCGCCAGCGCCCAGACTATTGAGAGAGAACCGATCATTGATTGTGCCTGGAGCGCCCGGTTTCATCTTCGTCTGTGCGCGGTCCGTCTGCAGACTCCAGTCCTGCGTAGTGCTTGTAGGCTTCACGCACCGCGTTGGAATCCAAACGGGAGCGCTCTTGTTCAAACACAAGCTTGCCGCGGGCCAGGATCGCCACCCTGTCTCCCATTTCCAGGCCGCGCTCCAGTGCGTGTGTGGTCATCACCACCGTGCCGCCGTTGCTCCGGTAATCATCAACCAGATCGTGTAGCAGCTTCAGGGCTGACTGGTCCAGTCCTGTCTCAGGCTCATCCAGGATGAGGACCCTGGGAGCGTGCAAGATGGCCCGCGCCAGTGCCACACGCTTCTGAAACCCGTGCGAAAGAGTGCGTGCCCGCTCGTCCAGCCGGTCCGTTATCTGCATGCGCTCTGATACTTCAACAACCCGGTGAGCAGCATCTGGTATTCGAAACATGCGGGCAAAGAACGACAGGTTCTCACGTGCTGTCAGATCGCCGTAGAGCATGGGTGAGTGGAGAACGCTCCCCGTTACACGGCGGACGAGCTCACCCTGCGCCTGTGTATCAAATCCCCCGACGAATGCTGTTCCGCCGTCTGGTCGTGTCAGTGTTGCGAGGATACGCAGGAGGGTGGTTTTGCCTGCTCCGTTGGGGCCGAACAGGGTCAACGTTTCACCGGCGCGTGCCTGCATATCCAGTCCGCGGAGGACACCGACAGGGCCGAATGACTTTTGGAGGCCGATTGCCCTTACAGTGGGCTCCCCATGGACGTTGGATGTCAACGGTCCCGGACTCCAGGCTGCCTGATCAATGTTCGCTGTATCACAGCTTCTCCGTAATCATCGTTGATAAACGCGATGCGCAGCGTGCTTCAACGGTGGCGTTCTTTCGGCGCCAGCGCGCAGCTTGGGCGCCAGTGAAGGTATACACAGGGTATCTGGAAAGTGTGCCAGAACGTACGCCGGTGGAATGCCAGTGAACCTGCTCACGTTCAATGAGCCTGTCTTCACACTGGACCGGGGGGTAGACGGGGCAATGCCAACGGCCGTTATATGGAGAGGGGTGGGCGCCCGGGCTGGAAAGCCCGCGTGACGCGGTGCGCCGAATTGGCGATCACGTACAGATCTTAGTGCTTCGGATGCGCCGAACTTAGCCTGTGAATGAGCCAGCGATTGCTATAGGGCTACTGGGCGGCGTGCCGGGTGGCGGGGCCATCGGCGCCGGCGCCTCGGCCGACAGGGCTCAGAAGCCGGTAGCCAATCCCCCGGACTTTCTGGATTCGCCAGCCGTAGGACGACGGAGATTCATCCAGCCTGGCACTGACCCGCTTGATGTACCCGCGCAGATAGCGGGTGGCTGGGCCGAGCATGGACCGCATGCTCTGCCTCATCTCCCGGTAGGAAACCGTCTGGCCCACGTTGCAGGCCAGCTTGTACAGCAGCCGGAACTCAGTGATCGTAAGATCGATTTCGGAGTCGCTGATGAAGACCTGCCGGGCATCCGCATCGATCACGAGATCACCGATAACAACGCTGTGGCCCTGTGTAGCGCTGGGTTCGAGTGTCTGCAGGTTAGAGTGCAGAACCGCCAGGCGCTGGTCAATCCTTCCAACTCGGTCCAGTGCAGCCTGGACGTCTATACCGATTGCCCGGAGTGTAGGCTCGCAACCGCCGCCCTTCGCCGCGGCGGACCGGTCCATGGAAGGCCGTGGTGGCTCAAGTAGCATCCTGTTTGTTTCCTCTACGCTACCGGGATATGGACTCGATAGTTGCCTCAACAAGTAACAATGGACAGAAAACTGTTACCTATCGCTAGGAAACAATAGGTGACATCCAGCTGTTGCTAATTGTCTGAACGGGTGAATCCGCTGTCACCCATAGGGCTAATTTGATGAGCCATTGGCTCCCGCCAGGAAACGGCAGGGGCTCGTGTGGAGGTCAGGATCGGCAGCAGAGCACGCGCTCATGTTCACCGTGTGACAGGAGCTGGCCTCCGGTGCCCCGCATGCTTCATGGTGAGCACCGCGATGGCGGTGTGTCGTGAGCGCACGTAAACTGTGGCGGCTTTCCGGCGGCGCTGCAAAACCGCCGGACTGTTTTACCTGGCGCCTGTGGTCCTGCTGGCTGGAACCTGTTCAGGAGAATCTGTACCGGGGCCACCGCCGCTGGTGTGGAACCGCAGGATCATGGATTAAAGCGCGTGGCAGGGTGCCTATCGTGTTGACTGAAACAAGGAGAGTTTGAGAATGAAATTCGTCAGGTTCAAGAAGGGAGATGGGTCAGCGTACGGGATTGTCGATGGCGACAAGGTCAAGGAGATTTCTGGTTCCCCTTTGAGGGAGTACAAGGAAACGGGCGAAACGCACGCCCTGTCCTCAATCAAAATCCTCGCCCCGATCGCCCGCCCCGGGAAAATGCTAGCCCTCGCCCTGAACTATGGGTCACACCTGCACGGAGCTGACAGGCCGCAGCGGCCGGAGCCGTTCTACAAGACCATTACGTCGATCATCGGCCCCGGCGATACGATTGAACTGCCGCCTGACGCCGGCAAGGTGGACATGGAGGCAGAGTTGGTGGCCGTGATTGGCAAGAAGGCCAAGAACGTCTCTGAAGGTGACGCCCTGGACTATGTCTTCGGATACACCTGTGGCAACGACGTGAGCGCCCGTGAGTGGCAGAGCGGCGCGACTGCCGACAAGCAGTGGTGGCGGGCAAAATCTGCAGACACATTCAGCCCCATGGGGCCGTTCATTGCGACCGGGCTGGACCCGCAGAAACTGAAAATAAAGGGTCGGCTGAACGGCAAGGAAGGCCAGAGCTGCGACACCTCTGAGATGCTTTTCAATGTCCGGCAGGCAATTGCGTTCATAAGCAAGTACGCCACGCTGGAGCCGGGAGACATGATCTGGACCGGCACTTCAGGCAGCACTCCCCAGCTTTCCAGCGGTGACACCGTTGAGATTGAGATAGATGGCATCGGGGTGCTCACCAACCCGGTGAAGTAGGTCTCGTGCTTTTTGAGCCAAAAGGGGCCGCACCACTGCGGCCCCTTTTGGCTCCAGGATGCTGCGTCACAAGTACAGAGTCACAGCCGAACGGTGGCCATGCGCCTCCGGCTAAAAGCCGAAGTGCCTCGCCAGTTCTCCTTCAGTAAGCCAGTAGAAGACCAGGTACCCGCCTACCACTATAAGGATGCCGGCTGAAATTGAACTGACGTAAGGCATGACCCGCCGAAGCTGCGACACGAGCGCTCCTTTAAACACGGCAATCGCCAGGGTCAGGACCGTGATGACGAAAGTCATTCCCAGGGCGTACGCCAGGAACTGACCCGTGGCAGCAGCCAGGCCGCCGGTTGCCAGGGAACTGCTGATCAGGCCCAGGAATATTGGCAGAGTGCAGCTTAGCGATGCCACCGCATAGCTGATCCCAAACAGGAAGTACCCGCGCAACGTGGCGTCCCTGGGATCACCGATATGGCTGGCAGCCTGCGATGCCGCGCCGGTATATAACTTCCCGCCCGCCAGTATGTATGCGCCAAGCCCGGCCATGATGAACCCAAGGCCGAAGCCAATCCACGGGAAGACCTGGGCGACGGCCCGTGCCCCTGCTGAAATGGTGAAGCCCGCCGTTCCGAACAGCAGTACGAAGCCGAGGCCGACGGCAGCGCTCACGTACAAGCCCTTGACCAGGCTCCTGCTGACACTGGGCTCGTTGCCGTCGACTGTTATAGATTGATCACTGACGTACAGCGTCAGGTATGCCGGAAGCATAACGAATCCACACGGGTTTACCGTGGCCACCATGCCAGCGGCGAAGGCGAACCCCACAGGCAGCCAATCACTGATGCCGCTGACGAACATGGTGGACTGGGAGGAAAATATAAGGAAGCCGCTCACGGTGCTGTTGGCGCCGGATCCCGCGGCGAGGCCCGCCGCCGTGGCCATTGCAATCACGGCCGCGGCCACAAGTCCGGGCAGCGTCAACGCCCTCGCCGAGAACCCCTCAGTTTCCTGGGCTGGCGTCGCTGCCTGTTGTTGATCCATCGATACCGGTGTTCCAGTGTGTTCGCTGCAATGTGCCGGCGAGTTTCCCCGCTCGTACCCCTCACCGCCGTAAAAGGCGGGAGTCTCTACCGAATCTGTACTATTTGCGATGCCAGTTGAGACCCGGCGGTTCTTAAAATTTCCTTAACGCTGTCACGGCGGCCGGAACTGCTGGATGTGCACCCATCATCCTGCTTTGACCTCTCTCCGGTCTTACCAATACGATGGCACAGCCTGTGGCGCTCACGCACATGTCCCGCGTCGCGCTTCACGGTACTGCTTGTTCTACGATCAGACGATGCCTGCGGGGTTTCCGCATTGACATAGCCCTGGCATTGGCCGGAGTCCCGCTGGTGAATCCACGATACATCCAGAATATCCAGAACAAACAGTACCGCGCCCTGGCATTGCCGGCGGAAGATGTGGATGCTGAAACGTATTCTCCAGTGAAGGTGCACCTGGCCATTGGGAACCCTCAGACGAAGGCAGGCATAGACGCTGCGTTGAGGGCCCAGGGGTGCTTCTCAATTGTGTCTGGCAGCATTGGGTACCAGGCTGGTGCTGACGTCCGGATCCTGGGGTGGCCGGGCGACTGCGGCAACGGCATTGCAGGAAATGAAGGCTTCGGTAAAGTCCTCTGTGTCGGCGGAGATGACAGTGATGCCGACCTGGTCGATGCCTTTACTGCGGGGGCCTGGGGGTTCGTCCCTGGAACTGTAAGCGGAGAGCAACTGGCCCTGGCAGTTGAGCAGTTGGCCGCAGGCGAGTGCCCAATCCTTGCCCTGATCGCGCGCAGACCGGCGGCCGCAGCGCTCCTGGCAGGCAAGGTGAAGAACGGCGAGGCACGGTCCCGGCCAGCCGCACCCAATTCGCGCAATCCTTTAAGTGTACGCGAAACGCAAATACTCGCCGGAATCGCCAGTGGGCAATCAAACAGGGCTATCGCAAAGCGCCTTGGCCTCGGGGAACAGACCGTAAAGAACCACGTGTCTGGGATCTTGAACAAGACTGGCGCGCACAACCGCGCTGAGGCAGCGGCTGAGGCCACGCGGAACGGGTGGCTGACGGGTCCAGGGTGACGTTTTCCGGCAACGTGCGTGGGGGCTGTTAATCGCCTGTGGCCACGGCCGGTGCGCAACTGCTCCTGTGCTATACTCAAATGTCGATTTCGACGTGCCAAAGACGCTGGTGAAAACCAGCGCCCGCTTTGGTTTGTTTACCATTTAGGCCGGACGAACTTACTGGTCCGGAAGCAGAGGCAATTCATTTGACAACCGCTGAGACAACCTCGTCCGCCGCAGAGCGGCCCGAGGCTCAGGCGCCTCTCGATCTCCGCACGCTCTTCACCGCTGGGGTGCACTTTGGCCACCCTTCAAAGCGATGGAACCCGAAGATGGACCGTTACATCTTCACCAAGCGGGGCGGCGCACACATCATTGACCTGGCGAAGACGCTGACGGCTCTTGAGCAGGCCAGGGCATTCGTCCACAAAGTGGCGGCCAGGGGCGGCACATGCCTCATGGTCGGCACCAAAAAGCAGGCGCAGACTGCCATCCAGGAAGAGGCGGAGCGGGTCGGCGCCATGTACATAAACCAGCGATGGCTGGGCGGCATGCTCACGAACTTCCAGACCATCCAGGCTCGAATCGAGCGGCTTATTTACCTGGAAGAGGCCATGGCGAAGGGTGAGGTCCAGGCCCAGACGAAGCGCGAGGCGCTGTCGATTGAGAATGAGGTCAAGCGCCTGAACAAGTTCTTCGGTGGGATCAAGGAAATGACCAGGCTGCCGGACATCCTGTTCATAGTGGACATAGACAAGGAAGATATCGCAGTGGCAGAGGCCACTCGTCTCGGCATCCCAGTCGTTGCCATAGTAGATACCAACTCCGACCCGACGAAGGTCCAGTACCCGATTCCCGGCAATGATGACGCCGTACGCTCGGTGCGGCTGCTCACTGCCCAGATTGCTGATGCCGTCCTCGAGGGAAGGGAACTGGCCCGCCGGAACGCCGAAGAGCGCATGGCCGCGGATGCCGAGCTGGAGGCCCAGGAGGCTGCTGCCAGGTCACAGGCTCAGGCGGCGGCTGCAGCACGCCTGAGCAGCGAAAGGGCAGAGGCCGCACAGGCTGAACAGGCCGAATCCAAGGCCGAGACTGAGACGGTTGAAGAGGCGGCCGCAAGCGCGATTGAGCCTGAAACAGCGGCGCCTGAGGCGGCTGCTGCCGCTGCGGCGACAGAATCAGGTTCGCCAGCAGATGAAACCCCATCAGCCAGCACTGAGGCCCCGGCAACCCCGGTAACCGATGAAGCTGAATCAGCCAGTGCTGAGACTCCGCCTGCGGATGTGACAACCGCCGAAGATGCCGCGGAGGAGGCGATCAAGCCTGCGGCCGATGAGCCGGACTCCGCGGGTACGCCAACGTCCACTGATTCGCCGCCCGAGGAAGAAGGCGAAGACAAGAACGAATCAGGCTCAGAGGCCAAGGACTCCTAGGCCCACGCCACCACCAGCTCAACAGTTAGATAAAACCAGGAGAAACCGTGCAGATCACAGCGAGCATGGTCAAGGATCTACGAGACCGTACCGGCGCAGGAATCATGGATGCCAAGCGCGCCCTGGAGGCCTCAGACGGCGACATTGCGAAGGCTGAATCAGCTCTGGCTGAGAAGGGTCTGGCATCTGCCGCCAAGAAGGCGGGCAGAACCACGTCCGAGGGCGTGATCCAGGCCTACATCCACAGTGGCAGCCGCATCGGCGCAATGCTTGAGGTCAACTGCGAAACAGACTTCGTGGCCCGGACTCCCGAGTTCGTACAGCTTGCGAGAGACCTCGCCATGCAGGTGGCCGCGATGTCGCCTTTGTACGTGGACCGTGCCAGTGTGCCCGAAGACGCCGGTGACGTAGGCGACGATGAGCTCCTGCTTGAGCAGCAGTTCATCAAGGATTCCGGCAAGACCATAGAAGACCTGATCAAGGAGATGATCTCCAAGGTCGGCGAAAATGTCCAGGTGCGCAGGTTCGCCCGGTTCTCCCTCGGAGAGTAAAGAGGTCTCCGTGCCTGAATCTGCCTACTCCAGGGTCCTGCTCAAAGTGAGTGGGGAGTCGCTCAAGGGAAACCGTGATTACGGCCTTGATGCGGACACACTCCAATATGTTGCTTCTGAGGTGGTCGAAGCCTACGGGTTCGGCATTCAGATAGGCATAGTAGTGGGCGGCGGCAACATATGGCGTGGCGCTGACTATGAAGCCACCGGGATGGACCGGTCAACTGCTGATTCGGCCGGCATGCTTGCCACCATCATGAACGCACTGTCTCTGCAGGACGCGCTGGAGAACCAGGGGCTGAACGTTCGCACCCAGTCGGCGATCACCATGCCCTCCGTGGCGGAGCCTTATATCCGGCGCCGTGCCATGCGGCACTTGGAGAAGGGGCGTGTAGTCATCTTTGCGGGAGGCACAGGCAACCCGTACATGTCTACTGATACTGCCGCGTCCCTGCGCGCCCTGGAGATTGGCGCTGACGCATTGCTGATGGCAAAGAACAACGTTGACGGCGTTTACGATTCTGACCCCAACGTTAACCCCGGCGCTGTTAAGTTTGATCACCTGACGCATCACAAGGCGCTGCGCCTGCGACTCCAGGCCCTGGATAGCACGGCGCTCTCGCTTTGCATGGACAATTCGTTGCCCATAGTGGTGTTTAACCTTTTCATCCCGGGTAACCTTGCCCGTGTTCTCGCAGGCCGGGAGATTGGCACCCGTATTACCGACGTGGAGCCCGGAATAGACCATGTCGCGCCGCGGGCTGGCGGTTAGAGTTGATTTCACCAGGCGCCCCGCGAAGGCGGCGGTGGTTCATGTATCGCCACGAAAGGTTAGGACGATGAGTGCAGATGAAACGCTGGCGGATGCGCGAAAACGGATGGACGGCGCAGTACAGGCCTTTGCCCGGGACATGAACTCTGTCCGGACCAATCGCGCCAGCACGGGCCTTGTAGAAAACGTGCGGGTGGACTACCACGGCACAGAGATGCCGCTCGACCAGTTGGCACAGATATCCGTTGGCGACGCCCGCATGGTCATGATTCAGCCGTGGGACAAGACGGCCGTGGATGCCGTGGCCAGGGCAATACAGAACTCAGACCTTGGCATGGCGCCCAACATTGATGGGGACATCATACGCCTCAACATACCGTCGCTCACTGAAGAGAGGCGCAAGGACATCGTCCGCATGGTGCGCAAGCGCACAGAAGAGGCGAGGATCGCCATCCGAAATGTCCGGCGTGACGCGCAGGACGGTATCCGCACACTGGAAAAGAATGGCGAAATATCTCAGGATGAGGCCAAGCGAGCGCAGACTCAGCTTCAAAAGCTGACCGATGAAGCTGTCGGCCGGGTTGACACTGCAGGCGCCTCCAAAGAAGCAGAGGTAATGCAGGTTTAGGCGCTTTTGCCCTTATTTGTATTTATTCAGTTCACTGCTTGCCAATGACCATCCCAACTACTCAGCCAAACAGAATGTCCAGAACGGACCCCCATGAGAAAGATGGCTCAATGAGTTGCGGGCCGGTTCCCCGGCACATAGCTGTGATTATGGATGGCAACGGTCGCTGGGCAGCGGCGCGCAGGATGCCCCGCTCCGAAGGCCACCGTGCCGGCTATGAAAACATTCGCCGCGTCATCGAGCAGTTCTCTCGCACTGGCGTCCGTTACGTAACCCTCTTTGCCTTCTCAACTGAGAACTGGGACCGTCCAAGCGAAGAAGTCTCGGGCCTTTTGGGGTTGCTGCAGGAAGTCATCCGCCTGGAGACCGAAGCTCTGCACAAGAATGGCGTGCGGATACGGCACATAGGGCGTCTGGACCGCCTGTCGCGTGAACTCCAGGACCAGATTCATGAGTCCGTGGAAAAGACCAGGTACAACAAGGGTCTGACGTTGTGCGTCGCATTTGATTACGGCGGACGGACGGACATTGTCCAAGCGGCTAGGCGGATGGCGCTGGACGGCGTGCCAGCCGACCAGATCGACGAGAAGCTGTTCTCGTGCTACCTCTTTACGGCCGATATTCCAGACCCGGACCTGATCATCCGAACCGGCGGAGAGTTTCGCATCAGCAACTTCCTGCTGTGGCAGTCGGCTTATGCGGAGTTTCATTCATCGCCGGTCAACTGGCCGGATTTTGGTGAGAAAGAAGTCAACGCTGCGCTGGAGGAGTATGCCTCCCGTGATCGCCGGTTCGGCCGTGTGCACGAGGCCTAGCCCGCCACACCGCTGCATCAGCGAAGTTTTCTGCGTGAGGCTGTGGGGCGGGCAAACCTGTTTCATATCATCCAGCCCTGGCGAACCACGTTCGTGAGCACGACAACCGGAGCGGTTTCACGTTCCACCGGCCAACGTAACCTGAAGCGACGAATCATCAGCGCCGCTGTTGGCATACCCATCGTGTTCCTGGCAGTATTTGGCGGACTGCCGGGCGTTTCTGTGCTTGCGCTCCTGGCTGCCGTTATTGCTGGATGGGAACTGGCTTCCATGGCTGGTGTTACCGGCCGGGCTAAGGCAGTCGCTGCTCTGCCGCCCGCCGCTCTTACCGCCGCAGTGGTTTTCATTGCCGCCGCCGCCGATGACACGGGTGCCGCCGTACCTGTCGTCCTCATTGCAGCGGGAGTCGCAGGCATCGGCATCACCGTCATGCTGCGTGCCTCGATGGCAAACCTGGTACGAGGCGCATCTGTTGCGATGGCTGCTGCCGCCCTGTACTTCGGCGCCCTCCTCGCCCACGGTCCGGCTGTGGCGAGCCTGGCTAGCGGCCGAGACTGGCTGATCATGGCGTTGATCGTGACTTTCGCCGTGGACACCGCAGCGTTCGTCACCGGCCGGTCCATCGGCAAAACCAGGCTCGCCCCCCGGATCAGCCCCAACAAAACCTGGGAAGGCGCAGCCGCGGGGTTTGTGGCAGGACCGGCAGCAGCACTCCCTGTGAACGCCCTGGTTGGGCCGGGCTTGGACTGGTGGGTGGCGGCGCTCGCCGGGCTTGCGCTTGCCGTAGCCGGAATGCTGGGCGACCTGGCAGAGTCCGGGTTGAAGCGCAGTGCAGGCGTAAAGGATTCGGGCCAAATAATCCCGGGTCACGGAGGCATCCTTGACAGGATCGATAGCCTTGCGCCCAGTATAGCGGTCGTATACTGGGTTGCATTATGGAGCGGCGCATGAAACGGCTTGCCATCCTGGGGTCCACCGGATCGGTCGGCCGCCAGACCCTCGACGTCGTCCGAAGCTTTCCTGGTGAGTTCGAGATCGTGGCCCTGTGTGCTGGCCAAAACGGCGCCCTGCTCGACGAGCAGATTGACGAGTTTCATCCGTCCCACTACTACCTTGAATCAGGCGCACACGGCTCTCGCAACGGGGCCTCGGCCACGCCGCCGCAAGAAATAGTCTGCATGGAAGATGTGGACCTCGTGGTTGCCGCCACCGTAGGCTGCGCCGGCATGCGCCCAATGCTGGCCGCCCTGGAGGCTGGCAAAACGGTGGCGTTGGCCAACAAAGAGGTCGTCGTAATGGCCGGGCAGATCCTGTTGGAGGCCACGCGTAAACATGGCTCAGTCATATTGCCCGTGGACAGTGAGCCGTCAGCAATATGGCAATGTTTACAGGGCGAGGAAGCCGGTGTGCAGCGGCTCATTATCACCGCGTCCGGCGGTGCATTCCGGGACCGCACCTGGAGTTCGCTAGGTGATGTGTCTCCGGAGCAGGCCCTCAAGCATCCAACCTGGGAGATGGGGCAGAAGATCACGATAGACTCGGCCACCCTGATGAACAAGGCGTTCGAAGTCATCGAGTCCAGGTGGCTGTTCGACATCCCATTTGAACAGATTGACGTAGTCATTCACAGGCAGAGCATCATTCACTCGATGGTGGAGTTCAGGGACGGCGTGTTTAAGGCCCAGCTCGGTGCGCCTGACATGAGGTTCCCCATCCAGTACGCCATGTTTTACCCGGACCGCCGGAAGAACCTGGCGCTTCCGAGGTTCAATCCTGTAGAGACCGGATCGCTCACATTTGAAGCCATGGATCGGTCTCTATACCCGTGTTTCCAGATTGCAATGGATTACGGCCGCCGCGGGGGCTCATGGCCTGCGGTGCTGGCGGGGGCGGATGAGGCGGCCGTGGCGCTCTTCCTGGCCGGCAAGATTCGCTTCACAGACCTACCGGACGTGGTGGAAGCCACACTGTCAGAGCACACGCCCTGTGTTAACCCTTCAATAGAAGACTTGATAGACGCTGCGAACTGGGGGACCAGGCGGACCCTCGAGCGGCACAGAAGAAACTGACTCAGCATGCCAACAACTCTTATATTCGGCGTCATAACATTCCTGTTGGTCCTTGGACCGCTGGTCATTCTGCATGAGCTCGGCCACCTGCTGGTGGCGCGGAAGTTCGGCGTGAAGGTGCTGGAATTCGGGTTCGGCTTCCCGCCCCGGGCGGGCGGGTTCTGGACCGGGCGCACTGAGGTTTACCTGGCGCCGGACACTCGCTATGACCTCCCGGGCGGCAAACCTGCGCTCGCAGCCGGTGGCGAAACGGATCTCCCTGCGCCAGGCCGCGCCGCCCTTGCCCCGGGACAGGTCGTGACGATCAGGTCCGTGCAGGCCGAAGACGGAACCCAGCACGCCGTTTCAGTGCGAAGACACGATCGTGAAGATGACCAGGAAGCGTCGCACGGCGGCTCGCTTGTGGTCGGCAAAATTCGAGAGATCGACGGCGACCGCGTAGTCATTGCTGACATGCTGTGGTCATTCAACTGGTTGCCCATTGGCGGCTTCGTCCGGATGGTGGGTGAGGAAGATCCCAACGCAAAGGGCAGCCTGGCCAGCAAGAGCCGGTTCGCCAGGATATCCGTCATGGGTGCGGGCGCAGCGGTCAACGTCATCATTCCGTTCATTATATTTCCCGCCATTCTCATGATCCCCCAGGACGTGCAGGTTGGCGATGTCGTCATATCGGCAGTGATGCCCGGATCTCCTGCAGATGAGGCTGGCATAGAGCAGGGTGACCGCATCCTGAGAGTTGACGGCCGTGACATTGAGAACGTTGGCGACTTACAGGAATCGATCACTCTCAGGCTTGGTGCTGCCAGTACCTGGGAGATTGAGCGCGGAGTAGCTGATCCGTTTCCACAGCCGGGCGGCCCGGCATATCAGTACACCGGCGACACGGAAACCGTCACGGTGACTCCGAGGTGGAGGCCGCCCCGGCGCGAGGTGGTGGAAGAAGTTGCGGACCCGGCCACACAGATATCGTTGTCTGATGCACGGGTCCACGACGCAGGGGTGGGCCTCAATGACCGGCTCCGCGTGGTGGAGAATGTATCCGACACATTGACGGAGATATCACTCGCTGACGCCCGGAGCATTGACCCCTCGTTTGAGGCTGGCGACGTCCTGCGCGTCGTTCCAGTTCGCGGCGAGGGACAGGACGAGATTTCACTTGAGGCTGCGCGGCAGTACAACCAGGCGCTTGGCCTTTACACCTTCCTCCAGGAAGGCGCGGTTGGTGTGCGGATTGGCACTCAGAACATTGAGACAGTCAGCAGGGCATTGCCGCCGTGGGAGGCCATCCCCACAGGCATCCGCTCAACCGTTGACGTGATATTGCTGACCAGGAACGCCTTCACCGGCGCCATTATCGGCAGTCAGAACCCGCAGTTCGAAGGCCCGGCCACAGTTGGCCCGGTGGGCATAGGGCAGTTGACCGGTGAGGTTGCAACCACTGACGCACCATTGGCAGCCAAGATCACCACGTTGGCGAGCCTTGCGGCCGTGCTGAGCTTCAGCCTCGCCATACTGAACATTCTTCCCATACCTGCCCTGGACGGTGGCAGAATACTGTTCGTGGTCATAGAGATAGTGCGCGGCGGCAAGCGGATATCGCCTGAGCGTGAAGGGCTGGTGCACCTCGTTGGGTTTGTGATCCTGCTCAGCCTGGTCGCCCTGATATCCGTTCAGGACATAATGCGCATCTTCCGTGGAGACTCGTTCTTCTAAAGATGTAAACATGCGCAAAATTACTGGCAGGTACACTTGGGATTGTCCGCTTGGGCAACATCGCCATGATCATTCGGAGTAGCGTGCATTGGTGAAAAGGCGGCCAACCAGGGTTGTGCGGGTGGGCACCGTCCCAGTTGGCGGTGACAACCCGATAGTCGTGCAGTCAATGACTGACACTGACACGGCTGACATCGACGCCACCGTGGCGCAATGCAAGCTGTTGGCCGATGCCGGCAGTGAGCTTGTGCGCGTTACGGTCAACAATGACGCAGCCGCAAGGGCCGTGCCGGAGGTACGCCGGCGGCTTGATGCGCTTGGCTGCACCGTTCCCATCATCGGGGATTTCCACTTCATTGGGCATCGTCTCCTTCGCGAGCATCGTGACTGTGCGGAAACCCTTGCAAAGTTCCGTATAAACCCCGGCAACGTAGGTCGCGGCCCGCGGCACGATGAGAACTTCAGGGCGTTCATCGACGTTGCCCGTGACCTCGGCAAACCGGTTCGCATTGGCGTCAATGCCGGCAGCCTGGACCCGGAGCTACTGGTTCAGAAGATGGACGACAACTCGCGACGCTCGACCCCTCTTTCAGGTGACGAGGTGGAGCGGGAGGCCCTGGTTGAAAGCGCCATGAGCAGTGCTGAGGCCGCCGTGGATCTTGGATTGCCAGGGGACCAGATCATAATTTCCTGCAAGGTTTCACGGTTGGGCCAGATGGTGGAGGCATACCGGGAGTTGTCACGACAGTGCGACTTTCCACTGCACCTTGGCCTCACTGAGGCGGGCATGGGAACGAAGGGCATCGTGGCAACCACCGCTGCCCTGTCAGTGTTGCTCTATGACGGCATAGGAGACACCATCAGGTCCAGCCTTACGCCTGAGCCGGGAGGCGACCGTGCCCGTGAGGTGAGGCTTTGCCAGGACATTCTCCAGTCGCTTGGCATGCGGTCGTTCCGTCCCGCTGTGACGGCCTGCCCCGGCTGTGGACGCACCACCTCTTCCTTATTCAGGGAACTGGCGCAGGATATCCAGGTCCACCTGGACACAAAGTTGCCGGAGTGGAAAGCCCGGTACCCGGGGGCAGAGGCGCTAAAGGTGGCTGTTATGGGATGCGTCGTCAACGGCCCCGGTGAGTCCAGGGCGGCGGACATCGGCATCTCGCTGCCCGGGACGGGCGAGACTCCAAGGGCGCCGGTGTTCGTGGACGGACAGCGCTCAACGTTCCTTGAGGGCCCTGACATAGCCGGCAACTTCATAGAGATGGTTGAAGACTACGTCACCCGCCGGTGGGGCAACTGAGGCAGCCACTTTCACCTGACTACGGCCTTTGGAGGCTGTAACCTCTGCATCACACTTGTTCAGTTGCCGGGGACAAAATTGTCATGGGCGACCGTCAATTCATGGCCGTTGGCCATCGCTGATATACGGCCGCATCCAATTGCCCGGGTACATAGAGAAGGACCTCACCGCGTACATGCGCTCTTCAAAGCTATTTGGAAAAACACTTCGCGAAGCACCTGCAGAGGCGGAGACGGCCAGCCACAGCCTCCTTGTGCGGGCGGGATTCATCCAGCAGGTTTCGGCTGGCATCTTCAACTACATGCCGCTGGGCTGGCGAAGCATCAACAAGATCCGGCAGATCATGCGTGAGGAGATGGATGACGCTGGCGGACAGGAAGTGAACATGCCCGTCGTGCAGCCACGGGAGCTGTGGGAGCAAAGCGGGCGCGCGGACACGTTCATACCGCCGCTGGCGCAGTTCAAGGACCGCCGCGATCGCATGATGGTTCTTGCGCCCACGCACGAGGAAACCGTGACGTTCATGGCCCGGACCGGGCTTTTCAGCTACCGTGATCTGCCATTCATGCTCTACCACATCCAGACCAAGTTCCGTGACGAGACCAGGCCGCGTGCCGGCCTTCTGCGAGTGCGTGAGTTCGAAATGAAGGACGCGTACTCCTTCGATGCCGATGAAGCCGGGCTGGACCGCAGCTTCGACCGGATGGCTGATGCTTACAGGCGCATCTTCCAGCGCTGCGGTGTGAACGCTGTGATGGTTGAGGCTGACTCCGGCCCAATAGGCGGGAAGGCATCCAATGAGTTCGTGCTGCTGGCGGAGAGTGGCGAAGACGTCATCCTGATGTGCGACCGCTGCGACTATGCCGCCAACATGGAGAAGGCCGCGTTTAAGAAGTCGAAACTCCCTGATGAAGAGCCAGGAGAGGTCGAAGCATTTGAGACGCCGGGCGTGAAGACAATTGATGCGCTGGCGAAGTTTGCCGGCGTCCCTGCCTCAAAGACGTGCAAGGCCGTCTTCTACAGCGCATCTGGCGAAATCGTGATTGTCTCCATCCGCGGTGATTACGAGGTCAACGAGACCAAGCTCCGGAATGCCCTCGGGGGCGCAGACGTGAGGCTGGCAACTCCGAATGAAGTGGAGGGTGCCGGTCTGGTGGCGGGTTCAGCTTCTGCCGTGGGACTCAAGAACGTTCGCAGTGTGGTTGATGATTCCATTGAGCTTGGAGCCAACTTCCTTGCTGGCGCCAACCGGGAGGGGTACCACCTCCGGAATGTGAACCTGGGCAGGGACTTCAAGGCTGATGTGCTGGCGGACATCGCAGAGGCACAGGACGGGTTCCCCTGTCCATCATGTGACGGTACGCTCAACGCGCGCCGGGGCGTGGAGGTAGGCCACATCTTCAAGCTTGGCAGTGTGTACAGCGCCAAGATGGGCGCTGATTTTGTGGGCGAGTCGGGAGAACGCCGTCCTGCCCTCATGGGATGTTACGGCATTGGCCTTGGGCGGCTTCTGGCTGCTGCAATTGAAGCGAACAATGATGAAAGCGGCATGATCATCCCCCGTGGCATTGCACCCTACGAGGTTTATATGGCTGGCTTGAACCTTGAGGATGAGGAGGTTCGAACCGCCGCTGAGCAGTTGTATGCCGCCCTTGGCGAGGCGGGCATCGAGGTCCTGTTTGATGATCGTGATGAAGCGCCGGGCGTGAAGTTCAAGGATGCGGACTTGATCGGCCTGCCGGTCCGGGTTGTGCTGAGCAAGCGAAGCCTGAAGAATGGCGGCATTGAGATCAAGCGCAGGACCGAGCCGAAACCGGAGGTGGGCCCGCTTGAGTCA
Source organism: Dehalococcoidia bacterium (assembly GCA_040878005.1). Classification (GTDB taxonomy): domain Bacteria; phylum Chloroflexota; class Dehalococcoidia; order Lucifugimonadales; family Lucifugimonadaceae; genus JBBDMW01. The sequence continues at coordinate 36,869 of JBBDMW010000057.1, forward strand.
GCAGTCGCTGACATAAAGGCAGCGCTTGACGCTTCTTAAGTAGGGGTTGTCTGCTCGCCCGCCCAGGCTTTGACCTCTGAAAGCACGTCGTTGAAGTCGACGAATGGCCTGTAGGGGATGCCAGACTCTTCACAGAAGACTGACAGCGACGATCGGGCAACAACGAAGTCGGCCTGCTTTACGACGCACAGATCGGACACACCGTCCCCCACAAATGCCACACGTCGGCCTGCACGGCGATGTCTCCACACCCGGGCGCACTTGCATAGCCCGGTGTAGTCGCATTGAGCTACGCCTCGCGGGAATTCCATTTGTCCGGCGCCGGACGCGTCATAGCCCAGCGTGGGGGAACATACTGGCAGGTCCGGAAGTCCTGCCTCGCGTAGGATGGCGCTGATGTAGAATGACATGCCGTTCGAGGCCACTTCCACCGGGATGCGGTTTGTCTGTGCGTAGTCAACCAACAGCCGTAATCCGTGGCGCACCCTGGCTATTGACACGGCATAGGCCGTCATCTCGTTCTCGCGTCCCGGGCGCAGGCCCGACAACTCGTGGCTCCAGTACTCTCGAATGCCCAGGTCTCCGGCGGTGTAGCGTTCGACGTTGTGTTCAAGGTTCTCTGTAGCGAACCTCTTTATGATTTCGTCGCCGATGTCGCGCTCGGTTACTGTGCCGTCGAAATCCAGGACTATCGCAATGGGACGCATGTCAACATTATGTGTTCTCCGCCACGACCGTTTGGATCGCTGGCCCTGAGTGTAGGACGGCTGTTGTCAGTAAGAAGGCGCGAAGGATCAGTATAGGCGTATCGCCCAAAGTGCATCTGCACAGCATGGTTTGCGCCAGTTTGCTGAGAATTGGTATAATTACATCCGAGAAGGCTCACCAAGAGCTGGACTTGTGAGAAGTGGGCCCCGCCCACTTTTTTTGTTGAGAGGCCACTTTGATTTCTATGGGCCAATTCGTTTCGGCAGGAAGGACCGGGCATTGAAGAGCGACCTTTTGCTCGCAGTCACCCAACTTGCGGCCGAGCGGAATCTTCCGCACACCGTAGTGGTATCCGCTGTTGAAGCTGCACTGGCTTCAGCGTACAAACGCGACCCTGCGGCAGGCGGGCAGGACGTAATCGTCGAAGTTGACTCCGACAATGGCGATGTGACGGTCAAGACCGTCAAGCATGTCGTGGAGGAAGTGGAAGACCACGGCAGTGAAGTGACGGTGGAAGAGGCGCAGAACCTAAAGAAGGGCGCCCAGGTTGGCGACATCATTGTCACTGGCAGCATTGAGCACAACCCCGGCCGTATCGCTGCGCAGACTGCCAAGCAGGTAGTCATGCAGCGCCTGCGGGAGGCTGAGCGCGACCTTGTGTTCGATGAGTATGTGGACAAGGCCGGGGAGGTCTTGACCGCCACCATCCAACGTATTGAGCCGCGTTACATCACGGTAGACCTGGGCAAGGCGGATGCCATTATGCCGCCTACCGAGCAGTCGCCATTCGAGCGTTACAGGCCCGGCCAACAGCTCAAGTTTTACGTGGTGGATGTGGGCAGGACTGTACGCGGTCCTGAAATCATCGTGTCGCGTACTCACCCCGAGCTGCTGAAGCGGTTGTTCGAAGTTGAGGTCCCGGAAATATTCAACGGAGTGATCGAGATCAAGGCGATCGCTCGTGAGCCGGGGTCACGGAGCAAGGTTGCAGTTCATTCCAACCAGGCAGGCGTGGACGCCGTTGGAGCATGCGTCGGCCTGCGTGGAATCCGTATCCAGAACGTGGTTAATGAGCTTCTCGGCGAGAAAATCGATGTCATAGAGTGGGACGAAGACCCCACCAAGTTCATTTCAAATTCTCTCAGCCCGGCCGTAGTGGACCGGGTTGACCTGGATGCTGAGAATGAGTCAGCGGTGGTCGTGGTGCCGGACAGGCAGCTCTCCCTGGCAATTGGCCGGGAGGGGCAGAACGCCCGGCTGGCTGCAAAATTGACCAACTGGCGAATTGACATCCAGGGCGCCTCACAGGCAGCGGCTGCTGCGGCGCCCGCTGAGCCAGCCGCTCAGGTTGAAGAGACGAAAGCAGAAGTCACTGAGGCTGTGGCAGAGGTGGAGACTTCGGCAGTTGGTGAAGAAATTGCCGCCGCTGCTGAGGCTGAAGTCCGCGCCGTTGCTGAGACCCCGCCCCTGGAACAGCCGGTGGCAAGGGAGACCGACAGCCCGGTCGCTGAGCCGACTGACACTGACGAGGAGTCGGCAGCTTTGCTGGCCCTGGAAGAGGAGCTAGCTGCCCTTGAGCGGGAAGAGGCTGAGCGCAAGGAAGCTGAGCGCCTTGAGGCTGAGTCCACCATCGATGTGTCCTCGGATGACCTCTGGCAGGTATCGACCGTAGGAGATCGTGATCGCGAAGAGGATGGCGGCGGCCTCAGGTTTGCTGAGGACATCGCCGGTTTCCGCGAACAGGGCGAAGGCCGACGCAGGGGTGGCAGGCGCGGCGGTGCTGGCGGTGGCGCCAAGGGCCGGAACAAGAGGCGCTAACAGGGCGCACGCCGTTTCCAGCGGTAAGCGGAATGAGATGGCAGGCGGTGCAGGGAAGAGTGATGCCGAGAGAGAAGCACGTTCCGGAACGTGCCTGTGTGGTATGCAGGACCAGGCGGGCCAAGCGTGACCTCACACGCGTTGTTCGAACCCCGGAAGGGGAGGTCGTGATTGACTTCTCCGGCCGTGCCAACGGCAGGGGAGCTTACCTGTGCTCCGACCCCGCACACTGGGTGGACGCTGTTGAGCGCGGTAAACTGAAGCACGCGCTGAACGTGGCCATCAGTGCAGAGGCGAGACAGGCGCTCCTGGAGCATGCAGAAATGCTCCGTAGGGAGAGCGCCGCATATATTGATAAGAACAGCAACACGGGCGTTATCGCAGCGTCCGGCAATTAGAGTAAGCGAAAGCAGGGACAATGCCAGGACGGCGACAAGGACCAGGCGGAAGACGCCCCAACAGAGGTGGGCCCAGGCGTGGCGGGCCCGGCGGACGGCGCGGGCCGTCTGAGAACGGACCAGCAAGGGCGACTGCAGTTGTTGAAGAAACACCTGCGGGCCCTGTAGAGTTGCCCGCGTCCATGACCGTGGGCCAATTGTCCGAGATTATTGGCCGCAGCCATGAACAGACCATCAAGGCGCTGATGCGCCAGGGAGTCATGGCCACCGTCAACGAGACGGTGGAGTTTGACGTCGCCGCTCGTGTCGCCGCCAGCTTTGAGATCCCGGTGCTGAAGCCCAGGGACCGGGAGGCGAGCACTGCTGCCCTGCGTGTCGGCGTGGATGAAGGACTTACTGAGGCGAACGCGGTTCCCCGCCCGCCCATTATCACCGTGCTGGGCCACGTGGACCATGGCAAGACCACGCTCCTGGACGCAATCCGCGGTTCCGCGGTTGTGAAGAGTGAAGCAGGCGGCATCACTCAGAGCATTGGCGCTTACCAGGTCCAGCGGAATGGCCAGACGCTTACATTTATAGACACCCCTGGTCACCAGGCGTTTACCGCCATGCGTGCCAGCGGAGCACAGGTCACGGACATCGCTGTGCTGGTCGTTGCGGCGGATGACGGCGTCATGCCGCAAACTGTCGAGGCGATCGACCATGCGCGCGCTGCCGGTGTGCCAATAGTGGTTGCGATCAACAAGATTGATTCGCCCGGTGCAGATCTCGACCGTCTGAAGGGGCAGCTTGCTGAGCACAACGTAATTGTCGAGGACTACGGTGGAGACGTTGTCGCTGTCCCCGTGTCCGCGCTCAAGGGTGAAGGCATCGATGATCTGCTTGAGGCCCTGGTGCTGGTGGCTGATGTTGCGGAACTGAAAGCGAACCCGAACCGGCCCGGTTTGGGAGTCGTTATCGAAGCCCATATGGACAGGGCGCGCGGTCCCATCGCCAGTGTCCTGGTTCGCTCCGGCTCTGTGCGGCTTGGCGACAACGTAGTCGCCGGTGTCGAGCGAGGCCGCATCAGGGCAATGACCGATGGCTTTGGCAAGGAAGTTGAAGTGGCTGGTCCATCCAGTCCGGTTGAGATCATGGGCCTGAGCGGAATTCCGTCATCCGGAGACCAGTTCGAAGTGGTGGTTGACGAACGCTCCGCTCGTCAGTTGGTCGAAACCCGCGAGAAGCTCCACGCTCGCCGTGGGGAGGCAAAGTCCAACACCACTCTTGCAGAAGTTATGCGGAGGGTCCACAGCAGCGAATACAAAGAGTTGCCCATCATTATCAAGACCGGCACGCAGGGCAGCACAGACGCTGTGCGGCGGGCTGTGGAGCAACTCTCATCTGAAGAGGTCCAGGTCAACGTGATCCATGCCTCTGCGGGCGCGGTGACTGAGTCAGACGTCATGTTGGCAGCGGCATCAGGCGCGTTGGTAGTGGCCTTTGAAACTGATGCTGACCAGGGCGCCAGCCAGCAGGCGTCGCTGCAGGGCGTGGCTGTCAAGTCGTACGACATCATTTACAACCTGGTTGACGATGTTGAAGCTGCTGTAAAGGGTCTTCTTGAGCCTGAAGAGCGGGAAGTTGTTACGGGGCATGCCAACGTGCTGCAGGTGTTCCCGCATGGCAGGCGGCAGAAGATTGCCGGCGTGCGCGTCACGGACGGCGTGATCCGGCGAAGCAGCCGTATCAGGCTCAAGCGCGGGGACAGGGAGATTTTCGATGGAACCATCGACTCCATGCGGCACCTGCAGGACAGTGTGCGTGAGCTTGCCAACAACTTCGAGGGCGGCATTCTCCTGGACGGCTTCAACGACTTCGAAGAAGGGGACGTGCTCGAGGCGTACGAGATTCAGATTACCGAGCGCTAGGCGTCACTCCCCGGCATCGATTCAAGTTCCAAAAGGATTCCCGGTTTGTCCAGGCGGACTGAACGCGTCAACTTCACGCTGAGGCGCGAGCTTGGCGCATTGATTTCGGAAGAACTCAATGACCCGCGGCTTGCTCAGATCACTTCCGTGACCCACGTCGATGTGTCACCTGATCTGAAGACAGCGCGTGTGTACATCAGCGTATTGGGTGACGACGCTGAGAAGGCGGCCTCGATGGAAGCCCTTGAATCAGCCGCCGGCCTTCTCCGCAACGCGCTCAGGGATCGAATCCGCATCCGGTACACGCCCAGCCTCAGGTTCCTGCCGGATACCACGATCGAGGCTGGTGCGGAAATGCTGGCTTTGATTGACCAGGTCGCCGATGAAGACAGGCGCCGCGGCCTTAGAGACGACGAGGCATCTTGAATTCGATAACCACGGTCGCTGTTGGCGGGTTTCTGAATGTTCACAAGGAACCCGGTTGGACGTCCACGGACGTTGTCAGGAAGGTTAAGGGGCTGACCGGGGTCAAAAAGGTTGGCCACGGTGGAACCCTCGACCCAATCGCAAGCGGAGTCCTGCCTATCTGCCTCGGCGTCGCCACCCGGTTCGCTGAGACCATTCTGATGGGCGGCAAGATGTATACGCTGACCGTCCGCCTGGGCGTCGCCACCGACACATACGACGCCGAAGGCGCGCCGGTTAAAGAACTGGACCCGTCAGGCATCACTGAACAGCAGGTATTGCAGGCGCTGTCCCAGTTCACCGGGAGGATCGACCAGACCCCGCCCATGTACAGCGCCGTGAAACACAAGGGCCGCAGGCTGTACGAGCTGGCACGGGCGGGCGTTGAGGTTGAGCGTAAGGCCAGGCAGGTTGATGTTTACTCGCTGCGCATGAGCCGCTGGGTGCCACCCGAGCTTGAACTGCAGGTCGAATGCGGCCGCGGGTTCTATGCCCGAAGCCTCGCCCATGACCTCGGAATTGTGCTTGGCAACGCCGCTCACCTGTCGGGACTGATACGCACCAGGTCCGGGCGCTTCCTAATCGAAGAGGCCAGCACAGTCGATGAAATAGCCTCCAGCGCCGAAGCAGGCAATTGGCAGAAGCTTTTAATGCCCGTTGACTTCACATTGCAGGACATGCGCGCCGTGGTGCTCGATCCCATGCGCCAGGAGCTTGTGCAGCATGGCCAGGCGCTGCCCATATCGGAGTTTGGCGGACCTGCCAATGGAATCCAGCCCGGCGAGCGCGTCCGCGGATACAGTCGAGATGGACGCCTGCTGGCGATCCTGGTGTACGAGCCTCAGAAGCTCGGCTGGCGTCCGGAGAAGGTGATCTCGCCAGTCTGAGCCTACACGACGAAGACCGTGCCAAAGGGTGCCACGTGTGGCGGCGGCGCCGTGCTATATTTTCCGTCAGGCCCCCGTAGCTCAGTGGATAGAGCACCGGCCTCCGAAGCCGGGTGCGTGAGTTCGACTCTCACCGGGGGCACCATTATCTGACTCAACCGCCAGCAGTTCCCAACTGCCATCGGCCTGCCCGGCAACCGGGTTTTATGTGCCGACCGCGCACTTATGACCGGACACGGCATCGACGTAGAGTTCCACGGCCTTGACGGCAACTTCGTGTCGAGGCTCGGCGAACTTATTGCCAGCATCCGCAGCACCGATCCGCTCGGTGCAATCACTGTCGTCACTCCCTCTTTTTACGCCAGTTACTTTCTCAGGCGCTCCCTTGCCTCTGTGGGGCTTTTCAATGTCGACTTCGTACGTATAGAAGACGTCGCTGAACGCCTCGGAGAGTGGCGGCTCACCTCGGGCGCCAGTCCCCGTCGGCCCCTCAAGCACCTCCAGGCCTCCGAGTTCGTTTACGCCGCGGTTCAGTCAGCCTCCCTTACCGGCGGTCTTCAAAACGTACGGGAACACCCAGCGCTTCATCGTGCATTGCACCGAACGTTTGAAGACCTGCGGTTCGCTGGAGAACCCGTCGCTGAGAGGCTGCTCAGTCTTGGCCGTCACTACCCCGATCTACTCTCCATATGGCGTGGCTACATGAAACGGAGCACGGAGTTCTACGAGCGGCTGGACGTGTCACTGGCGGCTGTCGAAGAGATACAAGCGCCGGAGAGCAAGCCGCTTCGTGCGCTTGGCCGGCTCATTGTGTTGCTGGTTTCAACACCTCCGCCGCAGTACAGGCCACTGTGGGAAGCCCTGGCGCAACAGGCGCCGGGAGCAAAGGTCATGGCGGGACTGACTGGTGACGAAGGGGCCGACCGCTGGATCACCGATCTGCTTCCAGCCTCACCTCAGCATGGGTCGGCGCCTCCCGCTCCATCTCCTTCGCAGACCCACCTTGTCAGCGCGCCTGACAGAGACCAGGAGGTGCGCTGGGTCGTGCGCAACGTGGTCCGTCTTGCCCAGGATGAGAATGTGCGGCTCGGCCGTATAGCGGTCCTTTACATGCATGATCCGTACGGGACCCGCGTGGAAGAGGCCATGCGGCTCGCTGGCATCCCTGTGGCAGGGCCTGACCGCACCTCACTTGCTGAACAAATCGGCGGCCGCTTTGTCACCGGCCTGCTGCGCATCATCGACAAGGACTTCGCTCGTGACGCAGTGGCCGCATGGCTTACGGCAGTCCCTGTATGCAACCCGGCCGACGGGAAGCCGGTACCTGGCAGCCGATGGGACGCCATCTCACGATCCGCCGGGGTGACACGGTCTATGGATGGTTGGCGGCGGCAGCTCGACGAATTCGCCCGCAAGAAAGACCGGGACGCCGCGGTCGGGGAGCGTGAGGGCGGAACAGACGAATTGCTCGCGGAGGCACGCCGTTCCGAGGGCCGTCAGGCCCGCAGCCTCCTTGCGTTCATCCAACGGTTGGCATCTGACGCGGCACCACCTGAATCAGGTGGTTGGAGAGAACTCGCAGACTGGATGGCCTCACTTATCTCCCGGTACCTCCGGCCAGCTTCGGATCATCTTGACGACGACAGCGTTGAAAAGGTGGAGGGAATCCTCGCCCGCGTTGCCGACCTCGAAGGCCTGGGGGAAGGCGTCCCTGGATTCCAGCGGTTCAGGTTCATTCTCCTTGAGGAGATTGACAGGCCGGAGGGCAATGTCAGATCGCTCGGACGCGGGGTTTTCGTTGCCCCCGCTCGGGACGCCGTTGGCTGTTCATTCGATGCAGTGCACATGCTTGGCATGGCGGAAGGCATGTTCCCAGGGGCTGACCGTCCCGACCCACTTCTGCCGGATGCGGACCGCATGAAGATTGCCCCGCATGGAGATTTGTTGCCCACGCGGCCCCGCCGGGTCGCCGAGACCAGGCGCAGGTACCTGACTGCCCTTGCCACAGCACCTGACCGCTACCTGCTCTGGCCCCGTTCCGAATCAGGTGCTCAGCGGGAGTGGGGTCCGGCAGCCTGGTTTGTTGAAGAAGCTCGGAAAGTGCCGGGCAACGAGAGCATCCAGGCAGGCCACCTGCTTCGACGAGAAGGAAACGGCATCACGTTCCTTGATGCTGCCGAGAGGTCGCTGCACCGGTTGGACAGGCCGGGAGATGTCCATGAATACGACATCCGGAGCGCCGCCGCGTGGTGCGCCGCCGGAAGGACGCCGGCCGAGCACTTCCTCGCCAGTGAGACGACATCGCCGCTGGGCATGTCCCTCGTCATGGAAGCAGCGCGATCCGGACGCTCCTGGACATCGTGGGACGGAGACCTCACGGCAAGCTCATCCGGCCTGTCTGTCATGAACGATTCACCCACGTCCCCTACGAAACTTGAAACATGGGCCAGGTGCCCATTCCAGTTCTTCCTCAACTATGTGCTGCATGTTGAGCCAACTGAGTATCCCGAAGACCTGCTCATGATCTCGGGACAGGACCGGGGCATCCTGGTGCACCGCATCCTTGAGAGGTTCGTCAGCGCTCGCTCGCGTCTTGCAGACACGTCAGATGAAGAACAGCAACGTCTTCTCCTCGAGACCACAGAACAAACGCTCGATGAGTGGGAGCGAGTGGAACCCGTAGGCCACCGTGCCATCTGGCGTATAGAGCGGGAGATCATACCCCATAGGCTCTATGCGTGGCTCGGGCGGGAGTCAAAGCTGATAAAGGCCCTGGGAATAAGCCGCTCAGAAACAGAGTTCCGTTTCGGCGTCTCGTCGGGGGGCGCAGTGGCTGAGATTGCCCTTGGCGGCGAAAGGAAAATACCATTTCGCGGCGTGATAGACCGCATAGACTTCAGCGCCGATGGCCAGCGTGCCGTCGTGTTCGACTACAAGACCGGCAGCGCTAAAAGATATAGCGGGCTGAAAGACGACCCGGTGGACCACGGCCGGCTGTTGCAGCTCGCAATCTACTCCCAGGCTGTGCTGCACGCATTTCCTGAAGTCAGCACAGTCTCAGCTGCCTACTGGTTCGTATTTGAGTCCGGCAACAACGAGCATGTGCCAGCGCCGCATAAGTTCGATTTCCACCACGCTTCAAAGCGGCTGCGTGAAGTGTCAGAGACTATCGCCACCGGCATAGACAACGGGATATTCCCGGCCCGCCCGGGCCGGGCCGAGTTCTCAAGGATCAATAAAGATACATTCCACAACTGCGGGATCTGCTCCTTTGACCGCGTATGCCACACCGGGCGGGCCTGGATGTGGGAACGGAAGAGCGCCGATGATCGCCTCTCATCCTTTGTAGATCTCACGGGTGACGTGGAGATGGGCGGGTGACCATCTCCACCACAGTCCCAGGGCAGAGCGATGAGCCGGACCGCATCCGCATCCGGACGGCGCTGGATCAAAACCTGTTCGTGGAGGCTGGCGCGGGCACGGGCAAGACAACGGCACTTGTCAGCCGTATCTCCAGCCTCCTGGCATCCCGTAAAGCCCGTGTCGAAGACATAGTTGCCATCACCTTCACTCGTGCCGCAGCCTCAGAGCTAAGGGCGCGCGTGAGGGAAGAGCTTGAGAAGCTCCACGCCGACCCCGGACAGGGCCAGGCAGAAACCGAAGTCATAGCCCAGGCGCTCAAAGACCTGGATGGCGCGGCAATCCAGACCATAGACAGCTTTGCGCTCTCCCTGCTTCGTGAGCGTCCGCTTGAGGCAGGCCTGCCGCCGGTCATTGAGCCACTGGATGAGATAGAGGCAGGTCTGCTGTTTGATGACCGGTGGCAGCAGTGGCTGGATACCGCCCTGGACCAGGACGTTGAGGTGGCGGAGGCCGTTTCACGTGCAGCCAGGTTGGGGCTGGACGACCCGTTACGCCCGTTGCGGGAGACGGCAAAGCAGTTCCATTACAACTACGAGCTGCTGTCAGACGGCATGTTCAACGCTCCCACATTCATGCGAGGTGACAACTTCACCGGCTGGGCCGGGGAAGTTGCCCGCCTGAGGACCCTGCTCCCGTACTGCACCGACCCCGCGGACAAGCTGTACGTGCACGTATGTGAAACCGTGCTGCCGGCCCTGGATCCACTTGTAGAGATGGAACCCGCGAGCCGCGAGGCCGAATTGGCCCTGACAGAGCTGCCGACCATAAAAAGCAAGCTCGGCAAGAAGGCATGCTGGAAAGACTTGGATGGCCGCCCGGCGCATGAAGAGGCCAGGATGGTTCTGTCAGCGTTACAAGACAGCGTTTCAGATGAGCTGAAGGCCATGCGGCAAGAGGTTCTCTCCACGCTGCTCAATGCCGTCAGCAGGATGATCACCGAGTATGCCGGGGAGCGGAGGCAGCAGGGCGCCCCAGAGTTCCATGACTTGCTGGTGTGGGCAACCGAGCTTCTCAGGCACGACCAGTTGTCCCGCTCATACTTCCAGGACAGGTACCCGTTCGTCCTGATCGATGAGTTCCAGGACACCGACCCGGTGCAGATCGAACTTGCTGCCCTTCTGACCGAACGTACCAGGCGCGGCGAGCCCGATGCGGGCGCCCTGTTTGTGGTTGGTGATCCCAAGCAGTCGATTTACCGCTTTCGGCGCGCAGACCTCCGCGCAACCTCCGCAGTTCGTGACAAATTGCAGCGCCATGACGGCCACGTATTCCTGACCAGCAACTACCGCTCGCATGAAAGCGTGATCTGCTGGGTCAACCACGTCTTTGGCGGATGGATGGTGGGCGATGGCCTCAGCCAGTCCGTGTACGTCGAATTAGCTGCCGCCGCTACCGGCGACGAGCCCGGTGATATCCCCGCTGCACATTCGTCCGGCGTCCGCCTCTTCGGTGATGTGCTGGAATTCGACAACATTGAAGATGTGCGACGTGTCGAAGCCGATGCCATTGCTCGCATAGCGCTGAGCGTGGGATCGGGAGAATGGTCGGTCAGGGGCCGTGACGGCGAGCCAAAGCTGTCCGAGTTCGGTGACCTCTGCATCCTCCTCAAATCACGCACCGGGCTTGGCACTCTTGAGCGCGCTCTTACCGAAGCCGGGGTGCCGTTTTCACTTGAAGGACAGGCATTCGTATTCAACACGCAGGACTTCAAAGACATTCTCAATTGCCTCACGGCAATCGATGACCCAACCGACCAGGTTGCAGTAGTCGCAGCCCTGCGCTCACCTGCATTCGCATGCTCCGATGTCGACCTGTTCGAGTGGTCGCAGGCCGGTGGGGGATTCGATTACGCTCGTGACGGGCTGCCTGGAGACGGGCAGGTTGCGGCAGCCCTCGTCGTCCTGCGGCGCTTCCATGATCGGCGCCAGTCGGTCTCAACCCCGCAGCTTGTCGAGGAGTTTATCCGGGACCGCCGTCTCAGGGAACTGGTCTTGTTGCAAAAGGGCAGCGACGAAAGGCTGAGGCGCCTGAACCTCGTCGTGGAACTGGCGCGGAAACTTCATGCGAGCGGCCGCAGCTCTCTCAGGGAGTTCATAAACTGGGCTGAAGACCGGCGAGCCAGCCGCGCACGCATGGCCGACTCCGTGACATCTGAGAACGGCGGCAACGCAGTCAGGGTGATGACCATTCACGGCTCCAAGGGTCTTGAGTTTCCAATTGTGCTCATGACGGGCCTGACTGCACCGCAATCGGGTACTGCCGACGGTGTCTTGTTTGACCATCGGCCCGGCGCAACCTGCCGGGTAGGTGTCCGATTGGGATCAGAGAAGCAAGGGTTCGAGTCTGACGGATATGACGGCATGCGTGAGCAGGAGAAAGATGCCGGGACCGCTGAGAACGTCCGGTTGATGTACGTTGCGTGTACCAGGGCAAGAGACCACCTGGTGGTAAGCACGTTTAGAAAGTCGAATGACAGTAAGACTTTGGCGACGCGTATAGCCGAGTTGTGCCAGGAGGGTGAAGATCTATGGCAGCGCCTGGAGATTCCGCCATATCGTGAGCCGCCAGACACCAGGGTCCATGCTGAGCCAACCGGAACGCCGGAAGAACGTGAGCGCTGGGAATCAGACCGGAACACCGCGATCAAGCGAATGCGGAACCCGGCAGCCATTACAGCAACGGCGCTCAAACCTCGGGGACCATCACCGGAGCCAGCGCCGAAGACCGAGTCGGAAACGCGGGCAGCAGAGCCGTGGCGAATCGGGCGGGGCGCTGGCGAGCGCGGGCGGGCGGTGCATGCCGTCCTGCAGTACGCAAACCTGGAGGCAGGCGACAACGTCGATGAGCTTGCCCGCAAGTACGCTGAATTTCATGAGATACCAGACCAGGCAGATGATGTCGCCCGGTTGGCCCGCGCTGTCATCAACTCCGATGCCATTCGTCGCGCCGTGGCTTCGGGCCGCTACTGGCGTGAAGCGCCGGTGGCCGTGCCAGTGGACCCTCGCAACCCGTCAGCGGGTGCCATCGAAGGAATCATTGACCTGGTTTATGAAGACGCCGACGGCGGTCTCGTGATAATCGACTATAAAACAGACGCCGTGGCTGGCCGGACGCTTGAGGAGATGGCCTCCCCGTACGTTCCGCAGCTGGGCGCTTACGCCGCCGCGGTGGAGCGGATCACCGGGCGCAGGGTAAACGGCCTTATCCTGATCTTTGCCCGGCCCGCGGTCAGTGGACAACCGGCAGAATACCGGGTTCCCGATATCGAGGCTGCGAAAGCTGATGCCATGGCGGTGGCTATGGATATTCTGATGGAGAAACAGGCGCCACCGGCCAGGCGCTCTTAGGCGCTGCACTTCGCAGCCGGCGGGGCCTATCCGTTCTGCAACGCAGCCACGTGCTTGCCCGAGGCAGCTTCAGGCAGCAGCCCGGCAATGTAAAACTCGACAGTGGCGCCCCGTCCCGGCTGACTGTCAATGCAGACTTCTCCACCGTGCATCTCCACTATGCCGCGGGCAATGACCAGCCCAAGGCCGGTCCCGGGCACGGACCTGGTTTCGTCATTGTTGGCGCGGAAGAATGAGGTGAAAAGCTTCTTCTGGTCAGCCTTGGATATGCCAATGCCATGGTCGCGCACCCGGACGTAAAGCCGGTCATCGCTGCCCCACAGCTTGATCTCGATTGACTTGTCGTCAGTCGAATACTTTGACGCATTGCTGATCAGGTTGGAAACCACCTGCGTGATGCGGTCCCGGTCAGCCCTGGCGAGCAGCGGCTCATCGGGCACTTCAGCATGGATTTGCTGGTTCTTCGCGCCCACGATTGGCTCAAAGCTCTCGACAAGTTCTGTCACTAATTCGCGGGCATCAAAATCCGTTGGCTCCAGGCTCAGGCTGCCGGACTCTATGCGTGAGAGGTCCAGCAGGTCGTTGATCAGCAGCGTAAGCCGGCGGCCATTGCGCCTGATCACTTCGAGCTGTTGCAACTGTTTGCCATCGAGATTGCTCTGCCGGTTGCGCCGCAGGATATCTGTGAATGCCAGCATGCTTGTCAGCGGCGTCTTTAGCTCGTGAGACACGGTGGAAAGGAAGGCGCTCTTCGCTTCGTTTACGCGCTGCAATTCCCTGTTCTCGGCGTCCAGCTGCGCCCTGGCCTCACGCTCCTCCGCCAGTTGCAGGGCCTGCTCATATAGCTGTGAGTTTGCAATTGCGTTGGCGATCTGTGCGCCTATACGTTCGGCTAGTTCCAGTTGTTGGGGGCCGTACGCTTCCTGCTGCATTGACTGTAGTTTCATGGTTGCTATGACGCGGCCGTTGGAGAGCAGGGGCACGGCAAGCATTGACCGCAATCCTGCCTCTGTGCTGGCTACCCATAGGGGGTGCATTTCGCCCTTGCCCACCGGCCGGCCAATCGTCAATACCATGCCGACTTGACCTGAGATTACCTCTTCGAGGGGTGAGCCTTTAGCGAGTTCTGATTTGCCGGTCCCCCATCCGCTCACTTCAGTGCCGTCTACGTATGCGTAATGAAAGGTTCCGGTGTCGTCCTCGATAGTAGTGATTGCGAACCTGTCGCACGGGAGGAGCCGCCGCACCTGCTCAGAACAGCGTTGGAACACAGTCTCAAGTTCCAGCGTGGAACTAACCACTCGGCCGATTTCTGCGAGGACGGTGCGTTCTGTCGCCTCACGCATAGCGTTGGCGTACAGGCTCGCGTTCTCTACCGAAACTGCCGCCTGGTCTGCAACAGAGCGCAGGAAGTCAAAGTCCTGGCTGGTATACCCCGAGCCCACCAGTTTTGGCCCTGCCACAAGGATCCCTGTGAGTGAGCCCTTAGAGATCATCGGCGCCAGTATGCTTGCACCGACCTTCTCCAGGGCGGCCAGTTCATCGTCCCGCACTACTGGCGGGGCGCCATACAGGTTGACTTCGTCGAGCCGGAGCACTGCCTTCTCACTCGTCAGCCATGAAACGATACCGCCATCCCTGGACAATTCGATTATCGGCGCGTTCTTGCGGGAGTCAGCGGCAGTGCCCAGGGTGTGGTCGCCGCGGTCTGGCAGGACAATGGCCGTCCAGTCACTCTGAGTCGCGCGTCGTACAGTGTCAACGATCCCGGAGGCTACGGCGGGGAAGTCCGTGATGTTCTTCGTGAGTTCATTGATCTTGCTGTGAGCCAGTAGCTGGTCGAAACGCTCGCGGAAGAAAATCCTGTCAACAACTCCCTGGACCTTGCCTAACAGAGGTTGCAGGAACACGCCCACTATCACCAGTATGGCGATGCTCATCAGCACCTGGCCCGGCAGGGTCAGGTCATCGGCAAATATGAATACAAGAGCAAACGCTACGCCGTAGACAGCGAAGATTGCAGCGCTCACCGCTGAATATGCCAGCCCCTTGCGAAGGACCAGCCTGAGGTTCATGAGCCGGTAACGCGTGACCGCCAGCGTCGTGAGGATGATGAACAGAAGGTTGCCCACTATGCCCATGGGGTAGAGGTTTATCCCGAGCGTTGGCAGGAGGTCTGAGGTGCCCCCGAGGACAACCGCTGCGGCGCCGAGCCGCAGCAGGTGGATGCGCTGCCGTTCCACGCGCCCCGCTGTGACCCGCACCGCCCTGGTAAGGAGGTAAAGGGACAGGAACACTGGCGGGTAGGACGCCAGCAGCATGATTGGGAATGCCCAACCAAAGTCCGGAGCATAGCCGTAGAACTTCTCGGTCATTCCAGGCGAAACCTGGCCGGTGAGGGATAGTGCGGCTGAAATGACGCCAAGACCGTAGAAGGTCAGCAAGATGGGAATCCTTCGCCTGGTGTTCGTGTACACCAGGACGAAGTGAGCGAAGACAATACTGCTGAAGGGAATTACCGCAAGCGCCACTTGTTCCCGCTCAAAGGCCAGCGAAATGTTGGGATGAGCATCACGCATTCCGAAGATGGTGATGCCCCAGAGCGCCATGGCCAGCAAGAACAGGGTGAACAGCCGGTTCAGCCTGTCCCGGGGGTCGCTGAACATGACCAGGCTGGCCAGGAAGAGACTGACCAGGAATTGCAGAAAAGGTAGGACTATGTTGACCTGGTCCATGGCACCGCCGTTCAGGCTGTTCCTGCCAACGCCTCTCTAGCCGGAGAGAGCAGCCTTTCTATTACAGGATCAGCGCTATTCATCCGAGGCGGACGGCGGTCCAGGAGGGGAGCGCCGTCCCGGAGCCGAGCGTAGTAATACCTGTCGAATGCGCCTGGCTCAAGAAGCGTGACCTTAAGTGGCCGAATGCCGAGCATGATGTCCAAGTCGGTATACAGCGGGTCAACGTTGCGTAAAGAATTGTGTAAAAGTGCTGTCACTTCACATGCGTTATATGGATGCGTAGCCTCTCCATACAGGTGCAGCACGGGATGCCCATCGCCCATTTCGCGCCGCATGGTCCAGTCCCTGAATTGAAGATTCGCGTGCGCCATGGCCTTCCACACGGTGCTTTCATCCAGGCGGGTAAAGCCTGCTATGTCTATCCGCTCATCGCTTCGCCCAATGAACTCGTACTCCAGGCCATAGTTGGCCGCCGTGTTTAGGAAGCGCACCAGGTGGCCTGACCTGTAACGGGTGAGGGGCATCCCGTAGAAATTCGTTATCACCAACTCATAGGTTTCGCCAGCCTCAACCTCGTCATATAGCAATGTAGCGGGGATATACGAAGGGTCAATCCGGGCTGACTCCAGTTCTGATTCGGGAATGAATTCATAGAAATTCGCCTCCGGTATGAGGGACATCCCCCCGCCCGGCCGGACCTGGAGACCCATTACACCTCCCTCGGTGGACGCATGCACCTCGAATGGCGCCCGGCCCCAGTACTGGGCCACGCGGTCGCTGAAGAACCTGGTGTCCAGCCCCCACCCCACTATGGCCTTGGGACGCCACAGGTCGTATGGCCTCACCGGCCGCCGTCCGATGGCGCTCTTGACCTTCGCACGGGCGAATCTGCCTACGGCGCGACCGTTTTTCTTGAGGCGCTCTTTCCCCGGTGCGCCAGTGTCCTCCGGCATGTGCCGTTCGAAGCGCTCTCCCACCTTCAGTAAGACGCTGGTCATGGATATGATCACGTCCACCCGGCTTCGAAGGGACTCCTCGAATCCCGCCCTGACGCGTTCCGTGAACTCCATCTGTTCTGACCTGACCGGGTCCAGCACTCCTTCCAGGCCAAAGCGCTTGAGTGCGCCGTATATAGCCACGCCGGCCAGGAACGGGCGCGGGGGCACGTTGTACAGGACGCGGTCGCCTGGCGAGAGCCTTACATCGCCGTGATGACTGGCGGAAGCCAGCAGCAGGCTGGCCATGGTGTGGTCCATCAGGCAGTGCAGGCCGCGTCGGCTGTACGGGATCCACTTCTCTTTGCCAGCGCCGTAAAAGGTCTGTGTCCAGGTGTAATCACCGTCAGGCAGGGACCTGGCGCCGCCGGGGTGCGACAGCCATGCGTAGTCATCGTAGGTCGTCAGTGGGACGGTGCGGCGGAACCCGTCGATGGTGGCAGGCTGCCTGCCGCCCAGGATCCGCTGGCCTGCTGCGCTTGTGGAAAGGATACTGAGCTGTTCGCATAGCAGCCTGTACTGGATCTCAGCGAACTCAGCCGCTGAGTAGTCTATGAAGCTGCAAAATCGTTGCCAGGCGTTCCGCTCATCCCACTCAACCCGCTCCATCCGGCCTGACTGTGTCATATGGGGGTGGCACTCCAGCTTAATGGCGGCGGCACGGCCGCATATTTGCTAAAAACCCGGTTGTTGTATCTGATCCGCTGAGTATATGTATAAGAAATCTGTTAATTGTTGAGGTAAGTTTAAGGTGTGCTTTACCGAAGCATTTTGGGAAACCCGATGTGCCGAATCAATAGGGAATGCTCGTGAGGCATGCCGTCTCTGCATCGACTGTGATAGATTGCCATATAATTTCCGGTTTTGGAAAGGCACATATGTAACGGAAGTGACGCCGATAAGCGAGTTTTACCACGCATCCAAAATATGTGTCATGACAACAAGGCAAGGCGGGCTGGTCTGCCGGAGAATGGCATGTTCTATCTTGGAGACGTTACGGTCGTGAATTGCCCAGCCTGTTGATGAGCGGTACGGTGTGCCTTTTTCAGGCTGACGTCAAGTCATGCCGATGGTTGACCGCTTCACGTTTGCAAACCTCTTTTTCACACTTCCATGCACCCAGAGGTGGGATATGTCACAACTAAAAAAGTGGCGCTGGATTTCCATTGCCCCGGTTGTCATCGCAGCAGTGGCCATCAGCGCCACGGCGAGCGCTTCGGGCGGGGCATCGCCGGCGACGTTTTACGCCGTTGGCGATGTCGCCGTTGTCGGTTTCTCTACGGATCCCGCGCACCCTACCACGTCTGAATCAAAATTTGTACTGGGGCAGTACGGCGACATCAAATCAGCGAGTATCACGACGTACAACGAGATGGTGTTGGGGGCTCTCGGAGGTCCCGGCGGGTCAAGCTCGGTAGTCCAGTGCCAGGACCGTGACCGCGGCGCCACGTGTGACGCACTGGATGACATGCTGACCGGCGCGCCGGTCTCCAGCATGCACACCTCCACCGCTGACCTGGAAGTCCAGGGGGAAGGCGTAATACAGGCGCCTGACGGGGCTGGCGGGGTCCTGGACATACCGGTTGTGTACGGCGGCCTCACCGGCGCCATTCATGGCACCTTCACTCTCGGCAGCGGAGAAGACATTATGCACGGTGAATCCACTCTGCGAATTGAGCGGGGCAGCTCCGGCGTCTACGCGTGCTTTGTTTCTCACCCCGCCCTCGGCATTGTTCCAAGTCCATTCATGGAAGCGTGCACACATGGCCTCGGCGGCCAGATGTTCCCTGTCTCCCTGGACGTTGTGGACAGCGGGCGCTTCAAGATGAGTGGAGGCACCGGGGAGTTTGAGGCAATTCAAAGCCTGAGCGGCAAGATCCAGGTCACGGTCCACATACCTTCACTGGTGGAACCCACCGCAGGGAGCATCCTGATTACAGGCGGGCGGGCAATCCTGAGGCTGCCTGACGACGATTCCCCCGGCAAAGGGGGACCGCCGGCGTGGGTGGACCCGCCAGGCCACAACAAGAACCCAGGCAAGGGCGGCGGCCCGCCAGACGGCGTTAACCCGCCGGGTCACAACAAGAACCCCGGCAGGGGCGGCGGCCCTCCCGCAGGAGTAAACCCGCCAGGGCATGGAAGGCGCTAGGGGGCCGGCTCGGTGACGGTCTGCC
>JBBDMW010000058.1:0-53698 GCA_040878005.1 Dehalococcoidia bacterium
TGGTTGCTGACAGCCAGGCGGACCTTGAGTACGAAGAATCGCTGCACAAGATGGGTGCGCTCATGCGGGCGATTGACCACGCCGAGGAGAGCGCCGGTGCTTCCTGAACTGACCGACATAGAGCCAGGGCGAGTTCTTCCTTCGTTCAACGAGTTCGCCGCCCATGCAGAGACTTGCACCCGCGTGCCGGTGTGGGCGGTCATGCCAACCGGCGGCCTTTCGCCTGCGGACACGTTCGAGCGGGTGTCGCTGTCCGGCTGCGGCTTTCTAATGGAGGGCATCTCGCCGGAGCCAGGCACATCCCGCTATTCATATGTGAGTGCGTCTGTGGACGAGGTGATACGCACCGGCCCGGGACAGTCGAACGGCGACGTGAACCCTGCGGCGCTTCTCAGGCGACGGTTGCACTCGGAGTGTGTGGCCGAAATATCCGGCCTGCCAGACTTTTATGCGGGCGCACTGGGCTACGTGGCTTATGAAGCGGCGCGGCATTTCGAGCCATCGGTAAGCCCGCTTGCGCCTGACCCCGCGGGATGCCCGGAGTCGGCATTCTTCCTGCCCGCCGAACTGGTCGTGTTCGACCACATGCTGGACAGGGTGTTGCTCATAGTGCTGGCAGATGTGACATGCCCTTCAGGCTGGGAGGCCGCATATACAGACGCGGCAGCACGGGTATCTTCGCTGGCAGAGAAGCTGCGCAGTCCGGCGCCCCCGGTGGAAGCCACCCGTCACACCACGGCCCCGGCCACACATCACGTCACCACGCAGGCTGAGTACGAGCGAATGGTGGAGCACGCACGCGCCGCCATAATCGACGGCGAGCTTATACAGGTGGTGGTGTCCCAACGGCTTGAGCGGCCCACGTCGGCGCGGCCACTCGACATATACCGTGAGCTGCGCCGGATGAACCCGTCGCCGTACACGTTCCTCCTGGACTTTGGCGACTTTCAACTGGTGGGAGCATCCCCGGAGCTGCTGGTACGGGTCCGTAACCGCACGGCATCCATTCACCCCATCGCTGGAACACGCCAACGCGGTGAAACTCCTGCCGAGGACGCCGCGCTGGAGCGGGAGCTTGTCCAGAGCGAAAAGGAGCGCGCTGAGCACCTCATGCTGCTGGACCTGTGCCGCAACGACCTCGGCCGCGTATGCGCGCCGGGAACGGTAAGCGTGCCGTCATTGATGGCAGTCGAGCATTACTCGCACGTCATGCACCTGGTGTCACGGGTTCAGGGACGGCTCCGTGAAGGCTGCGATGCGCTGGACGCCTTCGCCGCTGGATTTCCAGCAGGCACGTTGACCGGAGCTCCCAAGGTCAGGGCCATGCAGTTGATCAGCGAGCTTGAGCCTGGAGGCCGCGGCCCGTACTGCGGCGGTGTTGGGTGGTTCGGAGCGAACGGAGACATGGACACCGGCACCGTCATCCGGTCCATCCTTCTGAAAGACGGCGTCGCTCACGTGCAGGGCGGCGGCGGCATAGTGTTCGACAGTGTGCCGGGGGCGGAATACCGGGAGTCGCTGCAAAAGGCGGCGGCGCCGCTGCGCGCCATTGCGGCTGCGGAGACAGCAGGAGCAACGGCACATGAGAAGCGGTGGCGAAGCCCCGTAAGTGCAGGAGCGTCATGAGTGCGGCCCAGTCCGCATGGCGCACCGCGCCCACATCTCCCGTCACACCTATCAATGCCACCGTCCACACAATTGAGACACAACAATGCTGCTGCTAATCGACAACTATGACAGCTTCACCTACAACCTGTACCAGTACCTGGCTGAGCTTGGCGCTGAGGTTGAGGTGATCCGGAACGACAAGGCCAGTATCGAAAACCTGGACATGATGCGGCCCGAGCGCGTCGTCATCTCACCCGGCCCCTCCAGGCCTGCAAACGCAGGCGTATCCGTGGACGCCGTGCGCCACTTCGCCGGTAAAGTCCCGCTGCTCGGCGTTTGCCTGGGCCACCAGTGCATTGGCGAGGCGTACGGCGCAATCGTGGAGGGCGCAGGCGAGATCAAGCATGGCAAGACATCCATGGTCAGCCATGACGGCAAGGGCGTGTTCGAGGGGCTGCCTGACCCGTTCGAGGCGGTGCGGTACCACTCGCTGGCCATCCGCCACGATACGCTCCCGGACGAATTCGAAGTCAGTGCCACGTCCGAGAGCGGCGTCATAATGGGCATCCGCCACAAAGAGCTCCCCATTGAGGGCGTCCAGTTCCACCCGGAGTCCATCCTGACCGCCCCCGGAAAGAAACTGCTCAACAACTTCCTGGAGATGTGACGACGTCCCTCTCCCCAACAGGGAAGAGGGATTGAGGGAGAGGGGGGCCGAATGACAACTGGTAATGACAAGATAATTAGCACTCCGACAACCCGTGCCAGGAAACTACGCCAAACTCTGGCGGACGCCGAGACAAATCAGTGTGGCGCCAGCCGCCTCACTCGTTGAATGGCATCGGTTAAAGAGAGCTGCGCCAACTTCACGAATACCGAAGTAACTGGTTACTGGAAGTACCACCGTGGCAACTGAAATCACAGCATTTGACAATATCCGCCATCGAGAGCAGGTTATTCAACTCTGGGAACTCGTATTTGACTATGAGACTGCGCATAACGCACCGGCATCCGTAATTGACGCGAAAGTCGCAGTTGCGGACGGCTTATTTTTCGTTGCGATCAACGGAAATACAGTACTTGGCACCGTCATGGGCGGGTATGACGGCCACAGGGGGTGGATCTACTCGCTTGCCGTGCATCCAGATCACCGAAAGCAAGGGATTGGGTCCCGGTTGCTTGCCTTCGCAGAGGAACACCTAACTTCGCGCGGGTGCGTCAAGATAAATTTGCAGATCATGGAGGACAACAGGCAAGTGCAGCAGTTTTATGAGGCCAGCGGCTATTCTGTTGAGCAAAGAATCAGCATGGGGAAGCGGCTCCTGGAGAACAGCCTTTAGCAGAGCGGCCAGGGATTCTGTTCCAACAAGACGTTCGGGGACTTCCCATCGCAGGCGGCAAACACAACCACCGCATGAACAAGACACCACAATGAACATTCAGCAAGCCATACAAGCCGTCGTGGAATGCCGGGACCTGTCGGTGGATGATGCCGCTGCTGCCATGAGCCAGATCATGGACGGAGAAGCCACCCCTGCCCAGTTCGGCGCATTCGTCACTGCGCTTCGCATGAAGGGCGAAACACCGGAGGAAATCGCCGGCATGGCCCGCGTGATGCGGGAGAAGTCGCTGCACGTCGACATTGACGCCGCGGTGGTGGACACCTGCGGCACCGGCGGCGACGGCATGGGCTGGTTCAATGTCTCCACCGCCGCAGCGTTCGTAGTGGCCGGGGCGGGCGTGCCTGTGGCGAAGCACGGCAACCGCGCCATGTCCGGCGCCACCGGCAGCGCAGACGTGCTCGAGGCCATGGGAGTGAAGATAGACCTCGGCCCGGACGGCGTGAAGCGCTGCATCGATGACGCAGGCATCGGCTTCATGTTTGCCCAGGCATTCCACCCGGCCATGAAGTACGCCGGGCCGCCGCGGCGGGAGATCGGCATACGGACGGTGTTCAACCTGCTCGGCCCGCTTACCAACCCGGCAGGGACGAGGCGCCAGGTCATTGGCATTGCCGATGCCGTGGCGGCCGAGAAGATCGCCAAGGCGCTATCCATACTGGGCACCGACTACACGCTGGTGGTCCATGCCGAGTCGGGCGCGGATGAGATGGACATCGAGGGACACACACTGATGTATCAGGTGACGCCCGACGCCATGAAACGTCGCCGGACCCGGCCCGCCGATTTCAGTCTACCGGAAGGGTCGCGTGACCACCTTGTCGCACGCAGCGTTGAGGAGAGCGTCGGCATGATCAGGGGAGTCCTCGCTGGAAAGGGGGGCGGACACAACGCGCCGCCCTCACGTGAGCGGTCCGCAAGGAACGTAGTGGTGATGAACGCTGCGGCGGCCCTGTTGGTGTCGGGCAAGGCGGTCAGCTTCCAGGACGCGTCTGGCATGGCGGTGGAATCCATCGACTCGGGCGCTGCATCGGACAGGCTGGCCCGGCTGGCCGCCCTGAGCCAGGAACTGTCATGACATCACGGGCAGGCGGCATTCTCGGCCAGATCGTTGAGGCGAAGCGCGAGCGCATCGCACAGGCCAGGCGCGACGTGCCGCTTGACCGTGTCCGTGAGCTTGCTGAGGACGTCTCGGCGGCGACATCTCTCGCCATCGCCCTTCGCTCTGCGCCCGGCGTTTCGGTCATCGCAGAAATGAAACGGGCGTCCCCGTCTGGAGGAGAGCTTGATCCAGACATGGACCCGTCGCAACGCGCCACCATGTACTGCGATGCCGGCGCAGCGGCCATATCAGTACTGACCGAGCAGGACCACTTCCGCGGGTCACTGGAAGACCTGCGCGCCGTAAAGCAAATCGCCGGGCCGCGGGGTGTGGCGGTGTTGCAGAAGGACTTCGTGTTCGACGAATACCAGGTCTACGAGGCACGCGCTGCGGGCGCAGACGCAGTGCTGCTCATTATCGCCATCCTGGAGCCAGGCCAGTACCGCGAACTGCTGGACCTGTCCCGGTCGCTTGGCATGGATGCCCTGGTGGAGGCGTTCGATGAGCCGGAGCTTGATATAGCGCTGGACGCCGGACCGGACATAGTCGGCATCAACAACCGCAACCTGAAGACGCTTGAGACGTCGCTGAACGTGTTCGAATCCCTGTCGCCGCGCATCGAATCCAACATGGTGAAGGTTGCTGAGAGCGGCATGAAGAACGCTGAAGACGTGCGCCGCATGGGCCGTGCAGGCGCGAAAGCCGTGCTGGTGGGCGAGTCGCTGATGCGCGCCGGGGATGATGCCGCCGCCCTTGTGAAGACAATGTCTGAGGTACGAATTTCTTGAGTGAGTACATGCCAAAGGTGAAGATTTGCGGCCTGCGGGACGCTGCAAGCGCGCTCGCAGCCGCGGACGCTGGCGCCGACTTCCTGGGTGTTGTATTTGTGGAGGGGGTCCGCCGGCAGGTCCAGCCGTCTGATGCCAGGGCGTTTGTTGACCAGTACAGGGATGGCAGACAGCACACCGATGCACCACCCCCAAAGCTGGTTGGCCTGTTCCGCAATCAGCCGGCCGACTGGGTGAACCAGGTCGTCACAGAAATCGGCCTCGACTACGTCCAGCTTTGCGGCGAGGAAGATGAGGCGTACATCAGCCAGTTGAGCACGCCCGTGTTCCGGCAGGTTCGGGTAAAGGAAGACGCATCGCCCGCCGGACTTACGGGCGAGGTAGCGCCACACCTTGCCTCAGGCCGGATCGTGGTGCTGGACCGCTATGACGCAAAGCTCCCTGGCGGTGGGGGAGAGGTCTTCGACTGGTCTGCCGCCGTGGGCATCGCCGCCGAGGAACACGTGCTGCTTGCGGGCGGCCTTACGCCGGAGAATGTGCGCTCCGCCATTGACCGGCTACACCCATGGGGCGTGGACGTGTCCAGCGGCGTCGAGGTTAATGGCACGAAGGACCCATCACGCATCCGCGCCTTCGTACAGGCCGCCAGGGGCGGCAAGCTGCCGGTTCGTTAGGTGTCTCACATCCCGAAATGCTGCCTGTTTGGTTTGTGAAACATTTCGCGAGAACTTTATCCTGCCGCTGTGTCTTTATCTATGATGGAACAAATCAGCGCCTCGAAACGTCTAATAAAACAAGTCTCAAAACGCGAAGGTTGGTTCCCAACGGAGATGAACGAAGTCACCCGACCGCAAATAGAGCCAACACTGCAGGTCGGGGCTCTCGCCCCGGCCAATAACGAAAAGGACAACGGACGGTGACACGCAAGACGTTGGTGATGATGATGGGCGTCCTGGCCCTGGCTGTTTTGACGACCGGTTCAATTGCTCTGGCCACGCAAACAGATGAACTTGAGCCGGGCCAATACGATCGAAGCCGAGTGAAAGAAGACATCGTCTTGCAACTGCTCGATGATGATGGGTTCGTCATAGACGAAAATCAGCGAGTTGGAGCAATATCAGCTGATAACCCTGGCGGATTCGGTGGCTACTACTTTAGCGAGGATGATCAAACTGTTTTTGTCTATATGACGGACCCGACGCAAAGGGCGGCGGCAGAAGCCGCTGTCAGGGCAGCTCACCGCAGACCGCTCGACGGGGTAAGCATTGAGACCGTTCAAGGCCGTTACACACTGAGGCAGCTTGCTGATTGGTACAAGCCTCTGAAGGCCGAGTTGAACAAGCATGACGTATTCCCAATGATGAGTTCCGTCAGGGAAAGGGACAACCGAATCAACTTCGGCTACAAGGATCTTGAGTCAAAGCGGGAACTCATCGAAAGTGTGATCGTCGAATTCGGGGTTCCCTTGGACGCTGTCCACCTGGAGGAAAACTACCCGATTTGGAGCTTGGGTGAGCCTCTTCGCGCCGAGTGAGTGTACTCCAGGCCGTTCACTTCAAACGCAGCGAGGCTGACGGAGCTCTCCAGGTACATCGGCTACTACAATGACGAACGTCCACACGTCGGCATCGGAGGGGCTACTCCCTCATCAAGACTGTAAACAACCTCTGTGGGCGGTACATCCAGGCCCTCCTCCTGTCCCGCTGCCATACCGGCACGCTTGACAAGACTCGCGTATCATCCGGGCCGCGCTCACCATTGCTGAACACACAGCGGAGGCACCATGCCCGGACAGATACGTATGGCCCAGTACGGAACCAAGCACGGTCACGCCGAGGGCGTGCTGAAGGTGATGCTGGACAACCCTGATGTCGAAGTCACCGGCGTTTACGAGCCTGACCCGGGCCGCCGACAGGAACTGGAATTCTGCGGCCATTCCACATGGTCGCAGGTCCACTGGTACAACGACCCTTCCGAGTTCCTGGAGGACTCCACCGTTACAGCGGTCGCATCAGAGGGACTGAATCAAGAAAGCCTCGGCCATACTGAAGCGATAGTCGCCGCGGGCAAACACGTCTTCTATGACAAGCCTGCCGGGGACGACTTCCACCGTTTCGACCGCATCATCGAAGAGGCACGGCGCAGGAACTTGCTTGTCCAGTTGGGCTACATGTTCCGGTACCACGACGGCTTCAGCCGGATAGCCGACTGGGCACGTTCCGGGTTCCTTGGTGACGTGTTTTCTATGCGTGCCCACATGTCGACCTACATCACCGAGGCGCAGAGGGCAGTGATCGCCCACCACCGCGGCGGCATACTATACGACCTCGCGGGCCACATGCTGGACCAGGTCGTCTGGCTGTTGGGACGCCCGAGACGCGTCTCTTCATTCCTGCAACGTGCGGCATCAGAGACGCCGAACTTCATAGACAACACCCTGGGCGTGTTCGAATACGATAGCGCCCTGGCGTTCGTGGATATTGCCGCCATGGAGACGCGGCCAATGGCGCGCCGGTTTGAGGTCTACGGCACGAAGGGCTCGGCCATCATGGAGCCATTCGAGCCAGCGGAGACGCTGCGCCTGTGCCTTGCTGAGCCGCAGGGCGAATACCCTGCGGGCGTCTCCATCATTCAGCTTGAAGACCGGCCCCGTTATGTGAAGAGCCTGGAGGTGTTCGTGAAGGACCTCCGGGGAGAGAAGCAGCCAGACCGCAGCCTGGATCATGAGCTATTGGTGCAGGAAACCCTGATGCGCGCCACGGGCGGCCTGCCGGGATAATGCACAACCACCGTGCGGCTACCTGCGCTCCGGCCATATCACCTTCAGAGTGGTTGCGCCCTTGAAGACCGCTCCGGCGATGTTCGCATCTTTCAGTTCGGCACGGTACATGCTGGCGTTCGATAGGTCGGCTTCGGACAGGTCCGCGCCGTTCAGCATCACCCGGAATAGAACGGCCCCTCGAAGCACCGCGCCAGACAGGTTCGCACGGCGCATGGTGGCCTCAGAAAGCTGCGCACCGGAGAGGTCCGCGCCTGACAGGTCAGCCCCATCCAGCACGGCACGGGATAGATTCAGGCCCGCGAGGTTGAGTTCCCTGAGGTCTGCCCCGGACAGGTCCAGGCGGTCGGCCGGATTTTCTGCGCGCCAGTTTGCCAGCGCCTCCGAGCCAAGCTTCAAAACTTCCAGGTGGCCAGGGTTCATATTGACCTCTCGCCGGGAATAACTGATCATGCCGCAATGATGCGGACGGCCCGGCCAGTCTATCCGCACAGGTCTGTTGGCTTTCGTCAAAAGCTCGAGAATTGAAACACGTCTGAAACACTCGCGCGGTACTTTTATCCTGATTTATAACAATCCCTGTTGCACCGGCGCACCGGTTTCGCGGTGTGAGCCGCAGCGTCCGGAACGCCGGGCGGAGACAGGGCAACGGGCACCGAGCGGATGTGCCGGTCCCGGCTGAAAAGCCGGAGTCCGGTCGCCTGACCGGTTCACCAAACGGAGAGCGAGATGAGCTACCAGGCAGAGTACATCTGGATTGACGGCACCAAGCCCACCGCCAAGCTGCGATCCAAGACCAAGATAATCAAGGACGGAGAAGCACCCCCGGTCTGGGGCTTCGACGGCTCCAGCACCCAGCAGGCGCCCGGCGAGCAGTCCGACTGTGTGCTGAACCCGGTGCTTATAACGCCCGACCCGCTGCGATCCAAGAGTAACGGCGATAACAAGCTGGTTCTCTGCGAGGTGCTGCTGACCGACATGACGCCGCACCCCACCAACAGCCGTGCCGCCCTCGTCAAGTCAACTGAGAAGTACGGCGACTTCGACATATGGTTCGGCATGGAGCAGGAGTACACCTTCTTCGAGGGCGTAAAGCCTCTCGGCTGGCCAGACAACGGCTTCCCGGCCCCGCAGGGCGGTTACTACTGCGGCGTCGGTGCAGATGAAGTCTTCGGCAGGGCCATAGTTGAGGAGCACATGAGGGCCTGCATGGACGCCGGCCTGGAGATCTCCGGCATCAACGCCGAGGTCATGCCCGCCCAGTGGGAGTTCCAGATTGGCCCCGTAGGCATACCGGACATCGGCGACCAGATGTGGCTCGCCCGCTGGCTGCTGTACCGCATCGCAGAGAACCACAAGGTGAGCGCCACCCTGTACCCGAAGCCCGTCAAGGGCGACTGGAACGGCGCAGGCTGCCACACCAACTTCTCAACGAAGCAGATGCGCGAGTCCTATGACCCATGTGTGGCCGCAGCCGAAGCGCTGGCCACCAAGCACGACCTGCACATCAAGAACTACGGCTACGGCATCGAGGAGCGCCTCACGGGGCTGCACGAGACCGCCTCCTACCGTGAGTTCAGCTACGGTGTATCGAACCGGGCTGCTTCAGTCCGTATCCCGTGGCAGGTGGCCCGCGACCAGAAGGGCTACATCGAGGACCGCAGGCCAAACGCCAACTGCGACCCGTACCTCGTGGCACGGCTGGTCACAGACACCGTCTGTGGCGCAGCGTCACAGACGGTGGGACAGGCAGCGAACGGGGCGAAGAAGACTACGGTCTAGCTCGCTGCCAGGCCAAAAGTTGCGCACAGTACAGGCGGCGGGTTTTAGCCCGCCGCCTGTTGCTTTTCTTGCTGTACACGCCGGCGGCGCGTGAAGACCGGTCAGCCGCTGACAGCCGTCGCTTCTATCTCCACCACCACTTCGGGCCGCCCCAGCGCCGGCACCCCTACAAGGGCAGCGACAGCCGCCTGGTCGCCAAGCACCTCGCCCAGGGCGCCCGCAGCCTCGATCAGCTTCTCCGGGCCTCCCACCACGTAGGTGCGGGTGCGTGCCAGGTCCGTCCATTCAAGGCCCTGCTCTTCGACTGCCCAGCGAATGGTCTCAAGCGTGTCCCGCACCTGCCCGGCCACTTCGCCGGGATGCCTTACGATCTCGCCTGGCACGAGTGATGTCGTTCCGGCCACGTACACAACGTCGCCGCCGTTCACGCGCACAGACCGGCAGTAGTTGTTCTCGACTTCATATGTGCGCCCGGTGCGCAGGTTGCGGCGGCCTGCCAAAGCGCCCTTAACCGCCTCCAGTTCCAGCATGAACGCGGCCTCACCCGGCCCCACGCCCTCTACGGCGATGCCCGCAGATGTGGGAATCGCCTGGCTCATGAACTCGGTCCATTCCGTCGGCCGAGCAGCGCCCTGCGTGTCGTGCCGCATGAAATGCCGGGTGGCCACCACGTCTGACGTGGCAGCGCCAAGAGCCACGACTGATACCGCCGCCCTTCGCACTACTGCCCTGACCTGTTCGGTGACATCGGCCGGGTGGTCCACTGTTCCATCGGCATTCGCCGCGGTCACGCCGCCCAGCCACACTTCACCATCAGCCTCCGTGGCCAGCGAAGTCGCCGATTCCTCATCGGACTCGTAACGCCGGATCCTGCCGCCCGCGCCGCGTATGGCCTCCAGTTCAAGCAGGACTGCGCTGTTGCCGGGTAGGCATGACGCCTGCACCGCGCTGAACGCAGGGCCGGGGTGGTCAAACACCACGCCGTGCACGTCCCGGAGCATCGGCTCGGCGTCGGTGTCCACATGCCATACACGCGTCCGCACCACGTCGGCAGTGGAGACGCCGGCGTCCCGCAATATCGCTATCGCCTGTTGAAATACGCGGTGCGCCTCAGACTCCAGCCCGCCCGGCCGGTCAGATACGAGTCCCGATGTGAAAATACGGTCGCCCACTGCCACCAACGCCGGAGCGCCCGCGGGTAGGTTGCCGCCGCGAATGATTCTTCGATTCGTCATTTGTCTTCCCTGGCGCAGCACCGCGCTGCAATTGATCCCTTGCTACGATGGCTAACTGTGGCGATGGACTCACAGAGTCAGCCTCCTTAAAAGCCCCAGCCCAGTATGCATCCCGTGCCGTGGGATGCCGCCGCGAGCATCAAATGACTGATACCACCGATCTCAAGCGCACACCGCTTCACCAGGCCCACGTTGAAGCAGGTGGCCGCATGGTGCCATTCGGCGGGTGGGACATGCCTGTCCAGTACTCCGATGGCATCATCAGCGAAGTGCGTGCCGTGCGCAACTCCGCCGGCATGTTTGACGTCTCCCACATGGGACGCGTCGAGTTCAGTGGCCCTGGCGCTGTCCCTTTCCTGGACACTGTGCTGAGCGCCGACGTGGCCGCCCTGAGGGAAGGCCGGTCAAAGTACCACGTTATCTGCAACGCCGAAGGCGGAATCATCGATGACGCAATGGTCTATCGCATGGCAGAGGATAGGTGCCTGCTGGTGGTAAACGCGGGCAACGCCGATGCAGTCATGGAGTGGCTGACTCCCAGGGCCAGGGAGCACGGTGGAGTCGAGATAGACATCATCACGGACCGCGTCTCCATGATTGCCGTGCAGGGGCCAAAGGCGGTTGAGACGGTGGACCGCCTCTCATCCATAGACGTTACATCCGTGAGGCGCTTCCGCATTGGTGAGGCCCAGGTGGTCGACATCCCATGCCGCCTGGCCCGCACTGGCTACACAGGCGAAGACGGGTTCGAGATCATGCCCCCTGCCGAGCGCGCCGCCGAGTTATGGCAGCGGCTTGCTGACGAGGGTGTGCAGCCATGTGGACTGGGAGCACGTGACGTCTTGCGCCTGGAGGCAGGCCTGCTGCTGCACGGAAATGACATGACGGTGGAGAATAACCCGTTCGAGGCCGGCCTGGACAGGTTCGTCCACCTGGACTCGCCCGGCTACGTCGCGGCTGATGCGCTGCGGCGCACCCGGGACGAAGGCACTCCGCGGGTGCTGGTGGGCTTCAACATGATTGGCAGGGGCATACCGCGCCATGGGCTAGACATCCAGGCGGATGGCAGGGTGATCGGCCAGGTGACCTCCGGCACCCACTCGCCCACTCTTGACGCTAATATCGGTATGGGCTACGTTGAACGCCAGTATGCAGAACCCTCCACCCGCTTCGAAATAGACGTTCGCGGGCGGTTGGTGGAGGCTGAAGTTGTGCCGCTCCCGTTCTACTCACCAAGGCGGTCATAGTGCACCGCGGCACCGGCCACAATTGACGTTCAGCGAACAGGAATCTCATGTATCCATCCGACCTCCAGTACTCCAAAGAACACGAGTGGGCACGCGTTGAAGGCAACGTGGCCGTGGTGGGAGTAACCCAGTACGCCCAGGATTCGCTTGGCGACGTGGTGTTCATTGACCTGCCGGACGTCGGCTCGGAGATAGAGCAGTTCAGCAAGGTGGGCGAAATCGAGTCTGTCAAGGCAGTGAGCGACCTCTTCTCCCCCGTTGGCGGCAAGGTGGTGGAGGTCAACCGGTCGGCAGTTGACGACCCGGAGATCGTGAACAACGAGCCGTACGGCGCAGGGTGGCTGATAAAGGTTGAGTTGAGCGACCAGTCACAGCTGGACGGCCTCATGGACGCCCAGGCTTACCAGGCGCTGCTGGACGAGTCCACCTAGCCTCAGTCAAAGTAATTCAATGTGTACCGCCCGCTCTCTTGAACAGCGCTTCTCGTGCGCGCCACAACCACCAGACCAGGCTATTGCCGGGGAATGATGCTTAATGGCTGATAGAGTCTCCGGCGGACCCGCCACAGCGGGCGCCAGGACTTCCGTTTCCAACGGCTCGGGACCATCCAACGGTGCTGCGTCCCTGGCCCCGCATTCCTACATTCCAAACACCGACGACGACCGCGCAGCCATGCTGCGTGCCATCGGCGTGGACCGCTTTGCCGACCTTATTCGCGACATCCCTGCCGAGCACCAGTCGCCGGACATGGACATTCCCATGGGCACGCCCGAGCAGGACCTGGCGCGCGAGATCACAGCGCTGGCCGCCCGGAACGTCACCCCGGGCGATTACATCTGCTTCCTTGGCGCAGGCGCATACCGCCACTTCATCCCGTCTGTCGCCCGCTCCGTAGCATCCCGAGGCGAGTTCGTGACCGCCTACACGCCATACCAGCCTGAGGCGGCGCAGGGCACGCTGCAGGTGGGCTTCGAATTCCAGACCGCTGTATGCCAGGTGACTGGCATGGAGGTGGCGAACGCGGGCATGTATGACGGCCCCACGGCATTCGCAGAAGCGGCCCTCATGGCCTGCCGACTCACGAAGCGGGACACGGTGGCGGTGCTGGACACGGCAGACGAACGACTGACTGAAGTCCTCAAGGCGTACTCCCAGCACCAGGGCATCAAGATCGTTCCCGTTTCTTCAGCAGATCCAGTGGTGCCGGGAGACGCCGCTTGCCTGGCCGTTCAGTCACCCAACCTCTTCGGCGTTGTCGAAGACCTGGACCGGCTGACAGCCCTAGCCCATGATGCGGGCGCACTGTCGGTAGCCCACGTGAACCCCACGGCCCTGGGCATGTTCAAGTCGCCGGGCGAGTCCGATGTGGACATCGTGACTGCGGAAGGCCAGCCCCTTGGTGTGCCTCTCACGTACGGCGGCGCGTACGTGGGCCTGTTCGCATGCAAGCAGACGCACATTCGGCAAATGCCCGGCCGCATCATCGGCCGCACCACGGACACCCGCGGCCGCACCGGCTACACGCTGACTCTCCAGACCCGTGAGCAGCACATCCGCCGGGAACGCGCCACGTCCAACATCTGCACCAGCACCCAGCTCATTGGCCTCATGGTCACCGCGTACGTCGCCACGCTTGGAAAGAAGGGCGTCCGTGACGTCGCAAACCTCTGCTACCAGAAGGCGCACTACGCAGCCTCGGAGATATCGAAGCTGCCCGGCTACTCGCTGCCTGTCCAGGGGACCTTCTTTCACGAGTTCGCCGTCAAGTGCCCGAAACCGCCAGCGGAGATCAACCGTGAGCTGCTGGAGCACAGGATCATTGGCGGATACGACATAAGCCGCCGCATGGACAACACCATGCTCATATGCGTAACCGAGACGAACACGCGCCAGGAGATAGACACGCTCGTGGCGGCGCTCGGCAAGATCGGGGGAGCAAAGTGAGCAGTGAGCGCATGGTCCCCGGAACGCTTGACCGCCGCCTGCTCATGGAGCGCTCGGTCCCCGGCAGGTTCGCCATCGCCATGCCGGAGAGCGATGTGCCGGAGTCGCCCCTGCCTGACGCCGCCATGCTGCGGCAGGACCTGGAGCTTCCGGAGGTCTCCCAGCTTGAGATAGTCCGTTACTTCACGCTGCTGAGCCAGCTCAACTTCTCCATCGACACGAACTTCTACCCGCTGGGCTCGTGCACGATGAAGTACAACCCCAAGCTCAATGACGAAATGGCGTCGCTTCCCGGCCTGAGCGCTATCCATCCCAACCAGCCGACCGAAACCGTGCAGGGCGCAATCCAGCTCATGTATGAGCTCCAGCAGATGCTGGGCGAAGTGGCGGGGCTGCCGGGGGTGAGCCTTGCGCCGCTGGCCGGTGCGCAGGGTGAGTACGCGGGCCTGCTGATAGCCCGCGCCTACCACGAGAGCCGCGGCGACAAGGGCCGCACGGTGGCACTCATACCTGACAGCGCGCACGGCACCAACCCCGCCTCTGCGGCCATGGCAGGCCTTGACGTGGTGACCGTAAAGTCCAACGGCCAGGGCAACATAGACGTCGATTCACTGAAGGATGCCGTTGACGACCGCACAGCTGTATTCATGCTGACCCTCCCCAGCACGCTTGGCCTGTTCGAACCGAACATCCTCCAGATCACGAAGATGGTGCACGATGCCGGCGGCCTGGTCTACGCAGACGGTGCGAACCTCAATGCCCTCCTGGGCCTCGTGAAGCTGGGCGACCTTGGCTTCGACATTTGCCACTCAAACCTGCACAAGACGTTCTCAACCCCCCACGGCGGCGGCGGCCCCGGCGCCGGCCCGGTTATGGTCACGGAAGAGTTGGCAAAGTTCCTGCCTGAGCCTGTGGCAGTAAGGGACGGCGAGCATTACAGGCTGACTGAGCCGGACAGCAGCATCGGCAAGATAAACGGCTTCCACGGCTCGTTCTCCATCCTGGTCCGCGCATACACGTACATCCGCTCGCTGGGGCGTGATGGCCTCCGGGCAGTCTCAGAAAACGCCATCGTGAATGCCAACTACATCCAGGCGAAGCTCAGGGACCGGTACGCGCTGGCAGCGGACCGCTACTGCATGCATGAAACAGTCCTGAGCGCCAGGCTACAAAAGAACAGGGGCGCCAAGGCACTGGACATTGCCAAGCGCCTGCTTGACTATGGCGTACACGCGCCCACCATGTACTTCCCGCTGATCGTGGAGGAGGCCCTCATGGTGGAGCCGACGGAGACGGAATCCAAGGAGACCCTGGACCTGTTCGTGCAGATTATGCAGCAGATAGACGACGAGATAGATTCGGACCCGGACCTCCTGCATGACGCCCCCCACGACCTGCCAAACACCCGCCTTGACGAGGCCGCAGCAGCCCGCCGCCCCTACCTGAGGTGGCAAAGTGAAGAGTAGGCAGACTGGTTGAAGCGCGCCCTGCCGAGCGCCACCCTGCAATTCGCAATGGAACAAAATCGTGGCTTCCTGCGTCTTCGTTAAACGGAACCTACAAAAGGGAGAGCAGGATGGGCCACGTCATTTTGAGAGCAATCTTCATCCTGGCGTTGGCGGTCGGCAT
This sequence comes from Dehalococcoidia bacterium, assembly GCA_040878005.1. Lineage (GTDB taxonomy): Bacteria > Chloroflexota > Dehalococcoidia > Lucifugimonadales > Lucifugimonadaceae > JBBDMW01. The sequence continues at coordinate 15,515 of JBBDMW010000058.1, forward strand.
GCTGGCCGGGGTCGACAAGACCGCCCATGCCTGCTCGTGTATCATCGGTGATCCCAGGACCCGGCTGGAAGAGGCGGACGCTGCGCTCATAGGGCGTCTCATCTCTCACACAGAGCCGCAGCGCAACTCACAGGGTGGCCTCTCATCCGCCACCTTGGTGACGTGGACCTTTGAGGTGGAAACCGCCGTCAAAGGCGAGTTCGGCAGCCATGTAGAAATTAAAAGCCCGTGGGGCGGACCCTCATGTGGCTTTGAGGTTCCCGAAGGTGAACCGGTCGGCCTGTTCCTGAGGCAAGGCGATGATGGCTCGTGGCGAGGTGGCCTCTGCGGACAGATAGATCCAGACGTCCTTCTCAGGGCGGCGGAGCCACTGCCGCCGCCGGATGGCTCCGGCCCAATTGCATTCCTGCTGGGCGGCCGGTTCGGAGAAGCCCGCATGATGGCGCTTGACGCCCTTGGACGAACGCTCGCCTATGGGTGGGGCGAGGGGCCGACTGCCGGCATATCCATGTGCCCCGGCGAGGCTCACGCGGTTGAAGTTTATGGAGACATCCAGAATCCGAGGGTGGGAGCGAGAGACCTCAGGACTTTTGAGAGCGTAAGCGACGCGGCGATCGGTGACCTCGACTTCACAGCCAATCCAACGGGACAGCAATACGGGTGGAATACCACCATACGGACAAACAGCTTCGGAGGCGTTCTGTGCCTTGATGAGGAAGGCAAAGACTTCGTGTTCTTTGCCACGCCGCCAGCCAGCGAGGCCGAATCGCTTGTGGTCCGCGTCACAGACGGCACGGCGACGGTCCTGTGGAGGGGCATCGCGAGCAACGCCGCCTTCGTGCCAGGGAGTCCTTTCGCATACCTATCGACCAGTGATGTCGAGCACAGGATTCTGGAACTGGACCTTGAAAGCGCCGAGACGCGACAGGTTGCGGCGGCGCCGGCCGAGGCAGGCGAGGAACTGAGGACGCTGGCGGTGAGTCCAGGCGGCGAGAGAGTGGCCGTAGTTGCGACAAAACGTCCGTCCTCCTCGTATTCAAGAGCTGCCAGGCTCATAGTGGCTTACATGTCAAACAACCCGGTGACAGTATTGGACAAGCTGTTGAAAAACGAGGAGTTTTACGGCGACATCCTCTGGCCCGATGATGAAACGTTGGCGGTCGTCCCAAGCACTGGTGAAGTTGGGATCCAGGTTTTCGATGCCTCGTTAAACGAGATTTCAAGCTGGACAAGTTCGCCCAGCGTGGGCAACCCCGTCGTGGTGGACGATGTCGTATACGGGACGCAGTGGGGAGCGGTGGCGTCTGCGCCACTGGACACCGGGCCATTCAGTAAGCTGCGAGAGTTTGACAGCAGGGAGTTCTGGTCATTCACTGCTGTGCCCGGCGAGGTACACGTCACGCCGCAGGAGGCTCCCCGGCAACAGCCCACCGAGCCGCAGTCGCAGGACACGGCTGACATCGCGCCGGAGTCAAATGGCTCCAGCACATGGCTCATGTCAGCGGGAATTAGCGTTGGAGTTGTCACCCTGTTGTACTTGGTGGCAAGATGGGGCAGGCGCAGAGGGTAGTCCGGATCGTAAATGTCTCAACCGGGCTGCTCCTTACACCACACAAGTTAAAGGCCCGGCAGAGACATGATCGTAGACACGCACGTTCACATCTGGGAGATGCCGCCGATCTCTCCAATTGGGCCGACCGCGCCCAACTGGACGTCCCTGCCGGACGAGCCGGGCACAGCCGAGCTGCTGCTCGAAGACATGGACGCCAACGGCGTGGACAAGACCGTCGTTGTGCAAACGTCCTGGTCCACGTGGGACAACGGCTACATCGCAGACTCGGCGCAGAAGTACCCAGATCGGCTCGTTGGCGTTGGGCTGGTCGACCCGCTGGACCCGGCCAACGCTGAGCATGCGGCGTACTGGATGGACGAACGAGGGTTGACCGGCTTCCGGTTCCATCCGCAGTACTACGAAGACGTTGACATCCTGACTAGGCCGGAGAACGCGCCGATGTTCGGGGCCATCGCAGAACGCCGCGGCATCGTGCAGGTCCACAACCGGCCGGAACACGCCCATCAACTGGACACCGTGGCCACACGCTACCCCGACATCACCTGGCTCATAGACCACATGATGTACCCGCTCCCAGAATGGGCGCCGGAATGGAAACCGTACCTGCCGGTGCTGAACCTTGCAAAACATCCGAACGTACATATCAAGATATCGGACGTGCATAACCGCTCGGAGCAGGGGTTTCCGCACGAGGATATGCACCAGGTTGTGAAGATGGCCGTGGACGCGTTTGGCATAGACCGCTGCCTGTGGGGCACGGGCTATCCCGGACATCACCGCACCAAACATAACTGGCCCACGCTGGCCGATGAGCTGCGCTTTGTCATGGAAGGCATGCCGTTCCTGTCGGACGGTGACCGCAGCAAACTCCTGGGTGGCAACGCCGCCCGCATCTGGGACTGCTAGCCCCCTGCCCTGTTCCAACGGGACAGTCGGCGGCAGAAACGCTCGCAGGCAACTGCGACTCGTTTGAAAACATATCGTCAAAAATTGCCCCGGTAATGGGGTGTTACCCGGTTGTTACTTCCGCTACACTTTCGGAAGTCTGAATAACTCGTAGAGGGGGAGATGATGAGACGGTGGGTAATAGCGTTCGTTGCGTTCAGCTTTATAGCGGTGACGCCGCTGGCCGGCCAGCCCATAAAAGCGCTTTCGGCAACTGTCATGTCGGGGGGCATCAGCGGCTTTGAGATCTGTCCGCAGTTTGTTTGCGGATCAGCACTATTTATGGGCCGCCTTTACGGGGAAGGAGGAGCGTCAGGCATATGGATGATCTCGGTCAACCACTATGCCCTGGATTATGACGAAGGCGGCAGCACCCAGATCTTCGACGGGGAGTGGAAACTCTTCTCCGGATGGAGGCTGTATCGCGGCCACGTTCCCGCCGGCGCCATAACCAGCGGCGGTGACAACACGTTCAGTATCGACATGGACATGGTCTTGCAGCGCGGCGGCAGTGGCAACTTGACCTTTGACGGGCGCCTGGACCACAACGTCTTCCCCCCAAGCATTCGCGGGGCCATCCTGCAATGACACAGCGCGCCTAGTTGCCGTAGCGCCAGAGTTCAGAGAGGCCAATCCCGGACTTCGCCAGCACAGCCTCCGTGCCGAAGTCGCGCGTCAGGGTACCTGTGTCGTAGCTCCCACTGATGAAGCCAGGATGCCTGAATATCTTTGACAACAGCGGGATGTTCGTGACCAGGCCGTCGATTACGAAGTCATCCAGAGCCACGCGCATGCGGGCCAGCGCCTCTTTCCGATTGCTGCCGTGGACTATCAGCTTTGCCAGCATCGGGTCGTAGTGGGTATTCACCGCGTAGCCCCTGCGTACGCCGCTGTCCACGCGAACACCGTCTCCTGAAGGCTCAATGTACGCCTTGATGGTCCCGGGCACAGGGAGGAACGTGTCAGGGTCTTCCGCGTATATGCGTGCCTCAAACGCATGGCCCTCCGCAGATACGTCTTCCTGCGAGAGCGCCAGGCATTCGCCATTTGCCACCCGCAACTGCTGCTCCACTATGTCCACCCCTGTGATCATCTCTGTGATGGCGTGCTCAACCTGGATACGGGAGTTGACCTCCAGGAAGTAGAAATTGGCGTCCTGGTCCACCAGGAACTCAACTGTGCCTGCATTGACATACCCGCCGGTCTTCATGACCATGATGGCGGCATCTGCCAGCGCAGCGCGCAAAGATCCAGTGACCGCAGTTGATGGCGCCTCCTCCACAACTTTCTGGTACCGGCGCTGCATGGAGCATTCACGCTCAAACAGGTGAATGACGTTGCCGTGTCCATCGGCCAGCACCTGTATCTCTATGTGCCTCGCGTGGCTGACGAACCTCTCCAGGTGAATGGTGTCGGAGTTGAAGAACCGTTTAGCGGCGCCGGATGCGGTCTCCAGCGCGTGCGGCAGGTCTGTCGGTGAGTGAACTATGCTCGTGCCAATCCCGCCTCCCGCGGCGGAGGCCTTCACCACCACCGGCAGCCCAAGCGCCTCGATCGCCTCCTGCGCCTGCGCGGCATCGTCCGCCGGTATTCTCCGCCACGGGGCAACCGGCACCGGCAGGTCCTTGAGAAGTCTCCGTGCGCTTATCTTGTCGCCCAGTTTGCGCATGGCCCCAGGCGGCGGCCCCACGAATACTGCTCCTGCGCCTGCCACGGCCTCGGCAAAACTGGGGTTTTCTGCAAGGAACCCATAACCGGGATGAACAGCCTCGGCGCCGGAGTCCCGGACAACGCTGATGATGCGGTCAGAGTTGAGGTAGCTCTCGGCCGCCGGGGCGGGTCCCACGCAGTGCGCTTCATCGGCAAGCGATACGTGAAGGGCATCTGCATCGGCTTCAGAGTAGACGGCGGCTGTGGCAATGCCCATGCGCCGGCAGGTGCGAATGACGCGGCATGCTATCTCGCCTCGATTCGCTATCAACAGCTTCTTGAACATTTAGTCTCAGTACACCCCCATGCAACTTGCCAGGACGCGTTACGACGCCCATAACCATTCCGCCTGCGGGCAGGAGCAGCAGGCACATCCGTTGATTGTGAACCTGGTGTGCCCGCCACACATGTAATTCGGCGGGCCGGTTTGGTATGAAATCCGGCAGGTTTTCGCGCCATTGCATGGCATGGTTTGCCGGGGCACACGCTTGGGGACTCGACTGGCCGCACGTGTCAGTCAGGTTATATTCGCCTGGTCAGCTGCCGTCCCACCCGTGGCCCCACTCGGTTCCCGGGGCGGCCCCGGCGGCTGATGTGAAATCAACCGCTTGTGTGTTCCATGCCCCGGCTTTCACGTCCATGCTTGCGCGCAAAAGAATCGCCCGGGACAGCCTGGGATGCGCCGGTGGATGCAACAATGGGGCGATAAGCGAACAGGGAAGCAGAAGTCATGGTCACTCAAGGGAATGATGAAATCAACGTATCCGGAAGCCACTCCGTGTCCGGCCAGGAGCTGGCCAATCTCATTGGACGCGCCGCCGGCGCCGTGGCCGGAGTGGCACGTGTGGGCAAAGACATCGAGATATACGGCGGTGACGGGCAGGCGTCGGTCGCCATTGAACTGACCATCGAGCATGGCCGGTTCATTCCAGAAGTGGTGAGGCAGGTCCGTGAGGCCGTGTCGGAGCGGCTTGAGCAGGATGCCGGCATCACGGCTGCGGGAATCAAGATCACTGTCTCAGAGATCGTCTTCCCCGAGGGCGCCAGGCTCCCCGCAACAGAGGAGACGCCTGCTACCCAGGAAAGTCCCGAAAGCATCTAGGCCGTGTGGAGCGCCATCATTCCTCATGTGCGCTGATGCACACTGCGCCATTCGTCGCGCCCACTTGCATTTTCCGCTCGCGCAGCCAAAAAAGCCCCGTCACCCGTAGCCTCTCTTGACTCACTGTCGTATCCTCAATATCGGCTCAATTGCTGATGCCCCGGACGCCACCTGGATCGCGTGCCGGTGAGCCCAACCCCAGAAAGGCATACCCCTGACATGGCCCTGCAACCCGGCGACGCCGCACCCGATTTCACCCTCACCTCGCACATTGGCGATTCCGTGTCGCTCCAGGACCTGCGCGGCAAGATGGTGCTCCTGGCATTCCACCCGGCCAGCTTCACCGGTGGTTGAAGGAATCACGTGAACGGGTTCCGTGAGAACCACGAGATCTTCGAAAAGGCTGGCGCACAGATCGTCGAGATAAGCGTCGACAGCGTTGCCACGCAGAAGGCGTGGGCCGACAGCATGAGCGGAGTGCCGTTCCCGATCCTGGCCGATTTCCATCCAAAGGGCGCCGTGGCGCAGGCGTTCGATGTATACAACGATGAACGGGGCGTCGCGAAGCGCTCGGCGTTCATCATTGACCCAGAGGGCGTCATACGCTTTTCATACGAGTACCCGCGCGGCGTATCACCAAACCCGGCTGAGCTTCTCAAGGAGATCCTCGAGTTGCGAAAGGGCCAGTAGGGCGGGCAACGTCACTCGGGGGCAAAGTCGCTGGCCAGGGTCCAATCATCCGTTTCGACCTCCGCCACTGCCGCGAATGGCAGCGCCTGCCAGTGGCGCGGGTCAACGTGGGACATACCCAGCAGGCGGGCGCGTACAGATGACAGCACGATGCCGTGCGAAACCACGGCGGCAGGAATCGGCCCTCCGCTGACGGTTCCACGGAGGAAGCCCGTCAGCCGGTCCGTCGCTGACGATAGGGACTCCCACCCGTCGACAGGCACATCAGGCGTCGCAAACATTCGGATCACCCGCTCGCGGTAATCTGACCTGAACTCCGGCGTTCGTTCCAATTCCCGCAGCTCGGCGTGGCTGGTGCAAGGGATGCCGAACTGGTTCAGCACCGCATCACCCACCGCACGGGCCTTTTGTTCAGTGCTGGTGTAGACATGCCGAACGTCCGTCCACCAGCGCGCTTGGAGAAGCCGATCTAACTGGGACAACCCTTCATCCGACAATCCCCACTGCTCAGCGGGAGTGTCCGGGTCCATGTGGGTTGCAGGATGCCGTACAAGGTAAATGCGGCCCAACGCGAGCGTCCTTTTGTCTCTCGCTTCTGTGGCTCAAGAAAACAACGGAGCGCCCTCCACAGTTGGGGAGGGCGCTCTTATCAAGACATTCGGACCGGCTTAGTAGAACGTCTTCGCAGGTTCAGACTTGCCGTTTGCCTTGGAGGGCTCGCCCGCTGCCAGCCCGTCCTTCACCATCTTTAGCTGCTGCTCAAAGCCCCACTTCAACACGCGGGCCTCTGAGGCTATGGGCATCCACTGCATGCCCTGCTCAATGCGCCGGGCCACCTCTGCGCCGTCTGCACAGTGGATTCCCACTGGCACGCCTGCCCGCTTGCCGGCATCCACCACCTTCTGCACAGCGGCAATATGGTCCGGGTGCTGGTTATCCAGGCCCAGCGGAACGCCAAGGCTGTTCGCCAGGTCATTGGGGCCAATGAATGCCACATCTATCCCCGGCACCGCCAGGATGTCATCGATCTGCTTGACGGCATTGGCGTCCTCAATCATGCACACAACGGTGACCAGGTCGTTCGCCTTGGCAAAGTAGTCGCTGCCGTACATGAGGGCGCCGCGGGACGAGCCTATGCCTCGCACGCCGTCCGGCCGGTAGCGGGATGCCCTGACCGCCGCACCGGCTTCGTCGGGCGATTTCACGTCCGGCACCACCACGCCCAGGAAGCCTATGTCCAGCACCCGCTTGATCCATACGGGGTCGTTCCACGGCACACGTGCGAATGGGACCGTGTCGGTGCCGCCCATTGCCCGCAGGCAGTTGACGGCTGTGGAGACGTCAATGGGGTTGTGCTCAAAATCCAGGTTCAGCCAGTCAAGGCCTGCCCTTGCGAGGATATCCACGACAGACGCATCGCCGCCGGACACCCAGGTGCCCACCGACGCCTCGCCTCGTGCCAGCTTTTCCTTAACGGGGTTCTTGTCCATTACGGCTCCCAACTCGTCACGCGCTCACCGCCGGCGCGCCCGCGCCAGCCTCAAGTGAAGCTTACTACCTGCATGCAGGCGCCGCGCAGGTTTTCAGGCGGGGCGTTGGGCAGCGGTGCCCTTGACGAGCCGGTTCGGATGGGCGATACGCCACGCCTCACCGCGACGGCTCACTACTCATCAACTGGCAGCAGCCTGCCTGACAACACGGAAAACAGTACATCGCCTGAGTGGGCATCGACAATTACGTTGAACTGCGCGTCGCCCGGCCTAAGGCCTTTTCCAGGACCGCCGCCCGATGCAGCGGCCTCCACGTCATCAAAGACCACGGCCCACGCTTCTCTATCGGAAACGTGATCATCTGCCGTCTCATCGCGTCCTGTGTATAGCGCTACGCTCGCCCTTGTCACCACGTCAGCTATGGCAGAACTGGAAAAGGAACTCTCCAGTTCCTTTCGCGCAATTCCAAGCGCCTCCTCGCGTGACAACTCAGGCGCAAAATCGGCGTATGTCACTGCCCTGTCTTTGGACGCGAACAGTATCCCCACATCAGTCGCCTTTTCAACTGAGTTCGCGGACCCCTGCGAAGCCACAACCACGCTGATTGCAGTCAGCACGGCTCCGATGCCAAGCAGAGCGAGAAAAGAGCGGCCCGTCGCCTGCCGCACCACTGTCCTGGCTCTAAGTTCCATGGTTATCCTCATCTTCCGCCCCATGACTCATAGACTTGATTTGGGGCTCCACTTCGATGATCACCGCCTCCCTGGGAATGCCGAGCTCCGCCAATTCGGCTTCCACCGGGCCTTGGGCTTCCTCACTTGTGATCCCCACGTGGAGGCGGTTCTTCTGTTCGGCGAGGTCCGTGGATTGCACGCCATCAATTTTCCCTAGGATGGCGAAGTACATTGGGCGATACCAACTCGCAAGCTGCGCCATCGTGTAGTCCGCTTGTCGGGTCCAGACCTGGCTGATGGAGCGGCCCTGAGCCAACGTCCTGGCTGCCTGCTCCGCAGCCTCCTGCTGCGAAGTATCCATCATGTACACGTAGACACCGTCGTCTTCCCAGTCGACGCCCCCGAACCCCGGTACATCGTGGCCTGTGGCAGCAAGCCGGTCATCGAGGGTGACAATACTCATTTGAGGAGACTCATCATCCTCCTGTTGCGAGGCCTGAGTTAGTCCATAACTCACTCCAATAACAACAATTACCAGGGCCAACATGGAGGCTAGCGCCACGACCCGCCTGTCAAATCCTTCCGCTCGTCCACTACCACGGAGCATAAACACCTCCTGAGTTCGCCTGTATTGACGCTGTTCTGGTCAGCAATCACCAACAGGACAGGGTCAACACTATGAATGGCAGTGCAGAACATTGAGCCTCGGGCGCATCCAAAGGCGCGCAACAGCAACCCGGCAATAACGGCTATTCGGCTGAGAACGACCATATCATTTGGCGGCATCTGGCCGTTATTGAGACATGAGACGCATTGCAGACATCAGTAAGGACTTCAAATTGACGCCCTGCATTTGCGTCGCGAGGCCCATGCTCCTGCGGTGCGGATACCCCTTTTCAACCCCCCGCTTGCACCAGGGACAATAAACCTCTCCCGGCTCTACCGTAGGCTTACCTGGCCTTGCCCTGAGCAAAATGCGCCGGGGACCACAACCTTTTTGCCCTCTCAGGGATAGTAAACGTAAGGCCTTAACACATACCTGCAGGTGAAGTTGTGGACGAAGCAGAAGCGATCAGCCATCTAAAACGGGGCGATCCGTCCGGGCTCAAAATCCTGGTAGAGAACTACCAGACGGAGGCTGTTCGTGTGGCCTATCTGATTGTTCGGGACCGATCACTGGCCGAGGACGTTGTGCAAGCAGCATTCATCAAGGTCTACGAGCGGCGGCGCCAGTTTGATGCGAGCCGGCCGTTTGCTCCGTGGTTCATGCGCATGGTAGCCAACGACGGGGTCAAAGCCCTGAGGAGGCGACGCCGGGAAATCCCGTTGCAACGCAGTACAGATGGCGAGGCGGTTGACCTTGGCGATCTTATGAGTGACTCAGCACCGGGGCCATCGGCGCTTGCCGAGGAGGCAGAGCTGCGGGAGGCCATTTGGGAGGCGGTCGGGCGATTGGCGCCGCAACAGCGTCGGGCAATCGTCCTCCGCTATTACCTGGAATTGAAGGAGGCCGAGGTGGCTGAGGAGATGGGGCGGGCGCCGGGCACCATCAAGCGGTTGCTCCACGATGCCAGAGGCCGCCTGCGAGCGCTGCTGGGCCAACGAGCCTGGAGCGATGGGGCGTAAGCAATGATTAATGAGCGACAACAAACAACCCAGCTGGGACGCGTCCTGGCATCTCAGGCCCAGCACGCCGTCCCTGGTGGCCCGAACATGTGGCCAGCAATTGAACGTCACCTCGAAGCGGGGGCAAGGCCTCCCATGAAGGGGCACCGCTTCGGCCCCCGCCTGGCATGGGCTATCCTGCCGATGCTGTTTGCCGGTGTGGTTACAACCGCTGTGCTGCTCCTTGTATTGGGCAACAGCCTGTTTCCTGAGGCGCCCGGTCAACCCGGTCAACCGGGCATCACTATCACCCAGTCTGCCGGGTACCTCATATTGCCACCCAGCGGGGAAGCGGCTCGCCGGGCTGACCTTGTCGTCATAGCTGAAGTCATGGAACCGCTTGATGTGTACTGGAACACCGCGGACGGCGAAAGGCCAGATGTAAACGACCGGGGAGAGGTGTTGAACCCCCAGGCCCGGATATTTACGGAGCACGTGCTGCGGGTGAATGAGGCCTTGAAAGGCACCAGCCCACCCGGCGGCCAGGTGGTCCTGACCCGGCTGGGAGGCCAAATCGGATCGGATCGCGTGGTCTTGGAAGATGACCACCCGTTGTCTCTTGAACAGGGAGACACGGTGCTGGCATTTCTACGGGACTGTGGACCGGAACGGGCGGAAGCCATGGGGTCAGAAGGCTTCAGGCATGTCCTTATCAGCCGGTACGTTGTCGAGGACGGGCATGCGACTGCGATAAGCGTCCCTGTGCCCATGGATGAAATGCGCGAAACGATTGAGAACAACAAGTCGCTAGAACCACGTGCAGAAACCTCTTGCTGACGACGGCGGTGCGGAGACGTGCCGACGCGGGCGATGGCGACGATCATCATGCCCACCGTTCATCTACCACCCCCGCAACAAGCGCTAAGGCAATCGACACATTCAAACATAACCTTAACGTGACGATTGTGACGATGCCGTCACGACGACGAAAAAGTGATAAATACACGTGCTTCCTTGCTGATACCGACTGCGGTACGTTCTGTACGCCAAGAGGAGTTCCGGTTCGTAAACCCGGGGAGGGTACATATGCTGAGAAAAAAACCGGGGCGCATCATTGCGGCCCTGGTGTTGATCTCAGCGCTCAGCACTGGAGCGGCGCTGGGAATAGCTCAGGCGGTCGGCGGCGACAGAGAATCGAACGGCAATACTCAGGACGAGGTGATTGCCCCGTTTACGCCCATAGACCGGATGGAACTGGTGGCGAAAGAGGTTCCCGGGTTCGGAGGGCTGTTCACAGACAGGAACCCGGACGGCTCCTTCACAGTGTACGTGTACATGATGGATGAGAACAACCGTGCCGGCGCCGAGAAGGCTGCTCGTGCCAGACTGGGCGACATGGAGTCCGTAAGCGAGCTGAAGGTATTGAAGGCGAACTATCCATTCACAGACATCGCTGAGTGGTACCGCCAGTTGAAGCGGCACCTGTGGGCTGCTGTAGACGAGATCACGCGGTCTGGCATCGGCTACGATACCAACCAGATCAGGATCTACCTTTCTGACCTTTCCGCCGAGGACAAACTCAGGCAGGTCTTCGAGGAGCTTGGAATACCTGTCGATGCAGTGCTGATCCAGCACGGTGATCCGTGGATTCTACTCAGTGAAGATGACTTACAAGCAGAATGGAGACCGGTTGTCGGCGGAGTTCAGATTCAAACCGGCGGTGCTCAAGGGTAACTATGCACATCCGGCTTCATCGCGAAGCGCAATGGCGACGATCATCGTGACCGTCGTTCATCTATCACCCGCTCAGTCGAACAAGACCTGTCATAAACGGTGATTGACAAACTCTAAGATGGGTCCTGCGGTGGTCGTCTTTGGCGCTAGCCTTGCGCTTGTCCTCATCTTGCTCTGTCTGTTTAGCTGGCCAAGCTTCGCCCGCCAGACACGTGGCCTGACGCTTCAACTCAAGAGCGCCGATTATGTGACGGCCGCCCGCGTCGCTGGAGCCTCGCCACTCCGAATCGCATACCGCCACATCCTTCCCGGCGTGCTGAACATCATCATCGTGCTCGCATCCCTCCAGGTCGGCAGCCTGATCCTGACTGAATCGGTCCTGAGCTTCCTCGGCGTCGGAATACCGGCGCCGGATCCCGCATGGGGCAGCATGGTTGCCGAAGGACGCCAGTACATCTCAGATGCCTGGTGGATATCCGTCGTTCCAGGCGTCGCGATCTTCCTCACTGTCTTCGCCTTCAACTTCCTGGGCGACTGGCTCCGTGACTACCTCGACCCCAACCTCAGGCAACTCGGCGGTTCCGCTTAACACAACCTGCGGCGGCTCACCTGGTTTCTCGTTTGCACTTGCTCCGCGACGGATCGTGTTGTGGCTCGGGGTGTGCCCACAGGGTGCGTTCCGACGTGGAGTTGGTGGCATGCGAGACCTATGTGGCCGCCTGTCGGCAGCCATTTGCCCGTCCCCACACCAGGTCTCTCCGCTCCGGTCGAGACGACATTGTGGTGGGTGTTTCGCTGGTGGTTGGGGTGAGGTCGCCCAGGAGGGCGGCCACGCAGGGCCGCCCCTACCACGTCGTGATGGTGACAGGCGTGACGTGGTGGCCGTCGGGGGCTGGCCGAACTGGGTTCCCGCCTGCGCGGGAAAGTACGGATTGGACGCGGGAAGGATTGTTTGGTGAGAGCATTGGCGGGGGCGCGACCTGATCCACCGGGCCGCGCCCGGACCTCGATGATCTGTTCAAGGAGCCGTTTGAGTTCAAGAACGGCCAGATCACGCTGCCGGACAGGCCGGGCCTGGGTCTTGAGGTGGATGAGCGGGCGTTGAAACAGGCGATGGCGGACTGAGAGAGGGCGGGGTTAGGTCAGCGCCAATCAGAATAGAAGTATGGCGCCAGTTGTTCACCTGGCACGTACCGCGTAGCTTGCCGGACAATTGTGCGAAGCGTGCCTACTGCAACCTGGCGGCGCCTGGGGACGGTTAAGGACTGCGTCTCGCCGGATTCAGTCATGCGTCTCATTTTGATATGGCTGCCCCGCTGGCTATGCACCTGAAAATCCGAACTTCAAGAATATGGCGACTACCTCGTCACCCGACAGCCGCTTAAGCCGAGGAACTGAGCGGCCCCAACTCCATGGTGACTAATATCGCCGGGTCAGGCGCCAGGCCAAACGACGACAAGTCTTCGCCTTCGAGATGCAACCCCACCGCTTCTCTAAGGTTGGCAAGCGTCTCATCGATTGTCGTGCCCTGCGTCACAACAGCGAGATCAAGACACTCGGCTACATACACGCCTCCGTCTGTGGCCCTTATTACAGACTTCACCGTCCGTTGCAGATGCGGCTTGCCAGACTTGCTTTCGCTGCCAATGCCGTCTGCTTTTTGGGCATGCTCTGAGCGCAAACTCCACCAGTCTGGAGCGTGCATCCGGGCGCCGGCATTGATCCGTCTGCCGTGGGGGCGGAGGACTCTTTCCACCTGTCGCCTGACGAACCTCTCCTCCGGCGAACCGATTCCCAAAGCGACGAACCACCGCTTCAGCGCTCTCTCTGTGTCGCCGCCATGCAGGCCACGCTCAGCACGCGCGAGGGCAACGTAATCCTCTCCTGTCATACCTCGATACCCGATGAACTTGCTCGGGCCTATGCCAACGCCGGGGACGTAATAAAAATGTTTGTGCGTGGATAGGCGATCCTCAAGGAGTTGATGTGCGCCTAGATCTGCATTCCACCGGCGGGTCGATTCACTAATGTCGTCAAACGTTTGAACTGTATCCATGTCATGCGGCCCTCTGATTGGTCCATAGATGAACGTTGCGCCAAGCCTGCACCAACATTGTAACAAAGATGCACCAACGTTGCAGCCAAGGCGCGCCAAGATGCACCCACGTCATGGTGTGCAATTGGTGTGTGACGCTGCATGGTCCTGTGCTTTACAGGCGAAACCAACCCTTACAGCAGTTCCCGCGCCGCCTTCTTCTCCAGGTCGCCCAGCTTCTGCACCCTGCGACGGAAGTGCTCCTCCGTTGAGAACTCTGCCTGGGTGAATGCAGTGAGGATCTCCTTGGCCAGCTCGAGTCCCACTATTTGCGCACCCATGCACAGCAGGTTGACGTCGTCATGCTCCACGCCCTGGTGAGCGGAGTAGGTGTCATGGCACAGTGCGGCACGTATGCCCGGGACCTTGTTGCCCGCGATGGCCGCGCCCACACCGGTGCCGCACACAAGGATGCCACGCTCCGCCCTGCCTGATCTAACCTCATCGCACACCACCTGGGCGATGTCCGGGAAGTCCACCGGCTCCGTGCTGTGCGTCCCGAAGTCTTTGACCTCGTGACCGGAGGCTTCCAGGTATTCAATGACGGGCCCCTTCATGGGGAAGCCCGCGTGGTCACCGCCTACAGCCAGTTTCATATTTTCTCTCTTCTTTCCCATAAGGATGATTAACCAGAGCCAGCAACCGAGACGTTCCACCCGGCCCGGCGCACAAGCATACATTCGTCATCTCAATGGCAATCACCATGAGCTACCCGACAGCCGCCACAAGCCATACAGCCGCCTTCGGCCCGCTGCGCCCCAATGCCCATCCCACGGGCGTGGCAACTCAAACCTCATGAGAAGCAATCAAGTCCACACGTGAATATCATCACAAACTTTATAGCGTCACATTATCGAAACATCTGTGAAATTGTTCACTATCTAGTATGACTACCTGGTAACTGATACCTCATTCGAGATCAAACGTTTAGTGCATTTATTCACAAGTACCAATTGAGATACTTTCGTTGACATCTGCAGATACAGACTCATATACTCCCCGCTCACCAGCAAGCGCGGCTATGTGTGCTGGATGATCTGTTGCGTCACTCACCGGAACTGCGAGCGGCCATGGTCACAATTGGCTTTTATCGTCCCTGAACATAACCAGGTTCCAGAGTGGCAAAAACTGTTCCCGGAGGGATTGTCTGTGATCTATTCACACTTATTTAGAAGGGCTGCGCTGCTGGTCTTGACGGCCGCGCTTATCGGGGCGATGGCCTGCGGCGATGACCCTGATCCGACAGCCACCAGCGAGCCGGCAGGGGGCGGTGATCCAACGGCCACCAGCGAGCCGGGCGGCGACGCGACCGCCACGAGCGAACCGACTGGCGGCGGTGATGTACCAGACCCTGACAACCCGGCCGGCACGATCGAGGTCGCAGTCTTCGACGTCGCACCCGGAGTTGGCATGCCCAGCTCCCAGGCGCCTGTTGAGTCAATGCAGTACTGGAACGTGGGCGACGGCCTTTTCTACGCCACGAATGAGGACCCAAGGACGGGCAAACTGGCGGAGACCTGGGAGGTCGCCAGCGACTTCAGCTATGTGGACATAGACATTCGCCAGGGCGTTCAGTTCCACAACCACCGTGGCGACTTCGGCGAGCTTACAGCCGAGGACATCGCCTGGACGCTGAACGACTCCAACGCCACAACCAACCCCGGCAGCATCCATGGCCAGGCGGGTGACTTTGCGGCGCTCTTCGGAGAAGCCGAGGTCCTTGACGACTACAAGGTCAGGATTCCGTTCGTTGAGTTCGACATCCGCTGGGATGCCCACTTCCTCAACGAGGCTGCACAGAGCACTGCGTTCTTCTCAAAGGCCGCTTTTGACCAGAATGGCGTGGACTGGATGCGCGAGAACATCGTCTCCACCGGCCCGTTCCAGGTGGCTGAATGGATTGAGAATGACCATGCGACGCTGGAGAAGGTGCCATACGACCACTGGTGGCGAGACGCCCAGATTGAGACGCTTCGCTTTATTGAGGTTCCTGAAGAGTCCAGCAGGGTGGCGATGCTGAGCACGGGCGAAGTCGATATATCGGCTGACGTTCCGTTCAAGGACATCCCTGGGCTCACTGACACCGGGTTCGTCGCAGATAGCATCGCCGAGCGCGGGACCATTCACTCGATCATCTGGTCCGGCAACCTCTGGGAGAAGACCCATGCCCGCACAGGCGAGGAGCTTGAGCGCGGGACGTACGCGGCTGACTTCGCATGGATTGGCGACCCGGACGACGAAGCCGATATGGAAGAGGCCAAGAACGTTCGCACCGCCATGTCTATGGCTATTGACCGGAATCTGCTGATAGATGCAGTGCTCGACGGCTTTGGAGTGCCCGCCTCCAC
Organism: Dehalococcoidia bacterium; assembly: GCA_040878005.1. Taxonomy (GTDB): domain Bacteria; phylum Chloroflexota; class Dehalococcoidia; order Lucifugimonadales; family Lucifugimonadaceae; genus JBBDMW01. The sequence goes on from JBBDMW010000058.1 coordinate 31,481, forward strand.
CGAGTACGTGGACGTAGAGGCTGACTACTACCAGGACCGGTGGGACAACGAGTACAACGCGGACATGGCCACGCAGCTCATGGAGACCAGCGAATGGCCTGATGGTGCGTTCACCGTTGGCATATGGACGGGCGGCGAGCTTGCAGGCACCAACGGCCAGATCAATGACGCAGTCGCAGCGATGTGGCTGAACCTCTGGCCCCAGATGGACCTGCAGGTGTTCAAGTCTGCCTACGCCATCATCCGGCCAGGCCTGGTGGCCCGCACGAACACGATCCCATATGCGGGGGACTGTGACGAAGGCGCAACCACAATACCGTTCGACTGGCCGCACGGTCTCACTGAGACCAGCCTGACCAGGGGCGGTTTCGGATGCGGAATTGAAATACCGCAGATAGCCGAAACTTACCTGCAGGTGGCCAGCGAGCCTGACATTGCAGAGCGCATGAGGCTGAACACGGAACTGGTTGACTTCCTGCAGGAACAGCAGCTCATCACGGGCACTGTGCAGGTGCCAAACCTGACCCTGTACAACCCGAAGTCAATTGAGTCATGGGAGGGTTACCCGGGAATATTCCCGAGCTCCAATGGGTACGTGAACATCGTCCCGGCTTCGAGGTAGCCACAAACACTGTCCTCCTCAGGAGAACGCTCGCGCTGCGCATCCAGGAATGGGGCGCAGCGCGAGCGTTCATCTAGACCCAACAGGTTGAGAACGCTCCGTCTCACCACGCGAACGGAACCGGCCAATGCGACAGTTTCTGATCCGCAGGTTTTTCTTCAGCATAGTCACGCTCATCACGGCGACGCTGGTCGTATTCACGCTGTCGAGACTGTCAGGCGATCCACTGCTGCTCTACGCCAAGCCGGGGGGGTATGGCGTGTTGCCGGCGCAGGTGGAGGCATTGGAGCAGAAGCTTGGCCTGGACAAGCCGCTGGTGTTCCAGTACTTCATCTGGCTCGGCCAGGTAGTCCGCGGCGACCTTGGAAACACGCTGCTTTCAGAAAGCCCTGTAACGTCGGTGATCGGCGACAAGCTGGGGCCCACCATCAAGCTGGGGCTGGCGGCGTGGGTCTTCGCCGTGGTGCTTGGAGTGCCCTTAGGGGTGTTCTCCGCGGTCAAGCGCGGAACATTCCTGGACTACCTTGGGAGGGGGTTTGCCCTGTTTGGGCAGGCATTGCCGGTGTTCTGGATAGGAATCATGGCGATACTGATCTTCGCCGTGAACCTCGAATGGCTGCCCAGCGGCACTTTGCCGTCTCATGAGCCGCTCTCAGTGCAGTGGAAGCATTTCGTGCTCCCCACCATCGCTCTCGGCTGGCTGCCCGCCGCCGTATACGTAAGGCTTACGCGGTCGGCCATGCTTGAGGTCCTGGACTCGGAGTTCGTAAAGCTGGCACGGGCAAAGGGCGTCCGGGGGCAGACCATCATCTGGAAGCACGCCCTCCGCAACGCCCTCATCCCGCCCATCACGGTCTCAGCCCTGGTAATGGCCAGCTTCCTGGAAGGGTCAGTGGTGGTTGAGTCCGTGTTCTCGTGGCCGGGCCTCGGCAGGCAGGCCGTGGAGTCCATATTCAACAACGACTTCCCTCTCCTGACCGGGATAGTGCTGTTATTTGCTGTGCTGTACGTGGTGATGAACATCATCGCTGACCTGCTGTACGTGGTCGTAGATCCCCGAATTAGATTGAACTAGGAAAGCCAATGCAAGATGCCCTGGGAACCGCACGTACAGGCGGAACGTGGACCAGGTTCAAGGCCCAGCCGCTCTCAAATACGTGGCTCTTTATACGGCGATGGCCAATCATTCCGATCGCCATTCTTGTGTTACTGGTATTGACTGCTGCCTTCGCCCCGTGGATCGCCCCGCACGGTGAACAGCAGAGTGACCTGCGCGCCACGAGAGCGCCGCCTTCGTTCCTTAATCCAGAGTGGTACGCCGAACGGCCGAACGTTGAGAACAGGTACCTGTTCGGCACTGACCATGTGGGCAGGGACATCCTCAGCAGGATGATCTATGGCGCACGCATATCGCTGATGGTTGCGACGATCTCACTGGCGGGCGGCATCATCGTTGGAAGCGCCGTGGGACTGGCCGCCGGGTACTATGGCGGCCTCATCGATGAGATAGCCATGCGTGCTGTGGACGCGTGGCTGGCGCTGCCGTTCCTGATGATCGCGTTAATCGTGGCCGTAACGATTGGCCAGAGCCTCACAACAGTCATGGGGCTGCTGGCGCTGATCGCATGGAGCGGCGGCGTCAGGAATGTTCGCGCGGAGGTCTTATCGCTCAGGGAGCGGGACTATGTGCTGGTGGCGCGCATCGCCGGCGCATCAAGCCTGCGGATAATGATTCGGCACCTTGTGCCGGGGGTGTTCAACACCATAGTGGTGCTGGCCACGCTGCGGGTGGGCGGCCTCATCCTGGCAGAGGCCTCGCTCAGCTTCCTGGGCGCAGGCATCCCGCTGCCCACGCCCACCTGGGGCAACATGGTTTCAGAGGGCAGGTCGTTCCTGAACGACGCCTGGTGGATAGCCTTCTTCCCCGGCCTGGCCATCTTCCTGGTGGTGATGTCGCTCAACTTCCTTGGCGACTGGCTGCGTGACCGCCTGGACCCACGGCTACGCCAGTTGAACTAGGCCCCGTACCGGCGACGCTTCATATAAATCTGGGCGACTGCTTGGAATGCAGTCGCCCAGACTTAGTTCCGGTGTTCGTTGCAGACGCTGTCCCACCATTCTTCATGTGGGATGGCTGAGTCCTTGTGTTGGGAACGGTAGTGATCCTCCACGGCGTCCCACTTGGTGTCTTTGAACACCTGCCCGCACAGGGGGCAGGTCCGCGGGCTACCTATGGGCATGCCCCACATGGGGCACCTGGTGGTGCATGTGGTCACCGGACACCTCCTCGCTTAACTTGAGCGGGGCGAATCGTGGCAGTCCTCCCTTCCATACTAGGCGAGCGTCACTGGAGGGTGGGCATAACGCCGACTGTTACAGCGGGGCTTTTACATGACGCCGGATGGCAAGGACAGAAGCGCCCAGGCGTGGCCGCCTTGTCGGAACATGTCGTTCTCTTCTGGACAGTGTCGGCACAGGCTGAATACTGAAGCCCGTCACTTCACTGGAGCGAAGGCCGCCAGGTCCCGAACAGCGCCTTTGTCAGCAGAGGTCGTCATGGCCGCATAAGCTTGTAGTGCCGTCGAGACAACGCGCTGGCGTCCCTTCGGGTAGTAGCCATGACTCTCCTCCAGTTTGGTTTTCCGCACCTGGAGAACCTGGTCTGAGACATGCAGGGTGATGGCGCGCTTGGGTATGTCGATGGTTATCTCATCGCCGTCCTCGACCAAGGCAATCGTTCCTCCTGCTGCGGCTTCGGGTGAGACGTGTCCAATGGCAAGTCCTGACGTTCCACCGGAGAACCGGCCGTCGGTCACTAGCGCGCACTTTGCCCCGAGTCCCCGCCCCTTGAGGAAGGCCGTCGGGTACAGCATCTCCTGCATTCCCGGCCCGCCGCGGGGCCCCTCGTAACGGACAAGGACAACGTCTCCGGGGGTGACACGTCCGGTGAGAATGGCGCCCACGGCTTCTTCCTGGGATTCCACGACAACTGCAGGGCCGGTGAAGGTGAGAATGGATTCGTCGACACCCGCGCTCTTCACGATGCACCCGTCCTCGGAGAGGTTACCCCGAAGCACGGCCAGGCCACCGTCAACGGAGTAGGCATGTGCCACATCGCGAATGCATCCGTGTGCCGCGTCAAGGTCCAGGTCGTGCCACCGCATGGACTGCGAGAAGGCCTTCGCGGACCGCTCGCACCCGGGAGCAGCGTGAAATAGCTCGACGGCCTCGTCCGACGCTGAGCCAGAGCGCACGTCCCATTCGGCCAGCCATGTCTCAAGGCTGTCTGCATGAACCGCGTGCACCCCGGTGTTGAGCAGTCCTGCCCGGTGCAGTTCGCCAAGAAGGGCCGGGACTCCACCTGCACGGTGCACGTCCTCAATCAGGTAGTGGCCGTTGGGGGCAACCTTGCACAGGCACGGCACCTGCCGCGAGAGCGCGTCGATGTCGTCCAGGGTGTAGTCAAGTTCAGCCTCATGCGCTGCGGCAAGCAGATGCAGGACGGTGTTGGTAGAACCGCCCATGGCGATGTCCATGCACATGGCGTTCTCGAACGCCTCTCTTGAAGCGATGCTGCGCGGCAGGGCGCTTTCGTCGTCCATATCGTAGTAGCGATGCGAAAGCTCGACCACGGTTCGGCCGGCGCGTTCATACAGACTGCGCCGCGCCGTGTGGGTGGCCAGGGTTGTGCCGTTGCCTGGCAGGGCAAGGCCAAGCGCCTCGGTGAGGCAGTTCATGGAGTTCGCAGTGAACATGCCCGAACATGAGCCGCACGTGGGGCAGGCATTCTGTTCAATAAGTGAAAGGTCGGTATCCGAGACGGACTCGGCCGCGGCATCGCTCATGACCGTGATCAGGTTGAGGCCCTTGCGCACTGTTCCGTCCACAAGCGTCGCCGTGCCGCCCTCCATTGGCCCGCCCGAAACGAACACAGTGGGGATGTTCAGCCGCAGGGCGGCCATGAGCATGCCGGGGGTGATCTTGTCGCAGTTGGAGATGCACACGAGCGCGTCTGCGCAGTGAGCGTTGACCATGTACTCAATCGAGTCAGCGATGAGTTCCCGCGACGGCAGCGAGTACAGCATCCCGCCATGCCCCATGGCGATCCCGTCGTCGACTGCGATCGTGTTGAACTCGCGTGGGATGCCACCGGCGGCCGACACCGCGTCGGAGACGATGCGCCCCACCGGCTGCAGGTGAGTGTGGCCCGGCACAAACTCGGCAAAGCTGTTCGCCACAGCCACGATTGGCTTGCCGAAATCATCGTCGCTGACGCCGGCGGCACGAAGAAGTGCACGAGCGCCGGCCATGTTGCGGCCGTGGGTCACTGTTTTGGAACGGAGAGCAGGCATACCAGCATTAACGCACAGTGCCGCCGCCAAGGGGAAGACGCTCCTGGTACTAGTAGTGTCAGTGCTAGAATCCGCCGATGGACCACCCAGGCGATGAACGCCGGCGCGAGTTGGGCGCATTCCTGCGCAAGCGCCGTGAACAGCTTGTGCGAGCTGACTACGAGTTGCCGCCCGTCGGGCGCAACCGGCTGGCGGGGCTGCGCCGCGAGGAGGTCGCCTACCACGCAGGCGTCAGTGTCACCTGGTACACGTGGCTCGAACAGGGAAGGGGCATCAACCCGTCCCGCCAGGTCCTGGATTCCATAGCGCACAACATGCGGCTGTCCGTCGCCGAGCACCACTACATGCTGGCCCTTGCGGGCTACGCGCCGAACCCGCCGGGCGACCTTGCGCCCACCGCCGTGGCGCCGCCGCACATCCAGCGGCTGCTCGACTTCCAGGCAGAGTCCCCGGCCTTCGCCGTCTCACCAGACTGGGGAATCGCCGGCTGGAACCGCGCCTACGAAGCCCTCTATCCGAACGTTGCGACGGTGGCGGCCGGGGACCGGAACCTGCTCTTTCTCATCTTCACCGACCCGTACGTCAGGCGCATGCTGCCCGACTGGGAGGTAACCAGCGGCCATTTCCTTGCCGAGTACCGCGCAGAAGCCGGCCCATCGCTCGGTCACCCTGCACACACGGCCCTCGTTACGCGGCTCCTGGACGCCAGCCCGGAGTTCGCACAGGCGTGGAACGAGCACCAGATAAAACGGTTTTCTTCACGCGAGCGCACGTTTCATCATCCCGACGCCGGAGACCTGACCTTCGAACACCACCGGCTGATCCCGTCCGACCTTCCTGATGTCCATGTCGTTATCTACATCCCTATTGACGCGGGCACCCGAGCGAAGATGCAGCAATTGATCCGGACGCCTGGCAGCTAGCGGAGGCCCAGCGAAGCTGGCGTTCGCCAATGCTTGCCGGAGCCATTTGCCGACCCGCCTACCGGACGTGCTTGAGGAGGCCTGTCGGGTCCGTCCATTCCTGCGGGACCTTCACCGCCACCACAAGGCCATCCACAGTCAGTTGACCGGTGTGGGAATACAGCGACACCTCGAGCGTTGTCTTCTTGCCGCGCACCTCCGTGATGCGGGCGCGGACTGAGATCGGCCCGTCCACAGGCGTGGGCCGCCTGTAGTTCACCTGTAAGGAAGCCGTGGCGTACCAGATCTTCTCGCCTTCCCCAACCTCCCGGCCCGAGCGGCGGTAGGCATCGGCAATGGCGGTGCACACGCTGTGGCAGTCGATCACTGAGGCCAAGATGCCCCCGTTCATCACATCCGGCGGCATGGCAGCATGATGCGGCTGAGGCTCGAAGTCGCACACGGACTCGTCACCATCCCAGTAGCTCTTGATGCGCAGGCCCTTGTCGTTCCATGCCCCGCAGCCGAAACAGTGATTGCCGTGCAGCCTGTCCTGGAAGTAAAGTCTGTCAGATCCGGGGGGCATCTCTACTCCTTCTACCCGCCTGCTTTCTCAGCCGGTTTTCAATAGTTCATGTGTGGCCAAGCGCCATCCTGCCTGCTCCAACGTCACATGCACACAACCCGCACGGCACCGGCGATAGGAAAACTCCTGTGAGCGCAGGAACCGAGTCAACACGAACGCCGGCGGCCGCGCTCGCTGACCCCGCCCGCGGCCGTGGTGCGGCACTTGCGCTTGTCTCGTTCGCAACCCTGTTGTCGTTATCCGTATGGTTCTCCACCAACGCCATATCGGATGTCCTCGAGATGGACAAGGGCTTCACGACGAGCAGCCTGGCATGGGCGACCATCGCCGTGCAGCTTGGCTTCGTGGCCGGAACATTCCTTATTGCGCTCACCAACCTGTCCGACCTCATCAATGCCCGGACCCTGTTTGCTGCGTCCGCGGTGACAGCTGGGCTGCTCAACCTGGCAATCATACCGATTGACGGCGAAGCAACGATGATCGCGGTCCGCTTTGCCACAGGGGCCATGCTGGCCGGTGTGTACCCGCCTGCCATGAAAGTGATCTCCGGGTGGTTCGCGCGCGGCCGCGGGCTAGCACTCGGTGTAATGGTAGGCGCCCTGACCATTGGCTCTGGATCGCCGCACCTGTTGCGGTCATTCTTCGCCGACAACTGGGAAGCCGTGATAGTCGGCAGTTCCATCCTGGCGGTAATCGGCGGCGCGGTCGTGCGGGGCTTTGTAAAGGACGGCCCGCATGATGTCCGCGGCGCAAAGTTCGCGCCACGCTACATGCTGCGGATGTTCACGGACCGGGGCCCGCGCCTTGCGCTGTTCGGCTACCTGGGCCACATGTGGGAGCTTTACGCCATGTGGGCCTGGATTGGTGTGTTCCTGGCAGCGGTGGTGAGCGTACAGCCGCTGCTGGCCGGACGGCTTGACCTGGCGAGCGCACTGACCTTCGCCGTGTTCCTTGCCGGCGCGGTGGCATGCCCGCTGGCGGGAATGATGGCGGAGCGCATCGGCCGCACTTACGTTACCAGCTTGGCCATGATTCTCAGCGGCGGCACGGCGCTGGTGATCGGGTTCGTGCCGGTCTCACTCGCACCCCTCATAGTGGTCCTGGCCCTGGTATGGGGCGCTTCCGTGATAGCCGATTCAGCACAGTTTTCGACCGCTGTGACCGAGCTTTCAGAGCCGGAGTACCGCGGCACAATGCTGACCTTCCAGATGGGCCTGGGATTTGCGCTCACGGCGGTGACTATATGGCTGGTTCCGGTTGTCCAGGAGGCTGCGGGGTGGGGCGCGGCGTTTGCGATGCTGGCCATCGGGCCTGCGCTGGGCACAGCGGCCATGCTCATCTTGAGGCGCATGCCAGAGGCGCGCATGATGGCGGGCGGCAGGGGCTGATTCCCTATTGGGCCACACTTCTGCGCCTGCTGCCGCGGCGCCGGCGCCGCGGCAACAGGCAGGTTTGCCAGCAAGGGTTACGGCAGTTGGAGATCCAGCTCCAGTTCTGCGCTGATCGAGTTGAACCAGTCGACCACTTCGGGGTGGTACGGGATGCCCTTGGTGGATCGCTTCTGGTACTCCTCGTGTTCTGGCAGTCCCGGGTAAAACACCCGCTCATGTCCGGGGGCGGGCTTCGTGGCAGCCAGGCCGCCCAGGAAGGCGTCCATGTCATCCTTGAACGTGTCCACATCTGTGAACGCATCGATGCTGTATGCGGCGAAGTAGTGGCCTGACTTGTTGCTGATGAACCCCGGCCCCGTGCCGGAAAGGGTGCAGCACATGATGTCCACTATGCAGGCGAACCCGTAGCCCTTGTGCGAGCCATTCTCCCGGGTGCCGCCGAACGGCAGCATATACCAGTGCCGGTTCTCGCCGCGGATGTCGTCGTCCGGCACCGGCGCCTCCTCCAGGATGGGAGAGCCGTCGTCGTTCGCCAGCCAGCCCGGCGCGATGGGCACGTTCATGCGTTGCAGCAGGCGAATCTTGTTGCCGGCGACCTGCGTTGTGGCAGCGTCGAAGATGAAATGAGGCTGGTTGCGTGCAGGGGCAGCCCAGGCAATGGGGTTGGTGCCGAACCGCGGCTCAGCGCCAAACGTGGGCAGCATTGCGAACCCGCCGCCGCCGGTCATGCACACGCCGATCATGTCGTGCTTGAGCGCCCTTGTAGCGTGGTACCCGGCTGCTCCCAGGTGGCCGGCATTGCGCACCGTCACCACGCCGACGCCGTGCTCTTTGGCCTTATCAATGGCCATGTCCATGGCATGCGGGGCCACGTGCAGCCCCAGGCCGGCATCGCCGTCCAACGTCGCCGCCACTGTGGACTCCCGTGCCACCTTCACATTCGGGCGCGGGTTGATGCTGCCCTCCTGGTAACCCTTGACGTACATACGGAGCATGTTTGATACGCCGTGGGTGTCTATGCCGTGGAGGTCGGCATACATGAGCACGTCAGCCGACAGTTCAGCGTCATCGTCAGACAAACCCATCTTCTTGAATATGGCCTCGGTTGCGGCTCTTGCCCTCTCCTGCTTGACGAATACGGCCTGGTCGTCAGGTACGTGAAATCTTTCCAGCATGTCTGCTATGGCTCCTGGTCAGCCTCCGCGCGGAGGCGGCGAAAACGTTAGGCGGGCGCATCCTACCATCTGCGCGTCACTGCACACTGGGGCGGGCTCATCGCCATCAGCAGAATCGCGTGGCAGAAAAAGATGAAGAAGACATGACAACGGCTGTAAAAATGGGTGTTAACCGGTTATCGCGTATAGACGGACATGGTAGTCTCAGGGGACTCGGGGGCAGGATCAGAATATGACCTGCGTTAAAAACGGCGCCCCTCCGAATTACCTCAGAGGGGCGCCGGGGCTCTCCGTCTCCGCTAACGACGCCATCGAGCCCTTGACTGGCTGTCGTGGGATGACCGGATCGTGTGTCCGCACGATCCGGTCTTTTTTCTGTGTCTATTATCCTACTAAACTGGTCAACGAGTCTTGCAGAATTCCGACTGCTTGTTCGGAGTTTGTAACTTTACAGTTACCATCATCTCGCACCTGCGCCCTGCCTGGCCAATGGCCGTGGCACAGTGGACTCCCTGGCCATGCCCGCGTTCAGGTGCGCCAGTGAGGACTTGAGGCGGCTGTCCAGTATCCGCAGGCTGCTGATGAGCTTGAGCCTGCGATACTCCGGGATGGTCTCAAGCTGCATGGCGTCCAGCTCGCCGGCAATCATCAGCAGCCTGTTCTCTATGCTCTCGGCAACCGGCCCTGGCAGAGACGCCGGGGCGGGCATGGCCTGGGCAGCAGCGGCCTCTGTCGCAGGCTGACGGTTGCCGTTGATCACCTCCTCGATGATCTTGTCGATGGCCATTTCGGGCGCAGACTTCGCCCGTCCCACTATCCGCTCCACATGCACGGAGCTGAGCTTGCCGTCGATGAACGGCCTGGCGATCTCCCTCTGGCGCTCGTGGTCATCTATGTCCGCTATGCTGCGGGCTTCCTTGAAGGTCAGGTCGCCGCTGTCTACGCGGTCGCCCAGTCCGGGGTCCAGGGTGCGGATGAGGCTTTCGTAGTGGTGTATGGTCCCGGGCGTGATGCCTGTGCGACGTGCCAGCTCCTGCTGGGTTACGCCGTGAGTGTCCCGGTACTGCATGAAGGCGCGGCCCATCTGCATGGGCGGCAGTTGCGAACTGTGGTACTGCTCTGCCAGCTTCAGCTCCCACTTCTCCTGCTCGCTAAGGTCTTCCCTGATCGTGCACTCCAGCGCTTCCTCGCCCGCTTCGATGGCGGCCTCCAAACTGCGCCCGCCGGCCACCAGCGTGTACTTGCCGTTGCGGCCGGGCCGGACAATTGGCGCCCTCGTTGAGCGGCCGCCACGGGCAGACTCCCTGCGCCTGGACAGGCCATTGGCCTTCCTGTGACTGGTTGTTGCCGAGGCCAGGTCCGGGTCTGGAAGGATCATCTCTACTGGAATCTTCATCGGCGGTCTCCCACTATCCCCGGCCTTGCGGCCGGTGTCGGTTGGGGGTTGTTAAACAGGTGCGTATCCCGCTACCGGGAACTTGTGCCAAATTGTGCGGATTCCAAAAAGCATGTTCAAAAACTGTCCAATGTCGGGAAACATTGATTCCAAATAGTGTTTGACTTTGGAATTTGGCCGGGATAACGTGGCGCATAGTTGTGACTCAATAGTTATTTTCCCAATTGAGGCAAGATGCAGGAACAACAGCGCCCGGTTCCCCCGTATGTGCCCTATCGCACGTTCCGAACTTTTTTGGAATATATGAGGGAGGGAATACCAGCGCGGATAGATAGAAGCGTGTGGGGCCAGCGGTTCTCTGGAAGCTCCGGAAACCAGTTGATGACCACGCTTAAAGCGCTGTCCCTGGTGCACGAGGACGGCCGCCCCGCGCCGGAGCTTGAGATGCTTGTCCACGCAGAAGGGGACGAGCGGAGAAGGCTGCTCAGGTCGCTGCTGGAAAGGTTCTACCAGCCAGTGTTCCAGCTTGACCTGACCAGGGCCACGCGCGGCCAGTTTCACGAAGCCTTCAAGTCTTTTGGCGCAAGAGAGGGCGTGCTCACCAAGTGCGAGGCGTTCTTCGTAAGGGCGGCGCAGGACGCCGGCGTCGAGTTATCGCCGTACGTCCTGGCGCGCCGCCACGGGTCACGCCGACTTTCACAGCCTCCGGGCCGCCCGCGCAATGCGCCGCAGGAAAGGCCGGCACAGCACCAGCAGGTCCAGCCCAGGGGTCCGGCCCCCTCCTCACGCCTGGCAGTGGCCGAGATGATACTGAGCAAGTACCCGGACTTCGATCCGTCTTGGGCGCCGGAGGTCCAGGCGAGGTGGATGGAGGGGATGACGAAGCTGTATGAGGGGCTGGCCGCCGCGGGTGGCGACGGAGATGGCGATGGCCGTGCCGCGGGACGGACGTCGGCCAGCAAGCCAGCGGCCGAAAAGCCCACGAGCGACGTTGCTGACGGGGATTGAGGCGGCGTTCCAATACCGATCCCGGCTGGCGGGCAAGGTTGCCGGAATGAGAACATGAACGGCCCCGCCACATTACTTGCGGGGCCGTCGAATGAGCCTTGCCGGTGACGGGAACCGGTTAGCAGCCTTCTTCTTGCCGCTCAGTCGCCTCATGTTCCGCTGAGTGGTTTTTGGTTCTCGCTTGACTTCTTAAATATCGCCCGCGAAGGCAATTCCGCGGGGGCTGTACCACTCAGTTCGATCATTGTCTTTTTGACTGTCTGAGCCACTTCTAACACGGCACCTCAAGCGGCACTTGACCGCGGATATCTTCATTCCTGATTTTTGCACTCGTTTTGGTGATCCTGAACAAATTGGCTGCAAGTTCTTCGCTTTGCATATAGTCCAATGGAGTCCTGTTGGGAGGCACACCTTTGATCAACTTCAGTTTATTCAGATCATGTTGCACATGCCGCGATATTCAGCGTTCCGGAAGAAGGCGTAATTAATGATTCCATGCGACCTGGCAATTTAGCGCATCGCGCAGCGGCAATGATCGAACCGCATGGAGACCTTCAATCGCCGTCTCAAAAGGAAATCAATCAAGGCTCCGGATATGGCACATCAATGATCACAGGATGTGCAAACTCCGGTCCGAGGTAGCCATCAGGGTCGTGCAGGATGACCATCTGGCGGCCGTCCGGTGAGAAGTCTAAGTTGCCCATGAGAGTCCAATCCTGGATGTCTCTAACCGGCCATATGGCGGTTGTGATGTCTTCTGCAAGGTCGTACAGCCAGACACCTCCCTGTCTCTTATAGCCCCCGTGGAACGCGAGATAGTCGCCATGGGGCGACCACTTCAATCCCGCACCCTCCTGTATTCCGTCCAGCACCACATCCTGTTCACCGGTGCGGGTATTCAACAGGACCACATTCCACCGCTGGCGGTCCAGGTCCCTGAAGGTCATCCCCCCCGAGATCTCACCCTCGCCAGCCGCCAGGACGGCCACAGTCTCACCATCTGGGCTCCAAACCGGCGCCTTCAGCACCCTGTAGTTTGAAAGCAGCCGGGTGTCTGGCGTCTCAGGTGAAGGGACCAGGGGAGATTCTCCTGGAATGTAACGGTGCAACTCTGAACTAAAATTCCCCTCGCCCAAAGCCTGAAGGACCTCCCCGTTCACTGTAGAAACGTCGTAAGCACGGGCCAGACTCGGCCAGGCGTAGCGCTGCAGAGTCTCCACCGCCCCAGACCCAGGGTCTAGAGCAAGGAGTGACTCGTGACGCTCTGAAATCCCCTGCCTTTGATGATGAATACAGGTTTCGATAAACCCAAGCCTGGGGCCGGCAAGCCTGGTGATCACTCGACGCCATGTCCCCGTGCACTCGGGGCTGTCTTCGATGTTCTGCGGCATCCATTCTCCGCTGTCGACGTTGAAGAGGGTTATGCGCTCGTCCGACATGTTTGAACGTGGGGCCGGGGTGACCATAAACGCCACAACAGAATCAGAGAGCCATGCGACCTCCTCATAATTAACTGCTGGCGAATCCAGCCGCACGTGTTCCACTGGTTCTACGTCCGACCGCAATAGCTGGCATGAGAGGGACACCGTCGCCAGGACCAGCAGGCAACACAGGACAATGGCCAGCCTGTGGCGGCTTGATATGGCTTTTGCAGCCGTCGTCATCCGGCTCCCGCCTCAGTTCTCAAATTTGGCCGCCAGTACACCCCGGCGACGCCGAGTTTCCTGGCGATAGAAACACTGCGTCAGGCCACGAGGTCCAGGACACTGAGGGGCAGCCCGTCTGCTCCGGGCGGGGTGAGGTCCCTGAAGTATTCGACGGTCTGCGGGTGGCAGGTCAGGACTATGACCTGGAAGCGCGACGACAACTGCATTATTGAGGCGCAGGCGGCCCGGGCGCGCTCGGGATCAAAATTGACCAGCACGTCATCCATGATCACCGGCATCGGCTCGGCGATGCGCGAGTACTCCTCAATAAGGGCGAAGCGCATCGACAGGTAAAGCTGCTCAGCAGTGCCGCGACTCAGGTCCGTCACCGTCTTCACGGTGTTCCTGCCCTCGATAACCTCGAAGCGCTCCTCGCCCAGCACCGACCGCACCTGCGAGTAGCGGCCCAGGGTCATGCTGGTGAAGTAGCGGCTCGCGGCCTGCAGCAGTGCAGGCTGGCGCTCCCGCTGGAACTCGTCGCGGGTCCTGTCCAACAGCGTGCGGGCAATGGTAAGCACTGCCCAGCGGTTCGCGTCCTCCCGCAGGCTCTCTTCCAACTGGTTTATCTTCTGGTGCAACACCACGACTGCGTTCGACTCCTCGAACTCTGTCTTCTGGCGCTGCAGGTCTCCCTGCTCGCGGTGAAGACCGGCGACCTGTTCTTCAAAACGTGCAACCTCGTCTTCAAACCGCTCCAGCTTGGCCTTCATCTCATCGTCGCGCTTGCGGGCCAGCGCCTCACGGTACGGTGCGCCTTCTTCATTGATGAGCAGCGGATGGTTCAGGTGCAGCTCTGTAAGTTGGCGTTCGACGTCCCGCCTCATGTCGACCTTCGCAGCGATGGCGCGGAACTCCGCTTCGTCGGTGGTCTGCGCCGGCGCCATGAGGGACTTTATGTCCGCCTGTACCTTGCTCTGGCGCCGCTCAAGCGTGGCACGGTCTCGCACCCACTCCTCAAGCTCTTTGGCAAGGCGGTCTGACCGCTCCACCGCAAGCTGGTGCTCATGGAAGCGCCGGGACAGGTCTTCAAGCGCAGGGATGCCTTCGAGCCGGTTGAACCCGGCCATGCCCGCAGCTTTCAGAACGGCGGCGAGCCGTTCTTCGACATCGTCTATGGTGTCGTTGATCCTCTGTACACGCGTGCGCAGGGACGTGACATTGGACTGCTGGTTCTTGAGAGCGCGTATGTTGGCGAACACCTCTGCCGCCTGGGCCGGCGCCAGGCTGGACTTCAGGCCTACGCTTTCAAGCGCATGCTGCCAGTGGGCCAGGGCATCTTTAACCGCAGCATGGGCTTCGTCGCGCGCCTGCCGTGCTTCCTGGAGATGGTCCTCCGCCTCTTTCAAGCGTGTTGCCGCTGCCGACATTTCACTCGTGAGCGACTCGTACCGCCGGCACAGGTCCAGCGAGCGGTCGAGCTTACCGGCATGCTCCTCGATCTCGCGGACTGACGGCGACTCCGGCAGGCCAAGCTCCCCGGCCAGTTCCGTGATCTCCTCGGTGACAGCCTTTACCTGCGCCCTCAGCTCGTCCCGCTGCTCTTCGATGATGTCCGTGGAGTCCTTGATGCGGGGACGACGAATGACTATGCGCATGGCCTTGCCGCTGAGGCGGGCGCGGATGAGCAGGATCAGGCCGGCGGCGGTGGCGATTACTCCGGGGATTGCGCCGGACAGTTCCCGCATGAATATGCCCCAGCCGACGGCGGAGAGTCCGAGCAGGATGATAGCGATGCCGGTCCAGAGTGACCCGGCGATTATGCCGCCTATCGCCTCCGGCTGGGCCTGCGCCAGGCCCTCAGCGAGGCGCACCTCCACCTCGCGCATCTCCCGCTGGGCATCGGCGCGGACGGCGACTGCGGACCGAAGGCGCAGCAGGCGGTCGCGTTGCTGCTCCAGGGTGGCGGATGATTCTGAGGGGGCGTCACCCAGGGCTTGACGGGCCGCCCCGGGACGGCGGTGCGCGTCGGCAGCCAGGCCGTGGGCGTACTCGCTCTGGCGCAACTCTTCTTCTGCTGTGCGAGCCTGCTCCTTTGCCTGTGTCAGGCTGGCGCCGGCAGATTCAAGCCCTGCCCTTATGTCTGTTGTGGCCTTGAACTCCAGCAGCCGCTGTTCATCCCACTCCGGGCCGATTAACTCCAGGTCACGCCGCAGCTTCGTCTCTTCTTCATGCAAGTCCTGCTCAACCGCCGGAAGGTCCTCGACGGCCTTGCGGTAATGCTCCACTTCGCTCAGCAGGCGGCGGGCCGCATCATAGTTGTAGATAAAGGCGTCCAGCACCGCAACGTTCTTCGCCTCGGTGGTGCGGGCCTCCTGCTTGGCATCCCCCTCGCGCATCGCCTCTTCCAACTCTTCGAAGCGTGAGAGCAGGTTGTCGTAGCGGGCTTCTGCGGAATCGATGAAACCGGGGATGTCGGGCAGCACCGTAAGCTGCTGTTCCAGCGCCTGCTTGCGGTCCCAGTGCTGCCTGAGGTCTATGAGCTGCTTCTGCCGTTCCCGCCGTGAGCGCACGTCATCAAGCTGCGCTGTCACGCGCGTGATCTTCTCTTCAAGCTCCGCGATCTGGTCGGTGATGTCCTTGTAGCGTCCGCTGTCAGCGCGCACGCGTTCAAGCTCAGCACGGGCCTCGGCCAGATCTTTCTCCATGGTGCGGATACGGCCGGCGCGGGGGCTGCGAAGCTCCTTTAGGTCACCGTCCAGCTTTTTCGCAGCGTCCGGCAGGCTGACGTTGCTCAGGCCCAGGCCCACGGAGTAGATGCGGTCCCTGATCTGCGGCGAGTTGAGCGAGCGGATGTCCTGCAATTCCGAGAGGCTGACGCTGAAGATGTTGTGGTACATCTCCTTGCCAATGTGCCCCATCAGCCTGTCGAGCAACTCCTGGCCGCCCGCCTCGTCGCCCATGACGCTGACCAGGCCGCGGTTCCGGCCGTCCTTGCGCTGCACTATGTACGACTTGCCGGACGCCGTGCGGAGGGTGATGCTGCCCGCCGACGTGCCGCCCTGCAATGGCGCGTAGAGATACAGGTCGCGGTCTTTCTCGCCGTCGCCGTTGCGGGTGTAGCCAAACAGCACCGAGCGGATGAAGGCACGTATCGCTGATTTGCCGGCCTCGTTGGGGCCGTGGACTACGGTCAGGCAGGGGGAGACTTCTTCTATGCACCGTTCTGAGAACGGGCCGAAGTTGTCCAGGTCTATGCGCGAGATATACAAATCAGGCTTCCGATTCCAGCAGCTCAGCGAGGTACCAGCGTGCCTCGTTCACCCACTCGGCGAACTCCTCGTCGGTCGGCTCCGGGAGCGACCCGCGGCGGCCGGAGAACATGTCCGCCAGCGCTTCGCGGATGCGCTCCGCCTCGTCTTCGTACTTGAGGGCAGCGTCGGCGCGCTTCAGGGTTGCGCCCAGGAAGTCATCCTGCCTTGCGCGGGCATCAAGATCAAGCTCTGCGCGGGTCTCGTCAGCGATGCGCTCCACCCACACCCACGGCGATCCGGCGCCTGACGACAGCCGCACGGTGTCCAGCACATCAGCCAGCGCGCCCGGCTGGGCAAGCTCGGCGTGCATTGGCCCGCGGCCCGTGAGCACCAGTCGGCACACAACGTCGCGGCCTTCGGCACGGGCGCTAATGTCCTCAAGGCTCTGCTCTATGGAAGCGATCAGCCCATCAAGGGTCGTGATGGCGGATACGGGCAGCTCGCACGTCTCCCAGCGCACCACGTCCAGCGGCTGGAACTCCATGCGTGGCGTGCGGTCTGCGCCCACCTCCACCAGGAAGCAGCCTCGTGGGCCGGTTTCGTTGGGGTGGCGGCCCTGCGAGTTGCCGGGGTAGGCGATGGCCGGGCGGGAGCGGCGCAGGACCTGGCGGGTGTGCACGTGCCCCAGCGCCCAGTAGTCCAGGCCCACCTGCGACAGCTCATTGACCGTGCAGGGGGCGTAGTTGTCGTGGTCCGGATTGCCGCCCACGTTGCAGTGGAGCACGCCGATGTTGAACAGGTCAGACTTTGCGGGCGGGGCGAATGCCAGGGCAAGGTTCTCGCGTACCTCGCGCTTTGGAAAGCTGACGCCCTGGATAGCGGCGACGGGCGCACCGCCGCGTGTGCTGGCGGTTTTCCACTCGGGCTGCTGGCCGAATATGTGAACGCCTTCGGGCCATGAGATAGCCGACTGCCAGCCGTCGAGCGAGTCATGGTTGCCGTGGGCGATGAAGCTCTGAATGCCGTTCTCGGCAAGCTCTGCCAGCCCGTCACGAAAGCGAAGCTGCGCTCGCACACTGCGGTCTGCGCCGTCGTAGACATCGCCCGCCACAATAAGGAAGTCGGCCTCGACTTCCACGCACAGGTCCACCAGGTTGCGGAATGCCTCGTAGGTGGCTTCCTGGAGACGGTCTGCCACGCGCTGGTCCACGTCGCGGAGTCCGGCGAAGGGGCTGTCGATGTGCAGGTCCGCTGCATGTACGAAGCGGAAAGGTTCCATGTTTCGATTCCGCTCGTCCCTTGCGGGCGAGGGTGAGGGCCCTGGGTTTCCTTAAATAGTGGCGGGATTGTAACCCCCGCCGAGTGTGGCGTACCCGCAGGCCTCAGCTTGTGGCCAACCGTTGCGGACTGCTAATCCGCACGCACGAAACAGTTCAGGCGCCACCGCTTCCCACCAGCTCGCCTGGACCGCCTGCGCCCCTCGTACGCCCGGCTAGTCTAACAATGCCCCCGCAACGTGGAGCAGGGTGTTGTCACACAATAATGGCGAGTAACTTCGGCCAGATGAACGATGGGCAGTGCAGCGTGTCAATCGACCAGTGCTCCGCCAGAATGAACGCCCCGGCTATCTGGCAGCGAACTCCAGCGCGGCTGTGATGTCCTCTGGCTCCAGGTACGGGTAGTCCTGCAGGATCTCTTCGTGGCTTGCGCCAGCCGCCAGCAGCTCAAGGAACATACCGGCGGACGTACTGTACTTCCAACGGAATTCTGGGAGGCAATGTTTGCATTGACGCCTGAGTGGAATGGCATCTTTCTGCGGTTTAAAGCGACGCAGTGTTAGCCTCTACTTAACGAAATAGCTCAGACCTCGGCCAGCATAGTGATTAGCCTTTGAATTGATGACAGCACGTATTACCTGTCTTCTCTTCAAGGCCCTTATTTTCAAGGTTCATTTAGTTGGCAAGGGGTTTTTTTGCCTTGGGGCCAGCAATGAACTTCAATATAGGAGATCCCGACGGACGCCGGATTGCGCAACGAAGAGCCCTGCTCCTAGGGGAGGCCGGCGATGTCGTACAGGCACTACTGACCCTACTTCGGCGTGCTGAGTTTGATGATCACGAACTGCCCGCTATGCTGGCGCGCATGAAAGATGCCGAGAATGCCCAACTGGTCAAGGCACATGGCAGGCTGACGGCGCGGACGCGGTACAAAGGCATGTCGTCACACCCATTACTGGAAAAGAGGGTCAGAAGCAACCTGTTCATTGATGAGTGTGGGAAGTCTTTTCCAGAACCTCATTTAAACCCATCGTTCTTCTCGCTCGGAGCAGTGGCCCTCTCAGATTCAATGGTCACCACCTATTGTGCGGCGGCCAATGAAATCAAGAAAGAGTTTTTTGGCACTACCAATTTAACTTTCCATGAACCTGACATGCGCCAGAGAAGCGGTGTGTACTACTTTTCAGGTGACGTTCAGAAGCAGGAAGAGTTTGATCAGGCTATGGACGGACTTGTGGATGCCACGGATTTCGTTGCGTTCGGTGTGGGTGTTCGTAAAAATGCCTTCGAAAAGGAATTTGTGGAAGCTGGCTCCGATCCCTATCTGCCTACAGATGCCTATGAGCTTGCGATCATTCTATTGATGGAGCGTTACGTCGACTATCTGGCCAACTGTCCTGACAAAATGACCGGAAAGGTGACGTTCGAGAGTCAAGGAACTCGTGAGGACGCTGAACACCCGTGGGGATTTGCCAAGGTGCTTCTCTACGGTACGCAGTGGCTTCCTGATAGCGTGTTCCGCAACTGGATAGCTCCTGGGGTGGAGTTCAACCCAAAGCGGGGCTCTGATCCAACGGAACTTTCGGACATGTTCTCACGTAATCTCTACGAATGGATTCGGGATGATTGCCAGTCCAGCGTTCGCCCCAAGCGGTGGGATGTCTTTAACCGCAAGATTTACTGCCGCGCCGATGGTTTACGGGGCAAGTTCGGAGTCAAGGTTTTCCCAGACTCTGACATACGTGATCGCGTTGAGGCGCATCGCGCTGATTGTGGAGCAACTTTGAAATGAAAACGGCCAAGCCTGATCAAGCCTGGCCGTTTTCGAGAAATTGAAAGCGCCCCCAATCGGAATCAGGAGCGCCGATACCGGGAATCCGGTATCCATTCACAATACCATAGCACTTACGAGGAATTATCACCATAGGTTTCAGGTCACGCGCCGCTAGCGAAAGTACCACAAGGTCATAGGCTAGATGCCAAGCCAGTAAAAAACAAAAGGGATGCACATAGTGCGTCCGACCCGAGCCGCCCCATTGTCCGAAGCGGAGCAAGTAAAAACCCGAGCCTCGAAGAGTGTCCGAAGCGAAGCAAGTACAAAACAAAAGGGCCGCCCGGAGTGGGCGGCCCTTCTTAAGCTCGCTGGTATTTAGAGGACTTTAGAAGTCCATCCCGCCACCGGGAGGTGCGGGCATTCCGCCTGCGCCATTCTTCTCCGGGAACTCGCTGATCAGAGCCTCGGTGGTCAGGATCATGCCAGCCACGGAAACGGCGTTCTCCACTGCCGCCCGGGTGACCTTCGCCGGGTCCACGATGCCCAGCTTGAGCATGTCGCCATACTCGCCGGTACCGGCATCGAAACCGAAGTTGCCATTGTTCTTCGAAACCTCGGCCAGAACCACAGCGCCCTCAAAGCCGGAGTTGGCGGCGATGATGCGGATAGGCACGAAAAGCGCCTTGCGGAGCACTTCCACGCCGGTCTGCTCATCCGGGTTGTCCAGCTTCACCGACTCAAGCGCCTTGGCTGCGCGAATGAGGACCGTCCCACCGCCGGGAACGATGCCCTCTTCAACAGCGGCGCGGGTGGCCGAAAGAGCGTCCTCGACGCGCTGCTTCTTTTCCTTCATCTCGATCTCGGTGGCAGCGCCCACACGCAGGATCGCCACACCACCGGACAGCTTGGCCAGGCGCTCCTGGAGCTTCTCCCGGTCGTAGTCGGACGTGGTGTCCTCAATCTGCGCCTGGATCTCCTTCATGCGGCCCTTGATCTTGGCCTCATCGCCGGAGCCGTCCACAAACGTGGTGTCATCCTTCTTGACCACCACCTGGCGAGCGCGGCCCAGGTCCTCCAGCGTGGCGGAGTCCAGCTTGCGGCCGACCTCTTCGCTGATGACGGAGCCGCCGGTCAGGATGGCGATGTCCTGGAGCATGGCCTTGCGGCGGTCGCCGAAGCCCGGGGCCTTCACGGCCACGACATTCAGGGTGCCGCGCAACTTGTTCACCACCAGCGTGGCCAGGGCCTCGCCATCCACGTCCTCGGCGATGATCACGATGTTCTTGTTGGTCTGGAGAACCTTCTCAAGCACCGGGAGGATGTCGGCAACGGCCGAGATCTTCTTGTCGGTGATCAGGATGTACGGGTCGTCCAGAGAGGCTTCCATGCGGTCTGAGTTGGTCACGAAGTAGGGCGAAAGGAAGCCGCGGTCGATCTGCATTCCCTCGACGAACTCGGTCTCGTACTCAAGACCCTTCGACTCGTCGACGGTGATCACGCCGTCCTTGCCCACCTTGTCCATCACGTCAGAGATGAGCTGGCCCATCTCCTCGTCGTGGGAAGACAGGACTGCCACGTTCTTGATCTGAGCCTTGCCCTCCACGGGGGTGGACTGCTTCTTGATCTCCTCGCGGACGGTCACCATGGCCTTCTCAAGACCGCGCTTGATCGCCATGGGGTCAGCGCCGGCGGCCACGTTCTTGAAGCCCTCGGCAATGATGGCCTGGGCCAGCACCGTTGAGGTCGTGGTGCCGTCACCGGCGTCATCGTTGGTCTTCTTGGACGCTTCCTTAAGGAGCTGTGCGCCCATGTTCTCGAAGTGGTCCTCGAGCTCGATCTCTTTGGCGATGGTCACGCCGTCAGAGTTGATCTGCGGGGGGCCGAACTTCTTGTCTACGATAATGTTCCGGCCGCGCGGGCCGAGAGTTACCTTGACGGTATCGGCCAGGACGTCGATTCCCACCTTGAGGCGGGTACGGGCGTCTACGCCGAATTTTAGATCCTTAGCTGCCATGTTGTTTCTTTCTCTTTCTCCGTGAGAACGGCCTGGAGGGGTGGTTCCGCTGGAGTTGGGTTCGTGGGTGAAGCCGCGGGGCCGTTACTTCTCGACGACTGCCAGGATGTCGCTCTCGCGAACAATCAGGTACTCAGTGCCGTTCTCGGTGTACTCAGTACCTGCGTACTTGGAATAAACCACGGTGTCGCCAACGTTCACGCCCGTCTTGATCAGCTTGCCGTCATCAGTGGTGCGGCCTGGGCCTGCAGCCACCACTTCGCCGCGCTGGGGCTTTTCCTTGGCCGTGTCCGGAATGTAAATGCCACCCGGGCTCTTGTCGGCGCTTTCATCTTTCGGCTCGATGACCACACGGTCAGCAAGCGGCTTGAGCGATAGGGCCACTGCGTGTGCCTCCTTCATGGGCAATTGCGGTGTTTCGCGTAATTTAAGCGGCCGGAGCACGTGGTGTCCGGTTTTCCGCCCTGGGATATATCAGTTAGCAGCCAGTTGTGCAGACTGTTAGCAGTCCACCATCCCGACTGCCAACTGAATGTTATGGAGGGCTGTGTCACGTGTCAACGGCTGGTGACAGGCAGTTTTGATTTTGGTGCGGAGGGGCGCGAGATCAGGGGGCGCGTGGGGTCGTCGTCGCATGACGTTTCATTTCAACTTCTTTTATTTTGTTGGTTTGGTTCGTGGTCTGGCGTGAAGCGGCTATTGATGACCTTCGTGGTAGTGGTCCGGCGCGTGTCGGCTGCTGCTGATTTGTTCCGGCGGCTGGTGCAGTCCTCATGGGGCTGCGGCCGCTGGCGGCAGATGCGGATTTTGTTTTGGGAGCCTGG
>JBBDMW010000059.1:0-11029 GCA_040878005.1 Dehalococcoidia bacterium
TCTTGCTGGGCCGGGGCAAACGCTTCTTTTCGGACAGTGCTGACCCGCGCGAACTCGCTCTCGTCAGCACGAAAGCCGCGTCCTCGGGCGTGCTCATGAACGCTTATCGACCCGTTGGATCGCTGCGAACCGAATCTTTCGCCGACGCGAGCGGCTGAGCGCGCGCCCACACCTTCTTCTCCGCGATCTGCATCGCAGCCATCGTCATCTTCTGGCTCTGATCAATGAGTCTTGAGCCTAGTCCGAGCCACCTTGCGGCACAAGTATTGCGGGCACAGCCTCTGCCTCCACCGGCGCGGGTTGTGCCTCGACCGGTCGCCCCGCTCTCATCGGCACGCCACCAGCAACGGCAATCAGCCCAACCAGGACAGCGCCGATGACAGCCGAGCCGCCAAGCGCCAGTTGCGGCCCCACCATTTCTGCGGCAGCCCCCACGGCCATCATGCCCACTGGCTGGATGGCCAGCACCACATACCGCACACTGACCACGCGGGAACGGAACCCGTCGGCAGCCCCCACCTGCGTGGCGATCATGTTGTTGATGAAAAACGGAGCGCCCGCAGCCGAGGCCGCCACCGTGATGGCCAGCGACACCGGGAATGATGTGGACACCGCCAGGAGAGCCACCAACCCGGCGAACAGGAGCGCAGCGCCGAACTGCTGCCACGCGTCCGGCATCCTGCCTTCAAGGAACACCGCCAGGATCGCACCGATGATCGCGCCCGCACCCAGCGCCATGGTCAGGCCGCTCAACCCGGCAGCGCCCTGTCCCAGCACATCTTGGGCAATCGTTGGGAACATCGCTCCCCAGGTATTCACGAACAGGACCATGACCAGCAGGCCGAGGAACATCGACCGCATCGACGGATCACTGCGGATGTACCCCACGCCTGCTACCAGGTTCTTGATCAGCTTCCCCTGCGCTCCGGCACGTATGGGTGCGGCCAACGGCGTGAACCGCAGGTTCAGGAATGCGAACGGCACGGCCAGCAGGGCGCTGAACATCAGCGCTGCCCCAATGCCATGCATTGTGAGCAATGTGCCGCCCAACGCCGGGGCGGCCAGCAGCGTGAGGTGAATTACCAGCATGTATGAACCAATGGCCCGCCGCTGGATCTGCGGTGGCACAACATCGGTCAGCAACGCCTGGCGGGCTGGACTGGCCAGCGCGTACGCCACGCCAATCACCGCGGTAGTCGCAAGCACGTGCCACGCCTCCGCAACGCCTGTCACGACCAGTAAGGCCAGCGAGACGTACGATGCGATCAGCGCTGCCTCGCACCAGAACACGATCTTCCGGCGGTCGAACCGGTCCGCCAGTTCGCCGCCGAAGAAGCCAAGCGCAAGCGTGGGCAACAGGTGCAGCGATGGCACCAGTGCCACGAGAAACGGTGAGCCGGTAAGCTCCTGCACCATCCAACTCCTGACAATGATCTGCACTGTAAGGACGGTGAAGCTGACAAACTGTGCGGCCGCGAAAACCCTGAACGCTGGAAAAGCGAACGCGCTGAGCGCCACTTAAGGCCCTGCCTCTCAAAAGGAATGCTGAGCCGGCCAGGTGGCGCCGGCTACAGGAAGGTCAAAGAAGAAGAAGGAAGAAGACGGAAGAAGACGGACGTATTCATGTGGGCAGCCGGTTGGAACCGGCTACTCAGACCCGCCCTGCGGCGCCGGGACCGGTGGCTTGGTTAGCACCGGTGCGGAGACCGCAGGCATGACCCGCGGGCGGAACGCAAGCTGAACGCCCATGAACAGCAGGGCGCCCAGCACAGCGAAGATCCCGAGCGCCCACTGCACGCCCAGGCTCTCCGCTGCCGCGCCCATCGCCAACATGCCCAACGGGTTCAGGCCGAACATCACGAACCGCACACTGACCACGCGGCCCCGGTACTCCGGGTCCGCAGTCATCTGCATGGCAGTCATGTTCGTCACAAAGAACGTCGTGCCGGCGAGCGCGGCAAGAGCTGCCAGCACCACCGACAACGGGAAAACCGTTGAGAACGCAAAAGCCAACACCAGGCCGGCGAATACAAAGCCTGACCCGACTTCCAACGGCCCATCGCCAAGCCGGTTCGACAGCAGCACTGAAACCAGCGTGCCCAGCACAGCGCCAATGCCCACGGCCATCTGTATCGTCGCCAGCCCCACCGCCCCGCGGTTCAGCACTTCTTCAGCCAGCGATGGGAACAGCGCACCCCACGAGTTCACGGTCAGCACAATCACCGCCCCGCCCAGCAGCAGCCAGCGCAGTGTTGGGTGAGCGGCAACGTAACGTATCCCGTTCTTCACGTTCAGGAGCATGGACCCGCCCCGCTTCACAGTCACCGCCGTGACCGGCTTAAGCAGCGCGTACATCGGCAGAGCGGGAATGATGAGCACCACCGCGACCACGGACGCAGCGCCCATGCTCATCATCACGACTATCGCTCCGCCGATCACGGGTCCAATAATCTGGGACACGTTGAACATCATTGGCGACAGGCCAATGGCGTGACGCTGCTCTTCTGATGGCACCAGTTCTGCAATCAAGGCCTGGCGAGCCGGACCGGCCAGGGCTCCTGTTACGCCCTGTGCTGCTGTCAGTGCCAGCACGTGCCACGCCTGTACCACGCCTGTGAGGATCAGCACAGCCAGCCCCGTATACCAGGCGGCCGCAGCGGCATCGCCCAGCAACACCAGGCGCTGCCGGTTAAACCTGTCAGCCAGTTCGCCTCCCACCAGCGTGAACACCAGCATCGGCAGCATCACGAGCGCCGGCACGAGCGACACCATGAATGGCGAGTGCGTGAGATCCAGCACCAGCCAGCCGCGCAGGAACATCTGCAGGGCAAACGCGGTGAACGCCAGCAGCGCGGCAAGTGAATATCGCCGGTATTGCGGGTGAGAAAGGACGCCTAAAGGTCCGGGACGCGAAAAGCCCCTCACAGGGCGTGAGAGGCGTCGTACCGGCCTGATGGCCATTGGAGGAAAGGCGAAGTGCCTCGTTTAAGTTTTCCTGGCCAGTGGGTGAGGCGCCACGCGCCCTAAACCACCGCCTAAAGTGTCAAAAAATGACGTCGGTAAGCAAACCGGCCAGTAAATTATCCGCCCGCCGGATTCGCTGCACAACAGGCAGGAGATGCCACTTTTTGAGGGCCTGCACCCAAAGCCTCTCCGCCAGGGCAACGCAGGTTCATAACGCCCGCGCCAGCACTCAACCCACGCCTCATCCGCGGCCCACCCGGCCGCCCATCCACCTGTCGAGGGCGTAATGATCCGGTAATCCGGGAACAGGCTGGCCGCGCCCTGCAATGCTAGGGTGGAACAGGAGGCAGCGTTCTGCCGGCAAGCATCTCGCATGTGGCCCGGCAACGGAAGGCGATTCCCACTCACGTGGATTGGCTGTTCCGGAATCGCACCCGGCCTTCCCCTCGTACAACTCTCTGACCCCAACGATCCAATGACCAAATTTGCTGAACGGATGATTAATGCACTACAACACGGTCCGCCGTGACCTCCGCACCAGGCTCAGGCGCTCTCCGTTGGCAGCCATCGCCTTCTCGCTGTGCGTCGCCTTCCTTATCGGCTGCAGCTCTGATCCAGGGCCAACTCCCACTGTTGAGCCAACTCAGCCCTCCGCTTCCAATTCCCCAACGGCTGAAGCCCCGCCGGCTCCGGACATAGAAGTCCCTGAGTCTTTCTTCACTGAACTGGTCATATCCATAGAGAACCAGGAAGCAGACAGTGACCTGCCAAACTTCGATTCCAACTACAGGGAAGTCCAACAGTGGTGGTACGAGGCGCCTGATCGCCTGCGGCAGGACAGGGAGTTTGTCCTGCCGTCACTTGGTGCTGGTGAAACAACTACAGTGGTCAACAGTGAGGGCTTGCAGCGCTACGACAATCGTGTAGATCTGCGTCAGCATTCACCCGAACAGCTTTCCGACGGCCCAATCGCGCTCTCACTGTCCTACCTGATCGGCCCGCTGTATATGCCTGATGTCGACACTCTGATTGAGGCATGGGCAGATAGCCCCAATGCTGATGTCTCACTCGACGGCGAGGAAACCATCCTTGGAAGGCGTACTGACATCATCAAGCTCACCGAGTACCTGGAGGATGGCACGTCGGTCGGCAGAGTGTCCCGGGCGTGGATCGACCCGGAACTCATGTGGGGACTACGGAACGAGATAGACGACAGGATGGGCGGACACTTCACAACCGTCGACATCACTGCCCTGGACTACAACCAGGACATCGCAGACCAGCAGTTTGATTTCGCGCCACCCGAAGGTTCCACGGAGGGACCTGCCCCCGCCGACGGATGCAATAGCTCTCTGCTCCTGGGTTTCGATGACGTGCCTGGCGGATATGCCAGCATGCAACGATCAGAGGAGGGCGATGACTGTCACCAGCTATGGCGCCCCGAAGATTGGCAGGAGGGCGACGAAGAGTACATCTACCTTCGGCAGCGGGTGCAGGTTGGTGGTATTCCTGCGGAATTGCACAGTGATTCGCCTGTGACCGGCATGGATGGGTTGGAGGGGTTCCGCCACGAAGACGGCGCCACCAGGAGCCTCGTATGGGCTCAGGGTGATGTCGTCGCTCTATTGACGAGCAACACGGCGACGTTCGAAGAGTTGCAGCAGATGGCCATGTCTGCCGAATAACGCTGTTGGGATGGGTCGATACGACACGGCCCAAGCACACGCAAAGCGGAGTAGGCAGGTGCGACAGCCGCCGCCTGCCTACTCCACCGGCACGGTCAGTTGGAGTAGAAGCTCGGCGCTGAAAGTCGACCCGGTATCCCGGAGCAATGTCACGGTATACATGCCGGGGCTACCAGCGAGCTCTCCCAGGTCAGCCACTATCTCAATGCGGGTGTTCGTAGCCGTCCAACGGTCCGCCACGACATCGTACGAGTCGAGGCTCTCGTAGTAATGTCCTTCCGGTGGGGGAGGCAGGATTACGGCCACCGGATCGCCGCAGTCCTCACTGAAATCTCCTCCAACGCAGTAGCTCTTAAGCTCCTCTATTGAATCGGTGCTTCGCCGCTGTGGCACAGGCTCCCAGTGAACAACCACGGCATCATGAAGCCGAACGTCTGGCTCGTTGATCCTGGCCTCCAACCGCAGTTCTCCATCCTCCAGGGACGGAGATGAGAAAGCTGTCACCGAGCCGCCTTCAAAGTGCTGAACCAGTGCGAGAAAGTGATCAGAGTACGCGACGCCAATGTTCACCTTCCTGTGGCCGGGATTGACAATATTGTCCCGGTGCCCCCAGTCTGACGAAGCATCGTCGTACACCATGAGGTGTTGAAGGTTCTGGATGGCATCATACGGGTCAACCTCTTCGCACCTGACCCTGATCTCATTGCAATGCTCTGCGTATTCCCGCTGTGAAAACCCACTCCTCGCAGCATTCTCCGAAACGTAGCTATCGCCACCCAACTCCGAATAAACCATGTAGGGCTTTCGGCCATCCATCCACCAGTGGCCCAGGTACGTACCCGCCAGCATGTCATCGGCGTGCGACTGCGCTGCATTGTTGGTGCCCATGAAGACTGGCTCAACCCCATGTATGCGCCGGTCTTCGTTGATCAGGCTGAGGGCGTGCAGCTTCAGGTCAGCAATGGTCAGCTCCGATTTGGGCACGGACCGCGCGGAAGCGCCATCATTCGGAACCCTGCCGGTTGCAGGGCCGTGAATCACAACCTCTTCATCTGGAGAGAATGTGTCTTCGACGCGGTCCATCAACCTGGGGCTCTGCGTTATCACGAGCACCAGGACGAACAGGAATAAAGCTATCGCGCCAACAGATCTCACGCCGGTCTACCTGCACTCGTCAGCCTGGGGCTGCTTGAGGTCAATTCCCAGTGACCTTACCAGCGGCCTGCAAGTCCCGTAACGGCGCGGTCACCCATGGTGATGGCTCCACGCTGTAATACAACTGCAGAATCCATCCTCATGCCGTCCGGCGCATAACAGGGGCAGGTTCGGCGCTCACAACCAGCCGTCGCCCCAACACAGCCATTGCCTCGTCCAGTTGCTCATGATGCGATTTATGGAGCACGTCCAGTAGGCGCTGCACATGATTTGGCGCCTTGCCCAGAAGGCGTGCCAGTTTGGCCTTGCTAATGCCTTCCTCACGCATGGTTTTGTAAAGCAGCACCTTGGAGGCGACCAGGGACGGCAGCGTAACGGTGGGTTGGCCGGTGACAGGCTGACTCGGCTCTGGAATGTCCTTGCCACTATCCATCCGAGCCGACGTTACGGTGATCAACGCTCCCACGCCATAGGCCCGCGCCTCATCATCATCGTCACCGAACGTAACTGCACCCGGCATGTCCGGAAACCAAACCATGACCGTGTCATTGTCATCAGGTTCTAGAACAGCGGGATACTCAAACACCACTTCGGCGCCTACTTCTTCGCAGCCTCGGCCTTTGCTTCTGCCGGCTGATTAGTCGTAGCGCCAGCGCCGTTGCTGCCGCCCACACGGTCCAGCCCCTGCTCCAGCTTCTCAAGGCGTTCCTTGAGGCCACGGTTTTCGTCTTCCAGCTTCGAAAGGTCATCACGCAGCTTGTTCACATCGTCAGGAGCCGACTTGCCTTCGCGGATGCCCTTGATCGCCTCGCGGGCGCTTCGGATGATTCGACCGTCCAACTCGCGGTCCACCAGCCGCTGCAGCGCCGGTATTGCCGCCGGCGCCTTCAGCCGCTGCAACGCTCCCACCGCGTACAGCCGAACCCGGTACCAGCGGTCGTCCAGCAGGTCTACCAGGTGCTCCACCGACCGGTCGTCCTTCTCATCGCTCAGCCTGCCCAGCGCCGCCACGGCCGCCTCACGAGCACGCTGTGGCCGGCCATACTCGCTCCAGCCGGACGCAACCTCGCGGGCCTCATCGCTCCGGTCAGTCGTTCTAAGCTCAGCCAGGCCCGACAGCGCACCTGCACGGATCGCCTCCATGTGCGAATCCCGGTCCAACGCGCCCAGCAGCACGCCGTAGGCCTTGTCTGCCTTTGTCTTCCCCAGGCTGGCCGCTGCCGTGGATGCCACGTAGTAGCTTGGGTCGTCGCGAATCAGGTCAGATAGCGCATCCGCCGCCCTCTCGTCCTTGAAGTTGCCCAGCGCCTCCGCCACGCCTCGCCGCGCCTTCGGGTGCTCGACCCCGGCTGACTCTATAAGGGCGTCACGGGCCGCCTCTGTTCGAATATCTCCCAGCGCCCTGGCCGCAGTCACCTGCACGCCCCAGAACGTGTCGCCGTTCACAGCTTTCTTGAGCGCTTCGATGGCGTCCGGCGACGTCTGCTTGGCCAGCCCCTGTGCCGCTTCCACTCGGCCCACAACGTCCGAATCGTTCTCAAGCTGGTATATGAGCAGGTCCTTTGACTTCGTGAAGTCCAGCGACTTCACGACGCTGTATCCGGGATCGAACTGCACCATCTTGGGCCGGTCTTTGAGGACATACGTCAGCGCATGTTCCTTTTCCGTCAGCTTCGCCCTGAAGACCTGCCGGCCCTCGGATGTCTCGAACGCCACGTCCACGTTGGCCCTGAACGCTGCATTCTGCGACTGGCGCACGTTTACCGTGGCCAGCTTCGTGTCCTCGTCCCACGAATAGCTGACCTTGAAGTTCGGGTGTCCGGAGCTGAACACCCACTGGTCAAAGAACCAGTCCAGGTTTCGCCCGGTCACCTCTTCCACGGCACGCTGCAGGTCCACTGTCAGCACATTCGTGCCCTTGTGCTTCTGCACATAGTGGCGGACCGTCTTGAAGAACAGCTTGTCGCCAAGCTCCCGGCGCAGCATGTGCAGCACCAGGCCGCCCTTCTCGTAAAGGTGCCGGTCGAATATATCCACCGGCCGGTTGTACGTGCGCTGCACTATTGGCCGCTGGTACCGTTCCGACTGGTAACCCCTCGACATCATCAGGATCTCGTACAGGTATTCGTCCTCGCCCAGGTGGTGCTGGTTCCATACCGCTTCGAAATACGTGGCGAACCCTTCGTTCAGCCATCCGTGCGCCCACTCGCGGCACGTCAGCAGGTCACCGAACCACTGGTGCACCGCCTCGTGCGACACCAGGAAATCAGATGAGAAGTCGAGGTGGGCGCGTTCATCGTGAAGCGTCAGGTCCGTCTGGGTGGTGGCAGACGTGTTCTCCATGCCGCCGAAGATGAAGTCCTGCACCGCTACCTGCGTGTACTTGTCCCACGGGTACGGCTCGCCAAACAGTTCCTCGTAGAGCTTTATCATCGCGGGCGTGTTGCCAAACGCCCGCCGCCCGTCTTCTTCCCTGCCTGGCTCACAGTAGAAATCTATGACCGGGTCCTGGTCCTGCAGGACCACGCGTGACAGCTTCCCCGCTGCCAGCGTGATCAGGTACGTGGCATGTGGCTTGTCCTGAAGCCAGTGGAACGTGCGCTCCCCGCCATCCTCCGACTCGCCCACCAGCCGGCCGTTCGACACCGCTGTCCAGTCCGCGGGCACTGTGGCGATGATCTCGCTGGTCAGCCGGCCCTTTGGCTCGTCGATGCAGGGGAACCAGTGGTGGTTGTCCGTGTCCTGGCCCTGCGTCCATATCTGCACCGGTTTGTCGGGGTATCCGTCGTCCGGCCCGGTGAAGTAGATGCCCCGCTGCGGCGTGGCCACGTAGTCCACCGCCAGCGTGAAGTCGTTGCCTGCATCAAACTGCCTTGGCAGTTCAACGATCAGCCTTTTGCCTGTGACAGCGAAGTCCAACCCCTGGCCGTCCAGCTTCACCGAGTTGACCGCAGTGTCCACGGAGTCCAACTCAACCCGGTGTACGCCATCGATGATCGGGGAGAGTGTCAGTTCAGCCAGCCCGATCACCTGCTTATTGTCCAGGTCGAACCGCACGGTGAGTTTCACATGGCTGACGTTGGCATTCCGGTCCTGCAGGTACTGCTTCCGGTCGCCAGGCAGGGCAAACGGGGCAGCCGCAAGAGCAGCAAGAGACGACTCTGATTCCTCCCCTTCGCGCCAGAAGTAACGGCTCTCATCACGCGGTCCCAGGATTCTCGTCACGTATCTCTCCCGTAATCAGTTCTTGTCTTGTCACTCGCCAGGCGCGCCCAACCGGCCACAACGCACGTCCTGCCGTCAAAGCTTTGGCGGCCATACTCGACCGCCAATTATAGGTACGTATCGGTCCCACTGCCCGGAGGATAGGCATACGGCCCATCATGCATTACCATGCCGCAACATCCTGTGTCGCCTCACCCGGACAACAACCGAATACCAGTGCGGTACGCCCGGACGCGCGTCAGCCGGGCACTGGAGGCCATCATGCTAGCCACCCGCTTCACCGGGCTCGTCGGCTGTGACATCCCGTTCCAGCAGGCGCCCATGGGCGCCGTCACCACTCCCGCCCTCGTCGCCGCTGTTGCCAACGCCGGCGGCGTGGGAATGCTGCCTCTCCAGGCCATGCCGCCGCAAATCGTATCGGCCACCCTGGATGACATAGCCCAGCGCACCAGCGGCGTCTTCGGCGTTACGTTCCTCATGCCCTTCTTCGACCGTGACTGCCTCGACGTCGCCGTTCAGAAGGCCCGCATCATTGATTTCTACTACGGCGATCCTGACCCCGCATTGATCGATGTCGTCCACAGCGGAGGTGCGATCGCGTCGTGGCAGGTGGGTTCCGTCCGGGAGGGCCGCGCAGCGGCCGACGCCGGCTGCGACTTCATAATCGTCCAGGGCATTGAGGCCGGCGGCCGGGTGCGCGGCCAGGTAGCACTCTTCCCGCTCCTCACGGGCGTTCTGGATGAAGTGGACGTGCCGGTTGTCGCTGCCGGAGGCCTTGGTTCGCCCCGGAGTGTCGCCGCTGCATTCGCCGCTGGCGCAGACGCCGTGCGGATCGGCACCCGCCTCAACGCCAGTGAAGAGTCTGCGGCCCATCCTGCGTACAAGCAGGCCCTCATCAATGCTGAACCACAGGACACCGTCCTCACGGATGAGTTCTCGGTCATGTGGCCCAACGGCCCTGAGCCGCACCGCGTCCTGAGGTCCAGTCTTGAGGCTGCCAGGGCATTTCAGGGCGATACAGTCGGCCAGATGCAGATCGGCCCCGAAACCCTTGAGGTGCCACGCCTGTCCGTCGTCTGTCCCAACACACACACCACTGGCGAAGTGGAGGCGATGGCCCTTTACGCTGGCCAGTCCGTCGGTGCGGTCAGGCAGGTCCAACCAGCCACGGAAATCATTGATGAGTTGATGAGTGGAGCGGAGCGGCTCCTATCCGTCCATCATCAAAAAGCACCGGCCGCCTGACAACAAAATTACTGCCCAAACATCTCACCCACCGGCATAGCGCCACATGTACCGGAACGTCACGGACCCCACATCATCAGACGCCACGGTGCGAAACCCGTGGCGCTCATAAAGGTCCATTGCCCCGGCTGTGTCCGTCTCCAGGTAGCACGACACGCCATCTGCGTCTGCCTGTTCCACGAACCGGGTCAGCATCAGGCCGCCAATGCCCTGCCGCTGGTGCGATGGCGGAACGCCCAGCACCACCAGGTGCCGGTGCGGCCACTGCGGGTGCCGCTTGGCCGTCTGCCTGAACAGGGCGCCCGCCCGAAGGAACCTCAGCCCCAGCGACCGGACCGCGGCTACTGCGAGACGTACCGCTTCCAACCCGGTGGGCTCGCACTTTGGGGCGTCGGCATGGTGCAACACGCCCACGATCTGCCCTGCCCGATCCATCGCCACCAATGTCGTGCCGCCCGAATCGCTCAACGTCGCCTCATACAGCCGCCTCATCCGGCGTGCTGGCACGGGTATCGATGACCCGAACATCTCCATCGTTGCCGGGCTGCTTGAAAACGCCTCGCAAAGCACACGGGCCGCCTCCGGCCTCTCCCCCGGCAGCGTCCTCCGAACCTCAATATCGCCATGTGTCACGTCAGGGCTGCCTTGCCTCGGCCAACACGCCATCGTGCAGTCATCGGCTCATCCTATACCGCCCGTCAGCCAACATCATCAACAGCCATACATCCAATCACGTTGTAACATTGTCCATCTCA
>JBBDMW010000060.1:0-10250 GCA_040878005.1 Dehalococcoidia bacterium
CGCAAACGGCTCACCCGCAATGCCTGCAAAGGCACGGCGGGCGAAAGGCCCACACACGCACCCAGGTGCGGCCAGTCGTTAAACGGTCCCAGACAAAGAGAAGATCAGTGCAGGCGGCACACCCCGGTACAAAATCTCCGTCCCTCTTCATGGGTGGTGGGACGAGGTGGGGTGACCAGGTCTCAAGCCAATGAGCAGCCGTCTCACTCCCCTGACCGACAACGGCCCAGTAAGGGCTGTCCGCGGCCAACCCTCAGCTTCCCTGCTCAACAGGGACGAGGAGCCGCCCATAACAGGATGTAAACCATGTGCGCCTGTTTAGTTTGGTGAGCAAGCGCCCGCACAACGGGCAGGCACACCAGGCTCCCAAAACAAAATCCGCATCTGCCGCCAGCGGCCGCAGCCCCACCAGGACATGCACCAGCCGCCGGAACAAATCAGCAGCAGCCGGCCCGCGCCGGACGATCACCACGAAAGGTAATCAATAGCCAGTTCACGCCAGACCACGAACCAAACCAGCAAAATAAAAGAAACGGGGAAAACGTCACATGGCGAAGATGCCACGCGCCCAAAACCTACGTGTTCACGTTGGGACGCACGGCAGTGCGTCCGTTACCGAGCCGCCACATTGTCCGAGCCGCAGGTGAGTACACACAAAAACCGAGCCGCCTACAAGACGAATTAACGCACAGCATGTATAAAGGCAGGCTGATTTCAGCGGCCACTGCAGGAGGAAAAAACACAGGGTGGTAAACCAGGACGTGGAGTTCAACCTCTACTTCATACGCCACGGCGAGTCCGAGTCCAACGTCGCAGTTGGGCTGGCCGCCGGCAAGAACTTCGACGCTCCCATGACAGAGCGCGGTCACCAGCAGGCGTTGGCGCTGGGCAGGCGGCTGGCACGCGAGGGCGTCACGTTCGAGCGGATCTACTCCTCATCCCTGGTTCGTGCGGTACAGACGACCGAGGGCATGCTCAAGGGCATGAAGCTGGAGAGCGCAAAGTTCGAACGCATAGATCACATCATTGAGCAGCAGATCCCGGCATGGCGCGGCATGCCGCTTGAAGACGTGATGACGCCTGAAGTGACGCTGATGAGGTCGGAGAAGGGCAAGTGGTTTCAGCCGGCTGACGGCGAATCAGAAAGGGCAGTTGAGCGCAGAATATCGAACTGGTTGGAGGACGAGATTCTGTACAACCCGGGAAGGGCGGACCGCCCCGGCAGCCACCGGATCGCCGTAGTGGCGCATGGCCACTCTCTGCGGTGCCTGTTCCACTACATCATGGGGTTTGACCAGGGATTCATCCGCCGCATGCAGTTGGACAACACATCCATCTCGCGGTTCAGGTTTGGCAGGGACGGCTGGACGGTCAACTCCATCAACGATGCGGCGCATACTGGAGACCTTGGTGACGTGAACCGGGAGCGAACCGAAGCCATGGCCGCGCCGTGAGGCAACCGAAATGACCCACGAGGCACCGTCGGATGACAGGGCTGCGCTGGTATCCGCGTTGCAGCGCCCCGACGCATATCCGGACCGGCCCGCCAGCGTTGAGATGGTGGAGACACACATCTCAAACCTGTTCATGGCAGGCGAGTACGTCTACAAGGTGAAGAAGCCGGTCGACTTCGGCTTTTGCAACTTTACAACGCTTGAGCTGCGCCGGGACTACACGTTTCGAGAGTTGGAGCTAAACCGCCGCCTGACTGATGACGTGCACCTTGGCGTTGAAGAGGTGCGTCGGGACGACAACGGCGCCTATTCGATAGGCGGGCCGGGCACAACAGTTGAATACGCACTGAAGATGCGTCACCTGCCCCCAGACCGCACGCTCAGCACCCTGGTCCGATCCGGGCTCGCTGGCGAAGCGGCCGTACGGCACATCGCCAGGGTGATCGCGCAGTTCCACGGCCGGGCGGCGCAAGCGCCGGAAGCTCCCGGGTTCGGCTCTCACCCGATGGTAAGTGACCTGGTGCTGGATAACGTGGAGCGCGCAGCGCAGGCATCGGGCAGGTTCACGGATGATGCAACCCTGGCTGACGTGCGGGCGTACTCGAAGGCCTTCCTGGACGTGCGCAGGCCACTCTTCCACGCAAGGTTCGCATCAAGGCGAATCCGTGAATGCCACGGCGACCTGCATGCAGGAAACGTGTTCCTGGAGAACGACTCCAGTTCGCCGGATGGCATAAAGGTGCAGGTCATCGACTGCATCGAGTTCAACGACAGCCTCCGCTTCATAGACCCGGCGGCAGACATCGCATTCATGGCCATGGACCTGGAGCACATGGGCCGGCAAGACCTGGCAGACGCCTTCGTGGACGAGTACGTGAAGGCGGGAGGCGACCAGGGAGTGCGCCCGCTCCTGCCGTTCTACATGGCGTACCGGGCCATGGTCCGGTGCCTGATCAACGGCCTGATCGCTGGAGACCAGCCGGCGTCATCAACGAAGCCGGAAGCAGCCGAAGCGCAAAGTTACGCAGAACTGGCAGAGTCCATCGCCGGACGTGACAGGCCACAGGCGCTGTTCATCATGGCGGGACCAACCGGCAGCGGAAAGTCCACGGTTGCCCGCCTGGTCGCAGAGCGCTGGGGCATCGAACACTTCCAGACAGATGTGATACGAAAACTGCTGGCAGGGCTGGACCCGGCGGCGAAGACCGGCGATGGCGTGGCGGCGGGCATCTACTCTGAGCAAATGTCCCACCGGACCTACCGTGAGTTGGAGAACCGGGGAGCGCGCATCCTCAGCCAGGGACTGCCGGTGATCATGGACGGCACCTTTCTGCGCCGCAGGCACCGGAAGAGTGCAGCTGACGTAGGTCGGCGCTATGGCGTCCCGGTAGTGATTATCGAATGCTCGCTTGAGGAAGCCGAGACAATCGCCCGACTGGAGCAGCGATACGCATCAGACACGTCGGAGTCAGAAGGCAGGCCGGAGGTCTACCAGCGACAACGCGGCGCATGGCAGCCTGTCCGGGATGATGAGGCGGACGCAGTGGTGCGGGTGAACACAGCCGGCGACCAGGCCGCAATGTACGACAGGGCGCTCTACGACCTGTGGCGTGCCGTGCTGCGGATTAGTAAGCCTCGTTCGTAGAGCAGCCCTGGCAGTTCACTCAAGCTGCTTATCTCGGCATCTGGCCGGGCCTCACCTGGGTTCTCATCGGTACGGTTGACCCAAATGGCGTGAAGTCCCAATTTCTGGGCGCCGGCAACATCATTGGTGAGGCTATTGCCGATCATCGCTGTGCGGGACGGATCTGCGCCGAGGGCTTCCAGCGCTGACAAAAATGGCCTCGGGTCAGGCTTCCCCACCCCGATTTCAATGTCGCCTGACACCACGACCGCCTCGAAAAAATGACCAAGTCCGCATTTTTCAACCTTCGTGCGCTGGACAGACGGAAAGCCGTTCGTGACTATAGCCATCCGGCAGTGTCCCGCCAATTCGGTCAGGGTCTGCTCGGCGTCAGGATACGGGACATGAGGCCCGCTGCCCTGCTCAACAAATGCAGCGGCCAGTTCATCGGCGAACGCTTCATCCTGTATACCAACCGCCGCCAGCGCCTGCACCCAGGCTCCATGCCGGTAATCCGGTATCCATTCCACCAGTCCCGGGGCATTGGAGTGGCTGCCGTCGAATAGCCCGCCCAACCCTTCCCACGAGCTGAAGCCTATGGAGCGGCAGTAGCCAATGAACGGCGACCCGCGCCACATCTCTCCGGCGCGCTGTCTCAACGCATTAATGAGCCGTTCAGGATCAACACCGCTCTGCTGCCTGGCCAGTTCGCCCACGGCAAGGAACGCAGTCGCCACAGACTCATCCTCTGCCGACAGGGTGTCATCAAAATCAAACAGAATCGCGTCTAGCGTCAACCTGGTCCTCGTTTATGAGACAGGGGGCGGCCAGCCGGATAAGCCCCCCATCCTCGCCATGATGTACAGGCCTGCTCCCTACAATGCAACATGTGTGAAACAAATCACAACATTGTTACGAAATACGCAATGTTGCACCAAGATGGCAACTTTGTGTTGACACATAGAACCATTTGGTAGTTAACTCCCCTCCTCACAGGTGTTGGCCGCCGCCTAACGACTCTTCGCTACCGGCGCAACTCCTTATTGCACGGCAGGCCCCACACTGACTGTGCGGCGCTCTCAATCGGAGGAATTACCGTGACAAGGCTACCAAGGATACTGGTCCCGCTACTGGCTGGACTGGTTGTTATTGCGATAGCGTGCGGAGGAGACGAGCCAACGCCTACAACGTCGGCCGGATCTGATCCGACGAACACGCCGACGAGTTCGGATCCCACGGCGACTTCTGAGCCGGGGACTTCACCGACGGAAACGCCGACCACTGCCACGGCTACGCCAGGCACAGACCCAACGGCGACCATGCCTCCCTCTGGAAACGGGCAGATGGGCGGCGAGTTGAGAATTGCTTCGACGGGAAGCGTGCAGAGCTTTGACCCGCTGTGGACCACGGCATCAGGCACGGCCAACGTGGCATGGACCATCCTGGAAGGACTGGTCGGCCAGACTGATGACTGGGGCCTCGGCATGCTGCTCCTGGAAAGCTGGGACACCAGCGATGACGGCCTGACATGGACCTTCAAGATCAGGGAAGGCGTGGCGTTCCACGATGGCACGCCACTGACCACCGACCAGGTGATAGCGACACTCGACCGCCAGAAAGAGGGCGCCCCGGTGCTGGCGTTGGTCTGGTCAGAGTTCGGACCTGAAAACTTCGATGAATTCGTTCAGAAGGAGGACGACTACACCTTCACCATCAACCTTGAGAGCCAGACCGGCCTGGTACTGGACGCTCTGGGCCCGCAGAACTTCACCCCGCTGATTGTGACGGAAGAGTGGGCGGCTGTGTCCCAGCAGGAATCTGCTCCGGGCGACCCGATTGGAACCGGCCCCTATGAGTTCGAGGAATGGCTCCCAGGAGACCGTTGGACCGCAGTGCGCTATGACAACTACTCGCCCAGCAGCGAGCCGACTGACGGCTGGGCAGGAGCGCACACAGCATACTTCGACCGCATTGTGTACATAGAGGTGTCAGACCAGACCACACGTGTGGCCGCCCTGGAAACAGACGAAGTGGACATGATCCAGGAGTTCCCCGCTGACCTGACATCCAGGCTCCGGGACCACGCGGATGTTCAGCTGGTGGCGAACCCGCCAAGCAGGCTGCTTGGACACTTCAACCACGTTGAGACGCCATTTGACCAGCGTGAGGCGCGCCGGGCACTGGTGATGGCCTACGACAATGAATCCGCCCTGCTCCTGGCTACTGGCGATGAGGATTCCTACAACCTGTGCCCGTCTCTCATGCAGTGCGGCACGGTCTGGGAGACTGACGCCGGATCAGAGGGCCTTTACAACGCCCAGAGAGTGGATGAGGCTGCGGAGATCATCGCTGGCCTGGGCCTGGCCGGCACTAGGGTCCGCCTGATGGACCCGCAGGACCGCCAGCCGGCCCACGGCGCTGCACAAATCAGCCGGGAAGTCCTGATAGACATCGGCTTCGACGTTGAGTACCAGACGATGGACTGGGCGACGATGGTCACCCGCCGCGCTGACACGAACCTGTGGGAGTTCTTCCACACGTGGAGCGGCTCAGCTGTACGGGCCGGACCAGTTGGTCATCTCCGCTTTGGAGAACTCCAATATGACGCCTGGTTCAACAAGTACCAGGACGTTGAGGGATCCCAGCGGGAATTGCTGGAGGCCCTGGCCCGTGAAACCGATGAGGCTGAGATAGACCGCCTCATGGAGGAATTCCAGGAGTACTTCTATGAAGACGCCATCTTCCTCCAGGTTGGTGAGTTCTTCAGTCACTGGGCCGCACGGTCAAGAATGCAGGGCATAGTCGAAGGCTCGCCTGCCGCCCAGCATCCGTTTGACAAGTGGTTTGAAAACTAGCCCCGGCTGGTAGATCAGGGTGCTGCGGCAGGCGGCTGTTTGCCTGCCGCAGCACCCACCATCACGTAGATGGCAAATGCATCCCACGGGATGACCGCAAACGCCTCACATACATGAGCGTGGGAACGAATGTTTCCTGAATGGCTAGCCGCCAGGGCACGCGTCAGACCTGGCAATGAGATCACCGCATGTGGATCTACATAACCCAGAGATTGCTCGTATCGATTCCCGTGATCATCATCGTGGGAGTCATCACGTTCTCTCTGCTGTTCGTTGCCCCCGGTGACCCTGCGGCGATCATCGGCGGTGATGAAGCTTCGCCGGAGATGCTGGAGCAGATCCGGGAGCAGTTGGGATTCGACCAGCCGTACCACATCCAGTTGGGCAGGTGGTTCGGACGTTTGCTTCGGGGCGACCTCGGCACCTCCATATTCTCGCAGCGCGAGATAACCGAACTTATGGCGCCCCGCCTGCAGCCGACTCTGTCACTGGGCATCCAGGTGATGGTCTTGTCCACGCTCCTCGGGGTATCGCTCGGGATGCTCGCGGCGTGGCGGGCGGGCGCTGCGCTCGACCGGTCGCTAATGGTATTCGCAGTCCTGGGTTTCGCCATGCCCGGCTTCTGGCTCGCGATCCTCCTGATATGGCTATTCTCGGTCAACCTCGGGTGGTTCCCGGTATTTGGTTACAGCCCCATAGGCGATGGAATTATCCAGCACCTGCACAGCATGTTCCTGGCAGTGATGGTCAACAGCGTGCTGGCATCCGCGTTCATATCGCGCATAACCAGGTCTGCAATGCTGGAGGTCTTGCGTGAAGACTACATACGGACCGCCCGCGCCAAGGGCGTGGCCGAGTTCAAGGTCTTCCTGCGTCACGCCCTGAGGCCGGCATCCATACCAGTGGTCACGGTCATCGGCGCCACCCTCGCAAGCCTGGCGACCGGGTTTGTGATCACGGAGACAGTCTTCAACATCCCTGGCCTGGGCAAGATGCTGGTGGAATCCATATCTCGCCGTGACTACCCCATCATCCAGGCGTTGCTCATGGTGGTGGCGACCTCATACGTGCTCGTGAATCTCCTTGTAGACATTCTTTACGCCTACATAGACCCGAGGATTCGGTATTGAACCCGACCATCCCAGCAGCGGACGCCGTAGTTCGTCTTTCACCGTCCTCCCGGCAGCGTGCGCAACGGGCGCTTTCGGGTGCAGCAGGCG
Organism: Dehalococcoidia bacterium; assembly: GCA_040878005.1. Taxonomy (GTDB): domain Bacteria; phylum Chloroflexota; class Dehalococcoidia; order Lucifugimonadales; family Lucifugimonadaceae; genus JBBDMW01. The sequence goes on from JBBDMW010000060.1 coordinate 7,154, forward strand.
TGCTGAAACGCGAGCCGATAGTGCTGGTAGCCACCGTCATACTGGTGATCATGACGTTCCTGGCCGTATTCTCGCCGTTGCTCACGCGGACGGACTACGAGAGAACTGCGCCGCGGGAACGTCTTGAAGCCCCGTCAGCACAGCACTGGTTTGGAACCGATCACCTGGGCAGGGATGTATTCGACCGGACGATAGTCGGCACGCGGCTCTCGTTCCTCGTGGGCTTCTCAGTTACGGCCATCAGCACGGTGATCGGCACAGTGGTGGCGCTCGTAATTGGCTACTCGCGCTTACTGGACAACATCGCCATGCGCTTCGTGGACGGCTTACTCGCGTTCCCGACCATCTTGCTCGCGTTGGCGCTGATTGCGCTGTTGGGCCCCAGCATCACAAACGTGATCATCGCCCTGTCGATCACGGGAACGGCGAGCAAGATCCGCTTAGTCAGGGGTGCTGTCCTTACACTGCGTGAGTCACTGTACGTTGAGTCAGCCCGGTCCATTGGCGCGGGCGTGCCGCGCATACTGTTCCTGCACATAGCGCCAAACACGTTCGGACTGGTGCTGGTGCAGGCCACGTTCACGCTGGCAGCGACAATTCTTGCTGAGGCAAGCCTGAGCTTCCTCGGCGCCGGAGTGCCGCCAATCACGCCAAGCTGGGGCAACATCATCGCCGCCGGTCATGGAAGAGTGCAGACTGCAATATGGATCTCGTTCTTCCCTGGGGTGTTCCTGACCTTGCTGGTGCTTGCGGTTGTCCTGATCGGGGACTCTCTGCGTGACCACCTGGACCCAAGGCTCAGAAACCGGCTGGCGAAAGAGAACCAGTAGGACGCCCGCCGTTCACCATGCCGCCTGTCCAGGAACGCATGAGCACAACACGGGACCCTCTGCCATCATGAGACAAACCACCACCAGGAAAGCCATTCGCTTCCTGGGAGTTAGGAATCCGGGAGAGTAACAATGACAGGCAGTTCGCCAGGGTCAGGCCCTCTGCTTGATGTGCGCAACCTGAAAACCCACTTCTTCACAGCGGGAGGAGTGATCAAGGCCGTCGACGATGTGTCCTTCACCGTGGAGGCAGGGGAGACATTGGGGCTGGTGGGCGAGAGCGGGTGCGGCAAGAGCGTGACCGCTCTCTCGCTTATGCGCCTCGTGCCGGACCCGCCCGGCCGCATAGTCGGTGGAGAGGTGCTCTTTGACGGCCAGGATCTCCTGAGGGCTTCAGACACGCAGATGCGGCAGGTCCGCGGCGGGCGCATCGGCATGATCTTCCAGGAGCCCATGACATCGCTCAACCCGGTCCTCACCATCGGCAGGCAGCTCACTGAATCCCTTGAGCTTCACCTCAAGATGAATCACCGGGCGGCCATGACGCGGGCGCGTGAGCTGCTGGAGATGGTTGGCATTCCAGACCCGGAATCCAGGCTCAGCGACTACCCGCACCAGATGAGTGGCGGCCAGAGGCAGAGGATCATGATCGCCATTGCCCTGAGCTGCAATCCTGACCTGCTCATCGCCGACGAGGCGACCACCGCCCTGGACGTTACCATCCAGGCCCAGATACTGGAGTTGATGAAGGACCTCACCACCAGGCTCGGGACCGCCCTGATCATCATCACCCACAACCTTGGCGTGGTTGCAAGGTACGCAGACCGGGTCAACGTCATGTATGCAGGGAGGATCAGGGAGACGGGCACCGCCGAGGAGATCTACGGGCACCCAAAGCACCCGTACACGGTGGGGCTGCTCAACTCCGTCCCCCGGCTGGACCAGCCATCAGGAACCAGGCTGCGGCCCATCGAAGGCGAGATCCCGAACCTGGCCGATCTGCCCGACGGATGCGACTTCCGCCCGCGCTGCGCATGGGCTGTGCCGCACTGCGCAACTGACGACCCGCCCCTGCTCGAAACCAGCGTCGGGCAGCGCTCCGCATGCTGGGAGCATGAAAGGGTGGAACTCCCGGAGCCAGAGAGGATCAGCACTTGATACAGACGGCAGAATCTCCGGCAGCGCCCTCGACCTACAGCGCAGGGGACGGGCCGCTCCTTGATGTGAGGGACCTGAAGGTCCACTTCCCCATAAGCCGGGGCCTGATCATCCAGCGGAAGGTGGGCGCGGTGAAAGCCGTTGACGGAGTGAGCTTCTCAATCAACCCGGGCGAGACGCTCGGGCTGGTCGGCGAGAGCGGGTCCGGCAAGACGACCACCGGCCGCGCCATCATCCAGCTGACGAAGCCAACCAGTGGGGACATCATCTTCGAGGGCAAGAATCTCTCGGGCTTGAAGAGCGGAGACCTGAGGCGCACGCGCCGGCGCTTCGGCATGGTATTCCAGGACCCGTACGGCTCCCTGAACCCGCGCATGTCCGCCGGCAACATCGTGGGCGAGCCGCTGATCGTCCACAGGCTGTACGAGAACAAGGCTGACTACCGTGAGAAGGTGGCAGACCTGTTCAACACCGTGGGCCTGAGCCCGACGATGGCTGACCGCTACCCGCACGAGTTCAGCGGCGGACAGAGGCAGCGCCTCGGCGTGGCCCGCGCCCTTGCGGTAAGACCAAGCCTGATGGTTCTGGACGAGCCAGTTTCGGCGCTTGATGTGTCGATCCAGGCACAGGTAATCAACCTTCTGCAGGACCTGCAGGAGGAGTTCAACCTGGCGTACCTGTTCATTGCCCACGACCTCTCGGTGGTGCGCCACATCAGCAACCGGGTGGCGGTGATGTACCTGGGGAGGATCGTTGAGATAGCGGATCGGGACGAGCTGTACGACAACCCACTGCACCCGTACACCCAGGCGCTGTTGTCGGCCGTCCCGATGCCCAACCCCCTGCTTGAGCGGAAACGTGAGCGCATAGTGCTCAAGGGGGACATGCCCAGCCCGGCCAACCCGCCACCAGGCTGCGTATTCCACACCCGCTGCCCCGTGGCCATAGACGAATGCAGAGACATCGTCCCTGAATTGCGTGAAGTTGTCACGGGCCACTGGGTCGCCTGCATACGCGCTCCAGGCTACGGAGAATACTGACCCGCCCCGGCCATGAACAGGCTGGCTCACAGCCAAGCCCCCAACCTACGCAGTCGCGGGGCGGGGGGG
>JBBDMW010000060.1:10260-32908 GCA_040878005.1 Dehalococcoidia bacterium
GGCCCTGTCGGGCGCCTCTTCTGCTGGGGTTACACGTTGGAGCGACCGGCCGGCGCTACTTGTCCAGGACCACCTCGTGGCCCGTCTGCGCCGATGTCTCGGTAGCCTCCAGGACTTCCATAACGTTGCGGCCGTGCATCTGCGGGATTGGCGTGTCCTCATCGCCGCGAGCGATCGCCGCCACGAAGTCTGAGAACTCATCCAGGAAGCTGTTTCTCTCCTCCACAGGCTGGCTCTTCCACTCGCCGTCAGTGCCAATCCAGAAGCCAGTCTGTTGGTCAGCAGCACTGCCATAGGCGATTCGGAACTTCGCCTGGCCGTTGGTGAAGAAGTAGTCAGCGCCATACTCGGTGATGCCCGTCTTCCAGGCGATCCGGCTCAGCGTGGCGACAACACCGCTCTTCCAGCGAATGAATGCCATCGACGTGTCATCACAGGGAAGCTCAGGATACGTAAATGCGCCAACCTGGGCACTCACTGTCGCGACATCATTGCCGACAATCCACAGCGTGCGGTCAATCATGTGGGTGCCGTCCATCTGGCCCATGCCGCCGCCCAGCTTGCGGTCCAGCATCCACTTGGGGCGCTTCTCCGGCTCATACGGCTTGTGCCACACATCGTGGACCATCAGCAGGTCGCCCAGTTGCTTCGATTCCACAACTTCCTTCATCATCGCCACCACTGGGAAGTAGCGCTGGGTGTGGGCAGTCATGATCTTGACGTTGTTGGCCCGTGCAGCGGCAAGCATCTCGTCACACTCAGCCAGGGTCACGGCCATTGGCTTCTCAAGGTAGATGTGCTTGCCTGCGTTCGCCGAGTCTATGGCCGCCTGCTTATGCAGCCAGTGCGGGAGAGTGCCGACGATTACGTCCACGTCGTCCCGTTCAAGTGCCTGCTTGTAGTCAGCAACGAACTCAGCTTCCGGGTGCTGCTTCTTGAGAGGCGCAACCTGCTCCTCGCGCGGCTCTGCAACAACCTTGAGCTCTGCGCCAGGCGCCTGTTTGACAACGTCTATGTAGCGGCCGCCTATCCGGCCAGTTCCAAATACTGCGACTCCAAGAGCCATTTTCATCTCCTAAGACAAGTGCCCGGCGAACCCGGCTCGGGGCGCCAGGACTCGAGATCGATTCTGTAATGTCCCCGCAACAACCGGGTCATTGTAGACCCGAGTCATAGCCCCAGCACGGGCCGAAGCTCTGCAACGTGGTCGATTCGGTGATCCGGTGGAGTGAGATCATCGGGCCAGCCCTGCCCCCGGCGCACCCACGCGGTGCTCATGCCAATCGCCTTCGCACCCGCAATGTCGGAAGCGGGCGTGTCACCGGCAAACAGCGTCCGCCCAGGCTCCGGGCCGCCCAGCAGACGAAGAGCCTCGTGGAATATCTCCGGCGCTGGCTTGTCATGCCCGAAAACATGAGAGACAACTATGCAGCCGGCGAGCTTGTCGAGACCCATTGCCACGACCTTGTCCCGCTGGAATGCTGGTCCATTCGTGACTATGCCCCAGGGCACGCCTCGTGCCGAGAGATCCGACACCAGCCGTGTCACCTCATCGTCAGGCTGAAACGCGGCCGGATAAGCCGTACGGTGCCATTCAACAAGCTCAGCGACGGACCTCGTCAGGCCCGGGAATTGCTCATATATTCGGTCGAAAAGCTGCGGAGCGAAAACTCGCCCCCCATCATCCCACCCTTCGATTAGAGCAACCGCTTCCTCACGAGTGTGCTTGCCCCCGATGGCCTTCTCAGCGTCGTAAAGCTCGCCTGCCCAGCGCCTGACCGCCGCTGATCGGTCCGCCAGCGTGTTATCCAGGTCAAACAGCACGGCGTCATACAACATGACCGATTACACAACCAGCAACGGCCGTAGTTCACTGACATGTCCAATCACGTAGTCAGGCGAGGGCATGTCAGAAGGATAAGCGCGGCCGTGCGACACCCAGGCTGTTCGCATCCCGACGGCGTGTGCGCCTACGATGTCCGTGTACGGGGTATCTCCGACGAACAGCACTTCCGAAGACTCCATGCCCAGTCTTTTGAGTCCCTCCAGGAAGACACCCGGAGCGGGCTTGTCCTCTCCGAATAACTGCGAAGGGATGGCAAACGGAGCAACGCCATCCAGGCCGGCGCTCTCCATCTTCCGGTACTGCTTCTCATCGCCATTGGTGACAATGCCCCACGGATAGCCGCTTTGGTTCAGTTCTGCCACGAACTCACACGCCCCCGGTATTCGACGCATACCGGCGAGCAGTTCCGCCCAGTAAAACGCCACCAGTTCAGGAACCGTTCCGCTCATTCCCGGCCACTGTGTCAGCATGCGCTCAAACAGCACTTCCTTTGGCGCAGTGCCCCATTCGTCGTATTCCCAGACCAGGTTCATCATTCCCTCCAGGGAATGCGTGGATCGGATTGCAGAGTCACGCTCGTAAATAATCCTGAACAGGCGCTCAAACGAGCCTGCGCGGTCAATCAGGGTATCGTCCAGGTCAAAAAGGGCGCCTCGAAAGGTCTGTTGCGTGATGGTCATGAATATTTTGGTACTACTGGAAACATGGCCTCAGCAGGGGCGCACGCTGATGCGCCCCTGCTGTTGTGGCCCGTGATTTAACCGAATGTAGTGCAGGAAGCAGGTGCCCTACACGTCCGCAACCGAGTTGTCCTCGGCGTTCCAGGAGCCTCCGCGCACGGCCTGCCGGTCTTCGTACGGCCTGCTGGCGATTACATCCTCGTCCAGGTCGACACCCAGGCCGGGCGCCGTAGGCAGGTCGAAATAGCCATTCGTGATGGTCAGGGGGTTCTTCTGCACCTTGTCATGCCACGGCATGTCACGCGCCGTCTCAAGAATGAGGAAGTTGGGCACCGTAGCACAGACATGCAGGCTTGCCGCCGCAGCTATCGGACCGTTGGGGTTGTGCGGAGCAAACTTGACGTACTCGATCTCCGCCATCGATGCAATGCGGCGGATCTCGGAAATGCCTCCTGTGTGGGCGATGTCCGGCTGGATCACATCCACAAGGCCACGGTGGAGCAGTTCACGGAAGCCCCAGCGGAAGAATAGGCGCTCGCCGGTCGCCAGGTCGGTCCGGTGCCCGGCCTTTCGAACCAGGGCCAGTGCATCCAGGTTCTCCGGTGGGATCGGCTCTTCAAAGAAGAGCAGGTTGAAATCCTCAATCCCATCGATCTGCCTGATCGCAAGGCTGGGCCGTGCCCGTCCATGGTTGTCGATCATGATGTCCACGTCAGGACCCAACTCGCGGCGCATCTCGCCTATCTTCTCCCGCAGCGCCCCTGCAACGTCCCTTTCGTGGAAGCTCTCCTGGCCCACGATCCAACCGCCGGTCTTGAACGCGCTGAAACCCTGGTCCACGACCTCGCGGCCGCCTTTCAAGTCCTGGGCATGCGTGTAGGCCCGGACACGGTCCCGTACGGCCCCGCCCAGCAGCTTGTAGACCGGCTGGTTGTACACCTTGCCCGTGATGTCCCAGAGCGCGATGTCTATGGCAGCCATCGCAGAGCCCATCACCACGCCGCCGCGCCAGAAGCCGTGGCGGTACATGATCTGCCACGCCTTCTCGATTTCGGTCGGGTCACGCCCCTCGAGCCGGCCGGCCAAGAGGTGGATTCCCTGTTCCACCGCCCGTTCGTGCCTCTCAAGGGTGCCTTCGCCCCAGCCGTGCACACCCTCGTCAGTCTCCACCTTCGCCAGCACCCAGTTGCGGCGTATCCCGTGCATGATGAACGTCTTGACACCTGTGATCTTCAACTACGCTTCTCCTGAAATTGATGAGGGTTGCTGGATTCGGGACGCGGAACAGCGCGCCGGACCGGGGAATTCTAGTCCAGCCAGCGAATATCCGGTAGCGCGAAGGTCTTGGCAGAAGTCCCCAGTGCAGAACTATCGACCGGTGCGCCCAAGCATATCGAACCTTATCAGCGGGCGGCTGGCAACGGAAAAATCAGCGTGTCGCCATCGGGGTTGGATCCGAAGACAAAGACCGCGCCCGGCGAAACATCAACGATGACCAAGCTGCTTCCATCGTCCATTTCCTCTGTCTCATAGTCCATTGTGAAGTGGAGTCCTTCAAACACTGACCGGTCCGGGATGATGATCCGGGTCACATCCTCCGGCAACTCCATGACATCGTCTACGTCCTCCATACCCTCGATGCCATAGTCACTCTGGTTGTCATAGGAAGTGAACAGGTGGCCATACGTGCCATCCAATCCATAGCCAATGCCGTAAATCCGGTACTCTGGCAGGTAATGACTCAGCTGGCGGAAGCTCCCCCCGCCCACGGACGCTGTGAATATGACTGTGTTGCCCGAGTCGAACTCTTTCAGCCGCGTAGTGATCTGTTTCCAGTAGTTGTCGCTCACGTCCACGTTGTACTGGCGGGTGCGTCCACCAACGCCATAGGCGTTTCCTTCCACCTGGGCGATGATCATACGCACCGGGTCCATCCCGCCCGGCTGGGCGGCAGCGTGTATGGCCTTGGGGAGATACATGAATCCCAGGATGTTGGCCAATGCGAGCACGCCAACGATCGCAGCCACGCGCGAGTAGCGCGTCAGGAAACGGGCCTGGTTGGCCAGCACAGCGCGTCCGTCGCTCCGCAACTGGAATCCCTCGATGGAAGCGCCCATCCAAAGAAATAGCGGCGGCAAGATCAATAGCACATATCCAAGCTGGCCGGTATGAATCGCCAGGAAAGAAACCGTCGCAGGAGCGGCCCAGAGAATGAAGAAAAGCCGGTCGCGCGACTTCAGGGCAGCCAGCGGCCTGATGCCACGGCGGTATGCCAGCCCAATAATCGCCAGGCCTATGTTGAGGCCAAGCAAAATTCCTACCACTACGAAGAGGACATTTTGCGCCAGGCCGGGAAGCCTTCCGGACAACAGTGAAGTCTGCCCGCCCGCCAGTGCGGCCAGGGCAGCGGACTCACGTATGTAAACCCACGGACCTCCCGAGAGCCAGAGCAGGGGAACGAGCCAGAGCAGGGACACGCCCGCCAGGGTTGCGCCGGCACGAATTTTGTATGGCCGCGGAAAGCTCCATACCGTGAATAGCCAGAGTGGCAACAGGAAGACCATGCCGGTCTGGCGGAAGGACCCGAGCAGGGCGAGAAGGACGCTCGCGAGGATCAGGTGCCTAACTGAGCCCTTGGTCCGCCCAACGTAACAGGCCCATACAAACGGCAGTGCCACCGCCACTTCAACGGTGTACGTCAGGGCAACTGAACTGTAGTACCACAGTATCGGCGATAGCCCGAACAGTATCGCCGTGATCACGGCATACCGGTTGGACATGAAACTCCGGCCCAACACAAAGAGGGCGGCAGGCGCCACACCGCCGCCTATGGCGCTCAACAGCGTAAAGCTGGCATTGGCATCGCCTGTGAAGAAGTTCAGCATCCGGCCCAGGACAATGTACCCAATGTAGCCCGGCGGATGAGGCTGATGATGCTGCAGATCAAACGTCCTGGTCGCCATCGCAAATTGAGCGGCGTCCCAGTTGATCAGGAACTCGCTGCGGAATGGCAGCCTGAGGATCAAAAACCCGAAGAACAACCCCAGGAAAATCAGGGTGTTCCGGTTAGTCAGGTATCTCACTACAACAGGCAAGCTGGATGCCCTGGGCAGGTATGGTAGAGCCAAATTCAAAAAGGAGATCTCACCTGATTTACGCGCAAACCGCCAACCCTACTGATATCGTTTTACCACCTGGCTGATAACGATATGTTCACCAAACAGATACCTCTGCGTCAGTCTGGAGCATCCATGCCCTCTGCTGAACTAAGTCACCGGGAACCCGGATCGGATCGCCCCGCCCGTCGCCTACACCTTCGGGATAACTTCATCGGCAAACAGGCGCATTGACTCCTTCTCTTCCATGAACGGGAAAACCACCATGAATTGCGTAACGCCAAGCTCTGTGTAGCGCTTGAGCAGGTCTACGGCGCCCGCCGTGTCCCCGATGTACGCCCTGGCACGCCTTTCGCGGTATTCGTCCGGGGTCAACCCTTCCCGCTCTGCCACTCGTTGCACACGCTGCTGAACATCCTGCTCCGTCTTGCCCACCACGAAGGTCATGAAATGGCTCTTGCGTATTCGGTCGAAGTTCGAGCCCTCTTCCGCACAGGCCTGCTCCAATTTCTCAAGGGTCTCGCCGTAAGTCGCCGGGTCAGGAGCGCCGCCCATGTTGACGGCATCCGCATGACGTGCCATCACCCGCAGCATCCGAGGCTTTGAGCCCCCGATCAGGACCGGCGGGTGCGGCTTTTGGGTTGGCTTGGGCGCAGACACCGCGTTTTCAACGTTGTAGTGCTTTCCGTTGAACGTGGTCATGGGCTGCGTCCACAGACCTTTGATTATCTCCAGGCCTTCTATGAAGCGATCCACGCGCTCACCGGCGGACGGGAACGGTATGCCGTAGGCGTGGTACTCCACATCCTTCCAGCCTGCTCCAACCCCAAATTCCAGCCTGCCGTCAGAAATCATATCCACGCTGGCCGCAATCTTCGCCAGGATGGCCGGGTTGCGGTAGGACATACACGTTACCAGTGAGCCAAGGCGTATGTCCTTCACTTCCACTGCAAGCGCAGTCAAAAGTGTCCAGCAGTCCAGGCAGTTCTGATCAGGGTTGGTCGGGTCCTGCATGAAGTGGTCCGACGACCAGATGGAACTGAAACCGTTGCCGCTGCAGTTGTGGGCAAGTTCCGCCACCTGCTCATAGGTGAACCCAAACGCCGGCTCTATCTGTAGTCCAAACTGCGCCATATCCAGTGTTCCTTCCAGTAGTGGTTCCTGGCCAACGGACAGGTTGCGCCGGTGCGCCCCTTATCCGCGGCCCGTTTGTTTACCTGTTGCCTGCCAACGCCGCGATTTCAGTGTGGCTGCGGGGTGACTGTATCGTCTGCCAGGCCTCAGCCTCCAGCATCCGCACCAGGTCTTCATTCATGCCGGTCGCCGAAGCTACCTCGCCGGGAGTCCGGCCTGTGCCATCTTTAAGCCCCAGCCGAAGTGACATTACCGTGGCATGCTGCCCAGGGAGCGAAGCGACAGCCAATTCTACAAAGCGGCGTGCCGCATCCTGCGGTATGGAGCGGGAATGGCCGTCGATGGCTCGAAAAAGGCGGTCCATTGTCTTTGTGCGCCCCATCGCCAGCATACGCATGGCGGCGCGCCGGTGCACGCGTGGGTCAGGGTGGGCCAGCGCCGGCACAGATTCCAGCGCAACGCCTTCCAGGCACAGCCATCCTTCCCGTTCCCTCGAATGCCTCAGGCCGTAAACGGCCAGTTCCCATCTTGCCACATCATCGCTCACCAGCAGCAGCCTCAGTACAGCTATGGATTCACGATCACCCAACTTCCCAAGGTCAGCTGCTGCCTGCCGCCTGACGGCTTCATCACCGTCCTCCAACCGTCGTGCCAGTTGCTGCACAAGGCCATGATTCGCCGCGCCCAACTCGGCCGCAACACGCTGGAGGTGGGAGCTTTCATCTTCATCAAGTGACGGCCCAAGAGGGAGGTACCCATTGTCATACTGGCCGGTCATATCTGTATGCTGCCGTAGGCACGGTGCAGCGGCCACGCTCTGGCCAGCACACCGGCCGCACATAACCGCCGCATAATGTGAGCCGAAATATGCGGAAATCCATTTCTGCTTGCGACCTATCGAGTCTACCACGGGGTTTCGCAGCCATATGAAACCAGTCGGCAGCGAAACACGAGTACACAGGAGCATCACCACGGATGGCGAAGATCAACGTCGCGTTTATCGGGTATCGGGATGATTGGGAGATCGAACGGCTCAGGTCAGGCGCACCGCCGGATGTCGAGGTGGCAGGTCTGCCAATGGACTCTCCAGAGGACGAAGGCCGCAAACTTGCCGCAAACGCAGACATGATCATCCCGTGGCGCTTCCCTGTCACCGCCGAGATGGTGAAGCCGGGCAGCAGGCTTAAGCTTGTGCAGGCGCTCAGTGCAGGCACGGACTACCTGCCGGTGAACGCGCTGGCAGACCGTGGCGTGGTGGTGGCAGGCAACCACGGGTCCAACGCCATACCAGTCGCCGAGTACGCCGTTATGCTCATAATCGCAGCCAACAGGCAACTTGCGCGGCAGGTGCGCCAGGTAAACAGCGGCGAGTACAACCAGGGCTTCTTTGAGTCGTGGGAGCAGTTCCACGAGATCGCAGGGAAGCGGGTGGGCATCATAGGCCTGGGGCAGATCGGCTCACGCGTGGCGAAGCGCCTCGCAGGCTGGGAGTGCGAGATTGTCTACCATGACATCGCTGAGATTGACCCTAAAGTGGAGGAGGCAACCGGGGCGAAGCGGGTCAGCCTGGAAGAGTTGCTTCGGACTTCGGACTCCGTGACGCTCCATGTGCCACTGGATGTCTCGACCCGCGGCATGATCAGCGACGATGAGTTTTCCCTGATGAAGCCAACCGCCTGTATCGTCAACACCTGCCGCGGCCCGGTGATCGATGAGGCCGCCTTGATCCGGGCATTGAGGGCAGGAGCAATAGCCGGGGCAGGGCTTGACGTGACTGAGATTGAGCCGATTGAACCGGACAACCCGCTCCTGTCCATGGACAACGTGTTCATGGGGCCACACCTGGCCGGCCTCAGCGTTGAGGCACGTGAGCGCGCTTTGGACTTCGCCCTTCACAACGCATCAAGGCTGGCAGCGGGACTTGCGCCGGAGGGGATCGTTGCGCCAGTCCGCTGAGAACCGCCCGCTGCCTTCTTCCAGTGGTCCCACTGGCTGCATATAGCAGATACACCGGAAACCGAGTGAGGGAAATCCCCAACACAGGTCGCGCGACATGGCTCTCCCGCAACGGGACAACCATGTCTAATGTGATGGTCGTTCAGACAATCACATTGTTTATATGCGGGGCATACCTATAAATGGGCACTCTTTACGAGGGCGGCTTTCCGAAGGTTGTGGACTTCTACAACCCGCGGAGACGGGACAACGGGTCAGTTCTCACCGTGCTGATCGTGGATGACCAGTCCGTATTCCGGAACGTGGCAAAGTCAGTCCTGGAGCGGGACGGATCATGCAATGTGGTTGGCGAGGCCTCATGCGGCGCAGATGCCATCCAGATGATTGGCGAGTGCCGGCCGGACGTGGTTGTCATGGACATCCAAATGTCCGACATTGGCGGCATAGAGGCAACCCGCCGCATCCTGGCCACGAACCCCGACACGAACGTTGTCCTGATGAGCATGGGATCAGATGCGGAGTACCCCGTCCTTGCCAGCGAAGTGGGCGCCAGGGGCTTCGTCCCCAAGCGCAACCTGAGCGCAGACGTACTACGCGAACTGCTTGGGATAGGCCCTGAGCCAGGCTCAGCCGCCCTGGCCGCGTAGGCCGGCGCTATCGCGAACTTGTACTGGCCCGGCCTAATTCACCACGTTCTGCGGCTTGCCATCCAGGAACGCCAGCACATTCTCCACCACTCCCTGGTTCAGTAGTTCCAGGCCCTCGGGGGTCATGTCCGCCACGTGGGGCGTCAGAACCACCTGTTCGCATGACAACAATGGATGATCCGCCGGAAGCGGCTCCTCGCCGAAGACATCCAGGGCCGCCGCTCCCAGCCTGCCGGAGTTCAGGGCTTCAATCAGCGCATGTTCATCCACCACCGGCCCGCGGGCCAGGTTGGCCAGGATGGCGCCCTCCTTCATTAGTCCCAACTCCCGCTTCCCGATCAGGCCAGTCGTCTGGGGAGACAGCCGAACATGGATGCTGACCACATCTGACCGGCGCAGCAGGTCATCCAGCTCCACATATTCAACGCCCAGATCCCTGGCACGCTCATCTGAAGGGTTGAAGGTCCATGCCACCACGTTCATGCCTATTGCCCGGCACAGCCTCGCGGTCTCAGCCCCTATGTTGCCGGTGCCCAGTATGCCCACCGTCTTGCCGCGAAGGAACACGCCGTCCTTCTTGACCCAGTTGCCGGCCCTAAGCTCAGAGGTGTAGTAGGCGGCCCGCTTGGCCGCAGCCATGATGAGGCCCAATGCATGCTCTGCCACGACCGGGGCGGTCTTGCCGGGGATGTTCGATACCAGCACGCCCCGGCTTCGAGCAGCCTCGAGATCTATCGAGTCGGTGCCTATTCCGCACACGGTGATGAACTTCAGTGCGGCCAATTGCGCCAGCGTCCCGGACTTCCACTCTATGTAGCTGCGCGAATTGATGATGGCGGTTGCATCTGCGACCCGCGCTATCTGCTCCTCCATACACCCCGGCCGACCGGTAAACAACCTGACGTCGGCCCTCTCTTTGAGCTTCTCAATCCACGGCGAGCCCTGGCACTGGGCGGGATCATCAGACGGGATCACGACTACCGGGCGTTCACTCATGGGTCAACTGTCTCCTGGCGCGGACTTTCTGAAACGTACGGGACTCTGGCCGGTAATTTTAGCCCCTCGCCCAACGACACTGCTGCTAAAGCGACCAGCGGGAGGAGCGCCGGCCACTCGCAGTGGCGCAGAGCGCGCGTATAAACCCACATCCTGCTGGAGGGCGGCACGTCTGTAGGCATGTGCCTGCTTCCGCGTAGACTCACCTCCGGGCCTCCGGCAGACTGTCCAGGCGGCGCGGGTGATCTGCCCTGCCGGGGATAAACCTCTCCATGCATAGAACCTTGCAAAACATACTCTCAATCGTGCGCCTTCCACTGGCAGCCGGCCTCGTGGCCATCCTGTTGATCGCCTGCTCCATACTGGTGGCAGGAGACTCACTGCTCAGGAAGAACGTCCTCCAGCAGGTAAGGGAACAACAGTCAGACGACCTCGTACGGTTCAGCACCGTGCTGCACTACAGCGGCCTGGCTCTCGCGGGGACGGGCGGTCGGGAGACACTGCCGGAAGTGGCGTCCACCAGCGAGTTCGACTCGGCGGCACGCAGGGCAATGTTCGGGCTGGACGCCATCAGGATTGACCTGTTCACCCTGGAAGGCACGCCTGTTTATTCGACCGACGCCTCCCTGGCCTCGTTGTCTGAAACCGGCCAGTCGGCGCTCACGCAGGCGCGCCGGGGCAGCACAACATCGGTCTTTGTGCCGTCCAACGCTTCCCTCGCATCGCAGGGCAGCGACCGGGATGTGGTCCAGACGTACGCCCTTATCCATGACGCTCCGCCGGACGTCGCCTCGCCGGGCCGTCCCATGATGGTGGCTGCTGTTTCCACCGATGTTAGCCGTGAGTTGGGCAGTGCCTACCGCACCATATGGTGGGTGACAGGAATCTTCGCTGTGGGTCTGACCTTGATCCTCGTAGTGCTGGACTGGGTTTCCAGGCGGTCCCGCGGGCGCTTGGAAAGAGCCAATGCTGCGCTGGCTGCCCAGTATGAGGCCGTACGGGAATCACGAGAGCGGATGATCCACTCTGCAGACGCCACAAAACGTGCCATAGCAGAAGAGCTCCACGGCACGGTGCAGACAAAGTTGTACGCAACGTGGATGAGGCTCGCACAGTTCAGGGACAGCCTGCCGCCCGGGATGGAACAAAAGGCGAAGGAGCTGGGTGTACTGGTGGCCGAGTTGGATTCGATTCGTGAGGATGACATACGCGGCCTGTCACATCGCCTGCACCCGAGCATCGTCAGGATAGGAGCGGCAGCAGGACTGAGGTCGCTCCGCAATTACTACGAAAGCCTGGTCCCAATCCATCTGAACATCAGTGACACGGCGCTGGAACTGGAGCCAACCGGCGCTTCTCTCATACCTGAGGGCGTGCGGCTGGGCGTGTACAGGATTGCAGAGCTGGCGCTTGGCAACGTGCTCAAGCATGCCAACGCTTCAAGTTGCTCGGTGTCATGGGACTACGATGCCAGTGCAAACAGCCTGGCGCTGACCATCGAGGATGATGGCGTGGGGTTCAACTCGGACGCCCTCGAGCGCGGCGGACTGGGAATCGTAAACATCAGCGACTATACGGACGCGATGGGCGGAGGGGCGAGCATCGATTCCGAGCCGGGCAGGGGCGCCCGCATCCACGTTTACATACCGTTCGAGCCACCCACGGCACGCACGGACAGGCAGGTCGTGGAACAAAGCGAAACCGTTAAGGTGATGCCGCCTAGGAGAAACGCCCAGACCGAATGGGAATTCCGTCCCTGTTAAACGCTCTGGCGTCCCGTTAATCTCAGGGGAACGTGGTTAACTACGCTCTCAACACGGGGACGGCATGTACAGGGTTCTACTTGTGGACGACCAACCGATTTTCAGGGACATCTTCCGGGGCATGCTCGATGCGGCCGGGGGATTCGAAGTAATAGGCGAGGCGCCTGATGGGTCAGATGCCGTGAACGCCTACAGCGCCGCCCGGCCTGACCTCGTGCTCATGGACGTGCAAATGGCTCGCATGAATGGCTTCCAGGCCACTGCCC
The DNA here is from genome assembly GCA_040878005.1 of Dehalococcoidia bacterium. GTDB lineage: Bacteria > Chloroflexota > Dehalococcoidia > Lucifugimonadales > Lucifugimonadaceae > JBBDMW01. The sequence goes on from JBBDMW010000060.1 coordinate 22,665, forward strand.
GAATACTGGAAGACCACCCGGACGCCGCGGTAATCCTGACCAGCATGCGCCAGGACAAGGAGTTTGGCCGAATGGCCAAAGAGGCGGGCGCACTGGATTTCTTCCCAAAGAGAACCCTGGACGTGGAAGAGATCCGGGCGCTCCTGGAAGTGCACATCAAGAACATCAGCCGGAAAGAGCGCGCAGCTTAATCTGTCTTCGGCGGGCCAGGCAACCCGCAACATCGCAGTCGTGTTCATCTCGCCTGGAGATCCGGGCTAGGGCTCCGGGGATTCGTAAAGCAGCCTGCCGTCCACCTCAATTCGCACCCGGCGCACGTACTTGCCGATGGTCTCCAGGTTGGCCTCCACGCCCAGGCCGGGACTGTCAGGCGCACGCACCATCCCTGAGTCATCACGGAATACGCCGGTCGGCTCCGTCAGCCCAAGTATCAGCGGCGACTCGCCCGCCGGGTATTCAACCAGGTTGAACTCCTCAACCCCGGCGAACACGTGCAGGGACGCAGCGACCGACAGGTGCGACTTGAAGGTGTGATTGACATAGGTGACGCCAAGTTCCCGTGCACGCCTGCACACCCTATCCGCCACGGTAATGCCGCCTATGCGCCCCACGTCAATCTGCACGTAATCAATGCCGCCGTTGACCATGAGATCCTCAGCCGCGCGGTAGAAGTCCGCACCCTCGCCTGCCGCAATTGCCACAGGAGGGTTTCGGTCAGCAAGCCGGCGGTACGCATCCATCTCCTCTGACAACAATGGCTCCTCCAGCCACGTCACGTTGAACTCAGCGAAGCGCTCTGCCCGCAGGAAGGCCGCCTCATCATCACGTCCCCACACCACGCCTGCATCCACCATAAGGCGCGCCTCATCGCCCAGCCCGGCCCTTGCCGCCTGGACCAGCGCAGCATCTTCGTCAATGGAGCCTTTGCCCATGGGCCCCCAGCCAAACTTGGCCGCACGGTATCCCTGGCCCCTGATCCTCTCCGCTATGTCCCGAGTCTCCGCAGGATCGTTGCCGAACAGCACGCTCGCATACGGGAGCTTCGGATACGAGCGGTCGTAGCCCAGCAGCTTGTACACCGGCTCTCCCAGGTGCTTGCCCACCAGGTCCCAGAGGGCAATGTCCGTACCCGCCACAGCGTGGTCAATTTGCTCTATATCCAGCCCGTACGCCCCTGCCTTCGCCCGCAGACGGCGCACGTCTCCAGGCGAATCCACAGCCTCCCCAACAAGAGCATCGTTGATGTTGATTATGTTGGAGTGCGACATCGGCGCGATGTACGCAGCGATGGACACCAGCGGAGAAGCATCACACTCGCCCCACCCCACCAGGCCGTTGTCCGCACGCACGCGCACGACCAGGGAGTCCTGCGTGGCATCGGCTGCCCGCTGGATCTCCGGCAGGGCGATGTAAAAGAGGTCTATGGATTCAATTCTCATGTGACGTCTCGATGAAAACAGGGCACAAGGGGGCTTGCGGCATGGTGGGGATCAATACGAAATCCAGCAGAACTCTACGCGGTCTTACGCAGACGCATGAGAAAGTGGCGGCCCGCTTTGGCGGCGTACGGGGCGATGTTCTCGTTGATGACCTGCACCAGTTCCTTCGGGTGAAGCATCTCTGCTTCCACCAGGAGCCTGGCCTCCTCTTCCTTAGCCCTGTGGAATGCGAAGGCAAGGCTGGTCACGTCATGCCCGTCTTCCATCTCAAGCCCCCACTCTTCAGTAAGCAGTTCAAAGGTGGCCTTTGGATTGTCGAAGAGCATGCTGACAACAAACTTGCCGCCCGGTTTGAGGACGCGCTTGATCTCAGCGATGTCAAATACGCCCTCGGTGGAGACGACAATGTCGAACGACTCGTCGTCGAACCCAAGCTCGTCCGCCGGAGCGGTTACAAACTCGCAGAGGTGGGCTATCTCCTCTATCCCCGCCAGGTCCTTCGCCACCTGTATGGCGTCAGCGTCAATGTCATTGCCAAAGACCCGGCATCCATAGAGGGACGCCAGCCAGCGGGCGTTGCCGCCCACACCGCATGCCGTGTCCAGGATCACCATATCCTTTGTGATCGCCTGGTCCCTCAGAGCCACCCCGAACAGGGTCTGGTTGGCACCGACGTGCATAAACTCGCCGTAGGAGGCATGGTCCCACCGGGGGCGGGCTTCGAACCACTGTTGTAGGCGTTGAGTCTTGTTCATATGAAGGTCAGGTTCCGGCCCGTTATTTGCGGGATACGATCAGCATGCAGCGAGTACGGCCATGGTCAAGTCTGCCACACAATCACGTAGCTTACGGCTTTTGGCGCTCGTTCATCTACCATGACAGTCCCGCCCGTCACGCCGGACCTTGAATCGGCACACGATGGGACCAACAGGGGAAAGCCGGTCAGCCAATTAATTGAACAGCCGCGGCATTATTAGGAGCATAACGGGAATATGAAGATCATGGTCACCGGCTGTGCCGGCTTTGTGGGATGGGCCATAAGCAGGCTGCTGCTGAACCAGGGGCGTGACGTGGTGGGCGTGGACTCCATGAACGACGCCTACGATGTGCGCTTGAAAGAGTGGCGGCTGGCACAGCTCCAGGACCATGACCGGTTCGAGTTCGCAAGGGTAGACGTGACCAGCCCTTCCGGTCTGGCGTCTGTGTTTGACGACGGGCCATTCGAGGCGGTGATCAACCTGGCGGCGCGCGCCGGGGTCCGGCGCAGCATCGAAATCCCCGCTGCCTATTACGGAACCAACCTGACCGCAGTCCTGCACCTCATGGACGCATGCCGGGAACATGGAATCAACAAGTTCGTGCAGGCGTCCACCTCAAGCGTCTACGGCGACTCCGATATGCCCTTCAGGGAAGATCTGCCTGCAGACCGGCCGATTTCGCCTTACGCCGCCTCCAAGAGGGCGGCGGAGATGCTTTGCTACACGTACCACCGCCTGCATGGGCTGGATGTGTCTGTGCTGCGGTTCTTCACTGTGTACGGCCCTGCCGGACGTCCTGACATGGCGCCCCTGAGGTTTGTCAGGTGGATAGCGGAGGGCGAGCCGCTGAACCTGTACGGCACCGGTGAGCAGAGACGTGATTTCACGTATGTGGACGACATCGCCGCCGGGGCCGTCGCTGCGCTGAAGCCAATGGGCTTCCAGACCATCAACCTGGGAAGCGACCAGCCGGCAAGCATCAACTCGGTCATCGGCATGATTGAGGAGATGGTGGGACGGAAGGCGGACATAAGGCGCAGCCCGGCACACCCTGCTGACCCGTTCGCCACATGGGCGGACATATCACGGGCACGCTCACTGCTTGGATGGGAGCCACGGACGGACCTGCGCGAGGGCTTCCGCCAAACAGTCAACTGGTACATGGAGAACCGGGACTGGGCGCGTCGCCTGGACCTTGGTTAGCACATCGCCGTCGACCGCTGAACAGGACATGGCAGGGTTGAGCCTGGCCCCGACGGCCCCGCCAGGGCCAGGCTGGATGCGAACCGGCGGGTTTGCCCCTGCGGTCTAAACGCCGGCTCGCCGGGAAGTCTCTCTCAGGTAGGTCAATATCGCCTTGATGCGTTCATCCAACGCTTTGTCACCGGCGATGCCCAGGTCTTCATATACGGTGCGCGCGAGCCGTCGCACAGAAGGCTCCGAAATGCCCATCCGGCCGGCAATCGCTCCATCCGAGTAACCGGCCGACATCTCTCGCAGTACAAGTAGCTGACGCTGCGTGAGCCGCTCAAGAATGGAGCGCTTCCGCGGGCGCAGGTGCTCCATGATCGCCGGGTCCATGGAAACCAGCCCCCAGGCAGCGCCCTCTATGGCCCTCACAAGCGACATGCTGTCCCGCACACTCTGCTTCAGGAGGAATGACCATCCGCCGGCCCGCTTATCCGGCAGAGAGGCCAGGTACTCTTTGTCGTGATGCATGGAGAGAATGACTATGCCAATCGACGGGTGGGCGGCCTTGATCAGGTGAGCCGACTTGATTCCGTCTGGCTCTGATCCCAACTCGATGTCCATCAGGACCACGTCCGGGTTCTTGTCCACTGAAAGCCTGAGCGCCTCTTCGCCAGTGCTTGCCGTACCCACCACTTCTATCGTCTTGTGCCGGCCCAAAGCCGCGGTCAGCATCTCACGAAAGAGCGCCTCGTCCTCCACGATGAGGACGCGGGTCAGGCCCGCTCTTGAGTGACTGATGGCGTCTTTGCTGTTCACACGGTGCTCGCTGGTATGGCAGTAGTGCCTGGAGGCGCAAGTGGACGAATGTGCCTGCAAATGGAGATTGGTCCAACTCCGTGGCAGACCTTTCAATTTTTTATGCCCACGCTGCATTTGATAAGGGTTTCCCGGCTCCATGGTCAGGGCCTGCCGGCTCACAACTGAGAACCCTTCGGCTCATGACCGGTCCGCGGTTCGAGGGAACCCGGCGATCCGCCTCCGGGGTTTCAACTAAAGACGCGACAAGGCGCACCCGACGTGATCGGGTGCGCCTTCACATATGCGAGCAGTCCCGTTGGCGGGGACTGACGAGGCCGGCTAGACCAGGCTCCTGCGCTGGGCCTCAGCCACCGCATGGGCGCGGTTGCCAACCCCCAGCACATCAAAGATGTGCCTCAGCTCACGCTTGACCGTGGCCGGGCTGAGGAACAGGGCGGCAGCAATCTGCTTGGTGGTGTCGCCCTCTCCAACCATCTTGAGGACCTCGCGTTGCCGCTCGGTCAGGCCCGTGGAGTCAGATTTGTTCTGCTGAAGCTCACGGTACCTGTGGACCAGGAGGGCATTCAGGGCCGGAGAGAGGGGCGATCCGCCGCTGGCTGCGTCCTTGACCGCCTTCACCAGTTCATCCTGGGTGGCGCGCTTGAGCAGGTATCCTGCGGCGCCCGCCTCCAGGGCAGGCCCCAGGTACGTGTCCCCAAACGAGCTGAGGATCACAACCCTCAGGTGGGAGTACCGCTCCATTACCTTGCGTGTGGTCTCAATGCCGTCTATGCCCGGCAGCATGATGTCGCACATCACCACCTCGGCAAGTCCCAGGGAAGGCGAGCTGATGGCGTCTTCGCCGCTTCCAGCCTCACCCACGATCTTGACTGCGCCGTCCATCTCCAGCAGCCGCCTTGTCCCTTCACGCACCACCTCGTGGTCCTCAATGAGGAACACCCTGACCGGCGAAGCCGGATCACGGGGCGCCGGAGCGCGGTCCTCTTCGGGATCAAACATGCCTTCGTTCAACATACTGCCCAATCCTGTCGTGTTCATCGGTCTCCTGCCTTTCCCGGACTCACTTCCTGGTAATGCGGGTCAGCCCCGCCCCCAGGTCCGGCCTGCTGCCAGTCCTGAGAGCCGAAATGCGCCTGTCCTTCGCAATCGCGAACCCGTCCATGTGGCGCCTAAGCTCTTCAAGACTGAACGGCTTGTGCAAAACCTTCACGTCCGCGCTCTCAGCGAAGAGGCGTGTGTCCGGCGACACGGTGTCCCCGGTTATAAATAGAACCCTGCCTTTCAGGTCTGGCCTCAGCCCGTCAATGCAGCGGAACACCTCCGGCCCGCCAAGGCCGGGCATCTTGATGTCCAGCAGAATGGCGTCATAGTCGGTCAGGTGTATGAGCCTCAGGGCCTCCGCACCGTCCCGGGCTGTGTCCACATCGTGCCCCAGCCCCCCCAGGGCACGCCCCAGGAGTTCTGTGACTGCCGGCTCATCGTCAACCGCCAGTATCCGCAGCATCGTGTAGCTGGAGTTGACCGCCTCTGGAGCCGGGGACTCCTCGACGTCCGCTTCGTCCACCGCCACCACAGGCAGTTCAACCACAAACGTGGTGCCGCGCCGTGGGTGGCTCTCCACCCGTATATCGCCCCCGTGGTCCCTCACTATCCCCTGGCATATATTCAGCCCCAGGCCGGTGCCCTTGCCCACGGGCTTTGTTGTGAAGAACGGGTCGAACACCCTGCCCAAGATCTCAGGCGGTATGCCGGGGCCATCATCCGTGAAGCTGATGCGGATTCGATCATCAATGGCCACGAGCCCCACCGTGATGGTTCCCCGCCCGGGGCCGTCCGTGATGGCCTGGATGCTGTTGCTGAGCAGGTTTAGAAACACCTGCTCCATGCGATGGCCCGCCGCCCTGGTCTTGGGGGCGGATGGGTCAAAGTAGGTCACCACCTCTATGTTGTTCACCCGGCATTCGTACTCGCGCAGGTCCAGGATTTTCTGGATGGACGCTGCGGTATCGAACACGTCTGACGGAGATGCCGGGGTGCGGGCAAACGACAGCAGGTTGTCAACAATGCGGCCCGCCCGTTCGGCCTCAGTGGCAATGGCTTCAAGGTCCCTGCGCAGAACGTCGTCCACATCCTGCCTCAGCGCAAGCTGAGAGAAGCCCAGCACAGCAGTCAGCGGGTTGTTCAACTCATGCGCCACGCCGGCGGCCATCTCGCCCACTGATACCAGGCGGCTATTGGCCACAACCCTGTGACGCTGCTCTGTGCTGGCGGTAACGTCATCAATCAGCAGGAGCATACGCGCATTGGTGCCGGGCTCGCTGACCGGGGCGGCTGTGACCACGTAGGCCAACCCGCGGCTTATGTCCTCCATCTCCACTTCCCGAACTGGCTCTCCCTTAAGCGCAGCCTGTTTCAAAAGGTCGCTGAGGCCCTTCGGGTTAAAGAGGTCTCTCAACTTTTCTCCCTGCCCGGCAGTACCAAACATCCGCTCGAAGGCGCGGTTGCTTCGCACGATCTTGCGTCGTCCATCCAGCGCCACCATGGCCTGCCGCATTGAATTCGCCACTGATTCCAGGAACGCGCCAGGAGCAGGAACGGGAGCCGTGCGCCGATGCGACGGAGCACGCCGCGACGCAGCGTGAGGCACAGCCTTTCCGCCGCTGCCATTTCGTGCGCTTCTCGTAACGTTTGCCATCAGTCGCCCTGCCGGATCCGAATTTCTTCCAACACTGCCTCTATTTCCGCCGCCACTTCTGCCATGGTCAGTTGCTCCAGGTCTGAGAACGTCTTGAGCCGGTCATCTTCCTCGTCGTCCTCACCAAAAATGTCGTCGAAGATGCCGCCGGTGTCGCTCTGCCCGGAGTCCTCCTCCTCTTCTTCCGGTTCTTCGGGACTCTCCTCTTCATCATCAAGCGCACCGGGAGACGCCAGGTCCTCACCGGGCTGGCCGTCCGGGTCCAGCGCTTCATTCAAAGCGGCTATCAACCCGTCAACGTCCTCTTCGTCGAGGTCGTCATCAGGCGAGGCATCACCTTCGCCCGCAGGCTCTGGCGCGCCAGCGGTCCCGGCAGACACGCTGACCAGCTTTATTTCATCGTCTTCCAGCCCGGGTTCTTCTTCCGGGTCCGCTTGTGACTGGTTTCGCTCAGCCTCGGCCATATGTGATCTCCTGCGAGCGTTGTCGCCTGGTGGAACTCTTCATGTTGTTATGCGGCCGGCGCCGTGATGACCTCGAAGATGGCATCAGCTATGGGCGGTATGACAGTCAGCATTACGCCGGAGATGACCATCATCATTCCAAGGTTGAGGACCATTCGAAGCCGGTGTCCGCCGCTTGCCCCCCAGGGCGCAAGCGCGTTTGCCAGTGTGAAGACCACTATCACGGCGGCAACCAGGAGATTGAGGAAGTCAAAGTTGACACTGGCAAATGTGTTGAACCCGCCCACGCCCGCAAGGTCCGGGATTGGCGCGCCCGTTGCGTTGGGGTCGGGTGCCTGCTGAACAAGGCTCTCAGCGAACAGCGACATCACCTTGACTATGAACACCAGCAGGCCGGTCATGGCAGCGTGGAGCGGCAGCACCAGGTAGCCGAAGGTGGCCGCCACAAGCTCGCGCTTCTGCCGCAGGATCGAAATCTTGGAACTGAAGAACGCAGCGTTCCTGCCCGTCTCGCCGGGCTCACCGCCAATAGTCAACGCATCCCAAAAGATGTTGACTGTGCGCTCTATGAGTTCGCTTCCGCTCTCGGTGACAAACCGTTTCCAGCAACGCTCAGGCGCTATGCCCGCGCTCATGCGGACCTGGAGCTTCCTGTAATAAGGCTCAAGCGATCCCAGGGACCGCCGGTCCACCTTCGTGAGCGCATCCCTGATAGTGGTGCCAATGGCTGACGTGATGCCGCCAAGCATGCGCGTTGACGTTGCGATGTCAGCGTCCAGCTTCCTCAGCCTGCCCATGTCCCGCCACATGAGGAACCCCGGTGGAATCAGGGACGCCCCCGCTATCATCATGAACCAGCCAAGGCCGCCGCCGGCCGCCCACGCCACAGCGCCGCCAATAAAGCCTATGGGCGCGGTCACCCTGAACCATGCCAGCGCCTTCAGTTGCAGGTCGGAGCTGAGGCCAGCCTTGCGGGTGAACGACTCCTTCGGCGCTGATATGTGCAGGACCCACGTGCCCACAGACGTCACACCCACCGTGAGCATTCCGGTCAACAGGATCATGCCGGCGCCCAGCGTGTAGATCATCATCGAGATGATGGAGACCACCACCACCAGTCCGGCGGAAACGATCAGCGCCGCATAGGCATCGCTCCATTTACGGAGCGACTCGATATCGGCCTCGTACTGCGCCTCGTACAGCTCTGCCATAACGGCTGCTTCACGGTTCAGAAACTCCGCCTCATCCTCACCAGATGACAGCGAACCAGACATGCGCAGCAGTAGAGCCGCGACATCCGGCTCGCTGACGCGGTCGGCAATGGACCGGCACGCCTCGGAGTAGTCGTACTTCAGCCGGTGGACAAGCGTGTTGATCTGGACGAAGTACGGGCTGGAGGCCAGGTTCAGTGAAGCCGCCCTCATGAACATCACATCCCGAGACGCCTTGGCGGTGGCAAGGGATGCCATGTAAGAGAGTTGCGTAAACAGGTCAAAGGCAAGCTGCTTCTTGTCGACAGCCTGCTTCGACGCTACTTCATCAAGTGCTTTCTGTTCCGCTGTCTTGCGTGCCCGTGGACCAAACCCGAGGCGGGCGGCAATGCTGGAAGTGGCCATTAGAAAACACCTTCCTTGATTGCCTTGGAGATGGTCTTGTAGACTTCGTAGTAGTCCTCGAGTCCAGAGTTCGCCAGCTTCTCCAGGATGCGGGCACGGCGCTTGACCAATGAGTAGATCTGCCGCCGCCGGGCGGGCGGATAGCCGCGCGCCAGCGCAATCTTCTGCTCAAGGATGTAGCTGTTGTTGTACCCGGTGAAATCAAAGGTGTCCGTAACGGGGTCCCACTTGAACACCTCCACGAAGGAGAACGAATCCGATTGTGAGTCATACCCCACGATCTCGTTGACGCTGACAGCCCGCCTGCCGATCTTGCCGTTGGGGAGCCGCACCGCAATCTGTATGACCGCCACGTTCAGGTTGTCCACGTAGTTCTTGGGGACCAGGATCGGGTCGCCCACGAGACGCTGGATAAGCTTCTGGATGGACGCCGCGTGGAACGTGGCCATGACCGGGTGGCCGGTCTGCATGGCCTGGAACGCGATCAAGCCTTCCTCGCCTCGAATCTCACCAATGATGATCTCGTTGGGGCGTTGACGCAGGGCGGCCTTTAGCAGGTCAAACATCCCCACCCCTGAATCGTTCTCGCCCGGCTTTGGCTTACGGGTGACTTCCCGGATCCAGTTATGGTGGGGAACGACCACCTCGGCAGTGTCTTCGATGGACACGATCTTGGCGTTCGCCTCAATGAACGTGGTGAGCGCGTTCATGAGCGTGGTCTTGCCTGAAGCCGTCTCCCCCGACACGAACATGTTCATGCCATCTTCAAGGCACAGCGAAAGATAGGCGGCCATCTCCCAGCTCAGGGAGCCCCACTTGCAGAGTTGAAGAATGCTTATGGGATCATCCGCGAATTTACGGATGCTGTAGTTGCTGCCGCGGGTGGATACGTCCTTCCCGTAAACGATGTTGATACGTGATCCATCAGGGAGGGACGCGTCAACAACCGGCTGCCTGAACGTGACGGGCTTCTTGATGCGCTCTGAAAGGCGCAGGACATGCTCGTCCAGCTCAGCATTGTCGGCGTAGCCAAACGACGCTCGAAGGCTCTTGAACACCTTGTGCTCAATGAAAATGGCGCCGACGCCGCTGCAAGATATGTCCTCGATGTAGGAGTCAACGATGAGCGGCTGGAGAACGCCCATCCCGACCTTTTCCTTGATGATCGAGTACTTGAGGCCTTCAATGTCTATGTCGCTCAGCTTCCACTTGGCGGCAAGGTTGACGTTCTTTGCCTTGTTGCCGCGGTTGAGCAGCTTCGA
>JBBDMW010000060.1:33008-45118 GCA_040878005.1 Dehalococcoidia bacterium
CTGGTCCAACGCCCACTCCAGGACGCTCTCCAGTTGCTTCTCCGTCTTCGCCGCTTCCAGTGCATCTGTATATTCCAGCAGCGAATCTTCCACATCCGCCATGATGTCCCTGAAGCGCGGGTGTTCCAGCGATGGCTCTATGGCTATGTACCAGTCGCGCCCGGCGTCGGGGTCGCTGATGACATGAACAAATATCCCGCCGTTCTTGGTTGGGTAGATGAAGTTGGGATTTTCAGAATCTCCATCTCCCTTGTCCAACTCCACCCTGTACACAGGCATGCCGCGCTCGTCCGCCGGGAACTTGTGCAGGTACTTCAGCAGGAACGGATTCTGGCGCGCGGCCTCAGCCAGGTCCTTTGGGAGTGAATCCACAAATTCACAGGACTCCGCGCCTTCGCACTCCTCTTCCATTTCCTTGACCGTGAACGGGTACGGGAAGGTTGCCAAAGATCTCCTCTAAGCCGATGCCTTGGATATTGGAATGATCTTCATGCCCAGGTCAGGCTCCACATCAAACGTGATGATGTTGCCTGTGGTCTTGGACGCGCCTCGCACCTTCGCCACCTCCAGGATCTTCACGAGCTGATCGCCCACCTCTTCTGTGCGCAGCGTGAAGTGCGCGTCGCACATGGAACGCAGCCGGGCCAGGGTCGTTTCATCGAAGGCATAAGTGCTGGCCACGTTGATGATGGTGCGTGCTTCACTGCAGAGCGCCTGGCACTCCTCGAAGTACGCAACCGTGTCTTCCCACGAGCCGCGAGTGACGAAAGTGGTCAGCGAATCAATGATCACGAGGTCCACACGCGGGCCGTTCTTCACTGTTTTGACGACCGTATTGAACACTTGGGCCGGCGTCAGCTTGCTGCGCCCAACCGTGATCGGATACACGCGGAGGCGCCCCAACAGGAGGAAATCCATGATCTCCAGGTTCAGGCTGCTCATCTGGCGCAGGAAGCTCTTGGTCGTGTTCTCCGTGGTGAACAACAGCACAGTCAGGCCCGCCTGGAGGGAGCCCCAGATGAGCTGCTGTGAGACCACGGACTTGCCGGAGTCAGACTGTCCTTCGAGCAGCGTCAGTGAGCCGAGCGGGATGCCCCCGCCCAGCTTCTTGTCCAACTCAGGTTGTCCCGATGAGATGGAAGCAAGCGCTCCCGAGTCACCTTTGGCCACCTATGGCTCCCCTGCCCCAAAATGCGGGCGTTGAAATCGTGCCTAGTTGCTGAACTGCGCCGTAACGGTCACCCCACTGGTAACCGCCAGCAAAATTGAGTTGTCGGTGGGCGTCGCCACTGCCGGGCTGACCACCGCTCTCACAATCAATTCCTCGCCGGGGTTCACGATGCCCGGCTCATAGACCTCGCCTGTCAGTGTCGAGACGTCCCTGTAAATCCCCTCCACCGTCCACTCTCCCGCGGCCGGGCTCGTTGCGTCTGTATAGGCCAGCCGCTGTATCTGCAGTCCGCCGCCTGGCGCATCCTGGTAGACCATGAACAAATCCCAGGACTCAAAGCTGTGCAGCCTCGCCTGGCCATCGTTCATGACGCTCCAGTCCACGGTTGAGCCTCCCGCCTGCACAGTCACACCAAGGGAAGACATGCCGGTTCTGGCCGCCTGTCCCGTCCGCTCGCGCATCTCCCTGAACGAATCAGACAGAGTCGCCTGCGGACCAATTGAGCTATGTGCGAGGCCGGCCATCCCTGCAAGGATCACCGCCACGGCTACCAGTGCCACTATCAGAGTCGCCAATTACGGTGCGGTTCCCTGCTGGAGAATGTTGTGATTTCGGTGTGCATCGCGGTTAGCCGTCGAAAAATATGGTCCCGCCGCCGCCCTCGGGAGTTGTGACGGTGACCTCGTTCGTGGTGCCCAGGCCAAGCGTTCTCAGGAGGCGGATGCGTATCACCAGCTCTTCATGCGGGTTCAGGAGACCCGGATCAATCAGTTCCGTTGTGCCTGCTCCCGGGTCCAGGAGGATCTGTTGATCCGTCCATGCCCCCGGCGCCAGGCTGGGTGAATAGGGGACATTCCGGACCACCTGCTGGCCAAGCGTGTCCTCGTAGCGCACCACCACGTCCCAGTCCTCGAACGACGCGTACACCAGCCTCCCGCGGTTGGTGACGGTAACGTCCACATCAGTTACACCCAACAATGTGGATGAGCCTGCAGACAGCGGCGCCACATCGCCGTCGGCCTGGTGCAACATGTGAGCGCGGGATTCCGCCAGCGCCTGTGCCTGCCTGGCGCCCGTGTCCACCACGCCCTGGAGCGCCGTGAAGGCTGCGCCAATCACCAGCACAAATGCGATCAAAGGGGCGACTACTGCATCCATGCCAGGTCACCTTCCTTTGAATCGGCGCTGCTACATTGAGAAGTAGGCTTCAGAGGAAACGCCGTTGGGAGTGATGATCCTGACGAAATACGTGCCGGTTGAACATGTGTCATCGCCGTCACAGACGGTGTCATCAAACGTGATGGTGAAGCGGACGGTTTTCGCAACTTCCCAGCCCGTGCCGTTCTCAATGGTGTAGCTCCAGCGCGGGTACAGGCCGCCGGCGTCGTCCTCATGCGGAATCCTGCGGATTGCTCCAGGCTGCCCAAAGAACACATCCGACTGGTCAATTGCGGGAATCCGTGTGTCGCCAACGTTTTTCACCCACACGCAGAAGTCAAAGTCAGTGTTCGCCTCGCAACTGTCCACGTAATTGCCGCCGGTATCTCTCTCGCCGACGGAATGGACTATCGAGATGTTCGTCTTGATCCTGTCGTCAACCGTGCCACTGGCCGAACTGAGGGCGCTCGAACTGCGCGTCACTGCCGGGTAAACGGCATTCATGACGGCGATCGCAGCGATGACACCCGCGATCGTCAACAGCATGGTTGTAATGGCCTTGTCTATGACGGCGCTCCATCGCGATCAATCGCGAAACATGCAGGTGTGTGGTAGCGGACTTAACCCAGCGTCAGGCGGTCCAGGGGGTCTTCGTCCAGGTCCAGCAGCAGCCCCAGCAGCCTGTTGCTGTCAGATGTGCCGTTGACACTCAGGACACCCTCCATGCGGACCATGGATGCCACGATGTCACGCACCGGGACCTCGCCGTCCGGGTCTTCATCGCCCAGTGAGCAGAGGGTCCTGATAATGCCCTTCACACGCGGGGATATCCGGCCGGCCATCTCATATGTATCCAGCAGGATGTCCATGCGGTGCCGTCCGAGGCGCCTGCTGGTCACGGAGACCCAGCGGACCAGTCCCGCAAGTGTCACCAGGTCCATCTCAGCCTCAACGGCCGCCGCTGCAGGCTTGCCTGCCGCTGAGGGCGCGTCAGCTACTGCCTGTTGATCTTCCAAATCTTGCTGGCCCCCCGCTTCTTCCTCGGTGTCATCAAACTCGAAGTCCTCTTCGGGCTGGTCTTCTTCAAGAATCTCTTCCGGCCCCATGAGGTCTGACATGCCGGGGTCATTGCCCATGCCGCCGCCAAAGACATCGTCGTCCGGGATCTCCGCAAACTCATCTTCGTAATCACCAGCATCATCAGACTCAAGGGATTCCTCGGATTCTTCTGTGCCGGAATCCTCATCCGGTTCCTGCCCCAGCACCTCATCCTCAACAGGGGCGCTCGCGGCGCTTGGGCTGACGGCGCTTGAACTGCCAATGAGGTCGGACGCGCTGCCCAGCACCGACTGATCGTCCTGGGCAAGGCCAGACTCCACGTCGGTAAAGGGGTTCGTGACATCCAGGATGTGCTCCCGGATGTCCAGCAACGTCTGCTGAACCTGGTTTTTGATGAGGTTCAGCTCGTCTTCGACGGTTTTCAGGCCCGCCTTTAGTCGAGCGTCTTCACCTGCCACGGCTCAGTTAAACCTCATCTGGTGTGAGAAGCCGGCCCCTGATGTCTGCGAGCATCGGGAGAACAACTTCCTTGATTAGTCGTACTTCTTCCTCGATAGCCTTCAACCGTGCTTCGAGGTCTTTGGAGTCCGCCACGTTATTCGTATCTCCCCGGTTTCAGGCCGGCGTGAATGGCTGGCTCCGGGCACTTGGCTGCCCGAGTCCCGGCAGTGCGCCCGGCCCGGCGGTATTCACCGGCCCGGGCGCACATGCCTGGATTTGATCAAGTGTTACTTGAGGTCCATGACCGGGTCTAACCGTGGCGGAACGGTTCGCTGGATTGACAGCACCGCGCCCGTCGGCGGCTTTACTTCAAGAGTGAACTGGTCATTTGTCCCGAGTATGGTGGCGGGGTCAGTCATGCCGTATGCCTGCGTGGATGACGAGTTGTAGACCTCAACTTCACCGGTGCCGAAGTCCTCCTGGAGGAGCCAGACGGTGACTTCGGCCTTCTCGCCGTCCTCCAGGAGGTTATCGTCGCTGTTGGCGCCCAGGAACCTGACTGTCCATGGAACGTCTGCCAGGAACTGGTTGCTGTCTGAGTACGAGATAACTGTCTTGTACTCGGATGTGGCGTCCACGTCCGGGTCTAGTCCGCTGGCATCCGCCGTGAACGGAGGCGTCAGGTCTATTGGCTCGCCCGCAATGGCGTTGGACAGCACCAGGCTGACCTTGTAGACCGTGTCTTCATTTGTCGTTGTCTCTTCGCCCCTGTAGGCGATAACGCTGCCGCGAGGCTCGAGCGAGCTCTTGGCTTCCTGCAAACCGGCGTACACCGTCTCCTTGGACCGCTCCGACGAGAAGATACCCGTCGAGAGGACCGTGAAGGCGAACACCGACGCCACAACCACGAACGCGATAAGGATGATGGCGGTCTCAAGACCGGTGATACCCCTGTCGCCTCGCGGGAGGCTTGTGTCGTGCTTTCGCATCAAACTTGTCTCCTCTGTCGAATCCCCCCGCAAGAGTCGGCGGGGCCGATTTATTCAAGAGCCGTCCCGCATACGGTGGTTGAAGCTCCGGCCAAGGACTCCAATCCTGCGGGTGTCAGCTTTCGGTCAAACTCAACAGTAGGCTCGGGTTCGGACGGCAGATATTGAGAGGACACCAAAAAGGCTCAGAGGGATTTCCCACACGGTTTGCAACCGATGGCCCCACACCGGCAGGGGGCAGGCACACAGGCGGCCATACACAGCGAATCGCGTACGCCCCTACTTCTGCTTTACACGGTTTCACAGACAGCATTATTGAGTGGGCGATGGGTATCAAAGCCGCATTCCGCAACGCCATCCCGGCAGCGTTGCCTCTTGATAGCTGACAAACAAGATTCGGGCGCTGAGCGAGAAGGACTGGCCAATATGTCAAAGCTGACCGTAATGATCGCGGATGATCACGAGTTGCTCCGCGAGAGCCTGGGCCTTCTATTGAGCAGGGAGGCAGAAGTGGAGGTGGTGGGATCGGCCACGGACGGCCGCACCGCCATATCAATGGCCAAGTCCCTGCAGCCGGATGTGGCCATACTGGACGTAAGCCTGCCGGTGATAAATGGCATACAGGTGGCACGCCAGGTACGCGTGGACTCTCCCAGGACGGGCATCGTTCTCCTGTCTTCTTACGACAGGGGCGAATACCTGAAAGAGTTCATGCGGGATGACTGCAGCGGAAAGGCGTTCCTCCTGAAGAACAGCCTTAGGTCCACGCGCGACATCATGCGCACCATCGAGGACGTGTGCGCGGGAAGGACCGTCCTGGACCCCGCCATGGTGACCAAGCTCACATCAGACGAGGGCGTGCGCGTGAGCGGCGCACTGAAAAGCCTGAGCCCGCGAGAGCTACAGGTGCTGGGCCTCATGGCCCGCGCTCACAGCAACCGCGCCATTGCGGAAGCGCTCTTCATACAGCCGCGTACGGTGGAGCATCACATCAGCAGCATCCTCGCAAAGCTGAGCTTCAACTCTGAGAGCGACCGCCACGGCCGCGTCTTCGCCATACTGACGTACCTGGAGGCCACAGGGCAGTTGCCCATGAGGGCTGCCGAGCTGGAATCCGTGATTGACCACAGGCTCGCCGCCTGAACCTGCTCAACCAGATCTTTTGAAAAGGCCGGCCCAAGTGGGCCGGCCTTTTAATTTCTATGTGCGAAACTGCTGCCAGTTGTCGCCCGCGGGGCCCGCCCAGGGGCGCACGTTCCACCGCAGTGATGGAGGTTGATCTCATGCTGAGCCTGGTTCCCGATGCAATCGAGGAATACGCCCTGGCGCACACAACTCACCCCGGCGACCTGTTCGCTGAGCTTGCCTCCGAAACACAGGAGAAGATGAACGCCCCCCAGATGATGTCGGGGCCAACCGTTGGGTGGTTCCTCGCAGCCATGATCTCCGCCAGTGGAGCAAGGCGAGTGCTCGAAGTCGGCACGTTCACCGGGTACAGCGGCCTGATGATGGCGTCTGCGCTGCCCGATGATGGACAGCTGATCACTTGCGACGTTGACCGCAAGGCCACTGCGCTCGCCCAGGAATACTGGGACCGCAGCCCACACGGCAGGAAAATAGAGTTGAAGCTGGGTCCGGCGGTCGAAACCATGGATGCGCTTGAAGGCCCGTTCGACCTCGTGTTCATAGACGCAGACAAGCCCAACTACCCCAACTACTACGAGCGGGCGCTTGGTCTGCTATCTGACCGCGGCGTGGTAGTGGTGGACAACGTGCTCTGGAGCGGACGCGTCGTGGACCCGAAGGACGAATCGGACAGGATAATGGCCGCGTTCAATGACATGGTCCAGGCAGATGATCGCGTGATAAACGTGATGCTTACGGTGCGTGACGGCCTGATGCTCATCCGCCGGAAGTAAACAATTCCTCAGCGCTTTCTCACCGTCTCCCTGTCCACCAGGCCCAGGGCTGCGGCATAGATACCCCTCGCGTCTATGCCAAAGTGGCGATACACGTCAGTCCGTGAACCTGACTGCCCGAACGACTCAACGCCCAGGTTTACAGAGGGACAGTCCAGCGCGGCGCCAAGGAAAGACATGGCGTGAGGGTGCCCGTCAATGACCGTAACCATGGGCAGGCCCGCTTCTCCAGGTGACAGCAGGCCAGTAGGATCAAACGGACCTTCGCCCACACCTTCCGCCTCCTGTCTACAAGCGTCGCTGAAGCGTCGGAACAGCAGGTCCGGGCTGGTCACAATGAATACGTTCGCATCGATCCCTTCTTCGGCCAGCATGTCGAGTGATGCCAACGCCTCAGGGATCATCGCGCCCACGGCAAACATGTTTATGACAGCGTCTGCGCCCGGCATGGCTGACCGGTATCTGTAGCATCCACCCAGCACCGCCTGCCGCAAATCATCGTTGCCAACCTCCCCTTCACCCGGCGGAAACAGCCGCTGGTCAACCGGCCTGGTGCTGAGCCGCAGCAGGACCGACTCACCTTTGCCGCGGCCAATCCGCCGCACAGCCTCCAGCATGATCCACTCGAGTTCCCTCGCAAAGCACGGCTCGTAATAGGTGATGCCGGGCAGGCTTATGCCCAGCGACGGCGTGATCACGCCCTGGTGCGCCCCGCCCTCGGAGCTCAGCGATACCCCTGACGGCGTGGCGACGGCAATGAAGCGCGACTCCTGGTACAGCCCGTACATGAGCGGGTCCAGCCCGCGGGCAATGAACGGGTCGTAGACCGTCCCGATGGGAATCAGCCGCCTGCCGGACAGGCCCTCCGAAAGGCCAAGCTGGCCGAGCAGCAGGAACAGGTTGGTTTCCGATATGCCCAGCTCAATGTGCCGCCCCGCCGGACGGTTCAGCCATTTGACCGTGCGCTGCGCAAACCCAAGGTAGTCCGGCAGCTCCTGCCGCGACCACACAGACGCCCTGTTGATCCAGCTCGCAAGGTTCGTGGAAGTTGCCACGTCAGGCGACACCGTCACGATGCGCCCGCCAGATTCCGGGGACGTGCGGTCAAGCTCCACCAGCATCCGACCGAAGGCATCCTGCGTTGATGACGTGCCGGGCACACTCAAATTGGTCTCGTTGAAGTGCAGCGGCGGCTCCGGCTCAGACGGCGGCCTCATCAGCCGGTCGGCGGCAGCGTCCAGGTACCTCGCTTCTGCGGACCCCTTCTCAAACTTCTGCCACGGCTCGTCCGCAGGCATGCCCATCTTGTCCGCTATCTGCCTGAACTGGTCATTGTTTAGCAGTGCTGCGTGGTTCCGCGGATCGGCTGCGCTTTGAAGCCCCCAGCCTTTCACCGTGTAGGCGAATACCACGGCAGGACCGGGTACCTTCGACGCCTCGCCGTAGCACCGGGCGAGCGTCCCAACATCATGCCCGCCCAGGTTGGCGATGCGTCGCACCAGTTCGTCATCGTCCACATCTGCTATGCATCGTGAGATGTCTTGGCGAAGGGAGCCCGCGCCGGACAGCAGCCGCTCACGCACGTCTGCCTTCGGCACCACGAGGAGCCCCTGGTACTCCTCGTTGCTCATGTCATCGATGCGCCCGCGAAGCGCCTGCCCGCCCGGCCTGTCCATCAGTTCGGTCAATTCTTCACCGTACTTGGCGAATATGACCGCCCAGCCGTTGACGTCGAACATCTTCCGGAACCGCTCAACCCGTATGCCCGGCACCACGCGGTCCAGGCTCTGGCGGTTCAGGTCAACTATCCACACGCACCGGTCCAGGCCCTCAAGCGCAGGCTCGGCCACCGCTTCCCATACCGACCCCTCATCAAGTTCAGCATCGCCAATATGTGAGAAAAACCGGCCTGATGAAGGCGGCAGCCCATGCGTCGCCATGTAGTCCCGCACCAGCGCTCCGAACGCCGTGGCCGGAGCGCCAAGCCCCACCGAGCCGGTTGAGAAGTCGACCTGGTCCGGGTCTTTCGTGCGGCTCGGGTACGCCTGGAGGCCCCCAAAGCCTCGAAATCGCTCCAGGTAAGAGGCCGGGAGGCTGCCGAGCAGGTACTGGATGGCGTGGAATACGGGAGAGGCGTGCGGCTTGATCGCCACCCTGTCCGCCCCGTTCATGGTTTCGAAGAACAGGGCGCTCAGGATGGCAACCGAAGATGCCGAGGATGACTGGTGCCCGCCCACCTTTGAACCATCCGGGTTCGGCCGGACGTTGTTCGCCCAGTGCACCATGGCCGTGGAAAGCCAGAGGACGCGGTCGCGTACGCTGTGCCGGACAGGCTGGATATCAGCCGTGACGGGTTCGCCAGTTGTTGCCAACACGCACCTCCCCGGAGGAAAGGGCAGCTACCATGCGCGGATTCTATACCGCGCAGCACAATCCATGAGCGCCCTGCCATCCAGGTCACTGCCGCAGGCCGGCCCTACGTTGCAAGCGCGCCCCTGATCTCTTTCAGTTGGGACGTGAATGCAGCATGAAGCACCGCCACGTCTGACGAGTACGTGATGATGGTTGCGCCATTGTCCACGGCCCACTTGATCGCACTCGCCGTCCCACCAAGCATGGCGACGCTCTTGCCGTGGCGTTTTGCCGCATCTATCAGCCGCAGCCGGTGCTCATTCAGAACCTTGTCCTGGTCCGGCGTCCCCAGCACCCCGAGGTCCTGCGCAAGGTCTGACGGGCCGAGAGTCAGGGCGTCGATGCCCTCAACCGAGGCGATCTCCTCCAGGTTCTCGAACGCAAGGCGCGTCTCCAGCATGATCGTGATGAATATCTGGTCATTCTGGAACTTGAGCCGCTCCACCGTGCCAACGTCTTCAAAGTCCGTATGCCCCCCAATTCCCATCTGCCCCCGCAGGCCAAGAGGCGCATAGCGTGACGCCTGCGCCACCTCCCGCGCCTGCTCGGCCGTGTCGATGCCCGGAACATGCAGGTTCCACACTCCGGAGTCCAGCAGGCGCGTCAGCGTCTCGCGGCTGCCGTCAGTGGGCCGCACAGCAAACGGAAAGTCCAGGGCGCGGGCCAGCATGGCCATGTCCGCCACCGTCTCCATGGAGTACGGCGAATGCTCCATGTCCAGCCTGGCGAAGTCGAACCCGGCTGACTTGAGCAGTGGGAGTATCGCAGGGTTGCGCACCATGTTTATCCAGGTGCCTATCTGCAGCTCGCCTTTTAGCGCGCGCTCTCGGAACAGGTTCTTCTTCAATTCGCACTTCTCCAGACTGGCTATGGCCACGCGTCAGGTTCAATGCCGGCGGCTTTCAGCACCGCCGGGCGAAGCGCATCATCTCACACCATGTCACCGCGGACGATGCCCGTTTGATGGCGGCCCGAAGATGATCTCCGTGTCCCGGAGCCACCGCTCGAACCACGCCAGCATGCGTGAGAAGTACTCCTGCCGAATCTTCGGGTGCCTGGCCCTGAATATGCCATGGTTCGTCTTTGGGAGCCGTACGAATTCCACGGTCTTGCCGGAGCGCATCAGCGCCACGAAGTACTGCTCCGACTGCTCGATCAAGACCCTCTGGTCGTCCTCGCCGTGCAGCAGCAGCACCGGCGTGGAGACGTTCGATGCATACGTGAGCGGCGAGTGGCGAACGTACCACGACATGTTGTCAGACCGCCGCCCGCCGAACTGCACCTCGCTGAAGCTCACGCCTATGTCAGACGTGCCGTAGAAGCTCGGCAGGTTTGTCACCGGCGCGGCGATGACCGCAGCACGGAAGCGGTCGGTGTGACCCACGGCCCAACTTGCCATGTATCCGCCGTAGCTGGAGCCGTGAAGCACAACGCGGGACTCATCCACGTACGGCCTCTTGAGCGCCTCGGTAACCGCCGCCATAACGTCCAGGTAATCGCCTCCTCCCCAGTCGCCGTGCACCTCGGTGGCAAACTCAAGGCCGTAGGAAGACGAGCCTCTTGGGTTGGGCGCCAGGACCACGTAGCCATTCGTCGCGGCAACCTGGTGTATGGGATAGAACGCATCGTAAAAGACGCCGTGGGGACCGCCGTGCACATCCAGCAGCAGCGGATATCGCCTGGCCGGGTCGAAGTCCGGCGGCAGCCACACGCGGCACTCGATGTCGAAATCGTCACGCCTCACGGTGAACTTCTCCAGCGTCGCCGCCGGGTGCTCCTTGAAGTAGCTGTCGTTCAGCGCCGTGAGCCGCTCCTGGGTGCCTGATGCAACGTCCACGGAGTAAAGGTCTCCGGTGTTTTCCGTGGGGACCGCCACGGTTATTGCCGTCGTGCCATTTGTGTCTGCGGTCCAGCCGGTGATCTGCTGCCCGCCCGGCGTAACCATTCGAGTCTCCCCGCCCTCGGCCGGCACAGAGCACAGGTAGGACTGCCCCTTCGCGTCCGCCACGAAAAGCACGTCGTCTTCCGGCGTCCAACGCAGTTCGGGGTTGTCGAACCCGATTGGATGCCCCGAGGCTGTGGACAGCGGCCTTACTGAGTCGTCAGTGATGCGCGATGGATACGTGCCCGGCTCCAGCACGTAGATCCAGCCCTGGCATGAAAGCCCGTAGCCTCCCACCTGCTCAGGCTGCTCGGCCCCAACCACCACCAGCCGCTGGCCGTCTGGCGACCAGCCAATGCTTCCGGCCATGTACAGCCCGCCTGACCAGCGGTCTCCCTGCGCCCCGGTCACGGGGATGACATACACCTCGTTCCTGCAGGTCGTGTCTCTGAACGGGCTGCGGTCTGAGATAAACGCTATCCGCTCGCCGTCCGGGGACCACACTGGCGGCCCGTCGTCCGCCTCTCCATACGTAAGCTGGGCGGATATGCCGGTGTCGCAGTTGACGACAAACAGGTGCCGGAAGGCATCGCCGCGCCAGCCTGCGCCGTCCTGGCGGTAGCGGATGCGCCGCGCCACCCGCGGCAGTGGGTCGCGCTCCGGGTCATGGTCTTCGGGCGGAACGTTCGGGTCGACATCAGCGCGGTACGCAATGCTATTGGCTGCGGGCGACCATGCAAACGAGTCCACGCCCAGGCGCTGGGAAGTGATCTGCCGGGCTTCACCGCCAGAGGCAGGCACTATCCAGACCTGCCTCCGCTTCTTCTCGTCAGGCCGCAGGAAAGCCAGCGATGAGCCGTCCCATGACCATGCCGGCATCTCAGAGTCTGACTGCGTGGTGACCGCCGAAGGTTCGCCGTCCGGCAGGTCCATCAGTTGGATCTCCGACCGCGCCTTCATGGTGTCCTGGTCGAACCAGCGCATGGTGAAGGCCAATCGCCGCCCATCTGGGCTCAGCGCGGGGTCAGAGGCGGTCCGCACATGCATGTGGTAGTCAGGGCCAATGGGTAGGGGCATTT
>JBBDMW010000060.1:45218-52902 GCA_040878005.1 Dehalococcoidia bacterium
ATGAAGATCACCGATGTCAGGACAGTAGTTGTAGGCAACCCGTGGAAGAACTGGGTCTTCGTCATAGTGGAAACCGATGAAGGTCTCAGCGGGCTGGGCGAGGCGACCGGCGGGTTATCCACCCAGCCACAGGTTGCAGCCGTCGAAGAAGTACGGCACCTGGTCATTGGCCGGGACCCGCGCGACATCCACGCCATCTGGAACCACCTCCACCTTTCAACGTTCCTGAACGTGTCGCCGGCCATGTCCGGCATAGAGATGGCGTGCTGGGACATACTCGGCAAATGGCAGGGCGTCCCTGTGCACCGCCTCCTCGGCGGAAAGGTCCGTGACAACGTGCGGGTGTATGCCAACGGCTGGTACACCGGCCCACACACTCCCGAAGGGTTCGCAACCAGGGCGAAAGAGGTGGTCGCCAAAGGCTACACCGCCCTGAAGTTTGACCCGTTCGGCGGCGCATACCTCCGCCTGACCCGCCAGGAGACCCGCGAGTGCCGGGAGATCGTCGGCGCAGTGCGGGACGCCGTAGGGCCAGATGTGGACATCCTCATTGAAGGCCACGACAGGTTCGGCGTGGCCGCCGCCGTCGAGATAGGAAACTGGCTGGCAGAGTTCGAGCCAACGTGGTTTGAAACGCCGGTGAACTCCAACGACATCGAAGCCACCGTGGCAGTGGCCCGTGCCGTGCCGGTCCGCGTGATCGCAGGCGAGCGGTGGGCAGAGCCGCGGGAGTTCGCACGTTTCCTTGGCGAGAACGTGACCGACATCGTCAACCCGGAGCCGCTCAAGCTGGGCGGCATCTGGCGGTCGCTTGAAGTGGCCGCCATAGCCCGTGCACACGGCAGCGAGCTGGCGTTCCACAATGCTGAGAGCCCGTTCAAGACCATGGTGGCGCTTCAGATTTGCGCCGTGACCCCGAACATATTCATCCAGGAGTGCTTTGATGATTTCCTGGAACCGTGGGTTTCGGACGTCCTGGAAGGGTTCGCACAGGTAAAGGACGGGCGCCTTGAGATGCCAAATGCACCGGGCATCGGCGTTGAGTTGAACGAGGAAGAAGCCCGGAAGCACCCCTATAGCCCGAAGCACTTCCTCCGCCTGTTCTCGCCCGGGTGGGAACGTAGGGACCAGGCGCAGGATTAGCTGTACCGCCCATAGAGGTTGTTAGCAGGTGATGGCGGTTGACATCGCCGATTTCGTCCAACCTTATGGAGGGCACATCGTGGCGGATGAAACGCGGGATCTCGATTGGTTCACACACAATGACAACTCGAACTGCCCAGCGACTGCCAACCTGTGCCGCTGGAGCGACGCGAACTTCTCAACAATCCGGTCCGGTATAGGTTACGACCGAGGATTTATCGCCAACGCCAAAATGACGGACACCGAGATTGACACCAATCCGGAGCAGTGGAGGATCTCGTCGGAAGGCAGCGGTAGCGTCAACGACGGCGTTTACAAAGTCGGCCAGAAGACCGGCAGAACGTGGGGTTACATCAGCCAGATCTGCAAAACTGAGGAAGTACCGGAGGACTCGGGCGACTACTACTTGTGCCAGAATGAGGTGACCACCCTGATGACCGGCGGCTTCCCGTTCGCAGACCATGGAGACAGCGGAGGCCCCGTATTCAGTATTACCGATTTCCCTGCGATGAACGATGCCACGCTGCGTGGCATCGTGGTGGCTGGTCACACTGCCGCCGGCAAGACGCTGTTCAGCCCGATCGGCGCGATCTACATGGAGATTGACCAAGACGAGGGGTCGTGGGCAACGTGGAACTCTTGCGCTCCGGTCCTTTCCTGCTGACACGTGTCGTCGTAACGTTCGTGTGGTGGGCGCCGCAGCGGGCCGACTTGGACTGCTGCGGCGCCCTTAAGCTCTCCGGATTGCGGCAACCCTTGCAAATGTGAAGGAGGAACGGTGGCGGTGAGACATCTCATAGCATCGGTATCCATGCTGGTTCTCGGCGTGGCGGCAGTCGCGTGTGGGAGTGCCAGTCCCGCTGATTCGTTCTCGGTTGAAACCAGGCCTGAATCGCTGGAGGTTGACTCGGGGGAGGCACTTCGGGTCTATGTGACCGTGTCCAATGAAACAGCCGACATGGTCAGGATCGGTCGCTGGTCGTTCGAAGTCGAGGTATCGGACATGTCGGGTTCCAAGGTATGGAGGTCAACCGCCTGGACCTTTCCACGTCCTCGAGCTGGCAGTGTCTTGAACAAGACGGAATTCGCGGGCGGTGAGACGGCCGAAGTATCGACCGCCTGGCTTCTCAGGGACCAGGACAATAGGCCAGTGCAGCCAGGTCCTTACAAGGTCACAGGAGTAATGATCCTGTGTCCAGATCCGGACAACCCTGAATACTCTACGTGCGATATACAGGAAATCGCCGACCCCACACCTGCTGAGATAACGGTGGTTCAGTAGCCCGGCTTCAAGTCGATCCGCTCCCGTCATCCGATATGCCCCGTGAGATCCTGTGGCAGCATCGGCCACGGGAGTGAAAAACATTGCTGGTCCTGCGAAAGCGCAAATCGTCGCCACGCTTCTCGAAGAGCACGGGCGCACATATGCGAATGAGCTGGGCATAAACGTGGAGCAGAACACGCCGTCGCCCCTATTCCGGCTGCTGTGCGCATCGCTGCTGTTCAGCGCCCGCATCAGCGCTGACACAGCCGTCGCCGCCGCCCGCGCCCTGGCTGACAAGGGCTGGACGACTGCCCAGAAGATGGCGGATTCCACGTGGCGGGAGCGCACCGACACGCTCAACCGTGCGGGATATGCCCGCTACGACGAAAGCACGTCACGCTACCTTGGCGAAACTTCCGCCTTGATCCTGGACCGTTGGGACGGCGACCTTCGCAATCTGCGGGAAGAGGCGGAACATGACCCGCAGGCTGAGCGCAGGCTGTTGAAAGAGTGCAAGGGCATTGGCGACGTGGGCGTGGACATCTTCTTCCGCGAGGTCCAGGTGGCGTGGGAGGAGCTTGTGCCGTTCGCAGACAAAAGGGCGTTGCAGACGGCAAAAAGCCTCGACCTGGCCGATGACGCGCCCGGCCTTATAAAGCTGGTGGATGATAATGATTTCGCGGGCCTGGTGGCTGCGCTGGTCCGGGTGGGCCTTGGCAAGCGCCAGGATGAGGTGCTGGAGCATGCTGCCAGCCGCTGACCATCAAGCACCAAGACGTCCGCCACGTGTCTTGTCAGCCGTCCGTGAGTAAAAAATTGTCGATAAGCCGCGCCGGGCCAACACGAACAGCCAGCGATGCCAGGGCTGAGCCGTCAGCCAGGTCCAGCTCCTGCAACGTCTCCGGATCAGCAACGCTCACGTAGTCCGGCTTGGCCAGCGGCTCCGATGCCAGCGCGTCATGCATGCATTGGCGCAGCATTCCTGCGTCACGGACCCCATCTTCCCACGCCTTCCGCGTCGCCACCAACGCCCGGTACAGCACCGTGGCAGCCCTACGGTTCTCACCTGCCAGGTATGCGTTTCGGCTGCTCAGCGCCAGGCCGTCATCAGCCCTGACCGTGGGCACGCCCACTATCTCAATGCCAAGGCGGAGGTCTTCGTTCAGGCGGCGTATGATCCTGAACTGCTGGGCATCCTTCTCGCCGAACAGGGCAGCGTGTGGACGGACAACATTAAAAAGCTTGGTCACAACAGTGGCCACTCCAACGAAGTGACCCGGCCGGTGCGCCCCCTCCAGCACTGCGCCAATGGGGCCGGGGTCCACGCGCGTCACGTCCCCCTCCGGGTACATCTCTTCTACGCCGGGTGCGAATACAGCCTCCACGCCGTGGCGCTCAAAAATCCCCAGGTCCCTGTCAGGGTCCCTCGGGTACCCCTTGAAATCCTCCCCCGGAGCGAACTGGGTGGGGTTCACAAACAGCGACGCGAGAACCACGTCGGAGACAGCCCGGGCGCGCTCAAGAAGCTCCTCATGGCCGGCATGAAGCGCGCCCATTGTGGGCACAAGCGATATCCGGCCCAAAATCTTCTCGCGGGCTTCCCGCATGTCGGCAACCGTTTCCAGGACCTGCACCGGCGTCTACTCCGCGGCGCGGCCGCCCATGGAAACATCCTGCCTTGGCGCGCCGTTCCTGACATTGGAATCGTCAGCGAAGAACGATTCGGCGTCAGAAGGGAACTTGCGCTCTCTCACATCGCCTGCATACCGCTCAAGCGCCCCCTGCATCACCGTCGCAAGCTCCGCGTATCGCTTCGCGTGCTTCGGCTGGAAGTCCTGCACAAGGCCCAGCATGTCATGCAGCACCTGCACCTGCCCATCGCAGTGCACGCCGGCGCCAATGCCTATGGTGGGAATGCTTAGACGCCTGGTGATCTCAGCCGACTGCTCGGCGGGGATCAGCTCCAGGACTATTGCAAATGCGCCCGCCTCCTGGATTGCCAGGGCGTCCTGCATAAGTCCTGCCGCTGCCGCTTCGCCCCTGCCCTGCACACGATACCCGCCAAGCTTGTGAACGGACTGCGGCGTAAGGCCAATGTGGCCCATTACGGCAATTCCGGCGTCTGTGAGCCGCCGCACTATCGGGGCGATGGGACGGCCCCCCTCCAGCTTGACCGCCTGGGCGCCGCCCTCCTGCATTAGCCGTCCTGCATTCCGCAGCGCCGTCTCAGCATCCACCTGGTAACTCATGAACGGCATGTCCGCCACTATCAGCGGCTTGCATGCGCCCCTCACCACCGAGGCGGAGGCCCGGACAATGTCATCCACGGTGACAGGAATGGTGGAATCGTGGCCCAGCACTACCTGGCCCATGCTGTCGCCCACCAGGATTATCGGTATGCCGGACTGGTCAACGATGCGCGCCGCCGTGTAGTCGTAGGCGGTCACCATCGGAATCGGCTCGCCCTTGTCCTTCATCGCCTGGATTCTGTGAGTAGTAACCCGACGGACAGTCATAGCTTGTCTCCATATTCCCGGTCGGCTGCGCTTCTGCGCTCACCGCCGAACTGTGGTTGCCTCTATGTTATACGCCTGCGGCAGCGGCAGAGCAGTCCTGCGCCTTCCACCCGGTGTTGGTCGCGGTCCTATCCAGTTATACGGCCTGTGCAAGGCCCGTGCCCATGCCGACACGCGGATGGGCTATTGAGACTAAACGAACGTTCAGTTAATATACTGAACATGCGTACAGCCAACCCTTCTACCTCCACTGGGCGGGACCCAGACCAGACGGGCCGCGCACGAATCCGCGACGCTGCCATAAACCGTTTCGCTGATGATGGCGTTGACGGCACTTCCATTCGGGCCATAGCAGCCGACGCCGGCGTATCGCCTGCACTGGTCATGCATCACTTCGGCTCCAAGGACGGGCTGCGGATTGCCTGCGATGAGCACGTCGCAGCGACCATCCGGGCAAGGAAGCAGGAGTTCATGCAGTCAGGCGGCGGCCTTGACCCCCTCGCAATGATGCGGGAGGCAAGGGAGTACCCGCCGATGCTCCGCTACCTCGCACGCGCTCTTGCTGATGGCTCCCCGGAGGTCAACGACCTGGTTGACGCTCTGGTCAATGACGCTGAGGAGTACATCGAGCAGGCCGTTGCATCCGGCCTGATGAAGCCAAGCGGCCACCCGCGCGGCAGAACCGTGGTCCTCACTATGTGGTCGCTGGGTGCACTCGTGCTTCATGAACACATGGCCCGGCTGCTGGGCGCCGATATCACCAGGTCCACTGATGACATGGCCGCCTACGCCCTGCCGGCGATGGAAATCCTGACCAGGGGCGTAATGGCAGACGACTTCAGTGAGCGGGTCCGTGATGTGTTCGCCGCCGCCGATACACAGGAGAGTGAAAAGTGACGGACACCGTGATCCTCACAGAGGGCCTGGTCAAGGACTACGGGGCGACACGCGCCCTGGCAGGACTGGACCTGGAGGTCCAGCAGGGAGAGGTTTACGGCTTCCTCGGACCAAACGGCTCGGGGAAGTCGACGACCATCCGGGTGCTGCTCGACCTCCTGCGCCCAACCGCCGGGCGCGCGGAGGTCCTGGGGGTGGAGCCGGCCGTTGGAGGTCCGGCGCTCCGGGCGCGCATCGGCTATCTGCCGGGCGAGCTTGCCATGACCGGCGCCAAGACTGCGGGCCAGTTGCTTCATCACCTGGCGCGGCTGCGGGGCGGCGCTGGCGCGGATCGCATAGGCCCATTGTCGGAACGGCTCAGGCTCGCACTGGATCGCCCAATACGCAGCCTCTCAAAAGGCAACAAGCAGAAGGTGGGCGTTGTGCAGGCGTTCATGCACTCCCCCGAGCTGGTGATTCTGGACGAGCCGACCAGCGGCCTGGACCCGCTGCTTCAGCATGAGGTCCTGGACCTGGTGCGGGAGGCCAGCGGTCACGGCGCAACGGTTTTCATGTCATCACATGTGCTCAGTGAGGTTGAAGATGTGGCGAGCCGGGTCGGCATCATCCGGGCAGGGCGCATGGTGGATACAGGCGACGTGCAGACGCTCCGCCGGCAGGCCGGTCAACAGGTGGAGTTGCGCTTCGCCGAGCCAGTTGATGTTGCTGCGTTCCGAAACCTCCCGGGAGTCGATGATGCTGCTGTTGACGGCACTACGCTGACCTGCCTGCTGCGCGGCGAGCCAGACCCGCTGTTGAAGGCGGCGGCGCGTCACCACGTGGTGGCCTGGGCCGCTCATGACCGTGAGTTGGAGGACCTGTTCCTGGACTTCTACCGCATTCCGGTGGAAGACCAGCGTCTGGAGGAGGTGGCCGTCGATGGCCGCTGAAACAACCACTTCGAATGGCTTTGCCATCCTGCGGGACGTGTTGCTGGACCAGCGACGCTCGCTGCCGCTGTGGGGCCTCGCCCTGGCAGCGATCAGCATCATATACAGCGGTTTCTACCCGTTGATGGGCGACGCAGGTGAGTTCGAGGAGCTCATGTCGACCATGCCCGAAGGGCTGATGACCGCGCTGGGCTTCGACGACATTGGAACTGCCGCCGGTTACATAAGCTCCAGCGTCTTCGGACTCCTTGGCCCCGCACTGCTGCTCGTCTTCGCAATCGGCGCAGGCAGCCGGCTGATCGCCGGCCGTGAAGAAGACGGCACGCTGGAACTGGAGCTTACCCACCCGGTGGCCCGCAGGAGAATCCTCTTCGAGCGGCTGTTTGCGCTGTGGATTTCCATCTTTGCGCTGGTCCTGGTAGTCGCCATCGTCGTACAGGGAATGATTGCAGCGCTTGGCATGGATGTGGGGACCAACGAGATCCTGGCCGCCAGCACCGCACTGCTGCTCCTCGGACTGGCCTTCGGCACCATAGCGCTCGCGGCAGGCGCCGCCACCGGACGCCGCAGCGTGGCGATGGGATTGGCAGCGGGACTCGCCGTGCTCTCATTCATCGCCAATGCCATCGGCCCGGTCGTGGACGCGCTGGGCTGGCTGACCGAGGTATCGCCATGGTCGTGGTACATAGCCGAAAGGCCACTCGTAAACGGATGGGACCTGCAGGGGCTACTCCTCCTGGCCATAGTCCCAATCGTGGCCGCCATCGTGGCCGCAGCGATGTTCAACCGCCGCGACCTGGGCGTGTGATCACAGCACCAGCTTCTGCCACAACAGCCGCCAACCCTCCTTCTTCATGTAGGGGCGGCCCTGCGTGGCCGCCCTCCTGGCCAACCCACCCCAACCACCATGTCGTCTCGACCGAAGCGGAGAGACC
>JBBDMW010000061.1:0-52607 GCA_040878005.1 Dehalococcoidia bacterium
CCGGGTGGAAGGGCCGTGGCTTAACGGATAAAAGCTACCCCGGGGATAACAGGCTGATCTCGCCCAAGAGTCCACATCGACGGCGAGGTTTGGCACCTCGATGTCGGCTCGTCGCATCCTGGGGCTGAAGGCGGTCCCAAGGGTCGGGCTGTTCGCCCGTTAAAGCGGCACGCGAGCTGGGTTCAGAGCGTCGTGAGACAGCTCGGTCTCTATCCGCCGTGCGCGTAGGACATTTGAGGGAGGCTGCTCCTAGTACGAGAGGACCGGAGTGGACAAACCTCTGGTGTGCCGGTTGTGACGCCAGTCGCATTGCCGGGTAGCCAAGTTTGGTTAGGATAAGCGCTGAAAGCATCTAAGTGCGAAGCCTGTCCCAAGATAAGATGTCCCATCCTGTAACAGGGAGTAAGACCTCCGGAAGACTACCGGTTAGATAGGCCGCAGGTGTAAGGACAGCAATGTCTTCAGCTGAGCGGTACTAATAGGTCGAGGGCTTGACCCACATTAAGGAATGGCTACCTGGTCTCGGAGATTACGGAATCCTGCTGCTCACGGCTTAACGCCGTGCGCAGCATTCACAACAACCAATCACGTTCGCGCAGTGACTGCGCATATTTGAGCGTTGCGGGGTGGAGCAGTGGCAGCTCGTCGGGCTCATAACCCGAAGGTCGGCGGTTCGAATCCGCCCCCCGCGACCATTTAAGCGTGATTGGTGCAGGCCGTATCGGCACAGAGCCGGGCGGACCGCAGGTTTATGTCATGTCTCCTGGTGGTTGGAGCGTGGCGGACCCACCCGTTCCCATCCCGAACACGGAAGTGAAACGCCACAGCGCCTACGATACTGCACCTGCAAGGGTGTGGGAAAATAGGTCACTGCCAGGGGGCTTATTTCTTAAGGGCCGGTTCTGCCGGCCCTTTTTATTTTCTATTTCCAGCACTGCTGGGATGCACCGCATCTCGTGCCCGGGCGCCTGTACCGTGCAGGTCGAAGGCTGAACTGCCCTACCCTGCACAAGGGCAGGGTCCCTGGAACGCTGCGCAGGGTGACGTTCGCCGGTCGTGGAGGCTGCCTCTTATGGAGCCGGCATCCATGGCCGGTACGTGCAGTTACGGTGAAGACCCGTACTGGAACTGCGTAGCATCTACGAGGTCCGGACTGGCATCTTATTACGTGTAGTGGCCTGTAGGCGGCTGGATCTGGATCGTGATTTCTTTGCACTCCAATTCGCTGGGCCTATAATGGAAGGGACTGAATTGGAAGCAAGTTCACAAGGAAGCCTTTTTGTCTTTGAACGCTGAAGCCACATTGAACGAGGTCGACACCCAGGCCGCTGAGAGCGAAACGTCCGAAAGGGCGGCAGACTCCAACGGCCTGACGATGGCCGACCTGCTGGATGAATTCGTCCCCTCCAAGGCCCTGCGCCGCGGTGAGATCATCGACGGCAAGATCATGAGCAAGGGCTCCGATGGGCTCCTCGTGAACATCGGGTACAAGTCTGAAGGCATAGTCCCCAGCCGGGAGATGCGTTCGCTTGGACCCGAGGGCGTTGAGGAGCTTGGCGTGGGTGACGAGATCATCGCCTACGTCATCAACTCCGAAGGCTCCGAGGGATCGGCAATCCTGTCTATTGACCGCGCACGCGGTGAGCAGGGCTGGCGGATCCTTGAGAAGTCCATGGAGATCAATGAGACGGTCAAGGGCCGTATCACGGGGTCTAACCGTGGCGGCGCAGTGGTGGAAGCCGAAGGTGTGCAGGGCTTCATTCCGCTTTCTCAGCTTGTGGGACCAGCACGTGAACTGTACGTGCCGGGCGGTGAGGCGCCGAAAGAAGGCTTTATCGGCATGGAGGTGGAGTTCAAGATCATTGAGCTCAACCGCCGCCGCAACCGGGCCATCTTCTCTGAGCGCGCAGCACTCCAGGCTTGGAAGCAGATTCAGAAAATGCGCCTGGTCCAGGAACTCCAGGAAGGCGAGATCCGCCGCGGCCGCGTCGCAGGCATCTCAAACTTCGGCGCATTCGTAGATTTGGGTGGAGCAGATGGCCTGATCCACATCTCCGAGCTCTCTTGGGAGCCGGTGAAATCACCTGAAGAGATAGTCAAAGTCGGCCAGGAACTGGACGTATTCGTCCTGAAGGTCGACAGGGAAAACCTCAAGATAGCCCTCAGTCTGCGTCGTCTGCAGCCTGAGCCTTGGGATGAGGTTGAGAACAAGTTCTCGGTCGGGCAGGTCGTCAAGGGCACGGTCACCAAGCTGGCCAACTTTGGCGCATTTGCACGCATAGACCGGGGCATTGAAGGGCTGATCCACATATCGGAGCTCAGCCACCAGGTAATAAAACATCCGCGTGACGTCGTGAGCGAAGGCGATGAGTTGGAGTTGCGGATCATCCGGATTGAGCCGGAGCGCCGGAGGCTGGGGCTCAGCTTGAAGCAGGCCCAGGACCCGGAAGAGCCAACAACAACTCCGCCGCCGTCCGATGACGGTGGCGGCAAGCCAGTAGACGACGACGATTTCGAGTCGATATTCGAAAACGCGCGGTAAGCACCCTGGGACAGCCAGGGGGAGGCGCCAGATGCCGAGCAGGTTCGAAAAGTTCTCGGAAAGAGCGCGCCGAGTCCTGTCCCTAGCGCAGGAAGAAGCGCAACGCTTCAACCACAATTACATAGGGACGGAGCACATCCTCCTCGGACTCGTACGCGAGTCTGAGGGAGTTGCCGCAAAGGTTCTCTCGAACCTCAATGTGGAACTCGTGAAGGTGCGTTCTGCAGTTGAATTCATCATTGGCCGCGGCGAGCGGCCCACCCCCGGCGAGATTGGGTTGACGCCGAGGGCGAAAAAGGTGATTGAGCTGGCCGTTGATGAAGCGCGCCGCCTCAACCACCAGTACATTGGCACGGAGCACCTGCTCATCGGCCTCATGCGTGAGGGCGAGGGCGTGGCCGCTGGTGTGCTGGAGAGTCTCGGCGTTAGCCTGGACAAGGTGCGGGGTGAGACAAACCGCATCCTCAGCCAGACGGCCAGCCAGTCCAGCTCACAGGCCAGGCAGTCAACCCGCACGCCCACACTCGACGAGTTGGGCACTGACCTGACTAAGCTGGCCAGGGAAGGGAAGCTTGACCCCGTCGTCGGCCGTGACACCGAGCTTGAGCGCGTGGTCCAGATCCTGAGCCGCCGCACCAAGAACAACCCTGTGCTTATCGGAGAGCCCGGCGTGGGCAAGACGGCCATCGTTGAGAAGCTGGCGGCGCTTGTGGTGGACGGCGATGTGCCGGGAACTCTCACAAACAAGCGCGTTGTCACGCTGGATATGGGCGCGCTGGTTGCCGGCACGAAGTACCGCGGAGAGTTTGAGGAGCGCCTGAAGAAGGTGATCAACGAACTCAAGAGCGCGGGCAACTGCGTGCTGTTCATTGATGAAATGCACACAATGGTTGGCGCAGGCGCCGCAGAAGGTGCCGTTGACGCCGCCAACATACTGAAGCCGTCGCTGGCACGTGGAGAGCTCCAGGTGATCGGCGCCACCACGTCTGACGATTACCGTAAGTACGTGGAACGTGACCCTGCGCTGGAGCGAAGGTTCCAGCCGGTCTACGTGGACCCGCCGGATGTCGATCACACCGTGGAGATCCTCCGCGGCATCAAGAAACGCTACGAAGAGCACCACGGCCTCGCGATCAACGAGGAGGCCCTGGAGACAGCAGCGCAGTTGGCCGAGCGGTACATCGCCGACAGGTACATGCCGGACAAGGCAATTGACCTGATTGACGAGGCTGCATCGCGCGTGCGCATTCGCAACAGCATGGTGCCAAGGCCGCTCCGGGATGCCCAGAAGGACCTGGAGGAGATCCGCAAGGACAAGGACTCAGCGATCTCATCCCAGAAGTACGAGAGCGCAGCGGAGCTTCGCGACAAGGAGCTCAAACAGGTAACTGTTGTTGAGAAGCTTGAGCGCGAGTGGAAGGATCAGAACCCGCAGAACTCCACGCAGGTCACGGCTGAGGACATTGCCCAGGTCGTGAGCATGTGGACGCGGATACCGGTGACGCGGCTGGACACTGAGGAGAGCGAGCGTCTGCTTCATATGGAAGACAGCCTGCATTCGCAGGTGGTCGGACAGGATGAGGCAATCACCGCCATCTCCAAGGCTGTGCGGCGTGCCCGGGCAGGGTTCAAGAACCCGACTCGCCCGATCGGCGTGTTCATGTTCCTTGGCCCGACGGGTGTCGGTAAGACTCACGTGGTCAAGAAACTGGCCGAGTTCCTGTTTGGCAGTGAAGACGCCATGATCCGGCTGGACATGTCGGAATTCATGGAACGCCACTCAGTGGCACGGCTAGTCGGTGCACCTCCGGGCTACATTGGCTTTGATGATGGTGGGCAGTTGACAGAGGCAGTGCGACGCAAGTCGTACTCAGCCATCTTGCTGGATGAGATTGAGAAGGCTCACCCGGACGTGTTCAACACGTTGCTGCAGATCTTTGACGACGGTCACCTGACCGACGCGAAGGGCCGCAGGGTGGACTTCAAGAACACGATTATCATCATGACCAGCAACCTGGGCTCTGACCTGATCCGCAGCGACAACTACATGGGGTTCGCTGTGGGTTCCCAGGCCCAGACAACTGAGCGTGACTACGACCGGATGCAGAGCAAGGTCATGGACGAGGTCAAGCGCTTCTTCCGGCCGGAGTTCCTGAACCGGTTGGATGGCACGGTGGTCTTCCACTCCCTGTCCAGGGAGCACATCATGAACATCGTAGACATGATGTTGAAAGACCTCCAGATGCAGGTCTTGGAGAAGGGCCTCATCCTGGAAGTCACGGACGGCTCCAGGGACTGGCTTGTTGAGAACGGATT
This sequence comes from Dehalococcoidia bacterium, assembly GCA_040878005.1. Lineage (GTDB taxonomy): Bacteria > Chloroflexota > Dehalococcoidia > Lucifugimonadales > Lucifugimonadaceae > JBBDMW01. The sequence continues at coordinate 4,859 of JBBDMW010000061.1, forward strand.
CGATCCCAAGATGGGCGCCCGGCCGCTTCGCCGGATTATCCAGGATAAGATCGAGGACGAGCTTTCCGAGCAGCTCCTTAAGGGGAACTTCTCAGCGGGCGACGTGGTGGAGGTCGACATCAACAAGGATGGTGAAGTCTCCATCAAGGTGCCAAAGCATTCAGACAAGGCACTGCCCGCCGGGCAAGACCGATAGCCCGTCGACTACTTGAATTACAAACGGGGGCGCCTCCCAGAGGCGCCCCCGTTTTTGTTTACGGCATTTTGATTTTGGCCCGGCTTCCGTCGGCTGCGCGGAATCTGCTCCAAATCACCTGTAGCCGTAACTGTACCCTAATGGAACAACCGCTAAACTTGCATCGCCAGTCACCTGACCCCTCTGTTGTCTGGCAGTTAAAGCGCCGCCCGCACCCTCAACTACACGCAAATGTGGAAAAGGTGCGCGTTGATCAAGAAGGCATACTTTGGCCGTCGGCGAATAGCTAAGATGGCTGTCATCGCCATCATGGCAACCACTTTTGGCTGCACGGAATCTGAGGGTGGGGCGCCAGCCCCTACGCCGTCCCCGACCCAGGGCGTCGGATCAGCCACCGGTACCACCCTGCCTGATGGCACAGGCACCAGCGAAGCAACGTTGCCACCGTCACCGGAAACCCCAAACGCTGCCCTGAGCCCTACGGTTCCGCCGATTGGAACCACGACGCCCCTGGCAGCGATGTCGCCAACGCCCGTAACTACGGAGGCAGTCGCAACTACGTCGCCAATCGCAACAGGCCAGGCGCCAATTCCTGGAGAAACGCCTCCTCCCGGTTCCGCCTATGGGTCTGAAGTTTACGTTCAGCCAACCGCTATGCAGGTGGGAGAACCGGGGCTCCTGGTTGTCTCCTGGGATGGCTTTGACGGCGAGCGCGAGCTTACAGCATATCCAGACTGGGGTGACGGCATCCCGGGCGTGGTGCAGGAGCTTGGAGCGATGCCTTCGGGTGAGGCGGAACTCACTCACACCTATAACGGGGCGGGAGACCACGTTGTGGTGGTTGAGGTGTGCTACGCAGACACCAGCGAATGCGTGACTGGAGTCTCCGTAGTTACCGTGGCCGGCTAACCCGGAGCTCGTCCCCCCGGAAAGCATGAACGTATGAAGAATCGGCCGCTGCCGCGCTTGCCATCGGCTGCCGGGACAGTTATTCTATATAGAACGTTTGTGTTAATCATTCAGGTTTGGATGTGGCAATGCCCAGGGCAACAGAGAGGACAACCTATACCTGCCGGGAGTGTGGCCATTCCACCGCGAGGTGGGAGGGTCGCTGCAGTCGATGTGGACAGTGGAACTCGCTGGATGAGGCTGCGCCGGTCAACGTAGCTTCGGGAGGGGCGACGCGAAACTGGCGGCAACGGCGGCAGTCCCCTGGCGCCGACGCGGTAGAACTGCCTGACCTTCCAGCCAGCACCACACCGCGTCTGCAGACAGGCATGGGAGAGGTTGACCGGGTATTTGGCGGCGGCCTTGTGCCCGGGTCTACGGCTCTCATCGCAGGCGACCCGGGTGTTGGCAAGTCGACGCTCCTCTTGCAGGTCGCTGCAGCGCTCGCAGGCCGCCATGGCCCGGTTATCTATGCGACTGGCGAAGAATCACTGGAACAGGTCCGCATGCGGGCGGAACGGCTTGGCATACGGGGCGACGGCGTCTACATGGTGGCCACCGGCGAGGTATCCGATGTCGCAGCCCATATCGCACACCTCAAGCCCTCGATGGTCGTCGTCGATTCTATCCAGACAGCCACTCATGCGGACTCTGACAGTGGCGCCGGAACCGTGACCCAGATTAGGGAATGTGCCGCAATCCTGGCTGCTCACGCCCGCGCGCACGAATCGTCTCTACTCCTGGCGGGTCATGTAACCAAGGAAGGGAACATTGCCGGGCCACGGGTGCTTGAGCATGCCGTAGACGTGGTTATGCAGATGGAGGGTGAAACCGGCGGCACACTCCGGCTGCTGCATGGAATCAAAAACCGCTTCGGCCCTACAGACGAAGTGGGCGTCTTTGAGATGAGGGGCGACGGTTTGGCTGAAGTGGCTGATCCATCGCAGTGCTTCCTGGCGCAGCGCCAGGCCTCGTCACCTGGATCAGCAGTCGCCACCGTCATGGAAGGCACACGCCCAATCACCGTGGAAATTCAGGCGCTGGTAACGCCGTCAGTCCTGCCCTCGCCGCGGCGGGTTGCAACCGGTGTGGACATGGCGCGGCTTCACCTCATCGTCGCTGTGCTCTCCAAGCGGCTCAGGCTGCCGGTGGCAGCGCAGGACCTGGTGGTCAACGTTGCAGGCGGCCTGCGTGTCCGGGAGCCGGCTGCGGACCTTGCGATTGCGCTTGCGATCATCTCAAGTTTCTTTGACCGGCCCATGGAACCGGGAATGGCCGCATCCGGTGAGATTGGCCTTGGTGGTGAGTTGCGGGGGGTGCCGCACGCTGGCCGGCGGGTGGCTGAGGCGGCAAGGCTGGGGTTCAATGCTTGCCTCATACCGAGTTCAGCCGCAGACTTGGATGGAGGCGTACGGATCGTACGGCCCGTGAGTACGGTGGCAGACGCCGTGAAACAGGCTGTTCCCGGTGCGTTCGATATCCGGGACCGCGACAGTGGAGAATGATGTGGCACAAGTGAATCCGGCAGCGGTGACAAACGCAGAGCCTGGTTACCCGCAAGGCCGCGGTGGCCCGGAGCCTGAGTCACTGGAGGTCAAGCAGGACCGCCTGCGGAACATCCTGGGCGAGTACGGCTCAGTGATAGTGGCCTATTCGGGCGGCGTCGATTCCGCGTTCCTGGCCGCCGTGGCCCATGACGCGCTCGGCGACCGTGCACTGGCGGTGACTGCTCATTCGCCCAGCCTGGCGCCGGAGGAACTGCAAGGGGCAATTGACCTTGCCGCACGGTTTGGTTGGCATCACAGGGTGCTCCAGACCCAGGAGATGTCTGATCCTCGCTACGTGGAGAACAACTCTCGCCGGTGCTACTTCTGCAAGAATGAGTTGTACACGCGCCTGACTGAACTGGCGCGTGTTGATGGCTTCAATGCCGTGGCCAATGGGGCGAATGTGGATGACCTGGGTGACTACCGCCCCGGAATGGATGCCGCACGGCAGTACGGAGTGCATACACCGCTCGTGGATGCCGGACTAACCAAACAGGACATTCGCCAACTGTCGCAAGTCATGGGCCTGCCTACATGGGACAAGCCCGCCCAGCCGTGCCTCTCATCACGCATACCGTATGGCACACCGGTCTCCATAGAAGCGTTGGAAATGATCGGTAAGGCAGAAGCGGCGCTGAGAGACGCCGGGTTCCGGGAAGTCCGGGTGCGGCATCATGACAAGCTTGCTCGCATCGAGGTCCCTGCGGATGAGATATCCCGCTTCTCGGACCCAGACCTGAGATCGGAAATAACCCGGCGAGTGCATGAGGCAGGCTACAGTCACATCACCCTGGACCTGGCAGGATTCAGATCCGGCAGTCTGAACGATGCCCTGCCAGACTCCGCCAAGCGCGCCGGTCGGGATAAGCACAGTGGTTAGCGCTGACTCCAGTTTGACGGGATGCAAGGCTGTTCCGGCGTACCTCGACATGATCGGCGGCGTGAGTGGCGATATGTTGCTCGGGGCCGTGGTCGATGCCGGAGTGGAAATCAGCGCCCTCCAGGCAGAGTTGGAGAAAATGCCCGCCCGCGGATATCGACTCTCTGCCGATAAGGTCAGGCGGGGCGGTCTATCAGCCACATTCGTCAACGTTGAACTTGACAAAGAGGGTGAGCGAACCCGGACCTGGAATGAATTCACCGCAGCGATCGAGTCATCCTCCCTCCCATCAGCGGACAAGGCAGCCGCTCTTGCCGTTTTCGATACGCTGGCTGAAGCGGAGGCGGCTGCGCATGGAGGACAAAAGGGATCGACCCATCTTCACGAGCTCGGCACGGTGGATACACTGGTCGACGTGGTCGGCGCGATTGCCGGCCTCAGGATGCTGGGCATCTCCACACTTCATGCATCGCCGTTTCCATCGGGATCAGGGTCATCGAGGAGTAGCCATGGGGCACTGGCGGCAACATCGCTTGCAACGATGGCCATTTATCAGTCGAAGGGCGTCCCTGTCAGGGCAGGTGGCCCGGCCGGCCCCTACGGCGAGTCGGTTACGCCCACAGGCGCTGCCGTTGTAGCGACTATCGCCGCTTTTTCACCGGCTGCGATGGTTGTCACGCGCGTTGGGTACGGGGCAGGCAGCCGCAACCCGGACGAGTATCCCAATGTCGCAGGCCTTTGGCTGGGCGACGCTGTTGGTGAACAGGACGAGGCTGGACCGCTGCATGGTGGCCTGGTGCTTCTGGAGACCAATATCGACGACATGCCGGGCGAGTTGTTCGGCTACGTGCAGGAACGCCTGTTTGAAGCTGGCGCCAGGGACGTCTGGTTCACGCCAATACAGATGAAAAAGAACCGGCCAGGCGTCCTGTTATCGGCGCTGGCGCCCGCTGAAAGGGCCGGAACGGCTGCGCGGTTGATCCTGTCGGAGACATCTACCCTCGGAGTGCGCAGTCGTCCTGTGGAGCGCTATGAGGCGGAGCGCGAGATCACCACAGTCAATACGTCACTGGGTACAACGCCCGTCAAGGTGAAGCGCCTGGGCGGCGTCATCCTGGAAGTGTCTCCCGAGTACGATGCCTGCCGCGAGATTGCCTCGGCAACCGGCCTGCCGCTGCGCGAGGTGATGCGGCGAGTGCAGGCTGAGGCCGCGGAGATGCTGGCCTGACCGTCATGGCCAGTGACGGTGCAAAGTTAAGTTAACGTCTGCACGCGTGATGAGCGACCAGATGGCAATGGCCGACTGGTTTCGGCAGGCGATCAACGCATTGTTGTTTCTGGACCACTGCCATTGTCCTTGACGCCTGTTCCATGATGTGACTAATATCAAGTTGGTGGAGCGGCCTGCGCTCACGACCGGGCGCACCTGCGGCGTACCGGGGCGACAGGCCACGCGTGCCCCAGTGGCGCAGTGGCAGCGCAGCCGATTTGTAATCGGCAGGTCGGTGGGTTCGAATCCCCCCTGGGGCTCTTTTAAAGTGGGCCCGCGTGAAATCCGGGAAAGTGACTGACGAAAACCGTAGTAGGACGGTTTCGGCAGAACTGGACCGTGTGTTAGAATCGCCGTTTGGGCAGGGGTGGGTGAGTGGTTAATACCAGCAGACTGTAAATCTGCCGCCGTAAGGCTACGCAGGTTCGAATCCTGCCCCCTGCACCAATTACATTTATCATTAGATACCGGAAATCGTCGCGGGCCCACATAGCTCAGTGGTAGAGCGCGTTCTTGGTAAGAACGAGGTCGCCAGTTCAATCCTGGCTGTGGGCTCCACAACAACGGTTGTAGTCCTTTCTCGTCGAGTTTGGAGGCCGCGGAAAATATGGCGAAGCAGGTTTTTGACCGCAGCAAGCCCCACGTAAACGTGGGCACTATCGGGCACGTGGACCACGGTAAGACAACTCTCACCGCGGCAATCACGTCTGTTTTACACACCGTGAACTCCAATGTGCAGGCCCGAGCCTTCGACTCGATCGACGCTGCCCCGGAGGAACGGGAGCGTGGTGTGACCATTGCCATCACGCACGTTGAGTATGAGACCGAGACCAGGCACTACGCTCACGTGGACTGCCCTGGCCACGCTGACTACATCAAGAACATGATCACCGGCGCTGCCCAGATGGACGGCGCCATCCTGGTCGTGAGCGCACCGGACGGCCCAATGCCGCAGACCCGTGAGCACATCCTCCTGGCCCGCCAGGTGAACGTGCCCAGGATTGTGGTGGCCCTCAACAAGTGCGACATGATGGATGACGAGGAGCTCCTGGAGCTGGTGGAGCTTGAGATTCGAGAGCTTCTCAGCAACTATGGCTTCCCCGGTGACGAGGTTCCCATCGTCCGAGTCAGCGCTCTCCAGGCACTGGAAAACGCGGGCGACAGCGACAATAAGTGGACGCAGTCGATCATCGAGCTCATGCAGCAGGTTGACGACTACATCCCGGTGCCGGAGCGTCCGGTTGACCAGCCGTTCCTGATGCCGGTAGAAGATGTGTTCGGCATCAAGGGCCGTGGCACGGTGGTTACCGGTCGTATAGATCGCGGTCAGGTTAAGGTTGGCGAGGAAATCGAAATCGTCGGTTTTGGCAAGACCACCAAGACTGTCGTCACCGGCGTGGAGATGTTCCACAAGACACTCACTGAGGGTCTGCCTGGTGATGCCGTTGGTGTCCTCTTGCGCGGTGTTGAGCGCGAGGACATCGCCCGTGGCGCCGTGCTGGCCAAGCCTGGTTCTATTACGCCTTACACGAAGGCCAAGGCCCAGGTTTACGTTTTGACCAAGGAAGAGGGCGGCCGTCACACGCCGTTCTTTAGCGGCTACAAGCCGCAGTTCTACATCCGGACCACTGATGTGACGGGCGAGATCAAGCTGCCGGAAGGCGTTGAGATGGTCATGCCCGGTGACAACACTGAGATGGAGATTGAGCTGATGTACCCGGTGGCTCTCGAAGCTAACCTCAGGTTTGCTATTCGTGAGGGCGGCCGAACAGTTGGCTCAGGTGTTGTGACGGAGCTTTCGTAGTTAGACGAAAATGCGGCATGCCCTGCACTGGTGTGGAGGGCATGCCGTAAACTGGTATGCGGCGCGAGGGGCCCACGCGGAATGTTCCTGCGGGCCCCATTGTGTTCCATGGCGCGTTGCCTGGTCTTGAACCTGGATGGCGCGGAGTGAGCAAATGGCTAAAAAGAGTGGTGTAAGGACGCTGGTTACTCTCGTGTGCAACGAGTGCAAAAGCGCCACCTACCACACCGAAAAGAACCGTCGAAACGACCCAGACCGGCTGGAGTTCAACAAGTACTGTCCGGCTTGCCGGTGCAGGCAGTCGTTCCGCGAGAAAAGGTAAGGCACTTCAGTGGCTCGAAATACCGCTCGCACTACGCCAGGTGTTAGCCGGCGTCCCCGGTTCTCAGTAATCCCCTTCTTCGGAGAGGTGTTCTCCGAGTTGCGGAAGGTGAACTGGCCGACTCGTCCTGAGGCGACGAGGCTGACAGTGCTTGTGATTGCGATTTCAGCGACCATCGGCGCAATTCTTGGGCTAGTGGACATGTTGTTCTCCCGCCTGTTCTCCATCCTGGCGGGTACCTAGAACGATGACCACTCAACGCGGAAACGGTTCACCTGGAGACGTGACCACTGAGGCGCGTTGGTATATCGTCCATACCTATTCAGGCCAGGAAGACCGGGTAAAGAAGAACCTCGAACAGAGAATTGAGACGATGGACATCAAGGACAAGATCTTTGAAGTCGTCGTTCCGACTGAAGAAGAGGTTGAGATCCGGGAAGGCGAGCGTCGAACCGTTCAGCGGAAGATGTATGCCGGTTACCTGATCGTCAGAATGATCATGGATGACGAAAGCTGGTATGTCGTCCGCAATACCCCAGGCGTGACAGGCTTCATATCAGCCGAGGATGAGCGCGAAAAGAGGCCGAAGCCGGTCCCGCTAGAGACCGCTGAGGTTGAACGAATCATGCGGCGCATGACTTCTGAAGCGCCCAGGGTGAGAATCGGTTTTGAAAAGGGCGATCCTGTCCGAATCAAGGACGGGCCATTCGCAGACTTTATGGGCACCGTCGATGAAGTAAACGAGGAGCGCGGCAAGGTCCGTGTGCATGTCTCGTTCTTTGGCCGGGAAACGCCTGTAGAGCTTGATTTCTTACAGCTTGAGAAGGCTTAGGCCTCAGGCATTGTTTCGAAGGATCTGACGTTAATTGGCTAAGAAGATCACAGCAATAGTAAAACTGCAGTTGCCGGCCGGCTCCGCCAGCCCGGCCCCCCCGGTGGGTCCGGCGCTCGGTCAGCATGGCGTCAACATAATGCAGTTCGTAAAGGAATACAACGAACGAACCCGTGAAATGGCGGGCAACGTCGTTCCTGTGGAGTTGACGGTTTACCAGGACCGTTCCTTCACGTTTGCGCTTAAGAGCCCGCCTGCTTCTGACCTTATCAAGAAGGCCGCAGGTCTCCAGAGCGCCTCTGCCACCCCCGGTCTCCAGACAGTTGGCTCGATCAGCCGCGACCAGGTCCGGGAGATCGCCCAGACCAAGATGCAGGACCTTAACGCCAATGACGTTGAGGCTGCCATCAAGATCATTGAAGGCAGTGCCCGCAGCATGGGCGTTAACGTACGGGACTGATCACATACCGCTGAATAACCTGCCCGCAAGAGCAGGTGCGACTTTGTTCTGCCCTCGATAATTACGGAGACATCACGAATGCCGAAGCATGGAAAAAAGTACCGCTCCGCTGCTGCCGAATTGGATCCATCTCCAAAATCACCGCAAGAGGCAGTGCAATTGGCGCGTGAGAAGGCCTCAGCCAACTTCACGGAGGCGGTTGAGTTGCACATCTCCACCAGCGCTGACCCGCGTCACGCTGACCAGCAGGTACGGGAAGTCGCCTCGCTGCCACACGGCACTGGGAAGACCGTGCGAATCATGGTCTTCGCTGAAGGAGACGCTGCCCGTGCTGCCCAGGAGGCGGGCGCAGATTACGTTGCTGACGATGAGCTTATAAAGCGCATCGAGGGTGGGTGGAGCGACTTCGACATATCGATCGCCACGCCGGACCAGATGGGCAAGATCGGACGGCTCGGGCGTCTCCTTGGCCGGAAGGGGCTAATGCCGAACCCACGGACCGGCACAGTGGTTCAGCCTGCTGACGTTGCGAAGGCGATAGAGACAGCGAAGAAGGGCCGGAGCGAGATTCGCATGGACCGCACCGCCAATATTCATACGGTCATCGGCAACGTGAAGTTCACTGACGACCAGCTCCTGGACAATTTGACGAGCGTTTACAGCACGGTGGCGCGGTCCAAGCCAAGCGGTGTCAAGGGTGTGTTCATCAAGTCAGCCACGCTGACGACGACCATGGGTCCTGGAATCAAGTTGGATCTTCCCGCACTGGAAGCGATGACCCGCGAGCGGTAAACTTAACAGGACAATAGAACAGACGGCCGCAGATAGCAGGTTTCCCACGGATTCTCGCGGGAATGAAGGCGCAAGCGCCTGCGGAGGCTGGGATTGACGGCAGCGCTCAGGAATGGGCGCGCCCGCGTTTAACCCCGGACCTGTGGCCCCGGGGTTTTCGTTTTTCTGACCCCGGTTTAACACTGGACATGGAGGTCAGATGCCAACCGAACGAAGTGTAAAGGCCGTGGAGACCCTCACAGCTGCCTTCTCAGAGTCGCCCCTTGTGGTTGCGGCAGAGTATCGCGGCCTGGACGTGGCGAAAATGAACGGGCTTAGAACGGCCCTACGGCAGGCGGACTGCCGTTTCCGCATAGCCAAGAACACGCTGGCGCGGATCGCTGCTGACAATGCTGGGCGGCCACACCTCAAGGAGATCATCGACGGCCCCATAGGGTTCGTTACCTCTCCGGGTGATCCGGCGAACGCAGCCAAGATCCTCGTGGAGTATGTCCAGGCCAACCGGCTTGAGATGAACGTGGTGGGCGGGCTGCTGGACGAGCAGGTGCTGTCACCTGAACGCGTGGATGCCCTGGCTAAACTGCCAGCACGAGACGAGCTGCTGGCTAAGCTCCTGGGCAACATGAATGGCCCGGTCCAGGGACTTGTGATGGTCTTGAACGGTCCTGTCAGGGCACTCGCCATTGTCCTGCAGAGGCACATAGAAAATCAACAGGGAGCCGAACAGGCTGCATAGCTTTCGGTTTCTTACAGCCCCGCCTGGGGCAGCAAATTAGTTGAAAATCCCGCGGGATTCTCCGCGGAAACGCAAGGAGCGATATCAGATGGCACTGTCCAAAGACGAAATCATGACGGCGATCAAGGAAATGTCCGTGCTGGACCTCTCAGAGCTGGTCAAGGAGCTCGAAGAAGTCTTCGGCGTTAGTGCAGCCGCACCGGTGGCAGTAGCCGCAGCAGGTCCGGCCAATGGCGCCGCAGCGGCCGTTGAAGAGGAAAAGACAGAGTTCAACGTCGTCCTCAAGGAGATTGGCGCAAACAAGATTGCGGTCATTAAGGCCGTGCGCGAGCTAACCCCGCTGGGCCTGAAGGAAGCCAAGGACCTCGTCGAGGCGGCTCCGAAGCCTGTCAAGGAAGGCGTTGCCAAAGAGGAAGCTGACGAGGCAAAGACCAAGCTTGAGGCCGCCGGAGCTGTGGTGGCAGTCGAGTAGTCTCGTCGTTAGCACTTGCTGTTCATGTGGAGACCCGGACGCTGCAGCGTCCGGGTCTCTTTCTTTGCCCCACGTTCGAAGGTGCATAGATCGAGTTCAATGCGAATGACCTGCTGTGCGACTAAACTAGGCGGTACAAAGGGGGGCATGATGCCTGTAGGACCCGGTTCGCTCTCGCCGGAAGAGGAGCAACGTTGGGTAGAAGATTTCCGTCTCCGGGCCGCCGTGCGTTGGGGTGACGAACGGGCTGCGGATATTGCAGCAACTCTCGGCAAGACAGCTCATGCGGTCGGCGTGATGATGCACATGGAATTCTCGCATGATGAAATGCCAGGCTTCTACCTACCCCCATCTGAAACAGAAGATGGCTGGAGGGTCCAGTGACATCCTTCACTGACCTGACAGTATCCGAAACGGCCCGCGCTGTTCGGGATTGTGAAGTCTCGCCTGTGGAGCTGACCCAAGTCCTTCTCGATCACATCAGCGGGCTCGATTCTCGTCTTTATGCCTGGGAGACCATCGACCCCGAAGGGGCACTTGCCGAGGCGCGTCGCTGCGAGGCTGCCGTCACACGTGGCGGCGTGCTGGGCCCGCTCCACGGCGTGCCGGTTGGCTTGAAGGACATTTACTACACCGCCGGATTGCGAACAACGATGGGGTCACGGGTATACAGGGACTTCGTGCCCCAGCAGGATGCTGCATCAGTCGCCCGACTCAGGGGAGCCGGGGCAATAGTGTTGGGCAAGACGGTGACGACTGAGTTTGCCATGGGTGATCCCCCACGCACACGCAACCCGTGGAATGATGCACATACACCTGGCGGGAGCAGCAGCGGTTCGGCGGTGGCGGTAGCCTCCAGAATGTGTGCCTTTGCCACTGGTTCCCAGACTGCCGGATCAGTCATACGCCCGGCAGCCTATAACGGCGTCGTGGGCTTCAAACCCACCTACGGACGGGTCTCACGCCACGGAGTGTTCCCTGTCAGTTGGACTCTTGACACCCTGGGCTGGATGACACGCACTGTTGAAGATTCGGCTGTGGTGCTTGATGTGCTGGCGGGGCATGACTCACGCGACTCTGGCTGTGCAAACTTGCCCTATACATCGATGGCAGGTGATATGGAGACGGAGGGGTGGTCTCCGCGGATTGGCATAGTCGCAGGCGACTTCGAGCGCTCAGCAAGCGCGGAGACGCAGGCTCATACGTTTACAGTGATAGAAGCACTGCGAATCAATGGTGCTGTGGTGGAACTCCTGGATCTTCCCATTTCATACCTCGGCATCAGGGAAGCTCAACTGGTGATCGACTACACCGAGACTGCGGCGGTGCATCGTGACACCCACGCCACCAGGGCGGATGAGTATGGCCCGAATGTGCGGTCGCGAATAGAGAGCGGTGAGTTGATCCCAGCGGTCGCTTATGCCCAGGCACAGCGTCATCGCCGCAAGTTCCGCTCTGACATGGACCAGACCATGTTGGCGGTGGACGCCCTCATAATGCCCGCCGCCACCGGGCCGGCTCCCGCTGATCTCTCCTCCACGGGTGATCCGGGGTTTTACTCACCGTGGACAGTTGCCGGGCTACCTGCCATTACCATCCCAACCGGGCTAAGCAAAAGCGGACTGCCCCTTGGCGTCCAACTTGTGGGCAAGGGCTTTGATGACGCAACGCTGCTTCGGACTGCCAGGTGGGTGGAGAGCGTGTTGGATTTTGATCCGGGAGTGCCGCCAGGCGCGCGGCTCCCGACGCCGGCGACGTAGGCTGAGCGCCGGGGGATGAGCGCACCTGGGCAGCCTATCCGGTTCAAGGATCCTAGAAGAGGCTCTTAGATTGGCCGCCATCCACGTTGATGCATGCGCCTACGATGAGGTCTGCATGCCGGGAAGCAAGGAAGGCCACCGTGGCGCCTATGGGTTCCGGCCAGCCAAACTTGCCCATGGGCAGGTTTCTCTCTATGAACTCCTGTACGGTCTCGGGAGTGTTGTTCTGTTCGAACCGGTCCCATGAGCCGCCGGGAAACTTGATCGAACCGGGCGCTATACTGTTCACGCACACGCCGTCTTTGGCTACCTGTAGTGCCAGGTGTTTGGACGCAGCTATCATTCCCGCCTTTGCCGTCATGTACGCCACGGAGCCGCCGCCGTGTTCCCGTCCGAATATGGACGAGATGTTGATTACACGCCCCCAGCCTCTCTCCCGCATGCCCGGCGTGGCCAGTTTCATGAGGCGTATGGCGGACCACAGGTTGATCTCGATAACTTTGGCGATGTCTTCTTCGCTGGAATCGAGCATGCCCGCCGTGCCCATGCTTCCGCCAACGTTGTTCACCAGGATGTCGACCTGCCCCAGGTCACGCTCAGCGTTGGCGAAGAGTTCTGCAGGCGCTTCCTGCGCCCCGAGGTCAGCGACGTAAGCCCCCACCTTGACGCCAAGGCTTCGCAGTTCGTCAGCCGTGTCTTGGAGCGTGTCTTCGCCGCGGGCACATATCGCCACATTCACGCCTTCTCTAGCGAGAGCCAGGGCCGCCTGTCTGCCGAGGCCGCGGCTGCCGCCGGTCACGAGAGCGTTCTTTCCGTTGATTCCGAGGTCCATTTCTGATTCCTGTTGGTGCTTTGGTGATCCGATAGGCCGGACTTTATGTGAAGAGCCGGCAGGCGGACGCCAGGGTCGCTGACGTGTGCAACGCAGGGTATCGCAAACGCAGGTATCAGTGACTTAAGGAGGACGGCGTTTGTCATGCTGACACGCTGGTGGTGGGAAACGGTGCCGGTTTAGAGCATTGGCGGCACGTCATTGTCTGTCCCTGTTACGCGGCGACAACCACACTCAGCTCCCCGTATCTCCTCTTTGACTGGCGGGATTCGAATCACAGGTGTGGTGAACACTCGTAGGGTTGACGACCAAAGATGTTGATTCGGGCAGTGCTGCAATGTTCCTCGCACCATTCTGTCCATTACTCTGCATTTCCGTTGCCATTCGCCATTGAACTATGCAGTGCCAGTTTGGTATTTCATTAGAGGGAGCGAGTTTGCTTGCTTAGAGTTGTGTGGTAGTGAGTACTCAGTTTCATCAAACGCGGATTATGCGCGTGTTATCTACCTTGACTGTGGAATTTGAGGTGGTGTATCGTGACTCGGTGCCGAAGAATTACTGTGCGGCAAGGCATTGGCATGCCGTGCATTGACCGGGCCAGAGATTGATAAACGGGTATGTCGGGTGATCAACCGGGCATTTCCTCGCGTAAAAACACACTTTATTGACAATTGAGCCGTGCTTTAAAGTACGGGCTCTGACTATACCGATGGACCTGATTGGTCCTTCAGGAGGAAGCCGATGGTAGGCTCCGCGATTCCAAAGCGGTGGACCTTCTCACTTGCTTTGGTGGGGTTGCTTTCCCTGTTCGTCGCCTTAAACACGGTGGTCTGGTCGCAGCCCGCCTCGGCGCAGGGCACGCTCCCGACGGTACTTGACGATGTTCAGGTTCCGGGCAGCATCACTTTGACAGCCGGGCAGACGATCACGATCCAGGCAGTGACCAGGGATGCGACCGGGGCGGTGAACAACAACCTCGAAGACCTTATTTTCGACTGGGTAAGCACGGCGGGGAATCTCACGTTCCCGTCCGGTGTGGTCAACAACAGTGAAGAAGCGAAGAGCGCGACGCTCACAGCCGCTTCAAGCGGCACCGTGACGGTCAGTGTCTCCCAGGATGGAGGCACAGCAATTGACGGTGTGACCACTGTGACCGTCCGGGAAGTGCCTGCTCCGGGCACCCCCACACCAGTACCGCAGAACCCGCCAGGCGATCCGCCGGTGATTCCGACTCCTTCGGATTCTGGCCAGAGCATTGGGCTGATAACGCCTGCCGATGGCGGAACGGTGCAGGGCGCTTCGGACTCGAACGTTGAGGTCAGGGTTCCCGCCGGTGCTGTCTCAGATTGGATGGGGGCCACAGTGAAGCCTGTGGACAGGTCTTCTGTGCCGCAGCCGCCAGCCGGCAGCTTCAGGCTGGGCAGCCAGATCTTCGACTTCAAGTTCACGGATGAGGCTGGCGTTGAACTGGACCAGATCAGGCTGAACCGTGCGGCCACTGTATGTCTCCCTTACAACCAGGCGGACATGCAGGGTGCATACCAGGGCATCGGCGGTATTGCGCTGTACCGGTACAACGCCACGACGGAGCAGTGGGTGCGACTGACCAGCAATGTGAACCCAATAACTGGACAGGTGTGTGCTTCGTCAAGGAACTTCTCGCTGTTCGGAATCGGACTTACGACGGCTCCGCCGCAGTCGGGGACAGGTCTCCCTGCTACAGGTGATGCGGTGCCGGGGACCGGCCTCCTGGTGGTTGCTGGTCTGATGGGTGCAGGTCTAATTGGTGTAGGGGCCGTTTCTCTGCGGCGTGCTCGCCGGGCCGGCAACTCAGCGGTCTAAGTCTTCCCTGGCATAGCCCGCTTACAACTGAAACTGACGTAATTGAGAGGGACCCGCTTGCGGGTCCCTCTCTACTTTTGTGGGAACATCCCTTCAGCAAGAGGATTCACTGAGGCAAGGTCGTTTAATGTCGGCTGAAGAGCGGAAGTCGGCGCGAGCTGCGTCGACACTCACACGCGAAACGCTGTTGATCTCGCTGGCATTGTTTCTCTGTGCGGCTGCCCTGTACGCTGGAACGGCGGCGCGCGGCCTCACATGGGCGAACGAAGGTGGCGACGCCGGTGACTTCCTGGCAGCCGCCCATACCTGGGGGGTTCCGCATCCCACTGGATACCCTGCGTATGTCCTGGCGCTCCGAGCGTTCATTGAAGTGGCGCCACTGGGAGACATGGCGTTCCGCGGCAACCTCATGTCTGCTCTTTTTGGAGCTGCCGCAGTTCCATTCGTATTTCTTTCGGCGCTGAGGATATTTTTGCGTATTCCGACCAGCGAAGTAATGCGTTGGCGGCTGCCGCTTTTTTCAGCCCTGCTGTCTGCCACTGTATTTGCTGTTTCCCATTTGCACTGGTCTCAAGCGACTATCACCGAGGTATATGCGCTCAACGCTTTTTTGGCGGCCGTGCTGCTTTGGATTACAACAGAGGCACGGGCAAGAATTAACTCTGGCGGCCAGGCCATATGGTTCAGAGTCGCCTGGGCCTTGCTGCTGGGTATTGGCCTGGGGAATCACATTTCGCTGGCTGTGATTGCTGCACCACTGGCTGTATGGATGCACTGGCCACTTTGGAAACGTGACGGATTTGGAGCGGTGCTGGATTGGAGACCGGTCCTGGCGTTTTTCACAGGCCTATTGGTCTACATCTATCCGCCAATTGCGTCAGCCCAGGACCCATTCATCAACTGGGGCCAGCCGCATACGCTGGAAGGCTTCCGATGGATGATTACGGCTTCCCTTTACCAGTCATATGTATTTGGGCTGAGCGCTGATTTCTTGCCTGACCGCATCCTTGGCACAGCGGAGCTGCTACTCAACCAGTACACGATCCCGGGCGCCGTCATTGGATTCGCAGGGCTATCAGTGCTGTGGAGCAGCATGCGAGGATTTGTAATTGCAAGTGGTGCGGCATCCGCGGCCATCGTCGTGTACTCCATCGGATACAACACTTTCGACTCATTCGTGTACCTGATCCCGGTGTTCATGTTCTTCGCCATCTGGATTGGCGCAGGAGCGATGAACCTGACGTCGACACTGAGCTCAACCGACGTCATTGGCCGAGTACCAAGGCTCGCAGGCCATGTTGAGAAGATACCGGCGGCAGTTATGGCCCTACTGATGCTCCTCCCCGTCTACCTTGCCATCGCCAACTATGGTGATTTGGACCTCAGTTCTGACACGGTTGCGCAGGAGTACGTGTCGAACGCTTTGGAATCAGCGGGTCAGCGGGCTGTCATCCTGACAGGCGACCCAGAGATATACAGCCTCTGGTACCAGTCGGTGGTTGAGGAGCCGGAACGGGAAGTGCTGGTGGTGGCAGTGCCACTGCTGGGATTCGACTGGTACTGGGACCAGCTCAGCCGACACGCCCCGGATCGTATTCCTGCAAACGCCCCAACTGCGTTGAGGGAACGTGTCCTGGTGATTGCACGAGCCAACCTTGGCCTGAACCCGGTCCTCCTGACCAGTGCCGACAATTTTTATGGTGAGTACTTCGAATTGGAGGAGGCTGGAGTGCTCTATCGTCTCATTCCCGATTGATGTGATTCCCAAGGTCTATTCTTGATCTATGGTCATCTCTTGAACAGATTAAACAACCCGAATAGATGGCTGTGCCTGTTTTGTGTAACCCTTCTTTCGCCCGTCGCCTGGCAAGCCAGAGGGCTGCCGGCAGGGAATCAATGCGTGCCACCTGGAATGACCTGGGCTGTGATGCTCTCGGAAGGCTTGGCGAACCGTTGGTGCAATGGTGGCGTCGATGACTGCCCAAAGGTGCAGAGGCTCGTTGCCGCGGTAGGTCTTCGTAAACTCCCAGTGGCTAGCGCGCTGCCTCAGCATCGTCGCGTTCTCTTGGGCGTGTATCATCCGCTGCACGTCGCAGGTCGTCCAGTCTCAAAGGATTATGCCATGCCTGATGGAACAGGCGCCCACGCGCAAGTAGAGCGTGCTGTAGACACATCTGAAGGTCCCAAGCTCACTCTGTCCATCACAGACGTGGAAGAAGCCACCCTGCGCCGCGTCAAGCAGCTTGGGGTGGATCATGTTTGCATGAGCGGACCGCCTCTTCCATGGCGTGATGAGGATCTACGTTCCCGGATGGAACAGCTTTCGGCGGCTGGCCTGTTTCTCTCCAACATGATGGCCAGCGGTTTCCCCGACGCGATTTACGGCAGGCAGGGGCGTGATGAAGACATAGAGAAAGTATGCCAATCGATTCGTACCGCTGGCAGGATGGGCCTTCCGGTAGTGGAGTACAACTTTTACGCTCACCGGATAGTAGAAGGCTACTATGAGGAACCAGGCAGGGGAGGCGCTGGTCTCACAGCATTCGACTATGAACGGATCAAGGACCTGCCGCCTTTGCCGGAGGAGGGGGCACATGGCCTGGAGGAAATGTGGGCCAACGCCACTTACTTCCTGAAGGCCGTGGTGCCGGTGGCTGAAGAGTCCGGCGTACGGTTGGCGCTGCACCCGAATGACCCGCCGGCTCCAATTAGCCGCGGGTCAGAACAGATTATGGGGAGCGTGGAGGGCTGGAAGAGGCTGATAGATATAGTTCCGAGCCCGTCAAATGGAATTACTTTCGATTGTGGAGTGACGCGTGAACTGGGACACGACCCTGTGGAGGTGTGCCGCTACTTCGGGAGTCGAGATTGCATCAACCATGTGCATTTCCGCAATGTACGCACGGAAATCCCCGGCCAGAAATACACCGAGGTGTTCCTGGACGAGGGGGAAGTCGATATGTTTGCCGTCATGCAGGAGTTGGTCCGGCAGAAGTACCCGAGGCTGATCTACCCTGAGCACCCGCCGGTGGTTGACGCGGACCGGGACCACCCGTTTGACGGTCTTTCTTCAGGCCGATATACAGGATTTGCCTATACCGTTGGTTATGCCCGTGCAATGCTCCAGGCGGCCACCCGCGTCACTGCATCTGCGGCGAAACCGGCTGCCGCAGGCTGAGTTGGAGTTTTACCTGTCGAACAGGGAGTTGGAAGCAAGCTTGAAAGTCACCGCGTCGCGTAGGCACGGGTTCCATTTGTGAGCGAGCCGGGAAAACTTGAAGTAATTCCTGTCGCCGGGATGCCGCAGGTTCATGCCGGACATGACCTGGCCGAGCTTATATGGGGCTGTTCAACGGCCGCAGGCGTGCCTGTGCAGGCTAGAGACGTGGTCGTGGTGGCCCAGAAAATCGTCTCAAAGTCGGAAGGCGCCGTTGTGGACCTGGCTGCGGTTACTCCGTGCGCCGAGGCCATTCGCGTGGCGGGAGAGTGCGACAAGGATCCGCGGATGGTTGAAGTTGTGCTCAGTCAGTCAGTGCGGATAGTCCGAATAGCCACCGGCGTCTTGATAGTAGAAACGCACCACGGCTTCGTCTGTGCCAACGGAGGTGTGGATGCTTCAAATATGGATGCCGACAACCTGATTACGCTGCTTCCTGAAGATCCGGACCGTTCAGCGAAACGCATACGGGACGGCATACTTGCACTGGCGGGTGAGCAGGTGGCCGTGATCATCTCCGACTCATTCAATCGCCCGTGGCGCGAAGGGTCGATCAACGTGGCCATAGGTGTTGCCGGCATGCACCCGCTCAAAGACCTGCGAGGGTTGCCCGACGACCGGGGACGCGCCTTGACCTCCACGATCGTCGCATTGGCGGATGAACTGGCCTCCGCCGCACAACTTGTCATGGGTGAGAGGGGGCGCGTTCCGGCCGCGCTTGTGCGGGGAGTACAGTACCAGGAATCGGACGTGGGATGGGCGCCTCTAAAACGTGACCCTGCCCGGGACCTGTTCCGATAGGTAACTTACACGGATAATCGGGGCCAACCGGTGGGTGTGCGAGCATGCCCGCACCCGGGGAAGCGATTACTTCTTGCCTGCTCCGGGACCGTTGGGCGACTTTGTGCCGTACCACGAGGAGTACTCGAACGAGTTGCGGAACTCTTTGTTCTCGCCGCATACACGGCAACGTCCGTGGCTTACCGCCCCATTCGGAGGCTCAATGACCCAGTGATGCGTGCAACTCTCTTCAGACTCCGCCGTGGCGTCGGTAGCCTTGGACTTCTTTCGGGCTGAAGAGGGGGTCGTCATTGGAAAAAGTCTCCTGTGAGATCGAACGGAAAACGCACCGGGGATGAGGGTGCAGGAAAGAAGCAGGTCTATTAAGTTTAGCTCGGATATTGCACTTAAAGCAAAAAACTGGCTTCGTTGACATGGGGATGACCGGATTCCTATAGTTGAACCACGGGCGATATTATTGATCCGCCACCCAAGGCCCGACGATTTCCGTCACCGGGCACATTGCGCGGACACATCTGCACTGAGGAACAGCCGATGGATGGAGTGGAACGGTCCAGGGACCGCATCTTGGCCATCATCCAGAGAGACGGCTCCGCCAACGTCGCTGCCTTATCCCAACAGGTTGGCCTCGCTCCGGCAACTATAAGACGGCACCTTGACATCCTCCAGCGCAACGGGCTGGTGTCATTCACGCTGGTCCGCAAGCCTACAGGCCGCCCCGAGCATCGCTTTTCCCTTACCGAGAACGGCCATGAATCCATGCCGAAGAGTTACGGCATGCTCCTGGCTGACTTGCTGAAAGACATCGGCACCCTCGCTCCTTCTGAACTGGAGGGCAAGTCAGGATCGGAGGTCTTGAGGGAGTCGTTCAGGAGAATAGGCACTCGTATAGGTCAGCAGCATGCCGGTACGGCGGAGAAGGTTGGTGCGCTGATGGCTGTCCTGGGGGAGCGTGGATTCATGCCTGATGTTGAGGAGGGCCCAACGGGCGTGCGTGTGCTTCTGACGAACTGCCCCTTCCGCTCAGCAGCCCGTGAAGACTCACGCGTTTGCGGGATCGATGCCGCCATCATTTCCACCGTGCTGGACGTTCCCGTACGAAGAGTTGCGTGCATCAACGACGGCGCATCTTGCTGCACCTACGTGGCGGAGGGCGCCCTGTCCGGGCGTGAAGGCTCGCCGGCACGATAGGGGCAGGTGAAAGACCTGCTGCTCCCGTCTTCGCTGCGAACCTTGGGTGACGCCGGACATCTATGCGAGACGTCGCGGCAGGCGTAGTAGTTTGAATTGCCGCCTGTTGGCCTGTTCGCACACGCCCGATGGCGCCTGGCGAAGCGCGTTGACACCTGTGGCGGGATGGCTGTACGCTCGGCTGGCGTCAAATTGACGCGCCCCTCCACGGTGCCGCTGACCAGGCTGACCGAACAAGTATCGGAAGCTTGGGGAGCGGTGAAAAGGGAAAGCGGTTGAAAGCCGCTGCGGTAGCGCCACTGTAACCGGCGAGCCGCCCGCACAGGCCACTGTTCCAGTGATGATTGGAATGGGAAGGCGCGGGTCAGGCGTCGAGCCGGGAGCCAGGAGACCTGCCTGGGAGGGTTGAGCGACTGCTCCCCGCTCAGGGAGCGCCTCGACCGCAGAGCGTCGTCGGCATGTGCCGATGATGGGTGATGCTCCGCCGAAGGCCCCTGATGCGTAAGGCAGTCCAGGGGTACTTTTTCGTGCTGCGCTCTACGGTACGGACATGGGCAGGCGTTTTTGCGGCGTCACCGGTGGTGAGGCGCCTGGTAGGCGGCTCCGCCGTCCTTATCGGCGTCATACTGCTGCTTACTCTTGTCGCCGCGTCTGTCGGGCCGTTCAGTATTCCCATTTCCCATACGGTCATTGCTCTCCTGGACTGGTCGGGTCTTAGACAGACGACGGCCACTGGAACAGAGCAGGCGGTCATTGAGAATGTCCGGGTTCTCATCTCCCACGCTGTCACTGCTCTCCTGGATTGGTCGGGACTTGGGCAGACGACGGCCACTGGAACAGAACGGGCGATCATTGGGAATATCCGGTTGCCTCGGATAGCCCTGGCCCTTTCCGTAGGGGCTGCGCTTGGCGTCTCGGGTGCGGTGATGCAGGGGCTGTTCCGCAACCCGATGGCAGACCCGGGCATCATTGGCGTTTCAACGGGCGGTTCGCTTGGAGCAGTCATAGCCATTGCCACTGGTGCAGCGGCCGCCTCTCTGGCGGCTCTCCCCGCCTTTGCGTTCGTAGGCGCAATGGGAGCATTGCTCCTTGTGTACGCCATAGCCAACGCAGGTGGGCGCTTCTCCATGGCTACCCTGCTGCTTGCAGGAGTGGCCGTAAGCGCATTCCTTGGTGCAATTGTCTCGGCGATCATCCTGTTCACGAATGATCAACAGGCGCAACGAGAGATGATCTTCTGGCTCGCAGGAGGGCTGGATTCCAGCAGGTGGGCGGACGTACGGGTGGCGCTGCCTGTAATAGCAGCAGGAGTGTTGATCGCCCTTGTATTTACAAGGGACCTCAACCTACTGCTGGTTGGTGAAGATGAGGCGCGCGCACTGGGTGTACGGGTGGATCTTGTACGTAACCTCCTCCTGGTTTGTGCATCCCTGGTCACCGGAGCAGCTGTTGCCTTTTCCGGGACCATCGCATTTGTCGGCTTGGTAGTGCCCCATACTCTGCGGCTCTTTGTGGGAGCAGACCACCGTGTGCTGTTGCCGTTGAGCGCTCTAGGTGGAGCGGCGTTTCTTCTTGCCGCCGATACAGCAGCCCGGCTGCTCATATCACCGGCGGAGCTACGGGTGGGCATCATCACGGCGTTTTTCGGCGCGCCTTTCTTCCTGTTCCTGTTGATGAGGAACAAATCACGAGCAGGGTCGCTCTAGGTGATTGGACAGTTGACGGGTATCTGCCGAATAGCTGTTGGCGCCCCTGCGGTGTACGCCGGTGGACGGGCACGGCACAGCGGCGAGGGTGAAAGAAGACGGTTTTCTAAAGCGCATATCGCGAGTAGTGGAAGGTGGAGTTCCTTAAATGGTTCGAGTTGAAAATCTTAGATTCCAACGGTTGATGACGTTCCGGCTGGCCGTGCTCATGGTGGCGGTCCTGACAGCCGCGGCCGTGGCTGCATGTTCAGCGGGTGATACACCTGCTGCCAGTCCAACGGTCTCGCCAACCTCCACATCGACGCCGGTGCCATTGGGCAACCCGCTCAGTCCGAGGTTTGAAGGCATCGATGGCATCGCGGTTCCGGTCAATTTCGACTGGCCGCGAGAGGTGGAGACGGCAGAGGGGAAAGTTACCTTGCAGGCCCCGCCGCAGCGAATTCACACGTTGTCGTTGGGCCATGACGAAATCATCGTTGCTCTTGCCGGTGCCAACAGAATGGCCGGGATAGGCAGCTTTACCGCCAACGAGACGTATTCAAACGTTGCCGGACAGGTTGCCGGCCTGCCGCGGGTGGGGCGAGACGCTGAAGAAGTGCTTGGGTTGGAGCCTGACCTGGTGCTTGCCTCTCAATTCACCAGCGAAGACCTGGTCGACGCCATCAAGGACGCTGGCGTGCCCGTGATCCGCACGTCGCTTGAGAGCTCGTCCCTTGGCAACATACCCAACATCCTGTTCATCGGCTACATCCTCGGCCAGGAGGCCGAGGCAGTGGAACTGGCGGACCAGATCAGCGCCCGCCAGGTATTTATTGACCAGGGGGTTGATGGCCTAACGCCTGTCCGTGCCCTGTCACTCGCCCGGTTTAGCTCGTTGAACGCCGCCGGCGCCGGATCGACTGAAGAGGGCATCATCCAGGCGGCAGGCGGCATAAATGCGGCTGGTGATATCGATGGTCACCAGACCATAAGCATTGAGAGTATCGTCGAGATGAACCCGGACGTGATACTGATCACTCAACCGATCGAAGGGGCAGAAGAACTGCAGGAAGAATTGCTGAATGACCCGGCCCTGGCGGATGTGCCTGCGATCAAGAACGGCAAGGTGGTATGGGCCGACCCGAAGTACTTCACCACGCTTTCTCACTGGAACGTCCGGGGAATTGAAGAAGCGGCAAAGCTGTTCTACCCGGATGCGTTTGCTGACTTGGAGTTCAGCGATTTTGACTAGCAACTGTTGCGCTCCTACCGCAGTAGCGCGTGTGCTGAGAACATGATTGACACATGTTCTGCATCCTCCGCAGTCGATCAAGACCCGGAAATACCGGCAGGAGGGCCGTGCTTGCTGAGTGCGTCACGTGTCTCTGTGTCGCTCGGTGGACGCAAGGTTGTGGATGACGTCGCCGTGTCAGCATTTGCCGGTGAAGTCCTGGGTGTCATAGGACCGAACGGCTCTGGAAAGACGACGTTGGCACGGGTGCTGGCTGGCCTGCTCAAGCCGGACAGTGGTGAAGTGTCCCTTGGCGGGCAGTCGATTCATGCGATGCACCCATCGAAGAGGGCTCGCAGCATCGCGTATATGCCGCAAAGCGCCACGCAACATCCCTTCACAGCGCTGGAAACCGTGTTGATGGGCCGGTATCCGCACCTGGGCAGGTTCGGCCTTGAGGGACTTTCAGATCGTGAAAAGGCGCGTGAGGCCATGGCGAGCACTGGCACCGAGGAGTTTGCTGCGAGGCAATTGGACACGCTCTCCGGTGGTGAACGTCAGAGGGTCCTGTTGGCCAGGACCATCGCCCAGCAGGGCGAAGTCATGCTGCTGGATGAGCCAACCGCAAGCCTGGACCTCAGGCATCAACTCTCCACCATGGAGATTGTGCGGCGAGAGGTGGCTGCTAGAAACATCGCAGCAGTGGTCATCCTGCATGACCTGTCGCTTGCGGGGCGTTACTGCGACCGGCTGATGCTGATGTCTGAGGGCAGGGTGAGTGCAGCAGGAAGACCCGACGCCGTGCTGACATCGGTCAACTTACGGACTGCGTTCGATGTCGAGACTATTGTGGAGCCGGACCCCGTCACAGGGCGCCCTCATGTGACGCTCCTGGGAGCATCCTCGGATTCAGCGCTGGGCAACCGGGTGGGAGAAGGAGTGACCGTGCACCTGGTCTGCGGCGCAGGATCGGGGCGTGACCTGATGCACCAGTTGGCATCTGCAGGATATACGGTCACCGCTTGCGTGCTGGGCCAGGGAGACACGGACTACGAAACTGCGTCGCGGCTTGGGCTGGAGTTTGTGCCATCGGGGCCGTTCTCTCCGATAGATGATGCGCAGGATGCCGCGCACCGGGGACTGGTGGCACGGGCAGACTACGTGGTGCTATGCGACATGGCCATTGGGCACAACAACCTGCGAAACCTGTCTGCGGCACGGGGCGCTGCCAAGTTGCTTACCATCGACGGACGGCCTACCAACGATCTGGATTACACAGGTGGCGAGGGTGGGAAGGCCAGGGAACAGTTGTTAAAGCAGGCGCAGAAAGTGTCACGGGAAGACTTGTTGAGAACACTGGCCCGGCGAAAGCGGGAGGCTACTTGATCTTGACGGGTATGCCTGCCACCAGCATGTAGACCTCGGCTGCGATGTCGGCGACCTTACGGTTGGTCTCTCCGTGCACGTCAGCAAACACGTTGCCCAGCGTCGTCGCTGGCGCCACGCCGAGGCCAACCTCGCTCGCGACAAGCACCACGGGCAAGGGTTGATCGTGCAGGGCACTCAGGAGTCCTTCACGGTGGCGGTCCGCGTGGCTGTGCGCTGCGGCAGAGAATCCCGGTGCATCCGGATTGCCGCACTCTTCCAGAAGGTTGCTCTGCCACACGGTCAGGCAGTCAACAAGTACCACCCGTTCCGGGCACTGTTCTCTCACGGCTTCTGCGAGGTTCACTGGTGCTTCCGCTGTTGTCCAGTTGTCAGGCCGTTCAAGCAAGTGGCGCCTGATGCGCTCCAGCATCCGGTAGTCGTTCGGCGCAGGGTGGGCGGTGGCTATGAAGCGCACGGGGCCGCCATCCGCCAGCTGGGCGGCCAACTCCGCAGCGAAATGGCTCTTTCCGCTTCGTACGCCACCGGTTACCAGCACAATGCTGCTGCTCATAGCCGCACCGCCGTTTTTCCGGTTCTGCCTTCCATTTTCCCATCAAGCAGCGAATAGATGAACCGCATGTCCACAGTCTCTCTCACCACGTGGGCGAGCCGGTCAAACTCCTCTTCCATTGAAAACTCGGGGACGTGAGGCGGTTGTACGCCGTGCCGCCTGGCGACATTGCCCAGTAGGCGCTCCAGGACCTGCGGGCTGTCAAATAGGCCGTGAATGTATGCGCCGAGCACCCATCCGCTGCGGTCTACAGCTCCATCGGGCCGGGGAGGCGAGCCAACGCCAATTATGGCGAACGCTGGAGCGGACGTGCCTGTCGTGCGGCCAGTGTGTATCTCGTAACCCGTCCCTGTGACGGGACCGTCGCCATCCAGCAGGCCCGGTGCGGCGGCAACCGTGAAGTCCACCCGGCGTGTTGTCTTTTCCACGGCAAATGTGGTCCGCACCGGCAGCAGGCCAATTCCGGGCTCTGAATCTGGTGCGCCGGAATCTGCGCCGTGAGGATCATCAAGCCGCTCGCCCAGCATCTGGTACCCACCGCAAACCCCCACCACTGCAGTGCCCCTTGCTGCCGCCGCCTGCACTGCAGTGTCCAGCCCGCGGCTCTTCATCCAGCGAAGATCAGCTATGGTGCTCTTGGTTCCGGGCAGCACAACCATGTGCGCTCCCTCAAGGCCTGCCGCGTTACTCACGTATTCCACCTGCACACCGGCGCGGAGCAACGGGTCAATGTCATCAAAATTGGATATGCGCGGCAGGCGTATGACGGCCGCACGAAGTCCGCTACGGCATGGACCGGGGCGAACTTCGCGGTCCAGTGAAGCGGCGTCCTCTTCCCGGATCTGCAGGTTTGGTATGAGTGGTACCACGCCAATCACCGGCACTTTCGTCCGTTCAGCGATCATTGTTGGCAAAGGCTCAAGTACAGCGCGGTCGCCACGGAACTGGTTTATAAGCAGCCCGCGTACCAGTGAACGCTCATCGGGGTGCAGCAACTCCAGGGTTCCCAGCAGGGAGGCGAACACGCCGCCGCGGTCAATGTCGCCCACCAGCAGGACTGGCGACTGAGCGTGCAGGGCAACCCGCATGTTGGCAATGTCAGAGTCTCGCAGGTTGACCTCCGCGGGACTGCCTGCGCCTTCAATGACCACCACATCATGGGATATTCTCAGGCGTTCCAGTGCTCCTGCCACCTCGCCCCATAGCTCAGTCTTTCTGCGGTAGTACTCTCGGGCGGGTACGCTGCCGGTAGAACGGCCATTGAGCACTACCTGGGCATGACTGTCTGCCTCAGGCTTCAGCAGGATAGGGTTCATGTCAGTGGAAGGCTGGACGCCTGCTGCAGCGGCCTGGACCGCCTGTGCCCTCCCCATCTCGCCACCATCCGCAGTGACGTACGAATTGTTGGACATGTTTTGCGCCTTGAAAGGCGCTACGCTCAGGCCATCCTGCATCAATATCCGGCACAGGGCTGTGGCGATGGTGCTCTTACCAACGGAAGATGCCGTGCCCTGGATCATTATGGTATTGCCTGGGGTCATGTTCGGCGTTTTGTATCCAACGACATGTGGCTCCAGCTTTGATGGGCTAATGTCTCTGCGTGGTTTGCGCTGGCGCTTTTTTGACGCATGCCTGTCATCTCAATTCATCCCTGGCAGGTCTTGTGACAGCGAGCAAAGAAAGGTCCGGGTCACCATGAGCCTTG
Source organism: Dehalococcoidia bacterium (assembly GCA_040878005.1). Lineage (GTDB taxonomy): Bacteria > Chloroflexota > Dehalococcoidia > Lucifugimonadales > Lucifugimonadaceae > JBBDMW01. Next base: position 31,321 of record JBBDMW010000061.1, read on the forward strand.
TTAATAGAGTGGTCAATGGTGGCTTACACCAATGAATAATCTAAATCATGGGCAGCGCGTCAGCCAGGTGAGAAGTCTCGTTTAGGGAATGGAGCCTTACAAGGCCGGGCACAGTATCTATGACACTGACACTGGAATTGCTGAAATGGAACTTCCCCAGGCTGGAATCCGGCAGCCCAAGCAGCGCGACCAGCAGGCCTTTCAGCGATCCGCCATGGGCCACGACAGCTACGTCGCCTCCCACATCCCTCAGGCATGCCTCCTCGATAAATTTCTCGCCACGCGTCACCAGATCTCCGAGCCGTTCACCTCCGGGCGCCTGGAACGCTGGATCGCCTGACACGAACAGCGCCGCCAGCGCAGGCGCTTCCTCGTGCAGTTCTGGCCAGTTCCTGCCTTCCCAGTCACCGAACCGCAGTTCACGCAGCGTCTGGGACGGGCGCACAGGAACCCCGATTTGCTCTGCAGTGCACAGGCAGCGCTGGAGGTCACTCGACCATACCGTCTCAACCTCGAAACGGCTCTTAACGTAATCGCCGACCAACTCCGCCTGCTTGAAACCACGTTCGTTCAGCGGTTGGTCGTTCCATCCTTGTGACCGGCGCTGGGCGTTCCAGTCCGTTTCACCGTGGCGGATAAGTATGATTCGGCCGATTGCCGTACCTCCAGGCAGGGGTAAGCACTTTTATCGTGCGGCATGAGCAATCGAGAATACAGTCATTGCTAAGTTACGGCCAAGAGAAACGACGCTGGAATATGCGAGACCACATGTGGCCTGCGCGATACGCTTCGCCCAGGGGATGGCTGCCACCACTATGAGAAAGTCGTTTTGTGTGCCGGTTCGGAGATTATCGCCGACGCGAGACGATAAGACCAAAGGCCAGCACTGTTGCGACCGCTGCTGCGCCGTTGAATAGCTTCACTGAACGGCGCACGTCACGGTGACTGGCCCTAACTCCTGATGGACCAAGCCTGTAGTACCCCACCTTCTCAACCTCGACTCCCAGCGCACCGGCAGTAGCGCCGATGGGCCAGCCGCCGTTCGGGCTCTGGGTATGGCCGTGCTCCATGATCATTGTCCCGGCGGCCCTCCATGCATCACAGTCTTCCTGCATGGCGGCCGATACAACTATGGCGCCGCCCGCAACTCGGGCGGGCACGTAGCCCACCACATCGTCGATGCGCGCTGCAGCCTTCCCAAGATGCTCGTTGTCACCGTGGTAACCAATCATGGAATCAAGCGTGTCCACTGCACGATAGGCCATTGCAGCGGGCAGGCCAAACATGCCGTACATGAGCATTGGGCCAACTACGCTGTCTGTCACGTTCTCTGCCACCGAGCCGATGGCCGCGCTTGCGACTCCTGATTCGTCGAGGGTGGACACGTCCCTGCTTACGATCTTCCCTACGGCCCCACGGGCTTCGTCCAGGTCATTTCGAGCTAGGGCCATCTCCACGTTCTCAGCTTCCCTCGTCATACCGGTGATTGCGAAGCTGCTCTTCAACAGGAACGCCCCGCCGATGAGACCGGGAATTGTGCCCAGCCCGCGGAACATGCGGGCCGCCAGTACCGTTGCAGCCATGGTCGCGAGCGGCACGCCTACCGCTGCCTTTACGCCACGGTCATAATCGGCGCGCTCATCGCCAGTTGCAGGGCCGCCTAGGATCCGTTCAGAAAGGCGGCCCATCCATGTGACCGGGTGGATTTTTGAGGGCGGCTCGCCCAGCCACCGGTCCCAGGCTAACGCCAATCCGAGAGTTGCCAGTTTCTGCCACATGTTTCACCTATACCCATACGGGCTGCAATGCCAGGCCCGTCAACAGGAGGGCTGAGAGCAGGAGCAGCGCAGCCGCTTCAGTCAACTCCACCACAGCGCCGTATACATCGCCCGTGACGCCGCCGCCGAGCCGGGACGATGCGAACCGGCCAGTGGCAAACGCCATTGCTCCGGCGGCGCCGAGTACGATCATAGCCCATGGCCCCAGTAAAGCCACCGCCCCAATGGTTGAAAAGGCAGCGGCTCCTGCGAGCGCCCATGCCGCACCTCCGGAGTACGCCGTGCCCAGTCCTTCAGGCCGCGCGTATGGGAATGACGCCATCACGGTCACGGCGGCGAGTCTCCCGAGCATGGGCGCCAAAGCTATGGCCGCCCACGCGTGTGGGCCGCCCATAGATGACACTGCGCTCCATTTCAGTATGAGAAGCAGGCCGACAGCCGTGGCGCCGAATGTGCCGATGGCGGGGTCACGCATTATCTCCAGGCGACGCTGTGGCGTGCGCCCGCCGAACAGCCCGTCGAAGGTGTCTGCCAGCCCATCAATGTGAATGGCTCCTGTCAACGCCACTCCCGCCGCTACTGCCAGCGCCGCTGCCGGCAGACCCGGAAGGACGAGCGCAGCCGACCAATTCACAACGGCCATGGCCGCGCCTATTGCCAGGCCGACGACAGGGAAGAAGGCAGGTGACTGCGCGATTGACCGGGCATCCGTCGCGCCGTTGCCAATTGGGATCACGGTCAGCAGGCGGATCGCCGCCAGCAGCCCGTTCACGCTCCGCCCTCATCGCGCTGAGATACCAGCGCTTCTTCGAACGTCGCCATTTCGTTGTGCAGGCTTACGGCGTTGTGGATTATCTGCATGCCCATCACTGCTCCAGTCCCCTCGCCCAGCCTCATCTCCAGGTCAAGGATCGTCCTCAGGCCCATGTGGGATAGCGCCAGTGCGTGGCCTGGCTCAACTGAAAGGTGGGATGCGAAGGTGTAGTCGAGGACACGCGGGTCAATACCGTGCGCGATCAGTCCGGCTGCCGTGGATATGAACCCGTCCAGGACCACTGCCACGCGCTGCTCGGCCGCTCCCAGCATGACGCCGGCAAGGAGGCCGATCTCAAATCCTCCCACCGATGCCAGCACATTCATCGCATCCATCCGGTCTGGCCGGTTTACCGTGAGTGCACGCATGATCACGCCAATCTTGCGTGCCAGGCCGCTGTTGTCTATGCCGGTGCCCCTGCCCGTCACGTCACCCGGAGGACGCACGGTGATCACGGAGGTGATGGCTGAAGCCGCGGTGGTATTGGCTATCCCCATTTCACCGATTGCGATGATCTTGGCGCCGTTCCCTGCCAGTTCCCGGGCCAGCTCTGCCCCTTGAACTATGGCCTGCTCAGCCTGTTCAGGGCTCATCGCCGGTCCCCTGGCCATATTGTGCGTGCCTTTGCCGAGCGACATGCGGCGCAGCGCTGACGTGTCGCCGGGCACATCACCCGCAATCCCCGCGTCAACGATGGCCAGCCGGGCGTCGGCGCAGCGGGCCAGTACGCTAACCGCGGCGCCGCCGCTGAGGAAGTTGGCGACCATTTGGGCCGTGACCTCCGCCGGGTATGCGCTCACACCTTCGGCGGCCACGCCATGATCGGCGGCGGCCACCACCACCCACTGCTGGCCAATCTGGGGACGGGGCGTCCCCTGGATCGCTGCCATGCGACAGGCGATGTCCTCGAGTAAGCCCAGGCTGCCTGCGGGCTTGGTGAGCGTGTTTTGCCGTTGTCGTGCCAGGTCGCTGGCTTCAGTGTCGAGCGGGGGAATATCGAAGTGTATCGGGGTCAAGTAGGTTCTCTGCCAGGGCCCGTCAGACGGATGTTTAAAATTCAACTCCGCGCTGCGCTTTGATTCCCTGGTCATGGTATGGGTGTTTTACCTGGCGCATCTCGGTGACCAGGTCCGCGTACTCCACCAGTTCTTCAGGTGCATTGCGGCCCGTCAGCACCACGTGCACCATTGGCGGGCGTTGCCTGAGAACATCCAGCACTTCAGAAACCTCAATCCAGCCGTAGCGCATGGTGTAGGTGATCTCGTCCAGCACCACCACGTCATAGTCGCCGGAGAGTATCTTCTCGCTGGCCATCTCCCATCCGTGGCGCGCCAGAGCGGCGTCTTCACTGAGGTCGGTTGACGTCCAGGTAAATCCCCGTCCGGCGGGGATCATCTCCATGCCCAGTTTCTCCGCCGCCATCTGCTCCCCGTACTTCATTTTTGCGCTCTTGATGAACTGAATGGCTACGACGTTCATCCCGCGGCCCCACGCGCGCAGCATGACGCCAAAGGCCGCCGTGCTCTTGCCCTTGCCGCTGCCCGTGTTGATGACCACGAGGCCCTTACGCACACGGCGAGGCGTTGGGCGGGCCTCGGGCGCCGGACTCGTGCTGTTCTCAATTGTCATGTGTGCCGTGGTCTTTCAGGCGTATCGGCCGGTGGTTGGCAGTATGGTTTGGGCTGTAATGGAGCACTCACAACCCACCATGTCGAATGTCGGGGCGCAGGACTGGCCGCTGGGCAGCAATAATCCGCCTGGCTATGCCAAGGTTGTCAGGCGTGTCTATGTCGAAGAGACTGAGTTTCTGGGGATCCTGTGCCTCGATCTCGTCCTCAGTATAAACAGACACTGGAGGGTACCCTTTGGACATCGCTTCTTCAATGACGTCTCGGGGCGATGATCGCCCTTCGTCAAGTGACCTCCCAGTAAACGGGGCCCATTCTGACGGCATGTAGATGGAGTGCAGTGGGTGAAGGATGCCGTCTACCCGTGGCACGACGGCGGAGCGATTCGATGCGGCAACGTTCGCCATGGCCATGACCAGCCTGCGCGATAGGAATGGATGGTCCGCTCCGGTAACGAAGCAAAGGGTTGTATAAGAAGTCGCCAGCCCGGCGTGCAATGCTGCCAGCGGTCCCTTGTGCGGAGGCGTGTCCGTAACCACGTGCATGCCGAGCGCCTGTCCCACGTCGGGGGTGTCATCGTCCTGGTCCGGCCGGACCACCAGGATCAATTCACTACAGATTGGCTTTAACGTGTCCGCCACACGCGCCAGCATTAGCTTGCCGCCAAGCAGCATCAGGGGCTTGGACCTGCCGAGCCGTCGATTCTGGCCGCCTGCCAGCACTATGCCGGTCAGCCGGTCTGACGGCCGGCTCAAATCAGGCCGCCGGTTCCGCCGGTGCAGCCTCAGGCTCCACAGGAATTGGAGGCTCCACCACGGCTGCATTCGGGTAAAAGTGCGTCCATGCGAACCAGAAGGCGGTCTTGCCCGGGAGCATGCTCAGGCGAGCGCTTTTCAGTTCCCCTTCCACGCACTCGCCGGTAATCATTTGCCACCGGCTGCCGGTTTCTTCGTCCCTGAGGTACAGCGGCTCATAGCGGATGTCTTCCGGCCTGAAATCCTCACCCATCTCGGGACGGCGTGGGTTGGGTGAGTCCTTAACGAACCTCAATGTTCGTCCGTCTACCCGGCGGCTGAACGCCAGGGCCGTAGCGCTGATTCGCTCAAGGACTACCAGGACAGGCTCGCCGCCGATGTCTTCCTGGACGAGCGGCTGCTCTATCAGAGCGCTGTAGGGGAACGCCTTGGCCTCACCGTTGACTTCCACTCCCAGGACGATCTCCTTGTCCATCCACCGCTTGTCCAGCGCAGGCTGCCTGTGGAGGCCCGACCTGTCTGACGTGTAGTAGCGCTCAAACACGTCGAACTCTGGTGTGCCCTCCTTGGACAATACGTCAGTGTCCGGATGAGCCTCCCTCCACGCCCGCCAGTTCGTGGATACCGTTGGGATGTCCTTCATTTGCCATCCCGCACGCGGCCCGGTGACTGCCTGTCCCAGGAACTGGACCCAGCCGCTTCCTACTTCGTCCAGCAGGACCGAGGAATTCAGAACTGTCTGGTTGCCCGGTTCAAGCTCAATCGGCTCCCCAGTGGGGTCATTCGGCAGACGCGCTGCGAATGCCCTGGCAGAGTAGGTGACTGGCCACCAGGTGACTGTCACCGCCTCATCATCTACCTCCTCATTGGCAGCCTCCCTGAGCGCCATGGCGCTCAGGGGATACGCAACTGCCTGGCCGTTGATCTCAACGCCAATCACCCGTTCCTCTGGCTGTAGCTCATCGTCGGATTCTGCTGCAGAAATATATTTTGGCGGCGCAGTGGGGCGGAACCTTTTGCCGCCTGCCGTCTTGCGCATCTTGTGGGTACGCGGCCGGTCTTCGCCCTGCACATATACGGGAACACGAGTGGCGAACTGGCCTGTCCGGTACATGATGTAGACAGCGAACAGCCCTACGTACACACTCAGAAGGACATCGTTGGCGCCCAACTCGCCGCCGCCTATCGCCAGGAAGACGGCCAGCAGGCCGGCCGTGACGACGACAAGAACACCGAGCGCGCGCAGGCGCGGGTCGAGCGACCTCGAAGGCCTTCGGCTCTCAGTTTGCTCTCGATCCTGCATGGGCTGCTCCGTGTATGGGGTGCGGGGAATGTATTTGACTCTGTGATGGTCTCACGATTGAGGCCGAAACGGCATACCTGCTGGTCGGCGCCCGGCGAATCACGACACTAGGTTACATATAGTCACCAATGCCTGCGATGGCAACGCCCTGCATATGAGGCTCGTTGCGGTGATGACATCTCATTGCTCGTTGCTATACTGCGGCCCGTTTTCCCCGCACCAAATAGCGCGTTGTTCACAACATTCCCGCTCCAGGCGAACAAATTGACAAGGATTCAAAAATGGCTGAGCCAACCACACGTGTGCCAGACGACTTGCTTGAGAGGTTCCGCAACGTATCTAACGCCACAGTGCTGGGACTGCTCCTTAAGCGTGGATACGAGAAGACCTACATGAAGGGCGTCCGCAGCCTCGCGCCGGGCCGCAGGCTTGTGGGACGGGCTGTCACCCTTCGCTACCTGCCGTCCAGGCCTGACTTGATGCAGCGCGTGGCCAAGGGCGCTCATGGCGAAGGCATGAATGACACTCCGCGTTGGCGGGCGCTGGAGGCGCTTGGACCCGGCGATGCGCTGGTTGCCGACGCCATGGGGCTCGGTCATGTTTCCACGGGAGGCGACGTTGTCTTCTCACGTATCGTCACCAAAGGCGCCGAGGGACTTGTGACAGATGGCGGCGTTCGTGACGGCCATAAAGTCGCCAGATACGGCTACCCCGTATTCGCCGGTGGAAGCACGCCAACTGTTGGTGAGCCAAACATCCTGCCCTACGAGGTCAATGAGCCGATCCAGTGTGGCGGCGTATTGGTATGGCCGGGTGACGTTGTCCTAGGCGATGATGACGGCGTGGTGGTGCTGGCTTCCCAGGTGGCAGCGGAAATAATTGATGACGCCATCCACCATGATGAGGTGGAACAGGCTGTCCTTGAGTACACCCAGGAGCACAGGGTGTCTCCCAGCCGTTATTACCCGTTTAACGAAGAAACCGACAAGCTCTACGAAGAGTGGAAAAAGCGTCAAGAGCGATAGCCGGGAGGGCTTGTGTTGAGCGACCGCCAGGTTCAAATATCAGCGGCAGATGTGACTGTCGTAGCCACTTTGAATGACTCGGCCACATCGGACAAAATATGGGACGCATTGCCCATCACGGGCCGTGTCCAGACGTGGGGTGACGAGATCTACTTCTCCATTCCGGTCAGCGCAGACGAGGATGAGGATGCACAGGAAACCGTGGACATGGGTGCGGTGGGATACTGGCCACCCGGAAAAGCGCTGTGCCTGTTCTTCGGCCCGACTCCCATGAGCAATGGTAATGAGATACGTCCGGCCAGTGCAGTAAACGTCTCGGGCAGCATTGAAGGCGATGCCACTGTTCTTAAGCGCGTGCCCGATGGTGCGGAGATAACGGTGGAGCGTGTCTAAAACGCTGACTCTGATTCGGTGACCTATGGGGGCCTGTGGTGACTTCCGGCCTGACGATCCAGCGCGCTGATCCGGCACATGTTAACGGGCTCATTGCGCTGGACCAGAGGACGAGGTCTGACCCGCATCGCATAGAGTTGATCAGACGATGGGTGTCAGATGGCGAGTGCTCTGTCGCAATACTGGAGGGTCGTCCCGTGGGGTATGCGGTACTGACCCACCACTTCTACGAGCAGGGGTTTGTAGAAATGCTGCAGGTGGATGCCGACGTGCGCCGGCGTGGTATCGGCACTGCCCTGATGATGCAAATGCGCGCTGAGTGCGGGACCGAGAGGTTGTTCACATCAACCAACCTGTCCAACCGGCCCATGCAGGACCTGCTCGCGAAGCTTCGGTACAGGCTCAGCACCGTCCTCCACTATGTGGATAACGACGACCCTGAGCTTCTTTATGTACACATGGGCGGCGGTTCATGAGGGGCATCCGGAGTTCGGGGCGCCTGGCAGGCAACGCGGTTGAATGGAGCTGGAGTGTTGGGCTTTTCTGACGAGTTGAAGAACGCCTGCGCTGACGATTGGCGCAAGGCGCATGAAGACCACCCGTTCATTCATGCGATGGGTGACGGAACGCTGTCGCTGGACCAGTTTCAGTACTTCATGCGCCAGGACTACCTGTACCTGGTCGACTACTGCCGCGTCCTCGCTGTCGCCTGCGCAAAGTGCCCCGACCTCGAATCAATGGGTTGGTGGGCAAGACTGCTGGACGAAACGTTGAACCAGGAAATGGCGCTCCACCGGAGCTTCTGCAGCGACTTCGGCATCACAGAGCAAGAGTTGGAGTCCACTGAACCGACGCCCGCCACAGTGGCCTATACGGATCACCTTCTACGCGTGGCGTATGAGGAGGGCATCGGCGCGATCGCGGCAGCAATACTTCCCTGCCAATGGGGCTATGACCAGGTGGGCCGTAGTTTGGCAGCGAGGCTGACAGCACCTGAAGGTTCGTTCCATGTCCGCTGGGTGGCCGGATACAACATACCGGAATACCAGCAGCTTACGGAGTGGCTACGTGGGTTCGTGGATATCCTGGGAGACGGGGCAAGCCCACGAGTCCGGGAGCGCATGGTTGAGGTTTTCCGCGCAAGCACCCGATACGAGTACCTATTCTGGGATGCTGCCTGGCGGTTGGAGCCCTGGCGAGACTAGATGCAGACTCTCGCACAACTGGAAGATGCGCTGATATGTACGCTGAATGTGCGTTAACATCACGCCCATCTGAAAGTGTGACGCTCACGGAGGCTCTGCGAATGAAGGCCGCGCTTTTCTACGGAGGCCGAGACATCAGGATCGAGGAACTGCCGGTTCCCGAGCCGGGACCGGACGAAGTCCTGGTACGAGTCCGCTCCGCAGGCGTGTGCGGTTCTGACCTGCACAATTACCGGGGCAACAGGCCACCGACGCAGTCGGTCCCATGGCAGCAGGGACACGAGTTGGCGGGGGAGATAGTCAAGTTGGGCAGCCTCGTCACGGGTCTTGAGCCTGGGCAACGGGTAGGCATTGAGGCGGAGCACCTCATCGGCTGTGGCAGGTGCCGCCACTGCCTGGAGGGCCAGAATCACCTTTGCCCGGACCGCGGCATCAGGAACGGCGAGCGCCACGGGAGCCGTGGCTTCTCAGAGTACGACGTCTGTGCAGCGCCGAATGTGTATCCACTGCCTGAGTCGATCTCCATGGACGCAGCGGCGTTGCTCGACTGTTACGCCTGCGGGGTTCATGCCATCAACAGGGCGCCTATGGTTCCTGGTGACACAGTCGCAATTATCGGCGCTGGCGCCATCGCCCTCACGCTGGGGCAGGTGGCCAAGGCCAGCGGCGCTGGCCGCGTCTTGATGGTCGCTACCCGTCGCCAGCCGCTGGATGTGGCGTTGGCATCAGGCGCGGCTGACGATGTTGTGGTGAACTCTGAACAGTCCCCTGTGGATGCTATTCGTGATGCCACAGATGGAGAGGGCGCAGCCATCACATTCGAGACGGTGGGCGGCAATGCGCAACTCATTACCCAGGCGATGGACATGACTCGACGTGGAGGAGTCGTCTCCATTCTTGGCCTGTTCACCGCTCCGCAGCAGATTGACGCCTCGGTGGGCATGGCACGTGAACTAACGTTAAAGTGGTCCAACAGCTTTTCAACCTGGGACGGCGTGCCTGAATACAAAACGGCACTCAACCTGATGACGGCCGGCCGGCTCAACCCGGAGCCTATCATCACTCATCATTTCCCCCTTGAGCAGATCAGTGAGGCGTTTGCCGCAGCAGATGACAAGCGGTCATCCGGAGCGATCAGGGTGATGGTTCACGCCTGATCCGGGAGATGCACGGCAGGCGCAACAACGAGAGGACACATACACATGGCATTGAACAGGCGCAGCAATCAGCAATCCAGCTCTCCCTTTGATGGCGCAACCATGGTCACCATGACCGGGAGTTCAACCGGTTCAAAGATGATGACCGTGAGTGACCTGGCGATGCAGCCGGGCGTTAAGACTCCCTACCACATTCATCCGAATACAGAGGAATCCATGTTTGTAGTGGAGGGTGAACTGGAATTCCGGGTGGACGGCCACCGGTTCAAGGCTACGGCCGGGGACTGTGTGCTGGCGAATCGAGGCAAAGGCCACGGCGTGGCCAACGTGTCAGACCGGCCCGCGCGGTTCATCGCTGTGTACCCCAGTGCTGCACCAGAGCGTGAGGTCATCGACGAGCCGGAGTTGAAAGACGCAACGCCGGACAGTGTCTCGTTTCGTGGTCGCATGGAGGCGTTTGAGTTCGCCCCCGGCATCACCAGATTTGACATGGTGGGTGACTTCCTCGGGGCGGAGTCCACGTACTTCAGCGAACTTACCTTCCAGCCGGGTGCGGTTGCTCCCAACCACTATCACCCATCGCACGAAGAGTCGATGTTCTGCCTTAGCGGCAACCTGACGGCTGTTTATGCAGACGACGATAACGTCCCGCTGGAAGCTGGCGACATGTTCACCTGTGAGCCTACAGTCCGGCACGGCATCTACAACAGTTCAGACGCGCCTGGGAAGCTGCTGGCCATTCACCCGGTGCTGAATCCACCGCCACGGGTGGAAGTGGACTAACCGGGCTCCTGGTTGGCTTCAGATTCTTCTTCGTCTGGGCGGCCGCGTGCGGAGGAAAAAGCGATAATTCCCGGCACTATGCCTATCGCCACTATGCCCGCGGCAATCGTGAAGACCATCCCCAGGGAGTCGGCGAGGTTGTCCCTGGATTCCCTGAGGTCTGTTTCAAAGTCAGCCTCGGTCAATTCAGGGTCTGCCGCATATTCGGCCCTGATTTCGGCTAGCTGCTGACGCGAAACCAGCACCGAAGGATCCGCAAGTGACGACGTGCCGGGGGCTGCGCCGCTGGTGCTTATGAGGCCGAGAAGTAGCGCACCCAGTACGGCGCTTCCCACTGCTATGCCAAATACGCGGGAGGACTGGAGGCTGCTGGTGACCACCCCCAGCACATTCTCCGGCATGGCGTTTTGAACCGGCACCGTGTATGAAGTGAACCCTGCCGACACTCCTGCGCCCAGGACGAATGTCGCTGCTCCTATGGCTATGAAAGAAGTCCCTGGACCAATTGTCCCCAGCCAGCCCAGGGCCAGTACGCATCCCGTCGTTCCCACAAGTATGACTTCACGCGGGTGGCCGATTCTTGCCAGGATCTGACCTGAGGTGTTGGAGCCCACCGCCACGCCCATAGCCATGAACATCAGTGGCACTGCCGCCCACGTGGCCGGGCGGCCCTGCGCCCCCTGTACGAACAGCGGCAGAAATACTGTAGCCGCCACGATGCTCATCATGAGAGTGAACGAAGCAACCATCGCCGCCGTGAAAATTCGCGCCCTGAACAATCCGAGCGGGATCATCGGGTCTTCCGCTCGCTGCTCAATCCAGAGGAACGCCACCAGTGCTACGGCCGATAACCCAAAGAGTCCGATGATGACCGGAGAATTCCATGGAAAGGTTTCACCGCCGGTTGACAGGGCAAACAGCGCCGCCGTAGCTGATGTGGCGAATGCCGCGGCGCCTGCAATGTCAAGGCGGGCCTTGCGCCCGCTGTTCCTGATGCTGGGAAACCACGATCCAAGCAGGAAAAAGGCCAGGCCGCCCACCGGCAGGTTGAGGAAAAATATCCACCGCCACGTAAGGGCGTCGGAAACCACGCCTCCAATCACGGGGCCAAGGACTCCAGAGAGGGTGAATCCCGTCGTGGTCACCCCTATCCACTTGGCGCGGTCCCCTGGTGCCCAAAGGTCCGCCATGATGATGAAGACACTCCCCATCACCCCTGCAAAGCCCACCCCCTGGAAGGCTCTGCCCACAATGAGTTGAGGCATGTCCTGGGCCACCCCGCACGCGGCCGAGGCGACCAGGAACAGCCCCAGCGAGCCAATAATCACTGACTTGCGGCCGTACAGGTCTGATAATTTTCCTGCCACCGGCACGCCTATCGCCGATGCCAGCGAAAACCCCGCGAAAAGCCATGTGTAGAGCGCAAACCCGCCAATGTCGGCGACGATGTTCTGGGCCGCTGTCGCCACCACTGTCTGGTTCATGGTGGCCACGAAGAGCGTGACAGTCAGGGCGGCTACCAGGAACAACTTCCGGCGGTACGGTACGTCCACCAGGGCCTTGATCTCAGCCGGCGCCGCCTCTTCAGTGTGAGTGGGCTGCATAAACCAAAGGCTACACGCATCTGGTGTTTGACGGGTATGCCCGTTGAGAAAAATCAGCAGGCGGACAGGCTGCCTCCCAGCGTCAGGCCCCGGGTGGCTCATCCTCTCGTCGCGCGGCTGAGAATGTGAATATGGCAAGTGCTATGCCGATGCCGGTTACGACGGCGGAAGCCTTGAAGACCGCGTTGAGTGAGTCTCCAAGCGCTACCCGAGACTCCGCCAGCGCCTGCTCAAAGTCCGCTTCACCCAGGTCGGGATGGGCGATGAACTCTTGCCTGATTTCTGCCAGTTGCTGCTCAGAAACCAGTGCCTCCGGGTCAGCAAGGGCGCCTCTTGGTCCGTCGCCCGCGCCCAGATGACTGGATATCTGTGCGAGCAACAGGGCGCCAAGCGCCGCCGCGCCCAGGGCCGTACCGAACACCCTGGCCAGCTGAAGGCTGGTGGTGACCACGCCCAGGACTGTTATGGGCATGGCATTTTGAACCGGTGCCGTGAATGACGTAAACCCAAAAGACACACCCAGGCCAAGGACAAGCGTGGCTGATACCAGGAGGATCATTGGCGTATCGGGAGCCAGGGTGCTCATCCAGGCAAGGGTGATAGCCGCCAATGTTAGCCCACTGGCAGATATGACGCGCACATAGCCCGCGCGACCCAGTATCTGGCCGGCGATATTGGATCCGATCGCCACGCCCACGGCCATCGTCATCAACGGCAGTGCGGACGTCGTAGCGGATTGTCCGCGCACGCCCTGCACGTAAAGCGGCAGGAACACAGTTGTGACAACGAAGGCGACCGTCACTGTCAATGATGCCGCCATGGCGCCGCTGAACACCCGGGAGCGAAAAAGCCCCAGCGGAATCAGCGGGTCCTCCGCCCGCAGCTCGAACCTGATGAACAGCGCCAGTGCAATCGCTGCGACGGCGTACATGCTGAGCGCCATCGGTGATGTCCACCCGCTTTCCTCGCCCCCGACTGATAGCGCCAGCAGCGCCACGGAAATCGCAACCGTGAAGGCTATGGCGCCTTCAATGTCGAATCGTCCTCGTCGATTCTGCGGCGCTAATCCAGGGAACCATGTCCACAGAAGAAAGAACGCCACTCCGCCAACAGGCAGGTTGAGGTAGAAGATCCACCGCCATGACAGCGCGTCTGAAACTGTGCCGCCAATGACCGGTCCCAGTACTCCCGACAGCGTGAACCCTGCCGCGGTGACACCCATCCATTTCGCACGGTCCTTGGGCTCCCACAGGGCCGCCATGATGATCCATACGCAGCCCATGACACCTGCGAATCCGATTCCCTGGAACGCGCGGGCCACAAGAAGCTGCTCCATGTTCAGGGCCGCACCGCAGGCGCCGGACGCCACCAGAAATAGGGCCAGCGACGTTATGATCACCGGCTTGTTGCCGTAAAGGTCGGATAGCTTGCCTACTATCGGGACTGCTGCGGCTGAGGTCAGGGCAAATCCCGCGAACAGCCAGGTGAACAGGTGGAAGCCGCCAATGTCAGCGACTATGCTTTGCGCTGCGGTGGCCACTACCGTCTGGTTCATGGTGGTGACGAACAGCGTTACAGTCAGCGCCCCCACCAGCAGCACCTTGCGCCGGTAAGGAACTTCAACAAGGCTTCCCGGCACCGGCGGAGCGGCAGCGGTGGTCTCAGATGTGGCCATAGTGGAAAAGGCTACACCCGACAGGGCTGTTGCGGCAGGTCGTTTTTTGGAAACGTATTACCTGAGGTTCATTACGGCATCCAGAACCGGAGGCAGGGTGCGTTCTATTACGAGGACGCTGCTGCTTGGTGGTTGGATCTGGAGAGAGAACCTGTCATTCGGGCCCAACAGGCTCCCGGAGGATGTCAGGCCGCCACTGGTCATATACGCAACCGAGTCATTGGCGTCGATAGCCACGGTGGTGTCGCGGTTGAGAATCCACACCGTCATCTCGGCCTTTTCTCCCGGCTCCAGCAGGGTGGATTCAGATCCGAATATGTTGACTGACCATGGCACGTCCATGAGCGTCTGGTTGTCGTCTATGTAATTGACCACCAAACGGTTGTCGCTGGAAGCAGCGTCAGGGTCCGTGCCACTCTGGTCGGCAGTGTAGGGCGGGGAAAGATCCAGTGGGCTGGCGCCCTGGGGGTTCTCCACTATGACGCTGAACTTGAAGACAGCAGGAGTGCTGCCGATTTTGCCGCGGAAGGCAATGACGCTGCCTTTGGTTCGAATAGCGCTCTGTGCCTGCTCCAGCCCGCCGAGAACTGTTTCTCTGGATCGCTCTGACGAAAACACACCTGTGTTCAACACGGTGAAAGCGAACATGGACGCTACCACCACGAAGGCAATCATGATGATGGCCGTCTCTATGCCTGTTATGCCAAACTGGCCTCTTGCGTTTGTGGGAGTGCTGCCTGCCATGCCTGCTGCCTGTGTCCACTGGTTGCGTGCCTGACGCAGGTCACGCTGGTCAGAGATAACTGTGATTCAGGCTAAGCTGGCCCTGTTGGTAGCACGTGCGGTTCAGCACCCATGACGGCTGGAGCCATACTCCAAGCTGCTAGTGGTTAGGGTTTGACGGACCTGCTCACGAAGCACGGCCATGAAAAGAAGAAGTCTCCGCCGGGTGCGGGCGCGATTCGATACTCTGACACGGCTTCAGCCGGAGCATTCTCCCAGTCTTTGCGAATTTGCTCACGCATGTCCTCGGGTGTGCCAGACCGGCGGGTCCAGGCATTCATGGTCATGTCGACGCGGGTGATCGTTTCGAAGTTCATTGTGAGGCCTATGGCCTCAATCGACCTTCTCCACTCGGACGCCGACAGGTTGCGGCCGTGTGTGGGGTCGCGGCGCTTCTCCATATCCTGGTGCCATGAGGCTGCCGTTGCGTTTTCGGACGTGCACGTGTCCGCCAGCAGAAACATGCCACCCGGTCGCAGGACCCTGGCGACTTCTGCGAGGCACTTCTCAATGTCATGAAAATGATGAGGAGCGGTGCGGCAGGTGACCAGGTCCAGGGTTTCGTCCCCGAACGGAAGCGCCTCTGCGGCCACAAAGGCCAGCCCCACGTTGGTGAGACCCTTTTCTGCAGCGAGCCGCCGCGCCTCATAAAGCATTCCCGGCGCAATGTCTGTGGCTATTACAAAGCCGCAGTAAGGGGCTACTGCGCACGCCGTGAATCCCGGCCCTGTGGCAATGTCTATGGCCTTGTCGAACCGGCCACCTTCTGACGCGAGCCGCCGCAGGACCTGAAGGCTTTCCCCGGAAGAGTGCGGCGCGCTCGATGCGTATTCTCTCGCCTGCCGGTCGAACTGATCACGTACGCTGTGAGAATGTTCCTGTGATGACACGTGTACTCCGTTCAGTTTGATGACGCTGCAACTGCAGGCGGCTGCCGGTGACACCGGACACTTCCTGGAAATCCGAAGGCCCGCCCGAATTATGCACCAGCGTGGCCATGATGCCCACGACGCGGCCGGTTGGTATACATTTCCCTTTGCTGCACCCTGTGTGCCGACTGGCACAGAGTCTGCGACCGGCTTACCATTCTGCTATCTCTTGTAGATGATCTGGCACATGGAAACCTGGCGTGGCGCTCCCGGCGGTAACGGACCCTCAGAAATTGGTGTAGGGTTGCCGGTCTCTGGGCGGGTGTACCCGGGCCGCTGCGCTAAACCAGCGGCTGGTATGAGTGGAGTGGTTAGAGTTCGATCCATCGCGGTCGAAAGGAGCCATCGATGCCTATTCGTGCTTATCTGCTTATCGAGGCAGAGGCAGGTAGGGGCAATCAAATCTTGGCGGAGGTCCGCAAGCTGCCGGAGACAGTGCAGGCAGACCGTGTGACCGGACCGTACGATGTGATCTGTGTGCTTGAGTCTGATGATCTGGACAAGGTGGGCGACCTGGTGCGTCAGACTGTGCACAATATCGAAGGCGTCACGCGCACCATGAGTTGCCTTCGCTTCACTGGCTGAGCTTCATCCAGGTTTTACCTGCCCACTCCCGGCTGAACGTGGGACACGGCCAACCTCAGGTGAACCTCTCCACCCTGTACGGCGCCAGGATGTCAATTCTTGCTCCGTCGATGATCTCAGTCGCCGCGAATTCGCCCACCAATGGCGCAAGCGTCACACCGCTGTGCGTCACAGCGAAGTAGACATTGGGCGCTGCTTCAGCAAACCCCAGTATCGGATGCCCGTCGGCCGGCATTGGCCGGAACCCCCGCCTGACCTCACTGACACGTGCGCCGTTGAGGGCGGGCAGGAAATTGGCAGCTGTACGGACCACTTGCTCTGATGCCTGTTGAAGGGCGTCCGCTGCCACCTCATCATGCATGTTGCCGTGGATCATCACTGAACCATCGTTCATCTGCCTGATATTGAGTAACTGCTCTGGCGGCAGATCTCTTGCCGTGTGAAGCACAGCAATGTTCTGAAACGCCGGAGCCACTGGCTCTGTAATGACACCGACGCCTGGGCTGGCGAGCTGCGGGATCTCTATTCCCAGCCCGGCGGCAAGCCCTGTGACGTCCACGCCATTGGCCAGGACCACGGCATCACACGGGATTTCGTCATCAGGCGTGGTCACCGCCTCGACATTAGAGTCGGCATTCGGACGCTGCAAGCCAGTTGCCGGTGAACCTGTCCGTATGTCTGCGCCATGCTCAGCCGCCCGTTCCAGGCAGGCATTAATCACGGATGCTGTATCCACGTGGCCATCTATATCTGTGTAAGACGCAGACGCCACCGGACCCGTTACAAGTCCTGGTTCAATCTGCACAACCTCATCGGGGCTTATAAGGCGGATCGGGTAGCCCCACGACTGGAGTTCCTGGACACGCGCCTCGAACTCTCCTGCACTCTCGGGGTTGGCTGTCCATCGCAGTTCGCCGCCCCATCTCACTGAATTCTCAGCGCCCGTCCGGCGTACGAACCTGCTCCACATGTCAAGGGAGCGGCGGTTCAGGTCGTGATAGCCGCGCGGCTTCTTGTCGCGACCGTTAATCCACGCGAACGATACGGCAGACGCGGCCTGTCCTGGCTGACCCGCCTCCAACAGTGTGACCTGTGCGTTTCGAAGAGATAGATGGAATGCTATCGAAGCGCCAACTATTCCTCCGCCCACCACAACGACGCGAGGTGCTGTTCCCGTGGGACGTTGGCGGCCAGTGGTCATGTCGGTGCTCCTCAACATCGTATTGGCGAAGGGCGTGCCGCTATGTGGCGAAGACGGTCCATAAAGGGTGTGCGTCCAATCAACCCGCGATTGCCAGCGCACTCTATCACGCTGCCAGCCTCGTCTTCACCGAGTCATTTCACTCCGCTCCGGGATGAAAGAACTCCATCGCAAAACGTTGTTGACGGCTGCGGCGTGACCGGTCGGGAAAGCCCACACTGTCCAGCGAAAATGATTCGCTCTGTCTGCTCGGATGGGACTAATGGAAAAATTGTTCTGGCTGGCGATGGCCGGCGCACTGGGCACTCTTGCACGATACGGCGTTGCGACCATCGTGCAGCGGCATGCCGGCGATGCCTTCCCCTGGGGAGTGCTTGCCGCTAACCTGACCGGTTCATTCCTGTTTGGCCTTGTTTGGGCGGCAGGGGAGAACCAGGGTTGGATCAGCGAACAGATGCGTGTGGTTGCGCTTGTTGGCTTCCTGGGCGCGTTCACAACGTTTTCCACGTTCGCCTTCAACAACGCTCAGATGATCCGCACATCCGACTGGGTATGGCTCGCCGGCAACCTTGCCCTGAACAACGTCCTTGGTATAGCACTGGTATTCGCAGGGTTCCGCGCAGGCCGGGTGTTATAACCCTCTGGGCGATGCCGTCATGGATTCAGCGGCTGACTTGAGCATCGGCGTCAACTCAGGGACCTGCCACAGCGAACGGCTCGGCGGCTTCTTGACGTTCTGCCGCTGCCTTCATATTGTCCAGGGTTCTGAGCATTCCTTTTCGGATTGTCGAAGCGCGCCTGGTGACGAGGTAAAAGGTCTTTATCATCATGCCGCCGCTCTTGGGTTCGATGACTCGGAAGGAATGTTCCAGCTGGGTGCCACCGTCATGGGGTGTCAGCCGAAACCACCACGTCACGTTTGGTACAGAGTCCGGGTTACCCTTCTTGAGTGGAGGAGGATATGACTTCCAGGAGAACTCCAATGGTGGATCGAAAACCACGCATTCAGAGCGGGCGATGAATGACCCCACCATCTTGATGGACTCGTCTGCCTCCCACGTAGTGCCTTCTGCTATGGGCCCATCTACTCGAATGGCCCTGATTTCTCCGCTGCCTGCCAACTCTTGATGGCGGGCGACATCCGTCACTATGGCCCAAACGTCTTCAGGCGACGCATCGATCTTGATTCGCTCAGTCCCTTGCCACATCGAACTTACCCCTTTCCATGAAACGCTGAAACATCTCCCTTGATGGAGCCTTGTCCATCTCATCCCACTGGCTGACTTCCGATTCAGCCCAGTCGGCCCAGTCAAGGACTGCACTATTCAGGCCTGAAAGGAAGCCCACCACGAGGCCGATTATGTGGAGGCGCTCCGGGAACGGCCCCCCTGTTTCCGCATACTCCTGGACGAAGGTCATGCCACGCGCCTTCTCCTGCTCAGCATGGGTCTTGATGTGCCGAATCTGATCCAGGAGCTGCTCCCTGGTGCCCTGGTCCGCCAGGAACACCTTCAATATGCCCTCGAACTCCAACGTCAGCGGCGCTGCGGGCTCATCCAGCCACGCCCTCAGTGCCTCGCGGCCTTTTGGCGTGATGGTGTACACCGTTCGCGGGCGCCTGCCCACTCGCTCACGTTTGGCCGTGGCCAGCCCGTGAGCCACCAGGTTCTTGGGCTCCTCGTATAGCTTGCTCTGCGCACGCGGCCAGAAATTGCTCAGGCTGCGTTCCATCTGTTGAGCCAGCTCGTAGGTGGTCCATGGCTTTAGCGCTAGCAAACCGAGCATGGCATGAGAAGTGGTCGTCAGTTTCTTCATCTTGGGCTGTAATACTCCTAATGGGAGTATATTATTACTCTCAATGGGAGTAAGTCAAGCAATGTTAGGAGCGTTTCGCTGAAACTGTGGACCGCCGCGACGAACGGTGGGGGCAGCCGGTGTTCTTCTACACACCGTCCATGTGCCTTCGAAGCCGACGGATGGCACCCCGACGGGCGAAGTCACCCAGGCGCGACAACTCACCGGCCTGCTCCAGGCATTGGAGGACAGGCCGTGGGTAATCGGATCTTTGGCGTGGGCACACCACATGATTGACGCGCCCATGGAACCAGGCGACGGTTTCCGCGGCCGCTTGGCGGAGGCGGTCCTGGCCTGTTTTTACGGCTCCCGCTGATGGGTGAGCAGTCCCAAGTCCACATGACCTGGCATCCTGGACCGCCCGAAGTGGGCGCTTGTACAAGTCCTGGGCCGCGCAGGTCGGGACTCACGTACTTTAGTAAGCGGCTGATCCTTATGGATCCCACAAGGACGTCGCACTGGAAACGTGGATGCGCAAGGGTCTTGATCCGGTGATTAGCCCCATCCATCGTGGCAGCCGCGGTTCTGACACGCGGCACACATCAAGCTGCTGAATCTATGCTACCGACTGCATTCCGGATTCAACGCCCTCTGTCCGGGGCGCCGCGGCGTATGGGAATTGACGGATGTCCAAGCCGCGTTGTTCCAGTTCAGCAAGGATGGCGGACTGTTGGCAGCAGGGCAGGCTAGGACGTTAAACGCTTCAACTGGAGCGGCCTCGACATAACGAACCCGTCGCCCTCCGGAAGCTCGACCTCTCATGGCAGTCAACCACCTCTTATGGCGCGGAGGGACGAAAGACGCGCTCTGCCTTTACAGTCCAATGCGGACCTTTATCTCTTGAAGTTCCGTCTTCGGTGCACCGCACTATTTTTTGCATGTCAGAAGGTACCGGCATTCGCACCCATGCCACTTGGCCATCCTTGTCAAGCATCCACGGCGGGCATTCGGAGTACTTGAGGCGTCGAGGCATCATCGGCGACGCGAATACAAAATGTGGCGCCACCTGTTTGGCCTCTGGCACTTGGAAAGCTGCGGACAGTCTTTCGGTCTTAGATTTGAACTGGCTGTTGGAATAGCTGGTGACACCCTTGGCCTCCAGCATGATCACGTGGGATTTTTCATCGGTGTCAAAGGCCACAAGCAGATCAATATCTTGTTGAGTGCCGGTGATGAGGCGGTTGTCTCGGGGATGAGGGCCCGGATCGCCAGACGTAGCGGCCAGGTGAATGCCGGCAAACAGCCAATCAAGGTGATAGTCCATAGCGACAAATGCGTCTTTGGGAATGGCCAGCCCAAGCACGTCGGATAGATTCTGGCGGAAGTCATCCCCCAGGCGGAACGCTTCATTATCCAGCGCCAGGCCAATCAGGAAGAACCGCTCCTTGCGGTTCAGACGCCGCAGGTATGGAACTAGATTCGGCACTGTGGCTCTCCTCTGCTTGTCCCGCTGGCCGGACCGTCTTGCAGTCGTGCCGTAGGCAGTTGAACATCTTCCGGTGGACCCGGGCACCTTATACATGCCCGGCCGCCATTGCAAACATCGTCCAGAACATCGGCATCCACACCGGCACCCATATTCGAGATTCGAGTCGGGGAACGATAAAGGCTAGTAGCCGTCACTTCATTGGGTGTGCCACGGGCCGGAACTGTGAGAAACGCATAGAAAACTGAATCGTCCAACCCCGTGCACCACCGGGGCGGACCTATCAGCCACTCATCGTCCTACCTCTACGCGGCGTTGCGGCCGCCGCAGGAAGAAGTACAGGGCGGCCCCAATCACGTTCGTGATGGCAATGATGATCACCCACACGA
>JBBDMW010000062.1:0-29211 GCA_040878005.1 Dehalococcoidia bacterium
CCTATACTTGGCGGCCGCCTTGACGTGGAGCATTTAATTGTCGATTAGCCCTAGGTGCGAAGCTCGGCGCCAAGTTCCTTGGACAGTGCGCGAAGTATCGACTGCTCTGCCTTGCCAACCTCTTCTGCCGTCAGCGTGCGGTTGGCCGACTGGTAAACGATCCGTATAGCCAGCGATTTCTTGCCCGCTGGCACGCCCCGGCCTTCGTACACATCGAACACTGTTGCGCTGGTCACGAGCCGGTTTCGGCTGGCAATCTTCACCACGTCGCCCGCCGGTACCCCGGAATCCAACAGCAGCGCCAGGTCACGAGGAGACTCCGGCAGCCGGGTGAAAGGCCTGTAGGAGCTTGCAGCAGGCTTCCCGGCCACAGCCGAGGCCAACGCCTCCAGGCTCAGTTCGAACATCGCTACCGGGGATACGTCGGTGTCGAACGCCGCAAGAACGTCCGGGTGCACCTCGCCCACGACGCCCAGCTGCACCCCGCCGGCCTGCGGCGCAGTGATGGCGGCCACCCTGCCTGTGATGAACGTTGCATCCTCGGTTGGCGTGAAATCTGCCTCCACGTTCAGGTCGGACAGCACCGCCTCAACCATGCCCTTCGCATCGAAGAAGTCCATGTCGCCCTGCTCAACAGACCAGTGCGGGTCTGACCTGGGGCCGGTGAGCGCACCTGCCACCATCTGCTTCTCTTCCGGCAGTCCCTCTCCATGGTCCAGGAACACGCGGCCGGACTCAAAGAGCGCAATCGGCCCCCGCCAAACGCGGACATTGTGAGCCAGCGAGCGCAGCACGGCTTCTCGCAGAGTGCGGCGCATCACCACGTGCTCGGCTGAAATGGGGTTCTTGATGCGAAGATGCTCCGGGGTAGCGCCTGGCAGCCTTACACGATCCTCACCCTCCACAGTGGTTGCTGAATAGGAGATGGTTTCCTGCATCCCAGCGCGGGTGAGGACGTCCGAAACTCTGTTGCGCAGGCTCAATTCAGGCTGCGGCGCCCATGCCGGGATTCGCCCCGAGAGGGTACGCGTTGGGATGCTGTCGTACCCAATAGTCCTTGCCAGCTCCTCGCACAGGTCTTCCTGTATGGCGATGTCTGGCCGCCAGTAGGGAACTGTTACTCGCCAGCCGTCCTCTGCCTGCTGAACACCAAAACCTAGCGATTCCAACGTGCCGGTTACCTTATCGTCAGGCAGGTCTACGCCCAGCACACGGCTCACACGCTCACGGTCCAGCCTGACGGCCTCGACTTCGTCTCCCTCGCCAGGCCAGTGGTCGAGGATGCGCTTCGATGCGCTGCCACCGGCGACCTGCAATATGAGGCGCGTAGCGCGACGCAGCGCAACCCCGGAAAGCCCGGCCCTCAGGCCCTTCTCGAACCTCAACGTCGCCTGGCTGGCAAGGCCAAGCCCGCGTGCGGTTCGACGGTTATTGGAGCCGTCAAACGTCGCCGACTCCAGGAAAACAGTCGTGGTCGCATCTGATATCTCGGTGTTGGCGCCGCCCATAACTCCGGCGAGACCTATTGCCCGCTGCCGGTCCGCTATGACAAGCATGTCGTTATTCAGTCTGCGTTCCCTGTCATCCAGCGTCACCAGGACTTCACCCGGATTGGCCCGCCTGACCAGCACCGTCTTGTCCACTACCTTGTCGAAGTCGAACGCATGCAGGGGCTGGCCCATCTCGAACATCACGTAGTTGGTCACGTCCACCACGTTGTTAATGGGCCGTTCGCCAACGGCACGGAGCCGGCCAGCCAGCCACTGCGGTGAGGGGCCAATCTTGATTCCGCTGATGACGGACGCTGTATACCGGGGACACAGATCTGGGGCTTCGATGACCACCTTCGCAAGGGAGTCCACGCTCTGGCCGGCTTGCTCGTAATCAATGGGCGGCTCGACCAGCTGCGCGCCCGTTAGCGCGGCCACCTCCCGTGCGATGCCCAGGACGCCCAGGCAGTCTGGGCGGTTCGGAGTCAGCTCCAGGTCCAGGATGGTTTCGCCTATAACGTCTCCCAGCGGCGTGCCGGTTTCAGCGTCGGGATCAAGGACAAGGATGCCCTCGTGCGACTCCCCAAGCCCAAGCTCTTTCTCAGAACAGACCATGCCTTCCGACACCACGCCGCGAATCTTGGAGCGCTTGAGCTTCGAAGGCTTGCCTGTATGCCCATCTATAAGCTCTGCCCCCACGGAGGCGTAGGCAATCTTTTGGCCCTCGGCCACGTTGGGAGCGCCGCACACGACTTCCACTTCGGAGTCGCCGTTGTACACGGTCACCAGCCGTAGGCGGTCAGCGTCAGGGTGCGGCTTCACCTGCTTCACCAGTCCGACGACCACGTTGCTCCAGTCACCGGTGCGCTCGATTGCGCCCACCTCGGTGCCGGCCATCGTCAGCCTGTGCGCCAGGTCTTCCGGGGCAAGGTCCACCCGGACGTATTCACGGAGCCATGAAAGAGGGATTCTCATGTGATGTATTTCATTGGTTGGTGGTCAAATCCGTTTTTCGTCGCCGGCCATGAAGCCCGCACCGGCACGCCCATGCCGTCAAAACTGCGAGAGGAAACGCAGGTCATTGGCGAAGAAGTGGCGGATATCTTCAATGCCGTGCCGGAGCATGGCGATGCGCTCCGGTCCCATGCCGAAGGCAAAGCCCGAGTACTTCTCAGGGTCGTAGCCCACGCCCCGCAGCACCTTCGGGTGGACCATGCCGGCGCCCATGATCTCAATCCACCCGCTCTGCCTGCACACCCGGCACCCGGAGCCGCTGCATGCAAAGCAGTCGATGGACATGTCAACGCCTGGTTCCACGAACGGAAAGAAGTCGCACCGGAAGCGGACCCGTCGCTCAGGTCCAAATATGCGACGGGCGAACTCGTAAAGGGTGCCTTTCAGGTCTGCGAACGTTATGCCTTCGTCAACCGCGAGGCCCTCTATCTGGTGGAACTGCCACTCATGCGTGGCGTCAGTAGCCTCCATGCGATAGCACTTGCCCGGCACCACCACCCTGACCGGCGGCTCCGTTCGCTCCATGACCCGTGCCTGCATTGGCGACGTATGTGTTCGAAGCAGCACGCCGCCCGGATCAGGCCGGTC
Source organism: Dehalococcoidia bacterium (assembly GCA_040878005.1). Taxonomy (GTDB): domain Bacteria; phylum Chloroflexota; class Dehalococcoidia; order Lucifugimonadales; family Lucifugimonadaceae; genus JBBDMW01. The sequence continues at coordinate 3,093 of JBBDMW010000062.1, forward strand.
AACCCATATCGTGTCCCACTGGTCACGTGCCGGGTGGTCCGCAGGGATGTTCAGCAGGTCAAAGTTGTAACGCTCCCACTCAACCTCTGGCCCTTCGACGGTCTGGAACCCCAGTTCGTTAAATGCTGCACATATCTCGCGGATGGTCTGCGTGGAGGGGTGCAGCCTGCCTGCCCGTGGCTTGCGCCCCGGCAGGGTGATGTCGAGCGCCCCGCCTGGCCCGGCGGCAGCGCTGGACTGCGCCTGCTTCGCCGCCAGCCGCTCTTCGAGAGTCGATTTCACCCTGTTCGCAGAAGCGCCAACCTGCCGGCGGGTTTCTGGCGGCAACGTGCCAAGGCTTCGCAGGACGCTGGTGATGCGGCCCTTGCGGCCCAGGTACTCAACCCGCCACCGTTCCAGCGCATCAGCAGACGCGTCCAACGCGTCCAGCGCAGCAAGCGCTTCCTGTTCCAGTTGCTCTATCGTCTCGGCGCTTACTGTTTCCGCCAAGTGTTCCATCCTCAGGGATTGTTCTGCCGGCCGGTTTCATTGCGCCCAGAGTGCCAGCCAACTTTTCCGGGCCAGCCGCCAATTATAGACATGGCGCCACTCGATACACCTCGTTGGTTAAGTTTGGCCAAGTTGGGAAATATTGAGTTCGGCCAGCAGCAGCGGTCTCATCTTATTGAGCCTCATCCGTAAGTCGTCCCCGGCTGTTCCTGATACATGGAGCCCCATGCCCGATAGCCTCGTTTTCAGTACGAATTCCGGCCCCATGACACCGTCAGGAGTCTACGATTTCCGGGTTGGACCACCTGTCAATTTGTACCATTGGCCGCTGAACTCGCCGCAATCTCAGACTTGAACTAGCGACAAGTTGGAAAAGTTGTAGTACTGTGACGCGGCAATCTGAGATGCGGTCGATCACGATGACGGCTGCACGGTTTCAATACAAGGTCCGATCTGGAGGTCGACATGGAAGCCTACTGCATGAAGTGCAAGACGAAGCGTGAGGTGCAGAATCCGACCCAGATCACGATGAAGAACGGTCGTCCCGCGTCACAGGGCCAGTGCCCTGTGTGTGGGACCAAGATGTTCAAGATCGGCAAGAGCTAGGCGTCTCCCGCCTAACGGGTTGGTAAGGCGGATTCCGCCGGTTACTCCGGCGATCCGCCAGACACATCTCTCTCGTCGGACCACGGGCCCGCGCAATGCGCGGGCCCTTATTTATTTCGCTCCTGCCGGTGACTCTCGTTCTCCTGGACGGCGAGTTGCCTCCGCCATATCAGCGGTTAAGCTAAGGCCAAAGAACCATCACCGGAGGGACGAGACATGCAGCAGGTCACGCTCGGCAAGACCGGCCTCGGTGTCAGCAGGCTCGGCGTCGGATTGTCGGAGATCGGATCAGAGCTTTCGTTCGATGATGTCCAGCAGGCAGGCAATGTCCTGAACAATGCGCTGGACAGCGGCATCAACTTCCTCGACACCAGTGCCTGTTACAACATCAGCGAAGAGCTGATAGGCCGGACGATCGCCAACCGGCGCGACGAATACATCCTCGCCACGAAGGCCGGTCACGTAACTGGCGGCTATCAGGGTGAGCCGTGGACCTACCAGACCGTAGCAGACAGCATTGACCGCAGCCTGGAGCGCATGAAGACGGACCACGTGGACCTGGTGCAGCTACATTCCTGTGGTGTTGACGTGCTTGAGAAGGGTGATGTCATTCGTGCCCTCCAGGAGGCCAGGGACGCTGGCAAGACACGCTTCATCGGCTACAGCGGCGACAACGCAGCCTCGCACTGGGCGGTCGACAGTGGACTGTTCGATACTCTCCAGACCAGCTTCAACCTGGCCGACCAGCACGCCCGCACCACGGGCCTGCTCGAAAAGGCTGAGCAGAACGAGATCGGCGTGATTATCAAGCGCCCAATTGCCAACGGCGCATGGAGGGTGGCCAGGCAGGCAGTTTCGTCCGGCGACCTCCGCGCTTATGCCAGCATTTACGTGGAGCGGGCCACAAAAATGGCTGACTTGGGCGACATTCCCGGGGAGCCGGACGACCAGGTCCTGCTCTCCCTCGGCTTCACCTTTCATCACCCGCAGGTGGACGTGGCCATAGTCGGCACGAAGAACCCGGACCACATGAAGTCGAACATCCGCATGGTGGAAGATCAGCTCCCTGTCGATGCCGGCGTAGTCGAGGAGCTTCAACGACGCTTCGAGAAGCTGGATGACGGCTGGACGCAGAGGACTTAACCTTCACTGGCAGTCACGCCCATAGCCCGATGGCACTGGAAGGGGTCGCCTGGATGAAGATCACTGATGTCACGCTCACGCTGTTCGCCTGGGAAGGCATACCGGCCACGACCTACGGCAAACACACCGGCAGGATCGCCGACAGGAGCCAGCTCGGCCTCCTGACCATCTCCACCGATGAAGGTGTAGAAGGCCACTCGTTCCTCGGCGCAGCCAGCCGCGGGGCTAACCTCGACGGCCAGTCGCTGATCGATTTCCTGAAGCCGGTGGTGATGGGACAGGACCCGCTGGCGCGTGAGCTGCTGTACCAGGGAATGTGGCAGCGCAACCGCAACACCACGCTGCGTGCGGTGGGCGCAATGGACGTCGCTCTTTGGGACATCGCGGGCAAGGTCGCGGGACTCCCGATCCATCGGCTGCTTGGCTCATACCGTGACTCAGTGCCCGCATACGCCAGTTCTTCGGTGCACCTCGCCCCGGAGGAGTACGCAGAGGAGGCCGCCCGGTTCAAGTCTGACGGCTGGACTGCCTACAAAATCCATCCGCCCGCCTACTGGCGAGAGGACATCAAAGTCTGTCAGGCCGTCCGACAGGCCGTGGGCGACGACTTCACGGTCATGCTGGACTCCACGTGGGCGTACGACTACCCGGACGCCCTGCGCATCGGCAGGGTCATAGAGGACCTTGGTTTCTACTGGTATGAAGACCCCCTGGCGGACGACGATCTCTACAACTACGTCAAGCTCAAGCAGCACCTGGACATACCGATCATGGCGACGGAGTACTCGCCGGGCGGGTTCACCGCGTACGCTCCGTGGCTGACTGAGCGCGCCACGGACTACCTGCGCGGCGACGTCGCAGTCAAGGGCGGCATCACGGCGCTCGTCAAGACGGCGCACCTGGCCGAGGCGTTCCACATGAACTACGAGGTGCACCACGGCGGCAACTCGCTGAACAACGTCGCCAACCTGCACGTGATAATGGCCATCAAGAACTGCGAGTTCTTTGAGGTTCTTCTGCCGTCCGGCGCGCAGAAATACGGGCTGGAAAAGGACATAGAGGTGGACTCAGAGGGCCTCGTTCATGCAATGAATGAGCCGGGACTGGGCGCTCAGATAGACTTCGGCCTCATCGAGGGCAAGAAGGTGGCGGTGCTGAGCTAATTGCTGAACACCGACGCCCGGCAGGACATGCCGCAGAACGAAGACGAGGCCATCCGCTATGAGCGGCGCAAGCTCATGGTTGGCACTGCCTCCATGGCGATCACCCTCGTTGTCGCGTTTCTGTTCCTCTTCCTGGAAGGCACCCACGCCCTTCGGGACCTGGCTGAAAGCTGGACCTTCAACACGCCGGCTGCCATAACCGTCTACGTTCTCATCGTCGGCGCGGTCATGGAGCTACTCGACCTGCCTCTGCAGTACTACTCCGGCTATGTCCTTGAGCGGCAGTTCAGCCTGTCGCGCCTCAGCCGCAGGGACTGGGCGCTTGACTGGCTCAAGGGACTCACAGTGCAGGCAGCCTTTGGCCTGCTGGCTGTGCAGGCCATATACGCGGCGCTGCGGGCCTTTCCGGACACGTGGTGGATCATCAGTTCAGTCGGCTTTGTGCTCTTCACCGTAGTTCTCACCGGCCTCGCTCCGCTATTGCTGTTCAGGATTTTCTTCAAGTTCGAACCGCTCCAGGACGAGGAGTTGAAGGAGCGCCTGCTTCGGCTGTCGGAACGCCTGGGAGTCAGCGTCCGGGGCGTGTACGTCTGGAAGCTGGGCGATAAAACCCGCCGCGCCAACGCCGCCCTCGCCGGATGGGGCCGCTCACGCCGCATGCTCCTGGCCGACAACCTGATCAGCGAGCATACGCAGGATGAGATAGAAGTCGTCATGGCGCACGAGCTTGCCCACCAGGTCCACGGTGACATCTGGCGCGCGCTGGCCGTGCGCGGCGTGCTGGTATTCGTAAGCTTCTACGCCGTGCACCTGGCCCTGACCGCCTGGAGCGAGCCGCTTGGCTTCCGCGGCATCTCGGACTTCGCCAACCTGCCCCTGCTGGGACTCGTGACGGGCGCGGTCACCATGCTGGCCCTGCCGCTGGCAAACTGGCACTCCCGCCGTGCGGAGAAGCAGGCAGACCTGTACGCTCTGGAGGCCACGGGCATGAGCGAGGAGTTCATGTCCGCAATGTCCAGGCTGGCAGATCAGAACCTGGCTCGGCGACGCCCGAATCCCGTGGTGGAGTTCATATTCCACTCCCACCCATCGGTTCAACGTCGCATAGACTTCGCGCGAGAATGGCAGGCCCGTGCGGGCCACGCAGCATGAGCCACTAACCTTTGCAGCATTGGAGCAAGGCATGTTTACACCAGCAACCCGGGTCTCCATCAATGGCGAAGACTGGCTCATAAACGGCGAGCCAACCCATCCCGGCAGGGAGTTCAGGGGATGGCGCATTGAGGGCCTGCTCCTGAACAGCCGCATGGCCAACGGCGTCTTCGATGACGACAACCCTCTTACCCGTGACCTGTGGGCATACCCGGACACCGGCGAGTGGGACGCTGAGAGAAACGTCTCTGAGCTTGTCGCCGCCATGCCCTCCTACAGGTCGCACGGCCTCATGGGGATCGCTCTGAACCTCCAGGGCGCAAGCCCGCTCGGCTACTACCGCACCGACGGTATGGACCAGCTCATGGAGCGCATACGCCGGACCCACCCGGATGCAACGCAGGAGCAGGTGTGGGCAGGCGTGCCTGGTGTCGAGTCCCAGCCGTGGATCTCTGGATGCTTCGAGCCGGACGGCGCGCTTAAGCCTGCGTTCATCGGCCGTGCAACCCGGGTCATAGAGGCAGCAGACGCGCTCGGCATGGTCGTGATCCTGGGTCTCTTTTACTTCGGTCAGGATGAGCGCCTGCAGGACGAAGAGGCAGTGCGCCGCGCGGTGGAGCAGGCGTGCGGATGGGTGCTGGATAGCGGCTATACGAATGTGGTGATCGAGATCAACAACGAGTGCGACGTGCCGAAGTACGAGCATGAGATCCTCACGCCGCCCAGGGTGCATGAGCTGATCGAGCAGGCACGCGGCATCACCGACGGCGGCCGCAGGCTGCTGGTCTCAACCAGCTTCACCCGCCGCCAGGTGCCCACAGAGGCGGTATGCGCCGCCTCGGACTTCATCCTCCTGCACGGCAACGGCATGCATGACCCGGCCGAGATCGAAAAGCGTGTCGATGACACCCGCGCCGTCCCAACCTACCGGCCAATGCCCGTGCTGTTCAACGAAGACGACCACTTCGACTTCGACAAGCCCCGCAACAACTTCACGGCAGCGTTGTCAAAGCGCGCGGGCTGGGGCTACTTCGATCCGGGACCCGGCGCAGGCGGCGGAGCAGCGTATGGCGATTACGTGGAGGGGTACCAGAACCCACCGGTCAACTGGGACATCAATACGCCCCGCAAAAAGGCGTTCTTCGAATTCTTGAGCGAGGTCACAGGAGAGCTCCCATAGCCCCGCCATCACACAGCATGATTCGCTAAAGTACTGCCTGCATTCCTGGCATGCCCCCCCACCGTTGGCCGGCCGTTACCGCCAACCTCCTTCTCATCTGATCGCAACGTAGAGAACAAAAAAATGAAAATCACCGGCATCACCGCGCACGAAGTTGGCATCCCCATGCAGGGCACCCTGCTCTGGGCCTACTCGTTCAGCCAGCACGGCTACACGGAACACGTCGCCATCGCCACGCCCCGCACCATCATCGAGGTCCATACCGACGACGGCCTCACGGGCATTGGCGAGGTGAAGTCGAGCAAGGCCCACATGGAGGGGCCGGTGGCCGACGCGGTGAAGGGCGGCGATCCGTTCAACTGGAAGGTCCTCCTGGCCAATGCGCCGCTGGAGGACAGGCAGGACAAGCCGGGCTTCGAGTACGCCATGTGGGACCTCATGGGCAAGTTCCTGGGCAGGCCCGCCGCGGCGCTGGTGAACGGCGGCCACTACACCAGGTCGGTGGAGTTCGCCGCGTACGTGTTCTTCCGCGCCCCCGGCATCGTCGGCGATGGCCAGGGCAACGGTGAGGTGAACCTGGAGAACCACCCTCAGCACGTGAAGGAGCTGGTAGACAGGTACGGCTTCCGCTCAGTCAAGCTGAAGATCGGCGTATACCGCCCGCAGGATGAGATCGAAGACGTGAAGCGTGTGCGCGAGGCCGTCGGACCGGACGTGCGCCTGCGCATCGACCCCAACTCTGCATGGGACCTCGAAACGGCCATCTGGGCGGCCAACGAGCTCAGGGACTACGGCATCGAGTACCTGGAGGACGTCGCCCGCGGCCTGGAGGCGCAGGCAAAACTGCGAGCGGCCACGGACATACCCGTGTGCGTCGACGGCTCGTACTCGCTGGACCGCCTCGCAAACGTGGTGCGCCTTGACGCTGGTGAGATCGCCATGTGCGACATATACGGCTCAGGCGGCATCGCCGGCGTCCGTGACTGGGCAACCATGGCAAAGGCATTCGGCCTCAAGACATCCATGCACTCCGGCCGGTACCTCGGCGTCTCCCACATGGCAAAGGTGCACGCCGCGGCCGCCGCAGGGCCGTTCGACTACCCGATAGACGCCCACTACCACCAGCAGTCCGATGACGTGCTCGTGGGCGGCCTGCTGCCTTATGGGCCGAACGGCACCATGACCGTGCCGGACAAGCCGGGCCTGGGCATCGATCTGGACTACGACCGCCTGGAGAAGTACCGCTACACGGACGAGCGCAAGGCTGAGTACGCACGCTTCCACCAGGACCTGTACGAAACCCACGGCCACCTCGGCTACGGCGACTTCGATCTGTACCAGGCAGAGCACGTAAAGGCAGGCGGCAGCCACTAATCCACGACATTCCGCCATGCTGTATGGAGCGGGGTAGGTTAGACTTCCCGCGAGTTACACAAGTCCGTTCCACACGTTTACATTTTGCCAACTTCCATCGAAATATGCGCTGGTGCCGGCGGACAAGCCCTGGGGTTGGAGCAGGCAGGCTTTGAGCACCTTGCCCTGGTGGAAATTGAACCTGAAGCCTGTGAAACGCTCAAGTTAAACCGCCCGCACTGGAACGTGCTGCAGCAAGACGTTCGTTCGTTCAGTGCTCAGCCTTACCGCGGCGTCGATCTGGTCGCAGGCGGCGTGCCCTGTCCGCCATTCTCGATAGCGGGGAAGCAGCTTGGGCAGTCAGATGAGCGTGATCTCTTCCCAGAGGCGATGCGCGTAGTCAGGGAAGCACACCCCAAAGCTGTGATGCTTGAAAACGTCAAAGGGTTGATGTCGCCAAGGTTCGATTGGTACCGCGGACACATAAGCGCTCAACTGCAAATGCTGGGTTACGTGCCTTCATGGAGACTCCTGAACGCCTCTGACTTCGGGGTGCCCCAGCTTCGGCCCAGGACTGTGCTGGTTGCACTTGCCGAAAACATTGCCCCATTTTTTGAATGGGCACGACCCCAGGCCGTACCGAGCGGCACTGTGGGCGAAGTCTTATATGAAGAAATGGCGTCGGCCAACTGGGAAGGTGCAGATGAGTGGGCCAGGTCAGCGCAGGACATCGCACCGACACTGGTCGGCGGATCAAAAAAGCACGGCGGGCCAGATTTGGGGCCCACCAGGGCTAGGGCGGCATGGCTGAAACTCGGCGTCGATGGCCGCGGCCTCGCGGATGAGCCTCCCCATCACGGTTACGCGGGGCTTCCCCGGCTCACGGTCAAAATGACAGCTTTGCTGCAAGGCTTCCCACGGGACTGGTCATTTGCGGGTAGGAAAACGGCTTCATACCGCCAGGTAGGCAACGCCTTCCCACCGCCGGTAGCCTGCGCCGTTGGGATGAGCATCGCCGGCGCTCTGGCAGGCGCCAGTGTGCCAGTCGCGGCGGACTAACATGCGTGGCCTCATTTCAGAAGCAAGGGCGGCATTTCACAAGGCGCTGCTAAGTTCAATCTTGAGCGTGAATGCGGCTGGCATACCCACCAACGCGGATAGCAGCCACGCATCCAGTGCGCAGGTAGCCAGGCTGATCCTGCGCAACATCGGCAATCCCCAAACGGCGGAACGCCTGAAAGGGCAAATCTCCGGAAGCAAGTTTGAACAGGCATGCGCTGACTTCCTGGATGAGACATTCCTCAAGCTGGATCACCTCCGGCCCGGGAACTGGGACATCATCCGTTCCGGAGATGGGTCAGTAAGGAAAATCTCCAGGTTCGCCCAGTATCAGCATATTTCCGCCCTGGCTGAAGCTACCCGGGAGAACCGGGAGTTGTCTGCAATTCTCGGGCGGGATTACCTGATCACTCCAGACGTGGTCATATGCCGGTGGCCGGAACCAGATGACGTGCTGAACCACCCTGGGGAGATTGTGGATGAGTCTCATCCTTCGCGGAGCATTTTGCGCAGTTCAGCCAATCCGGCGCCAATTCTCCACGCGAGCGTCTCTTGCAAGTGGACTATCAGGAGCGACCGCGCTCAGAACTCAAGGTCGGAAGCGTTAAACCTCGTGAAGAACAGGAAGGGCCCGCTCCCGCACATAGTCGCCATTACCGCCGAACCTTCACCAAGCCGCATCGCATCGTTGGCCCTCGGTACTGGCGAGCTGGATTGCGTGTATCACTTCGCTCTGCCAGAGTTGAACGGTGCAGTGGCAGAGTTTGCGTCAACCAACCCGGCCTATGAAGATTCCGTTGAGTTGCTGCGCACCATGACGGATGGAGGCCGGCTGAAAGACATCGGCGACCTGTCCCTAGACTTGGCAACCTGACCATTGGCAGACAAAATTTCCGAAGCACGCCGCAGCTACAACATGCGGCGCATCCGAAGCAAAGACACGTCTCCCGAAAAAGCCGTACGCAGGCTGGTCTACCACCTCGGCTACCGCTACCGGCTGCACGACAAATCGCTTCCAGGCAAGCCAGACCTGGTTTTCAAGGGAAGGAAGAAAGCGATATTTGTCCACGGCTGCTTCTGGCACCAGCACCCCTCAGGCAACTGCGCCGACTCAAGGCCTCCCTCTTCACGTACCGAATACTGGCTGCCTAAGCTCCAACGCAACATTGAGCGCGATCAATCCAACCTTCAGGAACTAGACCGGCTTGGTTGGGACACCCTCGTGATCTGGGCTTGCCAGGTTGAATCCGATCCGGACAACGTCGCCGCCAGCGCCAGGTCATTTTTGGACAAGTAGCCACTAACCACTCCGCCACGCGCCACCAAAGCAAGCCCGCAGTCTGGGCAACGAAGCGCGAAAGAAGATATCCTTCGTCGGTTGAATGTCAGTGTTGATGCGCGGCCATGAGGCGGCGAAGGGGAGAGCCATCCAGATGTCAGCTTTCTATTTCGAGAGGGAATGCCGCACGCCTTCTTCCGAGTGCTACACAATCGTTGAAGATGGCAAGCCGGTGGGCCGCCTGGACCTCCACTTCGCATCGGGCATGGTTCACGGCACACTCGTCGTGGGCGAAAGCCTCACCCAGGAGTCCATACAGGACCTCGTGGCCATCGTGGATGAGGACATCATCGACGCGGTCGGCGTGGAGCGTGACGAGTTCGTGGTGCACGTCCACCAGGGCCGCGACCTCGGCGTGTACTCCAACAACGAGTTCGGCCCAACTCCCCCGAACGGCGGCGGCCCTCCCACCGGCGCGTAGCCGCGCTCGCGTCGCCCCGCTTGCAGCGCCCGACACCCGCGCGGCAAAACGCGCCGCCACAAAACACGCCCACGCCCCATAAGGGCGCGACAATACAAAAGAGGCACCCCGCGGGACCGCCTCAACCCTCGTCCGGCGACAAAGCCGGGCAATCACCCCCGGAACAAAGCACGGCACTGGCACGTGGAGGCGCGGAAATTGGTAATGCAGGGCTTCCTTGAACTGAACTTGAACTCCCGTGTGCTGCGCGCCGTCGAAGCCATGGGCTTCGAGGAACCCACACCGGTCCAGCAGGAAGTCATCCCCAGGCTGCTCGCGGGCAAAGACGTCATCATCCAGGCCCAGACAGGCAGCGGCAAAACCGCCGCCTACGGCATACCCATCATCGAATCCATCGACCCCGCACAGCGGCAGGTCCAGGCCCTCGTGCTCGCCCCCACCCGGGAGCTCGCCCTCCAGGTATCCGTCCACCTCAGCAACCTCAGCAAATTCCAGGAGCTAAGCGTCGTCGCCGTATACGGCGGCCAGTCATACACCCACCAGATACGCGCCATCCGCAACGGCGCACAGGTAGTCGTGGCCACGCCAGGCCGGCTGCTCGACCTGCTGAACCGGCGCGTGCTGTCCCTCGATGGCGTGCGGCTGGTGGTGCTGGATGAAGCCGATGAGATGCTGGACATGGGTTTTCTTGAGGACGTGGAGCGCATCCTCAGCCAGGTCCCGCAGGAGCGGCAGACCGCCCTGTTCTCCGCCACCATGTCGCAAGAAATCCTCAGGCTCTCCAGGTCATACCTTCGTGAGCCTGACCACGTCATCCTGTCGCAGCCCAGGTCCATCACCGTGCCCACCGTGGAGCAGTCGCACTACCTCGTGGCCCGCCCCTTCAAGATCGAGGCGCTGATACGCCTCCTGGACACCACGTCGCCGCAGCTTGCCCTGGTGTTCTGCGCCACGAAGCAGATGGTGTCAGACCTCGCATGGGAGCTGCAGGGCACCGGCTACCGGGCCGAGGCGCTGCACGGCGGCATGACGCAGGTACAGCGCGAGAACGTGATGAAGGCCAGCCGCGGCGGCCGGGTAGAGGTGCTGGTGGCGACCGATGTGGCAGCCCGCGGCCTCGACATCCCGGAGGTGACGCACGTCTTCAACTTTGACATCCCGCAGGACGCCGACAGCTATGTCCACCGCATCGGCCGCACCGCCCGCGCCGGCCGTGCCGGTGAGGCCATAACCCTGATCGTCCCCCGAGAGGTCTCCCTGCTGCGGGCCATCGAGCGCGCCACCGGCGCAAACATAAAGCGCAAGGAGCTGCTCACCGTCGCTGAGTTGGAGGAGCGGGAGCGGGAGAACCTGGCGGCAAAGGTGGAGGAGGCGCTCCTCGAGGGTGAATGGGACGGCTTCCGGCCGCTGGTCGAGAGCATGGCCAAGCGACACGACCCGCTTGACCTCGCCGCAGCAGCCCTCAGCCGCGCCTTCGGCCCAGTCAAGCAGCGTGAAGAAATTCCCCAGGTAACCGCCACACAGGACTCGAGGCCCCGCAAGTCAGGCCGCCCCACCCGCAGGCCAACCCCCCGCCCACCCGGCAGAGGCTACCGCGGCCGCCGCAAAGGCAAGGGGTTTTAGGGGAGCGCTCTACGCACAGGCAGGCGACTGGACGTCGACTGTCGATCCTTTCGATAGCAGTCGGCACGCGGAGTAACAGGTCGCTGTCACACCGCTGGCGAACGATGATACCGTGCCAATGTCGGCGGCAGGCCATCTTTGGAGGCCGAGACGATGCCACAGATGCCAGCATCCCTGCAAATCCAACGTCCTCGGAAAGAGAACTGTCGCCAATTGGCACGATAAGCCAAGTCAGCTCGGTACTTATTATTGTTCTGAATTCTAGGACCGCCAAAGAAGATGTTGGGCCTGGCCTACATTCCTGCACATGCCTGGCTGAATGCTCGAGGATGGCCTGGTGAATACATTGACATAAAATCGCATCAATATGTATTTACTATGCCTGGCTTTTTCTTCGTCAACAGCCTATTGTGCGGCCTGGTGGTATCCCACACTACCATCGCACAAGAGGAGTTCAACATGCCCAAGAAGCGCGTGCCGGGGCCGTCCGACCGTCCCGATTTGAAGAACGTCCGAAACTTCGTCATTGCAGTTTCCGGCGGAAAAGACTCAACCGCTGCTTGGCTGTGGTGCAAGAAGTATGTGCAACCACAACGCGCTATAACGCCAGTTTTCTGCGACACCCAATCTGAATGGCCAGAGACCTACAAGTACATCGACTACCTTCAAGAACGCATGAGTGAACCGGTGGTCACCATTTCTGAGAGTTCACTGGAAGCGGTAGTACAACGGTACGGTTGGTGGCCAGACGCCAAGATGCGGGTCTGCACTGAAATCTTAAAGCGCCGCCCACTGGCTAAGTACCTCACGAAGACTGCAGCGCGCCGCTCTGACACAGTAGTCGTCATGGGTTTGAGAGCCGATGAAAGCAAAGGGCGAGCGGCTCGGGGTGAACTTTTCTTCGAGTCTCACTTGCGCGTATGGGTCTGGAGTCCCTTATTCCACTGGTCCACAGAAGATGTGCTAGCGTTTTTGGCCAGTGAAGGAGTCGAACCAAACCCGGTATACCAATGGGTGAAGCGTGTTGGTTGCGGCGTGTGTCCGCTCTCAAAGCCAAGAGAGGCAGCTCAATTTATTGCCCACCATCCGGACACGGCGCAAAAGTACTTGGATCTAGAGTCCTCTATTGGCTCGAGTTGGCGGCAGCGGGTCTCGTTGAAGGATGTATCACAGTATGCGGTTAAGGAAAGGTTACTTCCCGCCGACGAAGAATGTGCCGGCAATGGCTGCTACACTTGCGAAGTTTATTAAGTAAAAGCACATGAGGGATATGGAAATAATGCCGTTGGGCGTCCTCGGGTGTTCCACAGAACATTGGGCGAACGTTGTTGACCTTCTTTCCCGACCTAACCGACGGATCAGAATTTGTACGGCACACATTGGGGATGCACAGGTAGGGCCAGTATCCCTACAGCAGATGCTAGTCAAAGCTCTGAGGAACTCGACAATGGTTACTGTCGTAGTTGGACAGAACCAAACGCGGAACCCTCAACATGAGTCGACGAAGATGCTAGCCAGGCTGCACAAGTTTGGAGCAAATATCTATGAGTGCACCAAGCTGCACGCGCGCGTCATCGTCGCCGAGGCTGCTAGGACATCCGCCGACAGCACAGCCACTGATCAGGTTATGATTACCAGCGCGAGTCTGAACCGATTCTATTTGAGAACTGCAGCTCACGAGAACCATGATGCGGGTGTCGTGCTGGATGAGGAGCAATCGGTCAGGAAGACTCTCGCGTTCGTCAACCACGTGATCCAAGATAGCCGTCCATGGGTGCCAGACAATGACATGGTATGAACGATTTAAATTTGAACAGGATCCCTATGTTGTTGTTGAACCGTCAATCGAACATATCCTCTGGAACCGGGACGACTTGTCAGATAGAGCCGCCTTGTTCTCGTTCATTGACCGAGTGCAGCAGGGTCAACGCGTAGGGTTGAAGATCTGGGGTCCAGCAGGTGCAGGAAAGACTTGGTTGAGCCGATTCATTGAGCAGCAACTGACTTCTGACAGCGATGCCAAGCGACTTGTCCTGCGTAGTCGTACCCCTGCACTATCGAGCTCTCCTTTCAATGCTTTTTATCACCATTTCCTAGATAGCTTTCTGCCGAATTTGGACTACATTGTTCACACGCTTAACGAAAGGTATAGTCCTGACGCTACCACCTCGGAAGCTTGGCAGGAACGGGTGAGAGATCGGAACGTTGGCGCTTGCCTATGGACGATTCAGCACAGGCCGTCCTTCAAGCCAGTTTGTTTAAACTGGCTTGAGGGTGAACGTCTTTCAGCCAACGACGTCCGCGATATTGGTGTCTCCTCATCACTCAATGACGAATCGAAACAGTTCAGCGTATTACGTACTTTGGTTCGCCTCGCTACTGAATGCTTCGATACCGTCACTCTAGTAGTTGATGAGCTTGAAAATGCTAGGCCCGCAGCACGTGCAAGGGCGCTGAGTGACGCCTTTCGAGAACTACTTGACACGTTCTATGGACGATTTTCGTTCGTTGCGTGCTGGACAGTTGAAAGTCTCGATGCGCTTTATGACGTGGGCTTCACAGAATTCTTGCTCCGACGTATGGAGTACACCGTCGACATGGAGCCGGTCAGCGCCGACCATGCACCAAATTGGCTTGCCAGCGTGAATCAATCGTATCGTTCTGATAAATGGTCGGGTGCTGATCTTGCGCCGTTCACTGAAGCGTCCATTCGGCACCTGATTGGAATGATGGACATTACTCAACGCTATCCAAGTTATATTTTGCTCAACTGTGGAGCCGTCGCTTCGTCGCTGCCCGAAAGCCAAGATGAGATTGATCCTGAATTCGTTGACAAGGTCAGGGGGCGCGGTATCCTCGAATATGTGTCTACGAATGGGTTAATGATGTGAATTAAAGAACGCTTTCAGTCGCCAGTGTCACCTGGCTCAGGGTACCCGCCCTTCCACGTGACGCTGATCGAACACCCATCTGCTCAGGGTAGCGTTTGATCATCGTTTCAAGTACGTCCTTTTCAAGCCAGATGCCTCTCTTGGCCAAGGTTACGCCAACGACGATTGCCAGTGTGTCAAAGTTGATAGCTCTAAGCCCACTGCGACGTGCACCGGAACCTTTCAGTAGCTGCGCTGCCTCCTTTATTGCGGTGGCGGCGTCCTGAGCGTCCGCAGGGTACGATATGCGAGAATTTCGAGAAGCATATGCTTTCGTTGTAACTTCGAACGAATGCGCATTCGGTTGCTGCCTGACTGTTAATAACTCTTCTTTGAGTTGACGACCTGATGCGGTCAACTGTGAGTGCAAGAGTAGATCCAACTGCTCAAGCCACCGAGACAAGACAAACACCTTGTTGGTGAGGCTCCGATGAGCTTTGCCTGACTCTTGGGAACTTTTGACCCACTTCTCAACCTGCTGGATTTGTGATGAATGGACGAACTGTACGATATACGAAGCGTACTGCAAGGCAATCTTCATTGAGTCCTCAGTGGCATTTGAAAGGGCTTCGAGGATTGCCCAAACATGCCCAAAGTTGGTAACCACCAGTGTGCGCAGGAAAGCAACTTGCTCAGATTCGGTGAGGTCGCCGCATTCATTGCGTTTGCTCAGGGCTACCACGCCCCGCCCTGTCCCTGACAGAATCCAACCTTCCTGCTGTTGGAGGGTTAGCATTCCCAAGCCTTCCATGACCCTAGCATGTCTTAGAATTACCTCACCATGACCGAGGGTTCCTCCGTCTTCTCGAAGTTTTGGAGTCTTTCTGACGACGTCGATAAGGCCTTGTCGTGTAGAAATCCGATTGCGTTCCATCAAATTCGCAATCGCGGCGAATCGATCCAATCGACTTTCAGACTTAGAGATATCCCAAAGCATGTTGATTAGGCGGCAAAGGACTCATCACTCAGATTACTGCTAGGGTATCTGGAAATTGATCCTTATGAACGGCTTGAGTGAAGGCATGATAGGTGAAGAAATGATGTGATAGGCCGCTTCGGTAGCGGATTCCTCGGAAGAGCGCAGCATCCCGAACTACCTCAGGGTTGTGATGTCAGGCGGAGCGACCCTATCCCCTTCACATGTACCTGTTCCACTTCCAACGTTCTTCGAAGGTCGCCTTTCAGACTGCGTTCTAACACATTCTGCCACGACAATGGTAGTGGCCACTTTTCGGCACGCACCGCCAGCCCCTCCAAGCATCCACCACGATTGCTGGCATCGCTCTCCTCCCTCATCCCGCCACCACCCTTTGGCCCAGTGCACCTAATCCCATATGCTCATCAACCCACGCCCCGACAACCACAAGGAGGAGAAATGATGAGCGTCCCAGCCCGTATGAGCATCGTTACCCTGGGCGTCGCTGACCTGGAAGCAGCCAAAACATTCTACGAGGCCCTGGGATGGGAACCCGCATCGTCGAGCGTTCCCGGCGAGATCACCTGGTTCCGCACCGCCGACTCATACCTCGGGTTGTTCGACTACGACTCGCTGGCCAAAGACGCCAACCTGCCACCCACTCCCCGGGCGCCGTTTGGAGGCATCACCCTGGCGATCTGTGTGGACAGCGAAGAGGCAGTGACCTCCGCAATCGATGATGCGGTCAGGGCGGGAGCGACGGTGCTAAAGTCGGCCGAGAGGGCTGAGTGGGGAGGCGTCTCCGGCTACTTTGCCGACCCCGACGGCCATCCATGGGAAGTGGCGTTCAACCCGAACTTCCCAATCACCGAGGACGGTCGCGTCTTCATCGCCTGAAATCCGTGGAGGCAGTCGAATGTCAACGCATCAACCGCAAAAAGGGCAGCATGCGCATGGCTACCACTCCAGCTTCAGCAAGGAGTTGGAGCAGCGGACCGCAGAAGAAAATGTGGCATTCCTTCTGCCTCATTTGAAGTCCGGAGATAGGTTGCTGGATGTCGGCTCTGGGCGTGGCATGACCACAATCGCCCTTGCCCAGACCGTCGCTCCGGGCGGGACGGTCGGCGTCGAAATCGAGGAGAGCCAGGTTGAGATCGCCCGACAGAATGCAGGAGATGCCGGGGTTGCAAACATCCGCTTCATGGCTGGCACCGCACATGAGCTTGAATTCGAGGATGAGTCGTTCGACGTGGTGTTCATGCACTATGTACTTGAGCACATTGATCGACCACAGGATACGTTGGCGGAGGCACGGAGGGTGCTGAGGCCCGGCGGCATCATCGCTGTACGCCACGGTGATCGGGGAGCTTATGACGTCCTGTACCCCGAAGCCCCCGCGATTCAGCTCCTCCACTCCCGCTTCATGCAGCCGCTCAGGGACAGCGGGGTCGACGCCAGGTTCGGTCCCAGGCAGGAACGTGAACTCCGGGCGGCCGGTTTCAGCGACATGAAGACCAGGGTCGCTGCGGATCCCAGGGGACACATGGCTGATGTCTACGCCGAGATGCTCGAGAACAGGGCGCCCAGGTTTGTCTCGGAGGGCATCTTCTCAGAAGAGGAGTTCGGTGACGACAAGTTCATGTCCGGCATCGTCGAGGGGATCCGTGAATGGTCGAAGCACCCGGACGCCATCTGGATATTGACCGTTAGTTGGGAGACCATTGGCTGGAAATGACGGGGTACTCCGCCTTTGCCGGTGAGGCTGGCGAGGGCGCCTTGACAGTGCTCAGACGGAGAGATCTGGTGCAACGCGCCAGGCGCTAACCCCGCAGTCACCCATCACCCGGCGAAACCAGCCCATCCTCACAGCCCACCATCCCCCTCAGCCACCCGCACGACCCTGTACATGTCAGTCTCATACAACACAGGCAGCGACGTCTCCGTCTCCCGGTAGAGCACGGCGTGCCCGGCGCCCCATCGCCGCGCCGAGTCGATCAACTCAGCATCCGTAATGCGGCGGTACTGCTCATCCATCTCGACCGCCCCACGGATGCCGCTGGACGCCGGCTCGCCATAGAGATCGAACATCCGGTCGCGCCACTCCGCCATCGCCTGATCACCAAACGGAAACGCTTTGAAGTCAACGACTATCGCCCGCTCGGCCAGGAGCCGGAAGCCGCCCCATTCGGGCGGCGTGATGAACACAGCATCGGTGGGCGTGTTGTTCCTGGCCCAGCGGGATACGGTTTCGTCCGCGCTTGGCTGTGCAGCTTCGACGCCTTGTACAAACGTGACGTCAAACGGGACGAGTGGCCGCGGAGAGATCGTGTTGCTTATCACGATCAGTACGAACAGACCTCCGAACGCTCCTGCCATCACCACCCTGCTGATCCGGTCCCGGTGCACGGCCACCAGGTAGCCCACTGCCATTGCGAACGCAGCGAACAGCACGGCCCGGTATCCACCGCGGGCTGTGGGGCTTACGACAGCGACCAGCAGCACCCCGACCATTACCGGCCACGGTTGGACGAACGCGCTGGCGATACCGTCACGACGCCTGCCAATGGTGTCGATTGCGATATGCCCAACGTGCGCCGCTGCCATTGCCACCGGGGACACGAAGCTGGCCAGGAGGGTGCCGCCCCGCATGATGGAGTCCGGACGCCCGCGGTCCTGCAAGTGCCCCGCAATGATCCCGACGATGACGATCACGCCAATCCACTTGACCAGTACCAGGAACCGGAACGGCTGCGCTGTGGCCCAGGACCTGGATGGAAACACTTCCACGAACAGGTATCCGCCCACGCAGCCGGCCAGGACGAGGACTATCAGGGATGCGGCGAACACGACCGCAGATCGATTGGTCTCTGGCCTCCTTGCCCACCAGTTCATGGCGATGGCCGTGGCTACAAGGAAGCCGAGCGTCTCCAGGTAGGCGGTGATGCCGAACGATGATGGTACGTAGTGGTGGGGATGCCTGAAGTACGCCAGGATGTTGATGAACTCGTCGGTTGGCAGTCGAAATTCCTCGGCAGTAAAGACCAGCCACAAGGCAATTGCCGCCGCGATGATCATGAAGCCGATGAGGTGCGACGCGCCATGTCGGAGCAGCAGTGGCCACTGCCGTTGCTCGGGGTTGGCGATTACCGTGAGCGTTGAGGCCAGGAGGACCAGCAGCCCTGTGCCACTGCCCATCAGCGGATGGAACACAGCAGCCGCGGCTGCAAAGGCGGCCGCAATGATCGGACGCCGACGCCAGCCGAACCAGACCGCCAGCAGCAGTAAGGGGATGGTCGATTCCTCGGGCACGAGTTGCGTGCCCACAAGGTTCAACCGCCCACCCAGGGCGAAGAACCCCAGGGCGGAGACCGCCGCCATTCCAAGGAACGCCGCCAGGGGAGCGCGCGGGAACAGGTGGCGGAGGACGATGCCCGTGATAACCAGAACTGCGGCGTTGGCGCACAGGGTGAGGATGAGATACACGATGTGAATCGGTATCAGCCTGCCCAACGCTCCGAGCAACTGGGCATAGAGGAACCGCGGACCGTCCTCTGACGCAACGTCCGTGAAGAAGTCGGAAGTGAGGTAGGAGGGGTCGATTGCCCTGAACACCAGGGGCAACTGCTCGATGTGGTCACCCGTCCCGTACGAGTATCCACCCACCAGTGTCGCCACGGCGCCCAGCAACACACCGAACAACACGACATCAATCAAGGGAGACGGTAAGGAGCCAGGGCGCCCCTCGTTCTGGAGATCCCTTGATATGCCCGACCCGGGAGACCGCACGAAATGTCTTGTCTTCACGTGGCGTACACCACCATGTCCCGTGCTCAGTCCACCCCAGCCTTCCTGAACAACATTCCGCCCTTCCACAGACAATCGACCAGCAACACGCCAGGCGCAACCCTCCACCGGATGACCCGCCCCTGGTCCTTTCCCCCACCACCCCAAAACCCCCGCCACAACTTCTTGACATCCAGAACATACGTACGTATATTGAAATACATGGACAGATAAGACAGGGACGGAAAGACTTGGGGAGGCGCGGTCTTGGCGACTCCCTCCAACAACCACCAAACCCATACAGCTATGTCGTCTCGACCGAAGCGGAGAGACCTGGTGAGGGGAAGGGATATATGGCCGCCACCGGCGGCCACTAAACGACCGCCAACCTCAACAACACGAACGCACTGCAAGGCGCCCGTGTTTCCCAAGCGACCACTTCATAACGCCACGCAGAATCCAACAGGAACGAACCATGACCCCAACACAAACCAACCGCCACACCCGTCCACCTGCACAACCCCACCGCATCACTCCAACCGGTCGCCATCCTGCTCAGCCGGATCAACGTCCATCCTGGCCCTTTGGACAGCCTGTTCCGCACTGGCAATGTCGCCGGGGGCGAGGTCTCTCACAGCATCAAGTGCGCCCAGCGCAGCCAGTTCGGCGGCCTGTTCCTGGGACACACCTGCTGCCTGGGCAGCCGACGATGCAGCATCCACGACCTGCGCGGCGGCTTCTGCGGCAGTTGCGCCTGATTCGACTGCCCCCTGCACAGCGCCGTAGCTGGCGGCCCTGATGACTTCTTCGGCATTCGCTCTGTCCTTGCCGCCATTGAACTCATCAGCAAGCGCGCCGACCACCCCGGCAAGGGCGTCCCTGGTGCGGCGGCTGAAGTCGAGGGTCACGTGCTCGGCGGTGAGCATCGCGCCACGTGCGGCATGACGGGCGATGTCCCTGGCGGGTGACGCCACCTCACCGCCCTTCTCCCAAAGGCCGAGGACGGCTTCACGTATCCGGCGTGCACCCTCTTCTGTGCCTGCGCGGCCACGGGCGGCGGCATGGGCGGCCATGCGGGTGGTCTCTGCCACCTGGTAAGCGGTGACGCCCATGGCAACGTCAAGGCCGGGCACGGCGCGTGCGTATGTGATGGGGAATTGCGAGACGAGGCCGAAGCCGGGGACGCTGCTCATGGGCACGGTGGCGCGGCGGGCCGAGGCAAACAGGGCGTCCATGACGACCTCCCGCCCAAGCTCGCCCTTCTCTTTGACGGCGCCGAGGCCATTAAGCGTAAGCAATCCAATCAGGAAGGTCAGTGTGAACAGGAAGTCGAAACCAGTGAGATGCAGGGCCGGGAGGTCAATGGTGCGGGTGGGATCGGTCCAGTTGAAGTCGAGCGAGAGGGTCCGGACGCTGAAGAAGTCAGCGAGCCGCCCGCCAAGTAGCGGCCCGATGCCAGCGCCGACGTTGGCCATGACGGAAACAGCAGCAACATACGCGGTGCCCTTGCCCACCGGCGCCATCTTGAGACCGATGGTGCCGGTGGTGAGGGTTGCGCCCGCAGCCGCAGCTCCGGCCAGCATGTGCAGGACCACCAGGAGCGGGATGGTGAGGAAGTATCGCTCCGGCATGGTGGTGAAGGTCCAGCCAAGTATTACGAAGAGGTACAGCGATGCAGATACAGAAAGAACGGCCTTGTTGCCGACACGGTCCACGAGCGGGCCCCAGAGCCGCAGAAAGAGAACGTTGAAGAGTTGCGACAGCACGGTGAAGCCCAGGACGGCGCTGAGTGGCAGGCCGAGCCGCTGGAGCATGTACACAGCAAAGAACGGAGTGGCCAGGTGAAGCGCGAATGCCCAGAAGAACTGGAACCGAAGCATGGGCCGGTAGTCGGGGTCCTTGAACGGTTCAGCGAGAGACGACAGGAGCGACTGCCGCTCGCCTTCGGGCGCGGGCATCTGTGGCTCCGGCATGAGGAAGCGGAACAGGACACTGGTCAAGCCGAGGAACGCAGCGCCGGCAAGAATGGCATAGGTGTACCCGAGTGCCAGGTCTTCGGGAGCGGCCCGGTCCGACCAGAAGTCGACGAACATTGCCGCGCCAAGACCGAAGACCATGGCGGCGATGTTGGCGTACCGGAGCCGGCTGGCGAAGATGCTGCCCATGAGTTCCTGGGGTACAAGATCCCGTATCCAGCTATTCCAGGCGGCGTTCTGGCTGGCGACGAGGATGCTCCGGATGGCCATGAAGACAAGCAAGAGCGATACGGCCCCGGCAGACGGGACGCCCAGCAGCAACGGTATGAGAGCGATCGGAAACCAGACGGCCTGCGCGAACAGCCAGGCAGGAACGGCAATAAGTTTGCGGCGCCGGGTGCGTTCGACAACTCCAACTGTGAGGACCTGGAGCGGCATGGTGATGAACGGCAGCGCGGCCAGCATGCCGATCTGGAAGTTGTCGGCCCCGAGCACAAGGGCGTACGCGGCCAGAAACCCGCTGCCCGTGATGCTGCCAAGCCCCATGGTGGCAGCGCCCTCGATCATGAAGGATCGAACGGCGCGCGAGCGGGCAGCGTCGGAAAGAGAGTCCGTTGGATTCAGGGGCGCGGAAATTCGGCTGGCGATGGACACGTGTTGGAGTTACGCAGTAGGTGAGTTGTTGATCAGCAAGGATAGCCGCAACCAGCTCATACTTGCCACGGGAGATCAGGTGCAGAAGTTGGCATTGCGTCAGGGTTCTGTGCATCCAGGTGCCACATAACAGGATTCATTGCTATGTACTCCCTGACCTGGTTTGATTCCTCTTCGTCACGAATGACATGCTCGTAGTAGTTGCGCTGCCACAACCTGCCAGGAAATGGTTTCCAACCATGCACGTTTACGCCACGGATGTACTCGTTGGTCGTCATCGTTTTGAACCAACCGGCCACCTCGCCCAACGTAGGGGCGGCCCTGTGTGGCCGCCCTCTTGCACCTTTCGCATGACCTGCATGGCTCTGCGGCAAATCGTGACCTGTCCGAGGGCGGCCACACAGGGTCGCCCCTACGGGCAACTCACGTGAATCTTTAATGATGACTACACCATGGAAGTGATTGGGCATAACCATGTGTTCACCGGGTTCCACGGAGGGAAACTTATTTGCGATCTCATTCCGAAACCTATCAACCACCTGTCCAGCAGCGTTTAGCCGCATCTGTCCATTCTCAATTTCACCAAATAGGCACACCCTGTGCTCTACACAAGCCGTAATGAAATAGAGGCCCGGCAAGGAGTAGTCGTAATCTCTCAGCCTGATGGACCGCCGGTGATGCTTGGTGTGATCGAATTCCTTGCTGTCTGACATTGGGTGAGTCGTTGCGATTTGAGGCGGTCTGGACTACCGTCCGGCGTGGACGCGGCGCTGGGCCAGGAACGATCCCACGACTACGAGGGCCGCACCGGCGTATAGCTCGGGACCGATGTGCTCTCCGAGTATGAGCCAGCTGAATATGACCCCAAATATTGGCTGGCTGAGGGATATGACTGTGACGCGCGAAGGAAGGTAGTTCTTAAGAAGCCAGGTCTGGAATATGAAGCCAAAGCCCGCGATGACAACCCCCTGGTAAAACAGGGCCAGCGCCAGCCGCGTCGTGATGGTGTACGGATCGGATTCAAGGAACATGCTGGCAGTGACAAAAGTTGCAATGCCCACGGCGCTCTGGGCTAACAGGAGCTTGGGAAGCGAAATGCCCTGCGATGACTGCGAGAGGTACACCTGCCGTGCCCCAAGCAAAATGGCGGAGCAGAGCAGAAGGGAGTCGCCAATGAGAAAGTCTCCCGCTCCAAGGCTGCGTGAAAAGACGGCCACCACGCCGCCGTACGCGATGAGCGTGCCCACGGTGCGGCCACGGGTCATTCGGTCGCCGGGCACAAAGAAATGGGCGAAGACGCCGGTCCAGAGCGGGAACGTAGTGGTAATGACAACGGCATGGCCGGCAGTGGTGTGGTCCTGCCCAACGTTCATGAAGGCGAGCTGCACAGAGAAGAGCGCGCCGAGGAGCAAGAGAGGCTTCCGCTCGTGCTTGGCTATGCGAAGGGACTGCCGGGTGACGATGGCCCAGCCAAGAACAATGATGCCGCCAAGGGCAAACCGCATCCATCCAAGCCGCAGCGGAGGAGCATCCTCCAGGCCAGCCTTGATGGAGACGGGATTTCCGCCCCAGGCAATGGAGAGAAGTAGCGCGAAGAGACCTGCCCGAAGGTCCAGCGGTTTGCGGACGCGGACAGGCTCTGCAGTTGAGCTGTGTTCTGGCTGAACGATGGTCGCCAATGTGGTTACGGAAGGTTAGCAGCCAGCAGGGGCCAGGGGTGAGGGTTTTGCAGTCCAGGGAGCCATCATGGTCTGGCCGGGGCTGATCATCCGCATCCATTGTGCATCGGCGGTATAGTTCTTCGGGCCCAAGTTGCATTCGTGCCGGGTTGTTGCGTTCCGATTCCAACAATAACGGGTAAAAAAGAGGCAGACGACTTTATGAAGATCACTGAGATCAAACCATGGCTGGTGAAAGTCCCCGGGACGTTCTGGGGCGAATACTTCTTCGTGCAGATCACAACTGACGAAGGAATCACCGGCTGGGGCGAGATTACGACCACCACCCCCATGGCCAACCGGGCCGTCGCAGGCATAATCTCCCGCCTCAACGAGCTGCTGGTGGGCGAAGATGCAACCCGCATAGAGCGAATCTGGAACAAGACCTTCCGGGCCTTCACATACATGGGTTCCCGCGGCGCCACGTCGCACGTGATCAGCGGCATCGACATCGCACTGTGGGACATCCGGGGCAAGATGCTGGGCCTGCCCGTTTATGAGCTGCTTGGCGGCAGAGTGCGTGACGATGTTCTGCTCTACACACACCCGGACCAGAAGGGTTGGGACAAGAAGGAGCGCATCGAGGAGGAGGTCAAGAAGATAGTTGATTCCGGCCACACCTCGATGAAGTTCGACCCGTTCCCGCACCTGGAGGGCCAGGCCACACGCAACGATGGGTACCTGGACGGCAAGATGAGCAAGAAGGGTGAGCACATCGCCGCCGAAATCACCGCCTATGTGCGTGAATGTGCCGGGCCGGAGATGGAGATCCTGATCGACGCACACGGCCGGTTCAACGTGCCGACGGCCATCAGGCTGTGCAACTCGCTGGAAGACGCCGGGCAGATCGACTGGTTCGAAGAGCCTGTGCCAGTGGAAAGCTACCACGCACTTCAACAGGTGCGGGACAAGGTGAACGTGCCGATTTCAGTCGGCGAACGCCTGCACACCCGATGGGAGTTCGTGCCGATATTCGAGAACGAACTGGCCGACTTTGTGATGCCGGACGTCACCTGGACCGGCGGCATCTCAGAACTCAAGAAGATCGCCACCATGGCGGAGGCGTACTACATCCCGGTTTCGCCACATGACGCGTCGGGGCCGATCAACGTGCTGGCCGGCGCACACGTGATGATCACTGCGCCGAACTTCCACAGGGTGGAAACATCAAACGCTGACTTGAGCGTCTACAACCAGTTCATCCAGACCCCGCTGGACAACTCCGGCGGCGCACTCCACATGCCGGACGCTCCCGGCCTGGGCATCGAGATGAACATGGACTACCTGGAAAAGAACAAGGTGGAATGACGGCCGGCGCCGCGGGGCGGATCACCAGTTAGTGTGCGATCCGTCCCTGCGGTGCAGGTGGGGCATCTCGGAATGGCGGAACGGCTCAGTAAGAGACGCCTCATCTACTTCCACGCCCAGTCCCGGCTGGTCCAGGACCGTCACACGGCCGGGCGTGATCTCTGGCTGCACAGGGAACACCGTCTTGTCATAAAAGCCGGGATCCCCGCCGGGCGACTGCGCAATCTCAAGCCACGAGAAGTTCGGGACAGCCATCGCAAGGTGAGACGTCGCGGCAACGCATATGGGGCCGAGCGGGTTGTGGGGCATCAGGTCTATGTAATGCGCCTCTGCCCAGCCTGCCACCTTCATGGCCTCCGTGAACCCGCCAACGTTGCAGATGTCCACCCGGGCGTAATTGGTCAGGCCGCGCTCTATGTACGGCAGGAACTGCCACTTTGACGAGAACTCCTCACCGATGGCAAAGGGTACCGGAGTCATTCCGCGCAGCGCCTCGTAGGCCTCAGGCGACTCGTCCCGGATTGGCTCTTCGAGGAAGTCGAGCGTGTGCGGCGGCATCATCTGGCAGAACGAGGCTGTCTCGGCCACCGAGTAGCGATGGTGAACGTCAGTTCCCAGCACAGGCGCTGTTCCCACGGCCTCCCGCACCTTGATGAGTCCCTCCGCCAGTGCTGCGAGCGCCTCCCGTGGCTCGAACAGTTGCTCGCCGCTTTCGTACGGGTTTCGCCTGTGCATGCGCATGCAGTTGAACCCTGCGTCGATGATCTTCTTCGCCACATCGATCATCTCGTCCGGATTCGTGCCGCCACCGGTCGCAAAGGTCGGCACCCAGTCCCTGTGCTTGCCGCCCAGCAGTTCATACACCGGAACACCCAGCTTCTTACCGGCGATGTCATGCAGGGCAATATCGATGGCTGATATGGCGGCGGTCAGCACCCGGCCACCTTCGAAGTACTGGGAGCGGTACATCTCCTGCCAGAGTGCGCCGCGGCGCATGGGGTCACGGCCGATCAGCCACTCACGGTAGTGCTTGACTGCACCTTCAACAGCCAGTTCACGGCTCGACAGCCCGGACTCGCCCCAGCCGTACAGGCCGTCATCAGTTTCGATCTTGACCAGCATCTGGTTGCGGGTGCCAACCCACACGGGGAAGGCTTTGATGTCCGAGATCCTGGTCACGGCGGTCTCCTCTGGGCACATGGATAGTCGGGGCCGGAAATAGCCCGCCGTAGAGTGTACGTACGGGCGGTCGATGTCAAGCAGCCCACGTGGAGGGTCGTGACAAGAAGTGTGCAATGGCGCCGCT
>JBBDMW010000062.1:29221-52477 GCA_040878005.1 Dehalococcoidia bacterium
CATTGCGAGAGCGGCGCCACAGTCAACCCTGTTACGCCGGAACGTTGTCCTTCTGGCGCTGCCAGTGCCGATGCTGGGCAATGGCACTGATGAACTGCGCTGCGGCATCTCCGATATCCACAGGATCTCGTGCGGTCACCACCCCATCAGCGTCAGTCACACCCGATGAGCCTTTGCCCGCCAACTGCACGTCGCCCACCTGGGCGGCGGTGAGCAGGTCAATGCCCTCGCCTGTCGCACCGATCGGCTTGTGGTGCTTGAAGGCCTCGTTCACGAAGTGCAGGGCGTCACCCTGCATCTTGAGCGCATCCACACTCTCCTGGCCGCCGGGGATGAACACGGCGTCGTACATGATGGAGTCAGCGGTGACAGATATCTTGTCCACCGGCACTTCCTGGCCGTTGCCGCCCCTGACCATGCCGCCAAGCTTGGATACCACCTCCACCTGCGCTCCCGCGCCTGTCAGCGCTGCCCGCAGACCTTCGAGCTGCGGGGCATCGAACCCATCTGCCAGCAGGGCGGCAACCTTCCGGCCCTTGATTGAGTCCTTGGCAGTGTTCTCCATGCTCAGCGCAGGCGAGCTCCTGCCATGGTTCGGTGTGACCTCCCGTTCCGGCGGTGCAACGCCAATGCCGGCCGCAACCTGCTTCGCCAGCTCGTGGTCAACGTTGTTGAACAGATCGACCATGCGCTCACGGACCGCCATGTCCTCCACCTTGCCCAGCTCGAAGTGGGCAGCATCCACTATGTGCTGCTTCTCCGGGCCGGACATGCTGTTCCAGAACAGCGTCGCCTGGCTGAAGAAATCCCTGAAGCTCTCCGCCCGGTCACGGATCTTGTTCCCTTCCACCTTTTCGGCATAGTGAACGTAACCGCCCTCGCTGCCGGGCGTTGGGGTCGGATAACCACCATCAATCGAGTTCGGATGATATGCCGCCCGGCCGCGGTTGATGGTCTGCCGGTTGTAGCCGTCCCGCTGGTTGTTATGTACTTCTGCGAGTGACCTGTTGATGGGCAGTTCAGCAAAGTTCGGCCCGCCCAGCCGGATCAACTGGGTGTCCAGGTACGAAAACAGGCGACCCTGGAGCAGCGGGTCGTTGGTGAAGTCAATGCCCTGCACCACGTGTCCGATGTGGAACGCCACCTGTTCGGTTTCCGCAAAGAAGTTGTCCGGGTTGCGATTCAGCGTCATCTTGCCGATAGGCCGGACCGGAACCTCCTCCTCCGGGATGATCTTGGTTGCATCCAGCAGGTCAAAATCGAACTTGTGCTCGTCTTCCTCCTCCACGATCTGCACACCCAGCTCGTACTCCGGGTAGTCCCCTCGCTCGATCATGTCCCACAGGTCACGGCGGTTGAAGTCCGGGTCCTTGCCAGCCAGCTTTTGCGACTCGTCCCAGACCAGGGAGTGGACACCCAGCAAGGGCGTCCAGTGGAACTTCACAAAGCGCGCCTTGCCCTGCTCATTCACGAATCGGAACGTGTGGACGCCGAACCCCTGCATCATGGCGTAGCTGCGTGGGAGCGCCCGGTCTGACAGCACCCACATGATCATGTGCATGATTTCAGGTGTGAGTGAGGCGAAATCCCAGAAAGTATCGTGCGCTGCCGATGCCTGCGGCATTTCGTTGTGCGGCTCTGGCTTGATGGCGTGCACCAGGTCAGGGAACTTGATGGCATCCTGGATAAAGAAAATTGGAATGTTATTGCCCACCAGGTCAAAGTTGCCGTCAGGCGTGTAGAACTTGGTGGCGAATCCCCGTACGTCACGCACGGTATCTGCGGAGCCTCGAAACCCCACAACCGTGGAGAAGCGCACAAACACGGGCGTCTGCACCGACGGGTCCTGCAGGAACTTCGCGCTCGTGAGGTCAGTCAGTGGCTCGTACACCTGGAAGTAGCCGTGCGCTCCTGAGCCGCGGGCATGGACCACCCGCTCCGGGATTCGCTCATGGTCGAAGTGGGTCAACTTCTCCCGGAAATGAAAATCTTCCATCAGGGTGGGCCCGCGCTCGCCAGCCTTGAGCGAATCATCTGTATGGCTGACGGGCACACCCTGGTTTGTCGTCAGGCGCTGTCCCTCGGAATCCTCCCGGAATTGGTCCAGCGACCTGTGCTTCTTCTCCCCGTCATCCTTTGTAGAGCCAGTCATGCTTCCTCCCCCAGTACTTCCTCACAAGCAGTTGCATTCCCTCTACTACATCCAACGTAGCACGCAGAATTTTGGAGAGGCTGCCGGAGAGGGTGAAAAGGGAGGGCGGAATTGGTGCAGTGCGCACCAGTGCAGATCGGCGGACGCGTGAAACCTGACTGCGTCAGTCATGCTGAGGCGCGGGCTGGAATTGCAGAGCCGAGGCTGCCGATTACTCCAGGTTCTTAAGGTACTGGCCCACCCAGTCGTAATCGACCAGGTCTATGTAGGCGTCGGTCAGAGCCTTTGTAATGGGGCCAGGAGGACTGGAGTCGCCAAT
This sequence comes from Dehalococcoidia bacterium, assembly GCA_040878005.1. GTDB lineage: Bacteria > Chloroflexota > Dehalococcoidia > Lucifugimonadales > Lucifugimonadaceae > JBBDMW01. Next base: position 31,693 of record JBBDMW010000062.1, read on the forward strand.
AGTCGATCCGTTGACTGACCTCACGCCGCAGACGCACAGGCTGGTTGATGTCAAGAAAACCTCGTCCGCGGTGTAGGCATCGAACAGGTCTATGTCTTTCTCAACAACCTGGATGTCTATCTTCTGCGCCAACTCGATAACGGTCTCACGGCTGATGCCGCCGAGGACGTACTGACCGCGCGGCGTATATACGACGTTGTCCTTCACGGTAAAGAAGTTGCTGCCAATCCCCTCCGTGATGAAGCCGTTCAGGTCCAGTAGGACAGCCCATGCTTCCGGGTCCTGCGCCTTCGCCTCCATGTCTCCCATGATGAGGTTGAGGTAGTTGTGAGACTTGGCGCGTGGGCTGAGCGACTGCGGCGGAACACGGCGGACAGATGGAACAATGACATCGATGCCGTCACGGTAGAGGCGTGCGCGCGGCTTGAGCGGGAGGGGCATGCATTCGATGATGACCGTGGGACCGCCGGAAGTCTCCCACATGTCGCCGCCCACAAGGTCCACACCGCGGGATACACGCTGGCCAACCCAGTAGTCATCATCCGGACCGATGAGCTTGAGGTTCTGTTCCAGGACCTGTTCGGAGGCCTCGATCATCTCCTGCTGCGTAATGCCCGGGTCTATCTGCACATACTTGAGAGAGTTGTAGAAGCGGTCAATGTGCTCAGGCAGCTTGAAGATGCGGTGGCCGAAGGTGCGAGTCATGTCGAAAACAGCATCGCCGTACTTGAAGCCGCGGTCACGGAACGGCACACGGACTTCACTCTCTGGAACGATCTTGCCGTTGAAGTAGGCGACCCGCTCGCCGGGCCGCGCAGAAGCGCCTGTATTGCTCGCGGTCATGGTCATTGATCCTCCGGCCATGTGGGTCCGGTATTTGGTCCTTCATGCGAAGAACGTCATTCGTGGTATGGCAACCGGGTTGCGCCCAAGCGAGTAGCAGGTCGCAAGCAGGTTAACGCCTGAGCGTGACGATGGTACGCCGGGGGCAGCGAGGTGACAATCAAATGGCGGCGGCGAGCAGAGATGGCAGCAGTTTAGTGCGGGTACCCGGTCCAGGGCCGTTGGTTAAATGTCTCAATGGCCCTTTCAATCTCCGGTACTTTGTTCTGGATCACATCCCAGATGATGTCATCATCAATGCCGAAGTACGCGTGGGCCAGTATGTCCCTTAAGCCGGAGGCTTTGCGCCACTCGACGTTGGGCATCAAAATCTTAATTTCATCGGGAAGCCGTTTCGCTGCCTCTCCGACGACTTCCAGGTTGCGAACCACCGCGTCGTAAGACTTCTCGTCCTGTTGAAATTCGTCGAGTGTCATGCCAGCGGTGTATCGGCGAACTTTGCGGCATGCGTTCAGGATGTCCTCAAGGTAAATCCGCCAATCACGCGACACGAATTGCTTCCCGCTCTATGCCAGGCCGCAATCTCGGGCGGATAGCGCGGTCCGTCACAAGATCCACTTCCGTCATGAGCAGGTCTTCCAGGAAGAACTTCAGATCCATGAAGCGATCAAAATCCGCTCGGCCCTTGAAGGCTACCAACAGATCTATGTCGCTTCCAGTGCTTGCTTCTCCCCTGGCAACCGAGCCAAACAGGGCAAGGTAGAGCACGTCATACCTCTGGCTTATCTCCTGCCAGTGTTCTGACAGGATGTCCAGCACCTGCTGCTTTTCCATGATGGTTCGCACTCAGTCCAAACTCAACGCCACCGATGTTCACGGTCAATTTTAACTTTATTTCCGGCGCAATCAGTCAACGCCGCCAGGCTCGCTGGGATTTGCGGCAGTGTACACACCGGCGGTTTGGGACTCGATCGGTGTGCCCGCCACAACGCGTCTACCACCTGAAGCCTTCGAGGCGCAGAACCTTCTCCCATAGCGCTTCAGCCACCATGGGCGGAACGCGGGTGGCATTTATATATCGGATCAACTCAGCCGCAGCGCGTTTGTCTGTCTTCTGGCCACCCGCGCCGTGACGGTAGCGCATGTGACCGGAGAGGCCCTGCGGCGTCCTCGTGATTGCACCGCATATGACGCAGTCGGTGGGACCTGGCTCGTTCTTGCGGGCGGAGTATCGGCGCTGCAGCTTTGCCACAAGCAGCGCTATTGAAGTCGGCAGACCGGACACCTCGGCAAAGGAGTGCAGCGCCTCCAGCCGCTGCGCCTGAGCGCGGTCCACTGCCGCAGACCATTCGGCGTCGCCGTGACGAAAGCGGCGGTGCCCGGCAAGACCCTGCGCAGACTTAAACGAAGCGCCGCACTGCCGGCACAGCACCCTGCCCACCGTGATCGACGGCGGCTTAATAGCAGGGGCGAATGATGAGTACGTTTGAGCGACCCGAGAATTAGTAATCAAGATAAGTATTCAAGTGCGGCCTTGGCAGCAATGTGTCATCCCTGCGGCCGCGCATCAGCGTCCGTGAGGATCCAGTAATAGAAGCTGCTTGCTGAGGCGTCTCCCATAGTTTGAACAGCTTCAAATCTCAGTGACGTTTTGTCGCTCGTGATAATTGCCCCGGGAATCTCAAATATATCTTCCCCGAAAAAGAACTCATTTTGCGCCAGGTTCCATCTACCAATTTCGTTGTTATCTGCAAACACATTGATCGTGCCGCGTGTTGCGGCGTCGTAACGCCGGGCAATGAACAGCGACTGGCCAGGCACCGAGTTCACCGTGAACTCCTCAGATACGCTAAACGTCCGTGCATCATCCCTGATCGCGGTCTGATCACCCGTACGAAAGACACGATCCACAGTCGCTCCCTGGCCTTCGAGCTGATACGCGTGATTAATTTCAGACTCTTCCAGGGGGGCGGACGGATTGCCGGGATCCAGGCGGTCGATCACCACAAGACCCATTGCCGCAAAATCCAGCTGCCACGGGACGCGATGATCCTCGTAAACCACTTCGCGCTCCCAATCGGCCTGGTACGCCCGAAAGACGTTGCCCGGCAGGATGGTATTGCGCCCCGCTTCCATGTCATGCACCACCCGGCCCACAGGCCAGCTGTCAAAGTGGATGCTCCGGAACGCCAGCAGGTAATCGACCTTGCTCTCTTCGGCAAAGCCGAGCGCCGAAACGCCAATCGCCTCGCTGGTGTTCACCCCGGTTAGATCATAGGTGTAACGGTCGGCAAAGTAGGCAATCGCGCCTGGAGAGTCCGCCGCTATCCGGGAATCCGGCGGCGTGTTCTCCCGCACCCAGTGCGCCATTCCAACGTGGACATCGTGCACGTTGCGCGTGTTCCACGAGTACTCATTTCTAGTTCCCGGCCAACCGATGACGAGGGCTACAACGGGTGTGGCAACAATCGCCATGAAGGCCAGGTTCAACACCATTGAGAAAGCCTGGGCCTCACGGGGGTCCACCGGCGAGCGAGCGGCTCTCCAGTGCTGAAACTGCGCCCATGCCTGCACCAGACCCACCGTCAGCAGCATCACAAGGAAGGGAATCGCTGGGTCCAGGAACCTCCGGCTGAGAAACGTCCATGGCTCGTTCCCCAACGGAACGCTGAACGCCACGACGTACGTTAATACTGCCGGAAACATGACTAGAGGCCAGGCCGAAAAACGATGCGCTCTAAGGAGCCGCCAGCCCCCGGCGCTCAGCAGTATGAGGCTCACGACGAGCGCAGGGCCAGAGAACAACGGCAAGTGCTGGTAGTACCCCTGCAACACATTGAGCAGGTTCTCCACTGGAAAGATGCCCATGTCCCGGTGGTTCGCTAAATAGGTATTCGGGAATATCGAGCCGCTGACTGCCAGATTGTAAACCACCCATGCGCCACCAAGGACCAGCGGAGGCAACATCAGGAATGCGGCTTCCCGGAGGTCTTCCCTGCCCAAAGCATCCGGCCGGTCCCTCAGCCAGAGCCTTCGTGCGACGAGAGACGCCAGCACGATCGCCGCCAACACAAAGCCTTCAGGCCGGGCTATCACGGCCAGGCCAAGCAGCAGCCCAGCCGTGCGAAGCCTGCCCTGCATGTACGCCCATGAAGCCCAGAGAGCTATGAATGCAAAGAGGGCAACCTCCATACCGGAGACAACGGCAAACGCAAACCCCGGCTGGATGGCAACCATGGCGCCGGCAAAGATGCCCAGGCTGCGGAGCTTCGTGAGCCGGATCACCATGTGCATGACAAGAAACGCCGTCGCCATGCCAATGCCGATGCCGAGCAGTTTCGCAGTGGCAGGCAGGTCAAGGCCGAACGCGCTGAAGGCCCGCCCGGCAACGCCAACGGTCATTGCCCAGAGGGGGCTCGTGACACCCGGCCCCGGCTCGCCGGGATTATAGAAAAACTGGAGATGCTCTCCGAAGCTGCGGGCGTACACCATGTGGGTCCACCCGCCATCCAGTGGGAGACGCTCAAGCCACGGCGCCTCCCCGGAAGTGGAAGAGCTGAGCAATAGGAGCACGCCAATGATCTGTATCGCGGCTACGGCAGCATAAGGCCGCCACGATAGTTGAGAAACCCAACGTGGGACCGAGAGCGCCCGCGCCATCCCTGCGGCTTTCATTCGGAGCGGCCTCCCACGCTCGGGAGTAGGGGCTGGCTACAAGCGTGGAGTCTCGGAGCGGAGCGCCCGCGGGGCACAATCTTCAACCGTGCCAATGTGACAGGCGAGCCGGGAGGCATCTCTAGCGAGTCCTGATCACTATGCCGAACAGCGCGGCCAGCCGTGGCAGGAATGACTGGGTGAGGAATGTGAGCGTGGCGACTCCCACCTTCCGTACGCCCACCCGAGTCTCGGTGACCGGGTCTCGGACTCGCCACTCCTTCGGCTCCATCATGACTGCGAGGAACCCGCCGAAGCGGAACCAGAACGTGGTCCAGCGGAACGCCGGCATGAACAGGACCATCCACCAGTGCTGCCGGATCCGGGACTTTGCCTCGCCCTCAGCCAGCATGTACGCCACGCCCATGTACAGTCCATCCACCGCCATGTAGATGAGGTACATCGAGAGTGAGGCGCTGACCACCAGCGACAGTGGATAGCCAATGAAGTACATCATTGGCAGCAGGAACGTCCACACCACCCGCGGAAACGCCAGCGTGTGATCAATGATCAGCGACTTTGGCAGGGCCAGCCCCCTGATGCGGAACGGGTGCCGCTCAAACTCCGGATACATGGCTGCCACCTCTAACTGGCCGCGCTGCCACCTGACTCGCTGGGCGTATAAAGCCTTCAGGGTCTCAGTGGGATGCACGTACGCCACGGCCCGGGCGACAGCACGCACCTTGCGGTCAGGGAACCTGGACGCTATGAAGAACGTGAGGTCCGTATCTTCAGACACCGTCCGCTCGTCATACATGAACGTGTTTAGCAGCACGTCCCGCCGGAACGCAGAAAACGCTCCTGCCAGGGTGAAGAGGCTGGAGGTGCGGCTCTGGTACTGCCGGCCAATCCGGAAACCCGAGTAGTACTCGAGGAACTCCGCCTCGGCCATCACGTACTTGAGCGGGTGCGTCTTCCGCTTCTTGCCAGTCGCCGGGTCAATATAGGCAGGCAGGACTTCGATCGCCCCTGTGACCGCGGCAACCTTCGGGTCTTCATCAAAGGCCCGCACCATCTCCAGGATGGCGTCCTTGTCCAGGACAGTGTCCGCATCAATGTTGCAGATGATGTCTCCGCTTACACGGTGGATGCCGGCGTTCAGTGCGCCTGACTTCCCCCGGTATGGGAGCGTTATCCAGTTCATCACTCCACCGAACGGCTTCGACTGCTCTGTGGACAGCACTCGGCGGGTATGGTCTGCGCTCTTATTGTCCACGACCAGGATCTCGATCTTCTCCTGGTCGTACGTCTGGCGACGAATTGACTCCAGGCAGTGCGAAATCACGCCGGCCGCGTTATGCGCGGGGATGATGATGGACACCAGTGGAGGGTTCTTGATCCGGGCAGATTTGCCGGTCGAAAGAACATCATGGCGGGAGCGGTAAGCGCCAATGAAGTATGCCACCGCGGTCACACCATCGATGAGCATCGGCACGAAGAGCCAGACACCCCAGAAGAGCACGAACCCCAGCACCTGGTCCGTCATGACATCATCTCGCGGTCAAGCTTGCGCTTGACGGTTCTGAGGGTGGGCCGCGTCATGAGATACCAATAGATGGCGACAACCAGCAAGAAGAAGACCGCCCTGCCCACTATGGTGTGCGATATGAGCAGCGAATCTTTGCCAGCCTCGTGCAGGGTCAGGACTATGATCATGAGCCGCACGACGTTTGCCAGGTATGTAAGCACCAGGGCGATTATGGTGAACTGGATGCGCCTGCCTATCGTCCAGCCGGGGTAGAAGAGAAGCATCCCGGCGATTACCGCGGATTCCAGCAGGCCGGAGGACTCGATTGTGACCTGCAGCATGGTCCAGCCAATGTCCTGCGATATGACCAGCACCAGGATGGCCCCCGGCGCAGCACGGAACACCTCTGTCGGTATGCCTATCACGCTCGACAACACATGGACGCCAGAGGCCACGCCGCTCTGCAGGGCAGGCTCCAGGAAAGTCGAGCGCCCCACGAATATGATGATGAACGCCAGTCCCACTGAGCCGAGGATGTAGTAGAACAGCCATATCCTGTTCAGCCTGAAGAACAGCACAGCCAGCGCCCACGCCGCTATCAGGGACCAGATCAGCCACGGCGCCATACGTGCCTGCCTCTCAGGAACCAGACAGTGCCCACCCCCAGGGCGAAAACGCCTCCCAGCAGCCACGGGCCGAAGATGGATGCCGGGGACCACTGGATGTCGGCTGTGCCGTCAGGCAGTCTGTCCTGCACGTTTGGATTGCCAAGCCCGCGCGTGTACGAGATGGCGTACATCCTGATCACGTCGCCGAGCGATATGCCAAGGCTTTGCCAGGTGACGGCGAATTCCACGCGCTGGCCACCCTCCTCCCGGCTTTCGCCCCAGTCAACCCACCCGCTGTCCGAAATCAGCCCATTGTTGGACCCGCCACGCACCCGCACCCGCACCTTGCTGTCGCCGGCTTGTGGCTGATAGGTGACCTGCACCTTCCGGTCCGCGGAGTTGCCAAAGCTGCCGTTGTTGTTGGTATCCACATAGAGGATGTATTCCACGCTTTGGTCCTGGCCGTTCTCACCATCGCCCTCGTCATCTTCCTCGCCCTCGTCCTCTTCGTCTTCCTCACCGTCGCCGTCGCCGCCATCCGTAGTGTGCCTCTTGATCATGTGGTAGTTGATCTCTTCGTCAGGGTTGTTGGCCCAGTAGAACTGGTGGAGATCCCGGCGTGAGGACGATGTTGAGTCGCCATACGGGTCTGCCAGGAAAGCATGGCCGGTCCAGTCCTCAAAGCTTCCATCAAGGGTGATCTCGCCCTGCACCGATGGAGTGGCAATCGGAGGAAACGGCGGTACGCTGCCAATGACAACCTCGTCTACGAAGAGGTCGCCTGCAACAACTTCGAACGTAACTGTCAGGTCGTTCGCGGGCGTTATCCCCATGGCGTCCAGGTCGAACTGGTACGACCGGTAGGCGCCATCGAAGTCGCTGGCCGCCCACGTATGAACAACCGTGGGGCCGCCGCCATCTTTGCTGATGACCAGTTGGGCGGCCGGATCACCGTCTTCACCAGCATGCAGCCTTGCGTCGAACCCTAATTGGACATCGGGGGAGGCAGTAACGTCCGCTGCCCGTGATGCACTGGCCTCCTCGCCAGCCAGGCGCATGTGCCAGGAACCCTGGGATGGGCCATCTGCCGTGGTGGCGGTCACATCACCCTGCAACTGCCATGAACTGAGCCAGCCAAGCCCCTCGTTCAATGCGCCCAACTCAAAGTCGTCGCGCGCAAGGTCTGAATCTGCGAGTGATGGAACAGCAGTCGTGTGGGCCAGCGCCACGGCAAGGACAGCGCCGAATAGGACCAGTAACCGAACTCGGTTTGGCAGTCTCGCGACGTTGTTCATAGGTCACTGCCTCCCGGTGCGGGCGGGCGCCACCCAATGCTGCGCGGGTCGGCGGTCTGCCGTGCTCTGCCCCGCCAGGGCAGGGGGGGCATCAGGCGCCTGAGGTTGCGGGCGGAATACCCCACGGTGATGATCAGGCCAAGCAGGGTGATGGCCCTGCCGATCGGGTAAACGGCAGTCTCTTCTGACTTAATATGCACTGAGCTTGTGCCTCCGGGCATGCGTGCAAGCGTCAGTGTTTCCACGCCAACCGTCTCAACGCTTCGACCATTCACCTCGACGCTGGTGCCGCCATGGTGTGCCATGGGGAGCAGGACCCAGCCCTCATTTGGCATCGAGATACTGAACCGCCAACCGTCCTCATGGGCTGAATAGTCTGACAGTTCGATCTGCTCGTCCTGGGGCATTAACCCCGCTGGTATGCCGAGTGCGTCTTCCAGCAGCCTGATCGCCGTGGGGTCCGCAGTGATGGCAGCGTGGAACATCAGGTTGAGGCCAAGGAAGATCACCTGGCCTTCTCCGTAAGTGTTGCGCGCCACCGCCGCACCGGTAGCAACCATGTACTCGAACGGCACCAGCACCTCGTCTGCGCCTTGCGGGGTCACGCTTCTCCACGGGCCGAACTCGTCCGAGAACGGCAGCAGAGGCGTCATCTCGCCGTCCACGATCGTCCTTGCCTGCGTCATCTGCAGCACAGGCTCCCCGTATACGCCCAGGAACTTGGGTTCCCGTGCCAGCGGGTCTGGCGGTGCAGATGTCAGGTCAACGAGCACTGTCTTGCCGGATGCGGCGAAGTCCCTGATGACCTCCTCAGCCCTGCCGCGGTGATCGAAAACGAAACGGGAGAGGACCAGTGTGTCGAACTCGTCAAGGAACGTTGGATCGTAATCGTTGATGTTTGCAGAAGAGCCGACGCTGATTTCAGGAAAAAGCAGGGCCAGGTTGTTTGCGCCGGAACCTATGCCCAGCACCCGCAAGGGAACGCGAACCGCCCGCGGCGCCCCGTCCCTGTGGTAAAGCTTGAGACGGGACGATGCCGAGACAAGCTCGTAACCTGCGTCTGCCAGTGCAGGCCCAAACTCCGGGTCTATCTCTGAATCGGACAGCAGGACTATGTCATCAGCGCCCAGGCGTTCGAATCTGTTTACCGCATACTCCAGATGGCCATCCGTCATGCTCTGGTTGACACGGGCCAGCAGCGGCGCGGTAATGCTCCCCTGGAACGCCCAGCCGAACACCTGCTCACGGTTGCCCACCGTGGTGAACAGCATGGCCGGCACTGACCCGAGGCGGCTCAGGTCGGCAGTCCCTACTCGCCAGCCGTCCAGGTCCCTGAGGTCGACCGCCACCCGCTCAATGTCCTGTGGCAACTCCCGGCCATGCACCAACGCTTGCGATGGCAGAAAGTCCACGGCCGCCAGCAGCGGTATGGCCAGCGCGGCAAAGCGCATCCAGCGCCGGTCGGGAGATTTACCGAGCCTGAACATGATCCTTGCCAGGCCAACGCTCACGATGATCATGACCAGGCCGGAGAAGCTCATGAACCTGAGCGGCCAGAAGAGATGGTGGGCAGGCAAAGCTCGCCAGACATCCACTATGAGAGTGGAACCCACCAGGGCCATGAACACGGCCACCGGCAGGAGCGCCCGCATCCACGGGTCCATTCGTCTCCAGAAGAACGCTCCGGCCAGCGTCACCAACAGAACAGAAAGACCTGCGTAGAAGATCTCCAGGTTCCCGCTTCTCAGCCCGGGGTTCAGGGCAATGGTCACCGGGAACTGCGCGATAGCTTCGCTTGCCGCCTGCTGGTCCAACTCGGTGATGCCGCCCGTGAGCGAGGGCAGCATCCACCAGCCAGACACAGCCAGACCGGCGCCCAGTGCCAGCACGCTGACTCCGGCCACACGAAAAGGCGTGTGCGCCACCAGCCAGTAAGACACGGCAAACATTCCCAGCCCCAACAGGAATATGGCCGCCATCATTGCATGCGACAGCACAATGAGGCTGATGATGACCACGAGTCCGATAAAGTCCCGCGTTCGGCCATCCCGCTGGAGCATGTTGAGCAGGAAATAGAGCGCCACCGGAAGGAGCGCAGTGGCCATTACGCGCGGCAGGTTGCCCTCTGCGAAGGCAACGCGGATGTTGTCCGGGAACGCCACGTACAGAAGACCGGCGGCCGTCGCCCAGCCAATTCCGATCCGGGAGCCAAACAGCAACAGTGACAGGCCACCGCCCAGCGCGCCCAGGAAAAGGTAAATGTTGCCTGCGGTCCAGATGCTCCCGGTAACCTCGTACAGCCCAACCAGCATGTAGTACGGGAGCGGAGGAAAATAGCGCAGCATCTGCTGGCCGCTGTACCACGACGGGAACAGGTCCGGGTACCAGTTGCCCTGGCCGATCTCCTCCCGCAGGTAAACGGCCTTGATGAGGTGTCCCCACGCGTCGGAAGACCATGGATAGGCCAAGCTCGCGTCCCGCGGCAGGACGATGTCCTGGTACATGAGGAACGTTCCGGCCGTGATCGCCAGCGCGGCGAGCAGGTACTTATTCGCGGGTCGCAAGTGCGGCATCAGAGTATGAAGCGTGGTTGGTGGGGCTCTCCCACACTTTGACCTGCTTGAGGCGAATGGGCTCTTCGCCAAGCTGCCCGGCCAGCTTTTCGAAGATTACCCTGGCGATGTTCTCTGACGTTGGCTGTACCTCGTGGAAGGGCGGGACCGTGTTCAGGAGCGTCTCGCTGTAGTCCTCGACAATGGCCTCCACCAGCGCCCTGACCTCCCTGAACCCTATGACCACCCCGTCGCTGTCCTGCGAAGGAGACTCCACCAGCACTTCAACACGGTAGGAGTGGTGATGCGGCGGTCCCTGCTGGCCATTCATGGTGACGAAATGACGCGCTCCGAAGAATGCGTCAGCGCCCAGTTCGAATACAGGTCCCGGCTTGTGGCCATTGCTGCCTGCCCTGGGCGCAGTGGCAGGAACTGTCACCTCAATCGCGTCAGCCCGGAGGCGCAGCTTCTGAGGCCGGTATCCCGGACCCAGCGATAGGAGTCCGCAAACGAGAGCGCTCACCGATTCAGCCTGTACCTTGTAGGCTGCCGTGTCCGCATCCACCGATTCGACCCTGACCCACTGCACCTGCGGGAGCGCATCAAGGACCGCCAGGTACGCGGCAGGGTCCGAGACGCCGGATGCCAGGAGTGTAAGCTCGCCATCAGGCCGGTCCACCAGGATCCGGCGCAGCGGAACGCTGTGACCGTTTGGATGATCAAGACGCTCCGCAGCCAGGCGAAATATCTCTGATGCATCCTGCAGGGCTTCGCTGATGGTCTTCTGAGCCTTTGTATCCCGGTTCGAAGGGGCGGCCTCGCCCTGCAGCGACGAGGACAACGCGGACAGGGATCTGGTCATCGCCTCCGTCAACTGCCCGCCGCGCTGCGCGGCCGTGTCCACCGCATGCCTGCCTGTCTCGTCCGCCTCCGCCGTATTGTCCGGCGGAGGCATGAACTCGATTCTGAAATTTGAGCCTATGGTGCGTTCGAGAATTGCCTGGCCCTGCCTAAGACAATTCTCCACGTCAACAGGCGTCAGCCCCAGCTCCTCGCCAATCTCCCGGTCCGAGGCGTCGCGAGTCATCCGGAGCAGGACGGCGGGGCGAATCGCCGCAGGCAGTTCGTTTACGGCCGCCATCACCACGCCATGTTGAGGTGCAGCACTCTGCCGGCCCGTCTCCGCCTTCGGGCCCGGCTCTCCATTGGCAACGGGCTGGCCGACGTCGCTAGGATCGGGCGGCTCTACGGTGTACGTGCAGTTACACGGGCCGCCCAGTGAGCACCCAAAGCAGCAGAAATCCTGCCCTTCCAACGTGGTCGGCAGCCACTCGAAAGCAGCCAGGCAGCTTGCGCAGGTGTAGTCACCGGAGCGCGGCTGAATTTCACCGTTCGCACCCGGCATGTTTCCCTCAGGCATTGCAAAATAGCGCGGAGATCCCCAAAGTCGTGTTCATCAGGATATGGACACCGCTTCGCGGGTGCAGTTAACCGGCGGTGAAGCTCCCGTAAAGAATGGGTGAACCGTCGCAGAAGTTAGGCCGGTACACGGGGCTGGGAGGCTTGAGTTCCCTCTTATCACTTGATGGAGAGCCTGTATCCAACACCCCGCTCGTTGGCGATCAACTGGGCCTTTGGGTCAATGGCCGTGAACTTGCTGCGAATGCGCTGTATGTGAACCTTCAGGTAGTCAGCCTCGTCTATGTATTCCCTGCCCCACACCTTGGCCAGCAGGGTCTTGTGCGGGACCACGTTCGGAAAGTTTTTGGTCAGGTGGTAGAGCAGGTTGTATTCGGTGGGGGTGAGCGATGCCTGCTGGTCGTCCAGGTAAACCCGGTGCGCAGCGTAATCGAACCTGAAGCGCCCGTTTTCAAACGGCTCCTCGTTCCCGCCCAGGAGGCCAAGAGTAGATCGCCTGAGAACGGCCTTGATGCGAGCCAGCAGTTCAAGGTGGCTGAAAGGCTTGGTTATGTAGTCGTCAGCGCCCAACTCAAGGCCGCGCACCTTGTTCATCTCGCCACCCCTGGCGGTGAGAATGAGGATGGGCACCTGCGACACCTCCCGGATCCTGGAGCATATGTCCAGGCCATTGGCGTCCGGCAGTCCCAGGTCCAGTATCACCACGTCCGGGTTCTCGTCGCGGAACTGTTCCAGCCCCGTCTCACCGTCCGGGGCATCCACCACCTTCGCATCCGGCCACCTGAGGGCGAAGCAGATGCTGACCGCCTCAATGATGTCCGGGTCGTCGTCAACTACCAGGACTTTCATCGTTTTGCCTCGCAGGGAATGGTGAAGTGAAATCTCGAGCCTCCGCCCATTTCACTTTCGACCCAGATCCGGCCGCCGTGCAGTTCAACCAGCCCCTTGGCCATCGCCAGGCCCAACCCTGCGCCTGACCTGCCTCCAGACGGACCGGATTCAACCTGGTAGAACGGCAGGAACACCTTCTCAGCATGTGCCGGATCAATTCCCGGCCCCTCGTCTGTCACTGTCATATGTAGAACTCGATCCTCCAACCCGCCACTTGTGACTGAGACATCATCGTTTGCACCAGTTTTTGTCACCGCCAACGTCACCACTCCGTTTACCGGAGTGAATTTGATTCCATTGGAGAGCAAATGAACAAGGATTTGACTCACTCGCACTGCGTCCACATAAACATCAGGCAAATCTTCCTCAACCGTCAATTCAACCGCAACACTTCGCTGCATAGCCGCAGATCTAACCTGGTCCAGAGCTGATGAAACTGGCAAATGTATGCTCGCCCACTCCTGGCGAAGACTGAGGGCGCCATCCCTGAGATACCCGATCTCCAACAGGTTCGCAACCTGTATCTCCAGGCGCCCCAGGCTGCGTTCTGCGTTGTCCATCAGCCTCTGGAGTTCGCCAGCGCTGCCCTTTTCCACCGCCGGGTCTTTCAGCAAGTCGAACGAAACCCTGAGAGACGAGATTGGTGTGCGCAGTTCATGGGCCAGGGTGACCAGAAAGTCGGAGCCAGCCATTGACCAGGCCCCTTGCTCTTCCTCATCCGCGGTGTTGTTAACAGGCGTGCCACTCCCGCCCGGGTAACCTCCAGATGAGAAATCGTCCTGGGTTGAATCGCCAGCGTGCAGGAAGGAATGCATGTAACTTGCAGTATAGTGAACGACGTTTGCGTGAGCCATGTGAATATTGTGTGTAATTACCCATGTTCCATGACGTTCTCACACAATTGGTCCAGTCCATGAACTAGTATGAAGCAGGAATGAACGCTATTTTAAGCATACGCCGCCATGAATAATGCACATGAACGCATCGCTGACATCATGGAAATATGTGCTGACCAGGTGGCTGCCGAATGGCAAAATGCAGCCACATCAGCCTGCTGGATCACCTCCGGCACGGACTCCACGGTCAACTCAGCAGTCACGCAAATAGCGACGTGGCTTCGCGGCGGGCAGGACCACACGCTGGCAGGGGCGCTACGCCTGCCGCCATGGGGCAACGGCGCAGAAACCGCCCCTTCAGCGCCGGGCCTCGTCATGCCGCTACGCCGGGCTGTGGCGCACGCGGCCGGCGAATCAAAAGACCTGCACATGGCGCTCGATGACATGGCGGAACGGATACTGCTCGCGCTCGCCCGCGATGCCCGCCGGCGTGAATCAAGGCTGCGGCAGATGGCCGACCATGATGCACTGACGGGCGTCTTGACGCGCCGCGCCATACTGGCCGAGTTGGAAATAGAAGCAGCACGGGCACGGCGATTCAACAGGCCCCTCAGCGTGCTCTACCTGGACATGGATGGCCTGAAGTCCATCAACGACCGAAACGGCCACTCCGCCGGCGATCATGCCCTGCTTGCTGTCACGTCATTGATACGAGCAAACACCCGCCTCACAGATCGGCTGGGTCGCCTCGGGGGCGATGAGTTCCTGCTGGTCATGCCGGACACTGACGGAGCGCAGGCTCAGGCCGTGTCGAACAAATTGAAACGCATAGCCTCGGAGTCCATGTCCACAAAGTTCAGCACCGGGGCAGCAGGGCCGCCTGCGGTCATGCCTGACGCCGACGCACTCGTGACGGCAGCGGATGAAGCGCTCGCCCGGTCAAGACAAAAAAACCAGTGCACCGCAGCTACGCATCACACCGAGGCCGACCTTCTAGGCTGAGCGCGCTAAAATGGCGCTGCCTGCCATACATGCCCTGGCCTCACATGCCGCCCGCCAAACCGGAGAACCTGCCTGATGCCCAACCGCGCCCTCATGACACGTGCCCAGCTAAAAGCCAGGCTCACCAAGTTTCCACGCGTCCGAATGGCCCACCTTCCCACGCCGCTGGAAGAGATGCCGCGCCTCACCAAGTCATTGGAAGGGCCGCGCATACTGGTCAAGCGCGAAGACATGACCGGCCTGGTGTACGGCGGCAACAAGGCCCGGCACTACGAGTACGAGATGCCACACATCCGTGACGAGGGCTACGACTCCGTGATCAACATCATGGATTACCACTCCAACAACGCCCGCATGACTGCCGCCGCTGCCAACAAGATGGGCATGCGTTACGTGCTGATCCTGCAGAACGCCAGGGGCCGCCCGATTCAGGGCAACGTACTCGTCGACAAGCTGCTGGGCGCAGAAATGCACCTCCTGGGACCGGAGCAGTCCGGCAAGCCGGCCCATGAGTACGCAGTGAAGCTGAAAGAGCAGATGGAAGCAGAGGGCTACAAGCCGTACCTTGTGCAGGACCACCTGTTCCCGCGGGTAGTCGGCATGATCGGGTTCGTGGGCGCAGGTCTGGAGCTGCTGGACCAGGTCGAAGAGCTTGGGCTTGACCGTGTGCACATATTCGGTGTGGCGGGCCGGTCGCTCTGCGGGCTGATGCTGGTGGCGAAAAACCTGGGGCTGGACTGGAAGTTCACTGGCGTCACGGTCAACTATGACATGCCGCTGGACAGCTATATCTTCCAACATGCAGATGACATCAAGAACCTGATGGACCTGCCCGCCACGTTCGACCCGGCCGAGATGCGTGTGCTGGACCAGTACGTTGGGGAGGGCTATGGGATTCCAACAGCTGAGGTGCTGGAAGCGGTTCACCTGGCTGCACGCACGGACGCGGTGATACTGGACCCCAATTACACGGGCACAGTGATGGCTGCGCTGGTGGACCAGGTGAGGAAGGGTGAAGTGGGCAAAGACGAGACGGTGATATTCCTCCATACAGGCGGCCTGCCAGCAGTGTTCACGTTCGCAGATGAACTTGCCGCCTGGGAGAGCTAAGCGCCGCCGTGCCCCGCCTGGCTGCCATGCTGCCTGGCCTGTTGCTTCCTACGGGCGCGCTTTGATGAATAAACCAGCCACAGCGCGCCGCCCACGAACGCTACGATTATAAGCGCCCATACCGTGGTGCCGTACGGCAGGTTCTCACGCGCCAGCGCTCGCGGCACAACCTCCACCGGAGCGGTGACCGATGCTACTCCCGCCGGGCCGTCCACCTCAGCTTCGATAGCCCATAGACCGACGTAGCTCAGCAGGTTGAGCCGGCCTATGTACCTGCCGCGGTCGTCAGGCGTGTTCAGCGCCGGGCTGCCCTGCCGCCTGCCGCCGTCCGCAGGCGATCCGTAGACGTGCACAACGGCTGACTCCACAGGCTCGCCCGTGTCAGCCATGCGCGGGAAAACGGTGAAGACCGCCCAATCGGCCCTTGGCTGCTCCGGTGACACATATATAGAGATGTCGTAGCCATCGGTCTGCTGGCGCGTTATCTCGGCGCCTGCCGGGTCCGCCTCTTCACCCTGTGCGGCCACAGGGCCGCTGATGGCCAACATGAGCAGCATGGCAAATGCCACTATTGCAACGCCGGGGGCAAGGTTTCGAATGGTGCCAGGGGTATTCATGCCAATAAAGGTATTAGTATTTGCCGGGCTCGGCTACATCACAGCAACGTTTTTGCAGCGAGAGGCGTGGTATTGATGGCAAAGTTTGACCTGGTGATCTCCGGCGGCAGGATTCTTGATGCGGCCTCCGGCCTGGACGCATTAAGGGATATCGGCATCACCAGTGGCCGCATCGCCGCTGTAGCCGAAGAACTCGACCCCGGTGACGCAGATGACATCATAGACGCCTCCGGCCGCTGGGTCATGCCCGGCATGATTGACCCGCACGTCCACGTTTCGTGGGCGTTCGCCGGCATAACGGACCCCACCGTGGGCCTCCGCATGGTGGTGGAGGCAGGCGCAACCACGGCCATCGACCTTGGCGGCGACATCTCCACGCTGATCGACGGCATTGGCCGGAGCGGCTCCGGTCTGACCGTGGGCGGCCTTGGCATGCTTCGCCCCGGCTACACACTGCCGAAGGATGACCCGCCCATGCCCGTTATCCGTGAAGTCCTGGCGTCCGCGCTCACTGCCGGGTCGCTCGGCCTGAAGATGTGGGGCGGCTACTACCCGTTCACACCGGAAGTGACTGCCAACATCATCGCTGCATGCAATGAAGCGCGGGCATACGTGGCGTTCCACGTGGGCACGAAGGAGACCGGCAGCAGGCTGGACGGTCTGCGCGAGGTCCCGGGCCTGCTGGGGGCCGACGGCAGGGTGCATATTGCCCACGTGAACGCTTACTGCCGGGGCTCCATACTCCCGCCGAACGAGGAGGTGCGAGAGTCACTGGAGATCATCGACGGACTCCGGGGCAGGGTCGTGTCAGAGGTTCACATGGCAACCCCGAACTTCACCCTGGGCAGTTGCGACTCGGAAGGCAACGCCATGGCAGACGTCGTAAAGAACTGCCTGCGCCTCCGCGGCTACCCGCCCACCGCTGACGGCATCAGGAGCGCCATTCGTGACGGATACGGTTCCGCGGTTGTGCAGTCTGGCGGCCGCATGCAGCTGGTGAACGGCGCGGAAGGCGTGACGGTGTTTGACGCCGCGGAAACGAACGTGGCGCTGAGCTTTCCCGTGAACCGGGCTGACACAGCATTCCAGTTGACCGCAGCGAAGCGCGGCGACGGCTCGTTCATCATCGATGCTGTGGGCAGCGATGCCGGTGTCTTCCCGCGCAACGTGAACATTGAGAAGACGATGGCCATGGTCCGCTTCGGCGCGCTTGAGCCTCTCGATATGGCAGCGAAGCTCAGTTACAACCCTGCGCTCATGCTGGGCCTCGCGCGCAAGGGCCGCATGAGCGAAGACGCCGACGCCGACTTCACCATCATTGACCCGGTGCAGGGCCGCGCTGTCATGAGCCTGGCCAGCGGAAAGGTCATCATGGTGGACGGCCGCGCCGTGGGCGCCGGCGGGACGCTGCTGATCACAGGCCAGGGCGAGGCCGCGGTCAAACAGGCCGGCGTGAAGTACGAGGTGGTCGACGTATCACACGCCCTGATGTACCAGGGCGCATGACCCGCAGCGCCAGGCTTGCACCCGGCGCTACTGCTGTTGGCTACGCCCCGTCCACCGTCGCAGCGTCGTTTGCATGCTGCTTCGTGTAGTCCATCAGCTTGTCCAGCAGGAAGGTTGAGACACGCAGCGGCGTGAACCTGTCCGTCATCAGGTGCTTGCCAGCGGCGCGAACCCGCTTCTCAATGTCCGCATGCGCCGCCTTGACGTCGGGGTGGTTCGGCTCGCCGGGGTGCCCCAGCGAGCTTGCCATGTCGTTCGCTCCGTAGGCAATGGCGTGCAGGTGCTTCACCTTGAGTATCTCGTCCAGGTTCTCAACGCCCTTGCGGGACTCGATCTGGCCGTAGATGTAAATGTTCGCGTTGGCGTCCCTCATGTACTCCACGTTGCCGCCGTGCAGGTTCTTGATGTTCGGCTCGTGTCCGTACTCGGTGCCGCGGCCCGGCCCCCATGACCGCTCGCCGTCCGGCGGGAACATGCAGGAGTCCGCCAGCAATTGCGCCTGCTCAGCCGTCTCAATGTGCGGGCCCTGTATGCCCTGCACGCCCCTTGCCAGGTAAACATTGATGGCAACCGGGTCCACGCTGGGCACCCTCGCCGTCACGGTCATACCGAAGCCCTGGGCGGTGCGGCAGACCAGGTCGATGTCCAGGGGCGAGAACGCACCGTGCTCGCCGTCTATGTCCACGCCGTCGAACCCCGCGATGGCCGCCAGCTCCACAAGCTCGGTCGACGGCCAGATGAGCTGCATCACCTGGGCCTTCTTGCCCTCACGGTTTCGCGCAAAGATTCGGTTCTCAGGCATGTTCTCTCCCCTGCTGCTGGACTGATGACATTTGACTGGCGACCGTCGGCGCGCCCAACTGGACGCACCGGCGATTGACTGCCGCCATTTTGGCACGGTGCACGCCACTTTGCCGCGTCCCCCATGTGTGCTACGCCCTCGCGCCTGATGTACAGTCATCCTCCAGCATCAAAAGCGGCCATTCCTAGCCCGTAAGCAACCCTCGAAGGCAGGCGCCATGAAGATCACGAAGGTAGACGTACAGGTGTTGGTGTGGCCGCCCTTTGATCCGCCGTTCTGGATGTCCCTCGTGCCCGTCACAACGGCCCATGAGCTCGTCGTGCGGATACACACCGAAGACGGCCTGGTGGGCCTCGGCCACACCGACCAGCTGCCGGGCATATTCACCACTGACCGCAGCGGAAACTTCGCACCCGGCAACGCCGCCGGTATAGTGCCTGGCGCCATCGCCCCGCTCCTTGTAGGGCAGGACGCCCTTGAGCACGAGCGGCTGTGGAGTGACATGTTCAGGCTTACGTACCAGAAGAACTGGAGCGGGAAGGGCTGGAGCCGCAGGCAGATCATGGCATCCATCGCAGCCGTGGACATGGCGCTCTGGGACCTGAAGGCCAAGGCCCTAGGCCTGCCCGTTTACAGGCTGCTTGGCACTGGCAGCAACCGTGTGCCCTGCTACCTTGCGGGCGGCTACTACCGCGATGGCAAGTCGCTGGACCACCTGGTTTCGGAGTGCGGAAAATATGCCCGGCAGGGATTCAAGGCTCTCAAGATGCGGGTTGGCGGCATGACGCTTGAGGAAGACGTGGAGCGCGTAGCCGCAGTACGTGAGGCTGTTGGGCCAGACATGAAGCTCATGCTGGACGTCAACGAGGCTTACGACTCCCAGGAGGCGATTCGGGCCGCAGAGTTGTACACGCCCAGCGACATATTCTGGTTCGAGGAGCCTGCCCACTGGTATGAAGGCTACTCCGGCCTGCGCCGTGTGGCCGATACCATCGACATCCCACTCGCCGGCGGGGAGCAGTGCGAGACTCGATGGGATGCTGCGGAGATGGTTGAGCAGTCAGGCATCCGCTTCATGGAGTTCGACTGCATGCGAACGGGCGGCCCGTCAGAATGGCTGAAGGTGGCCGCCGTGTGCAGCGCAAAGGGCATCCCCATGGCCCCGCACCACGGGCCGCACATACACGCCCACCTCGTTGCGGCGGTCCCGAACGGCACCTTCGTGGAGGTCTTCCCGGACCCGTTCACATACCCGGACCAGGATGAGTTGCAGTACGTGCGCTGGGACAAGAAGCGGGAGATGTTCGCTACCTACCCGGAAACCATCGATGGCGACATGGTGCTGCCTGACACCCCCGGCTGGGGCATCGAACTGGACGAGGACACAATCCAAAAACGCACCATCTGGCAAACCTGAACAAGGGCCACCGCCACCAATGAACAACCACCCCCGCAACCCAGGAGTTCTAGTAGGGGCAGCCCTGCGTGGCTGCCCTCGTCGGCGATCCAACTTCAACCACCACGAAACACCCACCAAACTGTCGTCTCGCCCGAACCCCGAGCCGCCCATTGTCCGAAGCGAAGCAAGTAAAGACCGGAGCCTCGAAGAGTCGGGGTACCCGCGATAGCGGGTCGAGCGAAGGCAAGTACAAACCAGAGACCTGGGGCAGTGGGGTCTTGGCGCCGCACTTCAATCACCAGCGAGCCACTCACCAAACAGTCTTTCCCGCGAAGGCGGGAACCCAGTTCGGCCAACCCCCGGCGGCCACCACGTCACGGCTGCCTCCAGCACGACATGGTAGGGGCGCAGCTTGCTGCGCCCTTCCCGCGATTCACTCCAACCACCACAATGTCGTCTCGACCGGACACTCGAGCCAACAAGCGAGCCTCGAAGAGTGTCCGAACCGTAGGTGAGCATGAACGAGAGACCCGGTGTGGTGCGGGGACAATGGCCGCCACAGGCGGCCACTCCCCAACGCCCCATACGCGGTGTCGGCTGCCCTGTTCCCTGCAACCAGGCACGTCAGGCTGCGTTAATCCAAATGCTAGCCACAGCAGATAAAGCTGATCCACGGCCAGGTAAAGACTTGCCACCAGACCGAATGGGGTCCGACCTCATCCA